>DATFLN010000025.1:0-3259 GCA_035267645.1 Gemmatimonadota bacterium | reverse complement strand
TCCGCGGTCGGTGCGGCCGGGTCAGCGCTCCCCTGGTTCCTCCTTCATCGTCTCCCGCTCGATGGCCTCCACCTTGGAGAGCCTGCGCCGGTGACGCTCGGCTCCGTCGAAGCGTGCGGCCATGAACGCCTTCAGCACTTCTCGGGCAAGTTCGATTCCAATGACCCGCTCCCCCAGGCACAGCACGTTCATGTCGTCGTGCTCGACGCCCTGGTGGGCCGAGTACGTGTCGTGGCAGACGCCGGCCCGCACCCCGGGGAACTTGTTGGCGGCGATGCTCACCCCCACCGCGCTCCCGCACACGAGGAGGCCGCGGTCCGCCTCCCCGGCCACCAGGGCGCGGGCCACGGCCGCGGCGAAGTCGGGGAAGTCCACCGGGCTCTCGTCCTCGGTTCCCATGTCCAGGACCTCGTGGCCGGCCTCCCGGAGCTGTCCGGCCAGGGCCTCCTTGTAACGGTATCCGGCGTGGTCCGCTCCCACGGCGACGCGCACGGCTCAGCCCCCCCGCCCGAGGAGCGCCCGGACCCGAGAGGCCACGTTGCGGGCGGTGAGGCCGTAGTGCTCGTAGACCTCCCGCCACGGGGCGCTGGCCCCGAAGCGGTCCACGCCGACGACCTCCCCCCCGTCGCCCACCCACTCGCGCCAGCCGAAGGTGGCCGCGGCCTCGACGGCCACGCGCTCGCGGACGGTGGGCGGGAGGACCTCGTCCCGGTACTCCTGGGGCTGGTCGCGGAAGAGCTCCCAGCACGGGAGGCTCACGACCCGGACGTCGATGCCCTCCTCCGAGAGCCGCTCGCGCGCCTCCAGGGCGATCGGCACCTCCGAGCCGGTCGCGAGGACGACCGCGTCGGGGCGCTCGCCCTCCTCCGGGGCCAGCACGTACCCGCCCCGGCGCACGCCGTCGGCCGGCGCCAGCTCCCCGCGGTCCAGGACCGGGACCTTCTGGCGCGTGAGGACGAGCATCGACGGGCCGTCGCGCCGCTCCATGGCCACCCGCCACGCCTCCACCGTCTCGTTGGCGTCCGCCGGGCGGAGCACCCACAGCCGGGGCATGGCCCGGAGCGAGGCCAGGTGCTCGACGGGCTGGTGGGTGGGACCGTCCTCGCCCAGGCCGATCGAGTCGTGCGTCATGACGTAGACGGTCGGGAGCTCCATGAGGGCCGAGAGGCGGATCCCCGGCCGGGCGTAGTCGGTGAACACGAGGAACGTGGCCGCGTATGGCCGCACGCCGCCGTGCAGCGCCATCCCCGAGGAGGCCGAGGCCATGACGTGCTCGCGGATCCCCCAGTGCATGTTGCGGCCCTCGTAGGAGCCCGCCTCGAAGTCGTCCGACCCGTCCAGGAGGGTCTTGGTCGAGCCCGCCAGGTCGCCGCTCCCTCCCATCAGCCACGGCACCCGGTCGGCGAAGGCGTTCAGCGTCTTCCCCGAGGCCGCGCGCGTGGCCATGGGGCCGTCGCCCGGCGCGAAGCTCGGCAGGTCCGCGTCCCAGTCCTCCGGGAGCTCCCCGGAGAGCGCGGCCTCGAAGCGCCGGGCCAGGTCCGGGTGCGCCTCGCGGTACGCCTCGAAGCGCCCCTCCCACGCCTCGCGGAGCTCCCGGCCCCGCTCGATGGCCCGGCTCATGTGCTCGCGGGCCCGGTCGGGCACCAGGAACGTCTCGTCCTCCGGCCACCCGTAGAAGCGCTTGGTGGCCCGGACCTCGTCCTCCCCGAGCGGCGACCCGTGGGCCGCGGCGGTGTCCTGCTTGTTCGGCGCGCCCCACGCGATGTGCGAGCGCACGATGACGAGGGAAGGGCGCGAGGTCTCGTCGCGTGCCGCCTCGAGCGCGTCCGTGAGGGCGTCCAGGTCGTTGGCCTTCTCGCCCAGGTCCTGCACGTGCCAGCCGTAGGCCTCGAACCGGGCGGGCACGTCGTCGGAGTAGGCCAGCTTCGTGTCGCCCTCGATCGTGATGTGGTTGTCGTCGTAGACCCACGCCAGCTTGCCGAGCCCCAGGTGGCCGGCCAGGGACGCCGCCTCGTGCGAGGCGCCCTCCATGAGGTCGCCGTCGCTGCAGAACACGTACGTGTGGTGGTCGACGATCTCGTGGTCGGGGCGGTTGAAGACGGCCGCCAGGTGCGCCTCGGCCAGGGCCATCCCCACCGAGTTCATGAGCCCCTGCCCGAGGGGGCCGGTCGTCGTCTCCACCCCCGGCGTCAGGCCGTGCTCGGGGTGGCCGGGGGTGCGGCTGCCCCAACCCCGGAAGCGCTCGATGTCCTCGAGGGACAGGTCGTAGCCCGTCAGGTGGAGGACCGCGTACTGGAGCATCGAGGCGTGCCCGTTCGAGAGCACGAACCGGTCGCGGTCGAACCAGCCGGGCTCCTTCGGGTCGTAGCGGAGGATCCTGTCCCAGAGGACGAAGGCGAGCGGGGCGAGGGCCATGGGCGTCCCCGGGTGTCCGGAGTCGGCCGCCTGGACGGCGTCCATGGCCAGCGTGCGGATCGTGTCGATGCAGAGGTCCTCGATGGGCCAGTCCTCGAGGTCTTCCGGACGGCCCGCGGTCCCGGTCTCAGCCCGGGCCCGGGCGGCGGTCTGCTCCGTGTCGCTCAACCCACGACTCCTCTCCAGGGTCGACTCTCGCTCCGTGCGCGGCGGGGGCGCCGGCCCCGCCGCCCCGAGCGTGCGGACGCCGCGGCCGGCCGACCCTCCTTCGATACCCGCGCGCACCGTCCGGCGCAAGAATGTCGCCAGTCGGGGGAGGGCGGGACGGGCTCAGTCCGCCGGCCGGATCTCCACCCCGAAGTCCCGCCCCTCCCAGCGCCCGGGTCCGGTCCAGTAGAACGTGAACGCCAGGGGAGCGCGGCCGTCCCGCGGCGCCGCGAGGTCGACGAAGTGGACTCCCACGGCGGTGGACGCCGCCTCCGTGTCGCGAACCGTCTCCCATCCGTCCGCGCTCCACCGGAGCCGGAACGGGGCCGCCGCCTGCACCCGCAGGGTCCGGCCGCCCGGGACGGACTCCGGCCTGCGGTCGAACTTCCAGATCTCGAGGGGGACGCACTCGCGATGAACCACGTAGCGGTCCCGCACGGCGGGCAGGAGATCGAACGCCCGGCCGTCGCGGACCGACCGCAGGAGCTTCACGTATTCGGCGTGCGCCCACGCGAGCGGCATCGCCGAGCCGGTGGGCCGTCCGCGCCACAGGCCGGCCTCGGGGAGGTCGTCGGCGTCCCACACCTGCTCGGGCAGGAGGCCCGTGGTGCGCGCGAAGCCCTCCATGGCGCGGACG
>DATFLN010000024.1:0-2923 GCA_035267645.1 Gemmatimonadota bacterium | reverse complement strand
CCCCGGAGGGGTGACGTCCTTCCAGGTCTTCCCGCCGTCGCGCGTCAGGTGGACGAGCCCGTCGTCCGAGCCGGCCCACAGCACGTCGGCCGACCGGGCCCCCTCGGCCAGCGCGAAGATCGTCCCGTAGATCTCGACGCCGGTATGGTCGTGCTGGACCGGGCCGCCCGGGATCTCCTCCCTCGTCGTGTCCCCGCGCGTGAGGTCGGGGCTGATGCGGCTCCACGTGCGCCCGCCGTCGGTGGTCTTCAGGACGTACTGGGCGGCGTGGTAGACCACGCTCGTGTCGAAGCGCGACTTCACGATCGGGGCGTTCCACTGGAACCTGTACTTCAGGTCCTTCGGCGCCACGCCGTCGGAGAGCTGCGGGTAGACGATCATGTTCCGGCTGCGGCCGGTCTCGTGGTCCATGCGGTCGATGACGCCCATGTAGCTCCCGGCGTAGGTGACCGCCGGGTGGTCGGGGTCGAAGGCGATCCAGCCGCTCTCGCCACCTCCCTGCGTCCGCCACAGCCCCTGGGGCGTCACCTCGCCCGTCCCCGGCGCCCACGCGGGCACGCTGATCGTGCCGAGGTCCTGCTGGGGGCCGTACACCCGGTAGGGGAAGCGGTCGTCCACGAACACCCGGTAGATCTGGGCCGTGGGCTGGTTGTGGAGGCTCGACCAGGTGCGGCCGCCGTCGTTGCTGATGTTGGCGCCGCCGTCGTTCCCCTCGATCATGACGTCGGGGTCGGAGGGCTGGATCCACAGCGAGTGGTCGTCCCCGTGGCGGGTGCGGATCCGCTCCCACCTCCGTCCCCCGTCCACCGAGCGCCAGAAGCGCACGTTGGGCGCGTACACGGTGTTCGGGTCCTTCGGGTCGGCGATGATCCGCGCGTAGTACCAGCCGCGCTGCGTGAGCTTGTGCTCGGAGTTCACGTGCGACCAGCTCCTCCCGGCGTCGTCCGAGCGCCAGATGCCGCCGTCGGGGTCTTTCGCGACGACCAGGGCGTACACCCGGTCCGGGTCGGCCGGGGAGACGTCCACGCCGATCTTCCCGAGGAGCCCGTCGGGGAGGCCGCCCGAGAGCCTCTGCCAGTGATCGCCCCCGTCGGTGGTCTTCCAGATGCCGCCCTCGCGGGCCCCGTCCACGATCGTCCACGGCTTTCGCTCCGCCCGCCACCCGGCCGCGTACACGACCCTCGGGTTGGACGGGTCCATGGACAGGTCCGCGAAGCCGGTCGAGTCGGAGACGAACAGGACCTTCTCCCACGTCCTCCCGCCGTCCTCGGTGCGGTAGACGCCGCGCTCCGAGTTGGCGCCGAAGGGGTGGCCGAGCGCCGCCGCGAACACGCGGTCCGGGTCCCGGGGGTCGACGGCAAGGGCGCCGATCGAGCCGGTGCTCGCGAGACCCAGGAAGCGCCAGCTCTTCCCGCCGTCGTCGGAGCGGTAGATCCCCTTGCCGGTCGAGACGTTGCCGCGCCACGCCCAGGAGCCGGTCCCGACGTAGACGACCTGCGAGTCCGACGGCGCCACGGCGATCGAGCCGATCGACCCCACCGCGAACGCCCCGTCCGAGACGTTCGTCCAGGAGATCCCGGCGTTCGTGGTCTTCCACACCCCGCCGCCGGTCGCCCCCATGTAGAAGGTCCGCCCGTCGCTCCCCGGGACGCCCGACACCGCCGTGACGCGCCCGCCCCTGTAGGGCCCGATCATGCGGTACTTCAGGCCTGAGTACAGGCCGGTGTCGAGCACCACCTTCCCGGCCGGGTGGACGGGCGGGTTGGCGGCGTCCTGGGCGGCGGCGGGCAGCGGGGCCAGGAGGGCGGCAGCCAGGAAGGCTGCCGCCACGGCCACGAAGGCTGCAGCCGCGCCCGGGCCCGCGGCCGCCAGCGCGCGGCGGGCCGCCGACCCTTCCGGCCTGCGCCGGAGCACGGTCCCTCGCCCCGGCCCGGGAAGGGCGCGGGGTCGTCCGGTGCGCGGGTGCTTCATGGGGCCTCCGTGTCCGCTGGATGTCGGGAGTGATCCGGGGGGACGACCACGGCGGGGACGCCTCCGGTCTCGAGCGCCCGGTCGAAGGCGTCCACCGGCTCGCCGAGCGCGCGCTCCAGGCGTTCGCGCACGGCGGACCAGTCCGCCTCCAGGTCGGTCAGGCGCCTGCGCTCTCCCGCGGTGGGGGCGGCGTCGGCGCTCACGACCGTCCCGGCCAGGTGTGCGTAGTAGCTCCACAGCTTCGCTTCGAAGTTGATCGGGTCCTGCCCCGAGCGGGTCTTCGTCTGGATGAGCGCGTGCTCGACCGCCGTGAGGCTGTCGGAGAGCGCCCGCCCCAAAGCTCGGACGGAGTCGACTCCGGGCGGTCGGTCCGCGAGGTCCTCGGCCCGCGCCAGGGCGGCGCGGACCTGGCTGCGCACGTCGCGCGCCTTGCGGATGGCGTCGTGGATCTCCTCGATCCGGCCCGCGATCTTCCGCAGGAGCGCCGTCTGCGCCTCCAGGTCCTCCCGCCCGGCGTCGATCCGCGGGTCCTCGCGCACCCGGAAGCTCCGCGTCTCGCTCCACCCGCCGGCCGAGAGCGTGGCCCGGTACGTCCCGGGCGTGGCGGGGGCGCCGCCTGCGTACCCGTAGTAGACCACGGCGTCGTCCACGAGCCGCGGCGCCGGCCAGCGCAGGTCCCAGGCGAAGCGGTGGGCGCCCGCCCCGGCCAGCGCGGTGTCGGCCTCCCAGCGGGGCGCGACGCCCACGCCGCGGCCCGCGTCTCCGGCACCGGGCCCGGCGCCCTCGCGCTCCCCGTCTCGCGCGGTGTCGTTCGTGAACCGGCGGAGGACGCGCCCCGCCGAGTCGGCGATCGTGAGCGTCACCTCGCCCCCGGGCGCCCGCCCGAAGTACCAGTCCAGGACCGCGCCCCGGGGCGGGGCCTCGGGCGCGCCCGCCCCCCGGAACCCGCGCA
>DATFLN010000023.1:0-7693 GCA_035267645.1 Gemmatimonadota bacterium | reverse complement strand
GGGGACGGTCTGCCGCTCCGGCCCGAGGGTGAACGAGAGGGCGAAGAGGAACTCGTTCCAGCTGTAGAGGAAGGTGAGGATGGCCGTCGTGGCCAGCCCCGGCAGGGCCAGGGGCAGCACGACCTCCCGGAAGGCCCTCATTCGGCTCGCTCCATCCACCAGGGCCGCCTCCTCGATCTCCGCGGGGAGCTGCCGGAAGAAGCCCACCAGGAGCCAGACCGTCAGCGGCATGGCGAACGTCATGTACGGGAGGACGAGCCCCGGGTACGTGTCGATGAGGCCCACGCTCCGCAACATGAGGTAGAGGGGCGAGACGATCGAGATCTGCGGGAACATCGTCACGGCCAGGATGAACGCCAGGATCGGCGTCTTGCCCGGAAATCGCAGACGGGCCAGGGCGTAGGCGCACAGCGCGCCGACGCTGATGCACAGGAGCGTTGTGGAGCCGGCCACGACCAGGGAGTTCCGGATCGGCACCCAGAACTGGCGCTGCGTGAACAGCGCCCGGTAGTGGTCGAGCACCAGGTGGGACGGGAGTAGCGACGGTACCTGGAAGAGCCTGGCCTCGGGCGTGAGCGAGGAGACGACGGTCCAGTAGAACGGGAAGACGATGGCCAGGACCAGGACGCCGATCACGAGGCCGGGGAGCCAGCGCCCGGTCGACAGCTTCTTCCCGCCGGGCGCGGTGTCCGTCGCAGCGTCGCTCCTCCCGCGCGGGCTCATCCACCCTCCCCGGTGAGGTCCACGCCGAGACCCCGGATGTAGAGGACGGCCAGCCCGAAGGTGACGAGGAAGATGATCATCGACAGGGCGGAGCCGTAGCCGAAGCGCAGGTCGCGGAGCAGGGCGTCGAACGTGTACAGGGCAATGGGCTCGGTGGCCGTTCCGGGTCCGCCTCCCGTGAGCACGTACACGAGGTCGAACACGCGGAACGCGTCCAGCGTCCGGAAGACCAGCGTCACCAGGATCGCCGGCTTGAGGAGGGGCAGCGTGACGTACCGGAAGCGGTCCCAGGCGCCGGCCCCGTCGATCTTCGCGGCCTCGTACAGGGACGCGTCGATGTTCTGGAGGCCCGCCAGGAGGAGGAGAGCCACGAAGGGCGTCATCTTCCACACGTCGGCCAGGATCACCGGCACCCACGCCGCCCTCTCGTGGATGAACCACACGAAGGAAGCGTCCACGACGCCGACCTTCGAGAGGAGGGCGTTGGCGATCCCGCCCTGCGTACCGAACATGAACCGCCACAGGAGCGCGGCCACCACGGTGGGAACCGCCCACGGGAGAAGCACGGCGGCCCGGACCAGGCTCCTGCCGCGAAAGGCCCGGTTCATGGCCAGGGCGAGCACGAGGCCCAGGACGAGCTCGAGTCCCACGGTGGCCGCGGTGAAGAACGCCGTGTGGCCCATGGCGGCCCAGAAGCGCCCGTCCCCCAGCGCCTCGGCGTAGTTCGCCAGCCCGACGAAGGGGTGCCCGCGCCAGGGCATGCGGAGGTCGTGGAGGTGGAGGGACTCCCACGCGGTCCACGCCAGGGGGAAGAGGGCGACGAGGACGATGACCCCGAGCGCGGGCACGACGAGCTCGAAGCCCAGCCTCCGCTCGCGCGCTTCGAGGCCGCGCCGCTCAGCCACGATTCCCCTCCGCCGGATCGGCCGTGTCCCCGCGCGCCGCGCCGGAGGAGCCCCCGGGCATCAGCCCGACCCGCGCCAGGAGGCCGCGCATCTGCCGCGCGGCGGTCTCCAGCGCCTGGCGCGGGTCCGCCTGCCGGGTGAGCGCCCTGTGGAGCTGGATCTGGAGGAGGCTCGAGAGCTGGCTGTAGACGGGGGTGACCGGCCGCGGGACCGCGTGCTCGATGAGCTCCCGCGCCCGGGCCGGCGGGATGGGGAGGAGGCCCCGCAGCGTGTCGCCCGCGTACAGGGCCCGGCGAGTCGGATACTCGCCCACGACGCGGGCCCGCTCGATCATCTGCCGGGGCGCGGTGAGGAAGCGCAGGAGCTCCAGGGCGGCCCGCGGGTGGCGGGTGTGCGCGTTGATGGCCAGCTGCGAGCCTCCCAGGGCGGATGTGGGCTCGCCCTCCGGTCCGGCCGGCATCGTGGCGGCGGCGAAGCGGCCGGCGACGCTGGAGCCGGCCGTGTCCTCCATGAGCGGGTACGCGTAGGGCCAGTTCCGCATGAAGGCGGCCTCCCCGTTCTGGAAGGCGAAGCGGGTCTGCTCCTCCTGCCACGTGAGCGCGGCCTGCGGCACGAAGCCCTCCTTCCAGACCGCGTCCCGCATGTAGGTGAGGGCGCGGACGGCCGCGTCCGAGTCGACCGTGATATGGCCGCTGTCGTCCATGATCCGGCCGCCGAACCCCCCCAGGTGCTCCAGGAAGACGGTGACCAGGCCCTCGTAGCGCGCCCCCTGCCACACGAAGCCGTAGCGGACCGAGTCCTCGCGCTGCGCACGCTCCGCCACGCGCGCCAGCTGCGCGAAGGTGGCCGGCGGCCCGTCCACGAGGTCGGTCCGCCAGTAGAGGAGCCCCATGTCCACGAACCACGGTAGCGCGAAGACGTGCCCGCGCCAGCGGTTCGCCCGTACGGTGTTCGGGAAGAAGGGCGCCGCGTCGGCGCCCAGCGAGTCGAGCGGCAGGATCCAGCCCGCGGCCGCGAACTCCGGGGTCCAGATGACGTCGAGCTGCAGGATGTCGGGCTCGGGCGCGCGCGCGTTCAGCCACTGGACGTAGAGCTGGTGTCGTTGGTCGGCGGCGTCGGGCGTGACGCGCTGCTCGACCCGGATTCCGGGGTGCGCGGCCATGAAGCGGTCGAGCTGCGTCCGGAGGACGCGGGCCTCGGCACCCACGGCGCTCCCTGGGAAGGTGAGGACGACGCCCTGATCGGACTCGCCCCCGCAGGCCGCCAGCGCGAGGACGGCGACGAGGAGGACGGCGACGAGCCCCCCGGCGGGGGGGAGCGCGCCGGGGCCGGAGCACGCCGCGGGGAGCGACGATCGGCGGCGGCCGCCCCGCCTCACTCCCGGCCGCCCCGCGTGCGGACGACCACGGTGCCGGCGATGCGGTCCTGGATCCCCTGCCGGTTGGCGTCCCACAGGATCTGCAGGAAGCCCAGGAGGCCGGTGGCGAGCCCCGCGGCGTAGCCGCCGAACCGGCTGAACGAGTTCCACCAGCCGATCTCCTCGCCGGAGAGGCGTAGAATGCGGATGCCCAGGAGGCGCTTCCCGAGTGTCCGGCCGGTCCAGATCACCGGCAGGACCGTGAAGTAGAGCCCGAGCCACCCCACGCCGAAGCCCAGGTCGTTGGCGAGCGTCCGCAGGAACCCGAGGATGCCCGGGCTCTTCCGCGCCTCCTGCAGGTCGTCCCGGAGCTGGCCGTTCTCCTGCCGGAGCCGGCTGACCGTCCCTCCGACCAGGGCGTCGGTGACCTCCTCCCGCCGGGCGCGCGCGGCGTCGGAGTCCCCGCTCGCCACCGCCGCCGACCAGGCGGCGAGGAGGGAGTCGGTGGAGGCCCGGCGAGTGCGCGTCACGGAGTCCACGTGCGCCATCGTGGCGGCCAGGACGGCGGCGCGGGTGGAGGAGTCGCCGCTCTCCTGCATGACCTCGGTCAGGGCCTCGCGGATCTCCCGCCGGGTGGCTCCGCCCGAGACCATAAGGTCCGCGAACCTGCGCGCTTCGGGGATCGCCTTCTCGGGCGAGGAGGCGGAGGACCGCAGGGCGAGCACCGATCCGACGCCGCCGACCACGTCCCCCAGGCCCAGCTCCCGGAGCGTGCTCACGGCGGCGGTGTCGGGTCCGGCCGCCTCCTGCTCCCCCGCTCCGCCTCGCCGCCCCGGGCCGCCGATCATGCCGATCAGCTGCCCCGCCGCCACGATGAGCGCGATGATCGCGAGGCCGCGCAGGGTCGTGCGCGCGAAGCGGCTCGTCGCGCCCTCTCCGCTCCGGTTCCTCGCCATCCGATAGAAGATCCACGCGAACAGGAGGGCGAAGACGAGCACGCCGACGTTGCGGAGGAGGGCGGCGACGATCCCGACGGCCGCCAGGTCCACCAGCATGGCCGCGCCCCGCCGGAACGGCCCGGCCAGCGGCGTGCCCAGGAGGTCGGGAGCGATCCGGAAGGCGTGGGGGGTGACGATGTCGCGCGGGTCGCGGTGCTCGCGCGAGCCGTCGTCACGGTCCACGTGGGCCTTCGGCCGGCGCTCGCCGGAGGATGCGTCGGAGCTCAGGGCGGCCTCGCGTCTCGGGGGATCTCGACCAGGCGGACGGGCGCTGGCGGCGTCCGCTGCTTCCCTCTATTGTCTCGCCGCGAGGCCGTTCGGGAAAGCCCGCGCCCCGCCCGCTCACCGCACCGAAAGGAGCCGATGGAGACCCGCCGTCCGACGAGCCCCGCCGCCGAGGAGATCCTCGGGGGCTACTTCCCGGTCCTGGACCACGGATTCGTGGCCCTGGTCGACTACATGGGGGGAGACGAGGACGTCGAGCGCGCCGCGCGGGTGAGCTACGGCTACGGCACCCGGAAGCGGAGCGCCACCCGCGGGCTCATTCGCTACCTGCGCCGCCACCGCCACACCACCCCGAGCGAGATGGTGGAGCTCAAGTTCCACTGCTGCATGCCCATCTTCGTGGCGCGGCAGTGGATCCGGCACCGGACCGCAAACGTCAACGAGTACAGCGGCCGCTACAGCCTCATCCCGCTCCTGTTCTACACGCCCGAGAAGGACGACTTCGCGCTCCAGAGCCGCTCGAACCGCCAGGGCCGCCGGTCCGAGGCGGCCGACCCCGCCTTCTACCGCGAGGCCGTGCGGCGCTGGACGCGCGGCCGGGAGGAGGCGGCCGGCGTGTACGAGTGGCTCGTGGGCGAGGACGTGGCCCGGGAGCTCGCCCGCATCGACCTCCCGCTCTCGACCTATACGCAGTGGTACTGGAAGATCGACCTCCACAACCTCCTCCACTTCCTCACCCTCCGGGTCGACCCGCACGCCCAGTACGAGATCCGCGCGTACGGGGAGATCATGGCGGGCATGCTGAAGCGCGTCGCGCCGCTCTCCTACGAGGCGTGGATCGACTACCAGGTGGCCGGGACGGTCCTCTCGCGCGGCGAGCTGGAGGCGCTCCGGGCCCTGCTCGAGCCCGTGGGCGAGGAGGAGGGGATTCGGGTGCGGGGGGACGCGGGAGGCGAGGGCTCCGGAGCGGGCGGCGACGGGTCCGGAGCGGGCGGGGAGCGCTCCGGAGCGGGGGCCCCTCCCGGCCTCAGCGGGGCCCGGCTCCGCGAGCTCGGCCTCTCGGGCCGCGAGGTCCGGGAGCTCCTCCACAAGCTGGCGCCCGCCGAGCGCCCGGACTTCGACCTCGACCTCTCGGAGATGAAGTCCGCCGAGCACTTCGCCGAGCGCATGGAGGCGGCGGTCCCGAGGGCGGACCGGGAGGGGTGAGAGGCGCTCCCCGCCGGCGCCTCGTCGGCCCGGAGCCTCCGCAGGCCGGGAGCCCGAGGACGAGGAGCAGCGAAGCGGACACGACGAGCCGCGGTTGGCCGGGGATTCTCATGAGGTCGCCTCCAGCAGTAGGGTGTCCCACCCGATCCGGCGAGCCCCGCTGCCGCCGATGCGGCCGCCTCGTGAGGTCGCCTCCTGCCCGAGAGGGCGTCAGGAGCGCCGCTCGGCAATCATCCCGCTCCCGGAGCACCGACCGCCCCCGACGAATCTCGGCGGAACGTTTCAGCTGAAACGTCGGACGCGGGCTCCGGCGTCCGCGGCCGGGGCCGCGCCCGGTCCACGCCTCGGGGCCCTCGCCGAGCCCCCTACGCCCCGCCCCCCTCGATGCCCGCCTCGGTGGCGCGGAAGAAGACCTCGTCGGGGATGTCGCGTTCCCTCTTCCAGCGGGCCGAGGCCGTCATCGGCCCGGGCTCGACGCCGCGGCTCAGGTTGTCGGCCACGAGGTCGGCGGCGAGGTCGGCCGGGTCCGCCGGCCGCGCCCCGGAGGTCGCCGGTTCGCTCCGGGCGCCCTCTCCGCCCGCGCCGGCGCCGCCCGCGCCGCCCCGCTCCTCCCGCTCCCTGCGCCAGCTCGCCTCCTCGCGGGCCGGGTCCACGTGCACCTCCCCCTTCGGATCCAGGAACACCGCCCGGCCCGGCCCCCACCACTCGAGCGTCCAGCCGCCCTCGTGGACGAGCCGGTGGTGGTAGCGGCACAGGAGGACGCAGTTCTGCAGGCTGGTCTCGCCGCCGTCGCCCCAGTGGGTGACGTGGTGGGCGTCGGTGAAGCGGAGCCCGCAGCCGGGGAAGCGGCAGCCGCGGTCGCGGATCTCGAGGGCGCGCCGGAGGGCGGAGGGGATGGTGCGGGTGCGGCGGCCGACGTCGAGGATGGAGCCGTGGGGCGGCCGGCCGTCGAGGGCCGGGGCGCCCGCCCGGTCGGCGGGGGCGTGGGTCACCCGCACGAGCGCCGCGTCGCAGGAGAGCCTCCGCGACGTTTCAGCTGAAACGCGCGTCCCGTCCTCGAGCTCCGAGCGGCCGGGCTCCCGATCCCGGGTCAGCGTGTCGGCGTCCACGTGCAGGATCACCTGGTAGCGCTCCGCGCGGCAGCCGCTGACGGGGGCGGGGGAGGGCGCGTCGGCGGGGCTCTCGGCCTCGCCGCCCGCCGGACCTCCGTCCTCCGCTTCGTCCGCGCTCTCCTCCCGCTCCGGAACCGCCCCCGCGAACCCCGCACCCATGGCCCGCTCGGCCAGGAGCCCGATCGCGTCGGCCCTGCGCCGGGCGGCCTCCTTCCGGCGCTCGCGGGGCGTCCGGGGCGCCCGGCCCGACGGCTCCCCGGTCACGGGGTCCAGCGCGTCGCGCTCGGCCCGGTAGAGGGCGTCGCCGGCCGCCTCGACCGCCCGCATGAGGAGCGCGCCGGTCTCGGCCTCGAGGAGCCCCCGCACCACGTACATGCCGTCGTCGTCGGGATAGATCGCCAGCCGCCTCGCCTCGTGCCGGAGCCGTTCGCCCGCCGCCTCCGAGCGGCGGCTCGCCTTCTTCCAGCCGCGCACCATGCGCTCGATCTGCGCGGTGGTCGAGCCCTCGGCCAGGTCCAGGAGGTCCGACTCGGTCTCGGCCGTGGCCACGCGGGTGAGCGCCCGCACCTTGGAGTAGGAGAGCCGGCCCTGCGCCATCGAGGCCGCCGTCTCGGGCAGGCCCTCCAGCGCCCTCGCCACCCGTACGTGCTCGCGGGCCGTGCTCAGGCTGAGCCCCGTCCGGAAGTGGAGCCAGTGGGCGCAGCTCGGCTGGCCCTCCGCCTCCCACCCCTTCAGACGGTCGAAGCGGGCGACCATGAGGAGGAAGCGGCACGTGGCCGCGTGGATGTGGGCGGCCAGCGCGCAGATGTCGTCGCCGAGCTGGCGCAGGGCGTCGGGGGTCACCGCCTCGTAGGCCGCGCTCCCCACCTCCCGGACGAGCCGTCCGGCCCCCCGGACCGCTCGCCCCACCGTCCGCACCCGCGCCCGCAGCGTCGCGCCCATCGTCCCCTCCTCCGCACCGAAGACACACCGAAGCTCACCCCTCCAATATACGAGGGGGTTTTCCGGGCTCCGGAGGCGGCGGAGGGGCGATCAACGGGGAGCCGGAGGAAGAAAGCGCGGCGGAGAGTCGCCGACGGGCGGGAGGCGGCGAGCGAGGGGCGCGGAGCGGGGGATCGGGGCGGGGTCCCGGACCCGGCCGAAGCCGCGCCCGAAATCCTGTCAAGG
>DATFLN010000022.1:0-10133 GCA_035267645.1 Gemmatimonadota bacterium | reverse complement strand
GGGCGCCCTCCTCACCGAGCGCGGCTTCGGGGAGCGGGGCACGCTGGGCGACGGGTCGGCGGCCATCACCGGCCTCCTCCTCGGGCTCACGCTCCCGCCCGGCATCCCGCTGTGGATGTCGTTCCTGGGCGGCGCGTTCGCCATCGGGCTCGGAAAGCTGATCTTCGGCGGGCTGGGCCAGAACATCTTCAACCCGGCCCTCCTGGGGCGGGCGTTCCTGCAGGCGGCCTTCCCCACGGCGCTCACCACGTGGCCGGCGCTGGCCGACCGGTGGACGAACGTGTACGCCTCGAACCTGGCGCTCCCCCTCCTCTCGCCGGGGAAGGTGGACGTCGTCACGACGGCGACCCCCCTCAACCTCATGAAGTTCGAGCACCAGGGGACCGATCTCTTCCACCTGGCGGTGGGGAGCACGGCGGGATCCCTGGGCGAGACGGCGGGCGTCCTCATCCTCCTGTGCGGGGCGTACCTGGCCTGGAAGGGCTACCTGGACTGGCGCATCCCGGTGAGCATCCTCGCCACGGTGGCCGCCTTCTCGGGGATCCTGCACGCGATCGACCCGACCTTTCCGGGTCCCCTGTTCATGCTCCTCTCGGGCGGCCTCGTGCTGGGCGCGGTCTACATGGCCACCGACATGGTGACCTCCCCCGTCACGCGGAAGGGCGCCTGGATCTTCGGGCTCGGGATCGGCGTGCTCACGGTGCTGATCCGGGTGTGGGGCGGCCTCACCGAGGGGGTCATGTACTCGATCCTGTTCATGAACGCCCTGGTCCCCTTCATCGACCAGGTGACCCGTCCGGCCGCGTTCGGGGCCCGGACCGCGACGCGGGAGGCCCGGTGAGCGGCGGCGGCCCGGCCGGCACGGGGGGCGGCGCGGAGGCCGGCACGGGGGGCGGAGCCGGGCGCGAAGGGGGCGGCGGCATGCCCGTCCAGCCGTCCTCCTCGCGCCTGGTCGGGACCCTGGGCCTCCTCTCGGTCGTGGCCGGCGTGGCCATCGTCCTGGTCCACGCGTGGGCCCAGCCCCGGATCGAAGCGCACCAGAGGGAGGAGCTCCGCCTGGCGATCGAGGAAGTCCTGGGCGAGCCCCAGCGCTACGAGACCCGCTGGATCCGGGACGGACGGCTCCTGGACAGCCTCCCGGCGGGCGCCGACTCCTCGGCTGCGAGCCCCGTGTACGCGGGCTTCGCCGCGAACGGTCGGCTCGTGGGCTACGCGATCCCGGGCCAGAAGGCCGGCTACCAGGACGTGGTGCGCCTGATCTTCGGCTACGACCCGGACGCCGGGAAGGTGCTCGGGATGAAGGTCCTCGAGAGCAAGGAGACCCCCGGGCTCGGGGCCAAGATCACCTCGGACTCGGCGTTCATCCACGGCTTCGACGGCGTGGAGGCCCCGATCGAGGGGGTCAAGCACCCGGCTCGCGACGCCCACCAGGTCGACATGATCACCGGGGCCACGATCTCGTCCACCACGGTGATCTCCATCATCAACGACAGGCTCGAGGCCGTCGGGCCGGTGCTCTCGAAGGCCGGGACCCGGACGGCGACGGCGGCGGGCTCGCCGGGAGCGGACGCGCCGCGGACGGCGGCGGCGGCGGGCCCGGGCCCCCGCGCGGCCGGCCCGGGCCAGGGAGGCGGAGAGCGATGAGCGAGAAGTCGGGAGGTGACATCTTCCTCCGCGGCGTGTGGGAGGAGAACCCGGTCCTGATCCAGATCCTGGGCCTGTGTCCGACCCTGGCCGTCACGAACACGGTGGAGAACGCGGTGGCCATGGCCCTGGCCACCGCCTTCGTCCTCGTGGGCTCGAGCGGCCTCGTGTCGCTCGTCCGAAGGATCATCCCCGACCAGGTCCGGATCAGCGCCTACATCCTCATCATCGCCACCTTCGTGACGGTCGTGGACCTCCTCATGGCGGCGGTGGCGCCGTCGGCCTCCAAGGCGCTCGGGCCGTTCGTGCCGCTCATCGTCGTCAACTGCATGATCCTGGGGCGGGCCGAGGCCTTCGCCTCGAAGAACCCCTTCTTCCCCTCGATCCTGGACGCGGCGGGGACGTCGTCGGGCTTCGCCGTGGCCCTCCTGATGATGGGCGGGGTGCGCGAGCTCCTGGGGAGCGGCTCCCTGTTGGGCCTCCACGTGCTGCCGGGGAGCTGGGAGCCCTGGGTCATCATGATCCTGCCGCCGGGCGGGTTCCTGACCCTCGGCGTCATCCTCATGGGCCTGAGCTGGTGGTGGCGGAGGGGCCAGAAGGCGGACGAGACGGCCAGGCCGCGGCGCTGGCCGCACGGCGTGCGCGAGCCCGAAGAGCGGGCGGCGTAGGGGAGGCGGGAGAACGTCATGGGAGACCTCACTCGGATCTTCGTTGCGGCGGCGCTGGTGAACAACTTCGTGCTCGCCTACTTCGTGGGCCTCTGCCCCTTCTTCGGGGTGTCCAAGGAGGTGCCCACGGCGCTCCGCATGGGCGGCGCGGTGACCTTCGTCATGGTCCTCACGGCGGCCGCCGTCTCGTTCCTGAACGCCTACGTCCTCCCGGTGGCGCCGTACCTTCGGCTCATCTCCTACATCGTGGTCATCGCCTCCCTCGTGCAGATCGTGGAGATGGTGGTCAGGAAGGTGAGCCCGGCCCTGTTCCGGGCCCTGGGGATCTTCCTGCCGCTCATCACGACGAACTGCGCGATCCTCTACCTGGCGCTCTTCCAGTACGCCCGTGGCTACGACTTCCTCGAGGGCATGGCCTTCAGCTTCGGCGCCGGAGCCGGCTTCACGCTGGCCCTGGTCCTCATGGCCTCGATCCGTCAGCGCTCGGAGACCGCCAGCGTGCCCGCGATCGCCCGGGAGATGGGCCTCGCCATGATCATCGCGGCCAGCCTGTCGCTGGCCTTCATGGGCTTCGCCGGCCTCTTCAGCTCGGTGGCCTGAGATGGAGATCCTGATCGGGATCGGCGGGATGGCCGTCCTCGTCGGGCTCTACGTGGGCCTGGGGATGGCCGACCACGCCGAGGACGGCTGCGACGACTGCGTGCTGCACCGGGACGACGGGAGCGGCTGCGGCGTGTACGGCGCGACCCGGGAGAGCTCCACCTGCACGGACTTCAGCATCCACGACGGCTCCGACGGGAACATCGAACCATGAGCAGGGACGAGAGAGCCATGATCGACGACATGACGCGGGACGGGGTGAAGGAGACTTC
Organism: Gemmatimonadota bacterium; assembly: GCA_035267645.1. Classification (GTDB taxonomy): domain Bacteria; phylum Gemmatimonadota; class Gemmatimonadetes; order Palauibacterales; family Palauibacteraceae; genus Humimonas. Next base: position 6,949 of record DATFLN010000022.1, on the reverse strand, counting down.
GCGCGAGGAGCTGGGAGGGGGGCACACGGTCTCCCGTCGTCAGTTCGTGGCCCTCGGGGCCGGCGTCCTCCTGGTGGCGGCGGCGCCCGCCGCCCTCCTCCGCCGGAGTCCGCGGAAGGTGTGGCGGCGCACGATTCCGGTCATGGGCACCCTGGCCGAGGTCGCCGTCGTGGATGCCGACCGCGAGAGGGCCGAGGTCGCCATCGACGCGGCCTTCGCCGAGCTACGCCGGGTGGACCTCACGATGAGCCGGTTCAGCCGCATCTCCGACGTGGGGCGCGTGAACGCGTCGGCCGTCGGATCCGCCGTGCCGGTGAGCGCCGAGACCGCCCGCGTCGTGGCCGAGGGGATCCGCTGGGCCGGGGCGAGCGGCGACCGCTTCGACCCGGGCCTGGCCCGGGCCCTGGCGCTGTGGGACGTGGACCGCAGGCGGACCCCGCCCCCGGCCGACACCGTGGCCGCCTTCGCCGGGCAGGGGCTGTACCGGGAGATCGAGGTCGACGAGCGCGGTACGTCCGGGGCGGGCGCCCCGGGAAGCGGCGCGGTCATCATCCGCCGCCACCCCGAAGTGGGCGTCGACCTGGGAGGCATCGCCAAGGGGCACGCCGTGGACCTGGCCGCCGCGGCGCTCCGCCGTCACGGGGTCCGCGACGGGATGGTGAACGCGGGCGGCGACCTCTACGCGCTCGGCCTCTCCCCCGAGGGCGAGCCGTGGCGGGTCGGGATCCGCTCGCCGGAGGACCCGACGCGCCTCGTGGGCGAGATCGACGTCACGGACCGGGCCGTCGCCACCTCCGGGGACTACGAGCAGTACTTCGACTACGGCGGCCGGCGGTACGGGCACATCCTCGACCCCGGCACCGGAGAGCCGTGGAGGACCTCGTTCCACAGCGTCACGGTCGTGGCCGGCCGGTGCATGACGGCGGACGCGGGCGCGACGGCCGTGTTCGGGGCCCCGGCCGACGAGGCCCGGCGCATCCTCCGCCGCGCGGCGCCGGGGGCGCGGCTGGCCTGACCTCTCCGACCGCGGCGGCCGCGCCACCCCGTCGTGGCCGCCGCGGGCCTCGACGCGACGCGCGCCGCCCCCTACCTTTGGCGGACGGAATTCCGCACGCGCACCCGAACGCACCCAGGACACGGAGGTCCTTCGTGCCCGATCCCCGACTCGCCGGTCCGTCCCGTCTCGCATCGTCCCTGGCCGCCGTGGCCGTCCTCGCGCTCGTCGCCGGAAGCGCGGCGTGCTCGCCGGGAGACGGCGCCTCCAGGAGCGCCGCCGGCCGCGACGCCGCGGCCGCCGAGGCCGGGTCCGCGGGCGGAGGCTCCGACGCGGCGCAGGCGCAGGAGGCCCCGGCCTGCCGGTTCCAGGCGCCCGAGGAGGAGCTGTCGGGACGGGCCAGCCCGCCCGACTCCGCCTCCGTGCGGCTCGGCGACGCCACGGCCGTGCTCTGCTACGGAGCGCCCTCGGCCCGGGGGCGCGAGGTCGTGGGGGGACTGGTCCCCTACGGGAGGCCGTGGCGCATGGGCGCCAACGAGCCCACCACCCTCCACCTCCCCTTCGCGGCCGAGCTGGGAGGCGTCCGGCTCGAGCCGGGCAGCTACTCCCTCTACGCCATCCCCGGCGAGTCCGAGTGGACGATCGTCGTGAACGGCGACACCGAGCGCTGGGGTATCCCGATCGACGACGAGGTCCGGGCCGCCGACGTGGGGAGCTTCACGGTACGGCCGGAGACGCTCGCCGAACCGGTCGAGCGGCTCACGATGGGCATGGAGCCGGCCGGAGGGGACTCGGCCCGTGTGACCGTGCGCTGGGAGCGGACCGGTTTCTCCTTCGCGCTCCGTCGGGCCGAGGGCGGAGGCGGCGGCGGCTGAGCCTCTCCTTGACGGTTCGGAGCGGGCTCCCATACGTTGGATGTGGTTACCGAACGATCGTTCACTACTGGCCGGGCGGGACATGCCAGCTTCGGACACCCGCGAGCGGATCCTCGACGCCGGGCTCGCGCTCGCCAGCGAGGTGGGGCTCCAGGGCATCACGATCGGGAGCCTGGCGCGTTCAGTCGACCTCACCAAGGCCGGCCTCTACGCCCACTTCGACTCCAAGGACGACATCCTCCTGGCGATCCTGCGCGCTGCCGTCGAGCGCTTCGTGGAGGACGGCATCCGGCCCTCCCTGCGGGAGACGCCCGGTATCGGTCGCCTGCGGGCGCTCTTCGACGCCTGGCTCGAGTGGTCCAAGGCGCCCCCCCTCCCGGGCGGCTGCGTGTTCATCTCCTCCGCGGCCGAGCTGGACGACCGCCCCGGACCCCTTCGCGACTACCTGGTCGAGGTGCAGGCGGACTGGGCGGGCCTCCTGGGCCGCGAGGTGAAGACGGCGCGCGAGCGCGGTGAGCTGTCCGGCGACGTGGACCCTCGGCAGTTCGTTTTCGAGATGTACGGGTCCATCCTTGCGTTCCACTACCACGCGCGCCTGTTCGAGGACCGGACCGCCGAGACGCGCGCCCGGTGGGCGTTCCAGGAGCTCCTGGCCCGGTCGGGACACGACGCCTCGACCGACCCGAAGACCGGCGGGGCGGGAGCGTGACGGGGGCGGGAACGGTCGTGCGAGCGTCGGACGGCCGGCGGCCGGTCCGCCCCCCGAATCCCGCTCCCGACCCGGCGCGTGGCGGAGGCCGCCCATTTCATCGAGGCCGCCCTCGCTTCCCGCCGTGAGCCGATTCGCCGACCTTTTCGGCTTCTGGATGGGTGAGGAGCCACCGCCGACGACGCATCGCCGGCGACGGCGGCCGGGCCGCGGGGCGGTCCGGACCGCGGCGCGGGCGGACGACACACCACCTTCGATCCGACAGGGAGGCCCCATGGGACGCATGCTCACGCTGCTGTACGCCGTGCTCTCCTACGCCGTCTTCTTCGTCACATTCCTCTACGCCGTCTGCTTCGTGGGAGGGTTCGGCCCCGCGCCCACGGCCCTCGACGGCGCAGCGACCGGGCCGGTGGGCACCGCCGTGCTCGTGGACCTGGCGCTCCTCGGGCTGTTCGGCCTCCAGCACAGCATCATGGCCCGGCCGGGCTTCAAGAAGCGCTGGACCCGGATCGTCCCGAAGCCGGCCGAGCGGAGCACGTACGTCCTCCTGGCCAGCCTCATCCTCCTGGCCACGTTCACCTGGTGGCAGCCGATCGGGGGGACCGTCTGGGACCTCCAGAACGGGACGGCCAGGACCGTCGTGTGGGCCCTGTTCGCCGCCGGATGGGCCATCGTCTTCCTGGGGACCTGGATGATCGACCACTGGAGCCTGTTCGGGCTCCGACAGGCGTGGACGCGCTTCCGGGGACGCGAGTTCCGTCACCCGGAGTTCCAGACACGCGGCTTCTACCGGTTCGTGCGGCACCCGCTCATGCTCGGCTTCATCATCGCCTTCTGGGCGACTCCGACCATGACCATGGGACACCTGCTGTTCGCGGGCGTGAGCACGGCCTACATCCTGGTCGCCCTCCAGTTCGAGGAGCGCGACCTCATGACCTATCACCCGGAGACGTACAGCGAGTACAAGCGCACGACCCCCGGGCTGATCCCGGGACTCAGGGGCTCGGGAAGCGGAAGCGGCCGGCCGGCCGGCGGGATCGACACCGAGCTCGGATAGCGGAAGCGGCCGGGGCACGGGCTCCCGCAGGGGACCGGCCCCGGCCTTGCCGCACGGGGCGAGCGCGGAGACCTTTCCAGGCCCTGAAGCGCCTGCGATCTCACTTCCGACCGGAGCCAGACCATGCGCGCCACCGGCCCACGAACGGCCATCACCTGCCTCCTCCTCGCGTCGGCCGCCTGCGGGCCGCCCTCCGGGCCGCCCGACCTGGTCCTGGTGGGCGGCCGGGTGTTCACGGCCGACACCGCCCGGCCGTGGGCCGAGGCGGTGGCGATCCGGGGCGATCGGATCGCGGCGGTCGGCCGGGACGCCGAGGTCCGGCGTCTGGCGGGCCCGGACACGCGGGTCCTGGACCTCGGCGGCCGGGTGGTCGTCCCCGGCCTGACCGACGCCCACGTCCATCCGCGCCCCTCCGCGCCCGGCCGGCGCCTGGCGTTCGAGGCGGCTCCCGTGCCGAACCCCTCCCGTGACGAGCTGGCTGCCCGTCTCCGCGGCGCCGTCGCCGAGGCCGGGCCCGGCGAGTGGGTCGAGGGGGAGATCGGTGAGGCCGTGCTGGACGATTCGGCGGTGGACCGGGACTGGCTCGACAGGCTGGCGCCCCGCCATCCCGTGCAGCTCTCCCACTACGCGGGCCACGGGCTCATCCTCAACTCGGCCGCGCTGCGCGAGCTCGGAATCACGGAGGAGACGCGCGACCCTCCGGGCGGGAGCTGGGGTCGGGCCCCCGACACGGGCCGGCTGGACGGACGCGCGTACGAGTACGCGATCTGGAACGAGTGGGCGTCCCGGCTCCGGGAGGTGCCGACGGACACCGCGGCCGCGGCCTTCCGAGCCTTCGGCGAGCGGGCGGCCCGGTGGGGGATCACATCGGCCCACACCATGGGGACGTTCCTCCCGCTGGGCCGGCTGCTCGAGGCCCTGGCCGCCGCCGACGCCCCGATCCGATTCACCATCTACCGGCTGCATCTGCCCCGCCGCGACGTGGCCGAGGCGTGGGAGGCGCCGGTCCCGGAGCCGGCCTCGTCCCGGATCCGGGTCGCGGGCATGAAGTGGATCCTGGACGGCGCGCCCCCGGACCGGGGCGCGGCGCTTCGCGATCCCTACGCCGACCGGCCGGGCTGGAGGGGCCGGGTGGACTTCCCGCCGGAGGACATCCGCCGCATCCTCGCTCGGGCGCTCGAGTCCGACGAGCGGCTGGCTCTCCACATCTCGGGCGACTCGACCGCGGCCCTCGTCCTCCGGCTCATGCGAAAGATGGCGCCGGCCGAGCGCTGGAGAGCCGAGCGGGTGCGCTTCGAGCACGGCGACGGGCTGGCCCCGGACCTCCTCCCCCTGGCCGACAGCCTGGGGGTCGTCCTCGTCCAGAACCCGCTCCACCTGGCCAGCCCCGTCGTGCCGGCCCGGTACGGACCCGAGCGCATGGGGCAGGCCCAGCCCCTGCGATCGGCCCTCGCCGCCGGAATCCCCCTCGCCCTCGGGTCGGACGAGGCGGGCGGGCCGGCCGAGAACCCGTGGCTCAACGTCCTGATGGCGGTGACCGACCCCAACCGTCCCTCCGAGGCGCTCACCCGCGAGCAGGCCATCCTGGCCTACACCCGGGGCGGCGCCTTCGCGGAGGGACGCGAGGCGGAGCGCGGGACGATCGCCCCGGGGATGCTGGCCGACCTGGCCGTGCTCTCGGCGGACCCGTTCGAGGTCCCGGCCCCGCAGCTCCCGGGCGTCGAGAGCATCCTCACGCTCGTCGGCGGTCAGGGGGTCTGGGACGCGGGTGTCCTCGGCCCGGTGGCCCGCCCCGCCGTGGGCCAGTAGCCGCGCCCCCGGCCGCCCCGCCCGGCGCGCCCGCGGCGGGGGCCGACCCTCAGCTCGTCGCCTCGCCGCGTCCGGGGCCAGGCTCCGCACCCGCTTCGCGCTCGGACGCCTCCCCGCGGGGGATCGGGACGAGCATCCTCACGCGCTCCCGGTAGCGCCGGTACGCCTCGCCGTGGAAGCGGACGAGGTCCCGCTCCTCGAGCTGGATCGCGAGCACCATCCACCCGGTCGTCAGACCCGAGAACAGCAGGTGGCCCGCCGTCATCGTCGGCGCCGACCAGAAGGCCACGATGAAGCCCAGGTAGAGCGGGTGGCGGACCCACCGGTAGAGGAAGGGGGTCGCGAACGCGGGCGGCTCGAGGTCGCGGCCGCGGAGGTGGGCCCACACCTGCTTGAGCCCGAACAGCCGGAAGTGGTCGATGAGGAAGGTGGCCAGGAGCACGGTGAGCCAGCCCAGCCCGGACAGCGCCAGGAGCGCCGTGGCGATCGCGGGATCCCCCACGCTCCACACCTCGCCCGGAAGGGGCTTCCAGGCCCACATCACCAGGGCCAGGAGGGCGGTGGCGGCCAGGACGTAGGTGCTCCGCTCGACGTGCCACGGCACGACCTTCGTCCAGCGCTTCTTGAAGCCCTGCCGCGCCATGCCGCTGTGCTGCAGCGCGAACAGCCCGAGCACGGCCAGGTCGACGAGGAGCGGCGGACCCGGCAGGGGCGAGGCGCCCGCGTCGATGGTCTTGGGGACCGCCACGCCCGTGACGAACCCGATCGCGTACAGAAAGACGGCGAGGAACGCGGCGTAGACGACCACGCCGTACAGCAAGGCCAGCGTCTTTCGCATGAGTCACCTCCGGATGCGGGGACTGGAGCACCGCATTGAAGGTGTCCGATCGGAGCGCCGCCGTCGTGAGACCGGGGTCCCGGAATCGGGCGGCGGACGGGCCAGGGCGTGGGACCGCGGTCCCGGATCGGCTCCCGGTGCAGGGGTCGCGGCGACCGCGCCCGGGCCTCGGGAGCCTCCCGGCACGTCGCGCCTCGGGGGTCTCCGGGTCCCTCAGGCCTCCGGGTCCCCCCCGTCGGGGGGGCCCACCGACCTCCCCAGACCCGCCTCCCGCGCCCGGACCACCGCCCGGGGCCGGGTCTCGACGCCGAGCTTGGCGAAGATGCGGGTGACGTGGTTCTTGACCGTCTTGGTCCGGATGTCCAGCGCGCGGGCGATGTCGGGGTTGGACCAGCCGGCGGCCAGGTGCTCGAGGACCTCGGCCTCGCGCGGCGTGAGGCGGTCGCGCCAGACGGCATCCGGCTCCGCGGCCTCCGCCGCCACGCCCAGGAACGCGCGGACCTCCTCGAGGAAGCGTCCCCAGGCCGGCTCGTCTTCCAGGAGGACGTGGTTCTGGCCGTCGAGGGCGACGAAGCGCGCGTCGGGCAGGCGGGCGGCCAGGCCGCGGCCCGCCTCGAACGGGATCACCTCGTCGTCGCGGGCGTGCAGGACGAGCGCCGGACACCGG
>DATFLN010000021.1:0-34542 GCA_035267645.1 Gemmatimonadota bacterium | reverse complement strand
TGCCGGGATGTGTCACTGGTCCTCACCTCGTCGTGAGTAGAGTTCCCTCGCGATGATGATCCGGTGCACCTCGCTGGTGCCCTCGTAGATCTCGGTCACCTTGGCGTCCCGGAACAGCCGCTCGACCGGGTATTCCCGGGTGTAGCCGTAGCCCCCCAGGACCTGGACGGCCTTCGTCGTGACGTACATGGCCACCTCGCTGGCTTCCAGCTTGGCCATGCTGGAGAGCATCCGACGACGCGGGTCCCCCATCATGTAGACCCGCGCGGCGCGGTGGAGCAAGGACCGGGCTCGCTCCACCCTCCGACCCATCTCCGCCAGCTCGAACTGGAGACCCTGGAACTCGCGGATCGGGCGGCCGAACTGCTCCCGCTCGGCCGCGTACGCGAGCGCGTGTTCCTGCGCCGCGGCGGCGATGCCCATGGCCTGGGCCGCGATCCCGAGGCGTCCGCCCTCGAGCGCTGCCAGGGCGTAGCGGAAGCCCTCGGAGGGGTCCCCGAGCAGGTGCTCGGGCCCGAGCCGGAGGCCCTCGAGGTGGACGGCCACCGTCTCCGACCCCCGCAGGCCCATCTTCCTCTCCTGCTTGCCGGGCACGTACCCCGGAACGTCGGTCGGGACGATGAACGCCCCGATCCCCCGGCTCCCCTTCCGGTCCCCGGGCTCGTCCGTGCGGGCGAAGAGGAGGACGACATCGGCCGACGCGCCGTTGGTCACCCACATCTTCTCGCCGTCGAGGACCCAGCCCTCTCCGTCGCGCGTGGCCTGGGTCGTGAGGCTGGCCGCGTCGGAGCCGGAGCCGGCCTCCGAGAGCGAGAACGCCCCGAGGAGCTCGCCGCGGGCCATGGGCCGGAGCCAGCGCTCCTTCTGCGCCTCGGTGCCGTGACGCAGGAGGAGCTGGGTGGGGAGCGAGTTGTGGACGCTCATCGACACCGCCACGGAGGGATCGCCCCAGGCGATCTCCTCGAGGGAGTAGAGGTAGGTGTCGAGCCCGAGCCCGAGCCCGTCCCACTCCTCGGGGATCAGCATCCCGAGGAAGCCGAGCTCCCCAAGGCGGCCGACGATGTCGCGATCGAACGCGTGCTCGTTCCTGTCGCGCTCGGCGGCCCCCGGCCGGACCTCCTCCCGTGCGAAGCGCCGGGCCAGCTTCCAGACCTGGCGTCCGACCTCGTCCTCGAGCTCGATGGCGGGCAGGGGCTCACGCATCGCCGTACTCGTAGAAGCCGCGGCCCCTCTTCCGCCCGAGCCTGCCGGCCGCCACGTGCTTCCGCAGCAGCGGGCAGGGTCGGTACTTGTCGTCGCCGAGGTCCCGGTGCAGCACCTCGAGGATGTGGAGGCAGGTGTCGAGGCCGATGAGGTCGGCCAGGGCCAGCGGGCCCATCGGGTGGTTCATCCCGAGCTTCATGACGGTGTCGATGGCCTCCGGCTCGGCGACGCCCTCCATGAGGCAGAAGACCGCCTCGTTGATCATCGGCATGAGGACGCGGTTGGAGACGAACCCGGGGTAGTCGGCCACCTCCACGGGCGTCTTCCCGAGGCGCCCGGCCAGGTCGACCACCGCGGCCGTCGTCGCGTCGCCCGTCTCGAGGCCGCGGATCACCTCGACGAGCTTCATGACCGGGACGGGGTTCATGAAGTGCATGCCGACCACCCGTCCGGGCCGCGCGGCGTGCGAGGCGATCTCGGTGATCGAGATCGAGCTGGTGTTGGAGGCCAGGATCGTCTCGGGCCCGACCACTCCCGAGAGCCGCTCGAACAGCTCCGCCTTGAGGCCGGGGTCCTCCGGGGCCGCCTCCACCACGATCTCGGCGTCCCCGAGGTCGTCGAGGTCGGTCGAGGTGGCCAGCCGCTCCAGCGCGACCGCGGCCTCGTCCTCCCCCACCTTCTCCCTCTCCACCTGGCGATCCAGGTTCCTGCGGATGGTGGACACGCCGCGCTCGAGGGCGCCCTCGTCCACGTCCACCATGCGGGTCTCGATGCCCGCGAGCGCCAGCACGTGCGCGATCCCGGCGCCCATCGTCCCGGCGCCCACCACCCCCGCCCGGCTCACCTCGTCCGCATCCACGTCCGCCTCCCTTCCCTGTCCGAACCTATGCGTTCTCGCCATCGGCGGCGCCCGGGCGGGCCGCCGGATCGGATCCGCCGCCCGGGCCCCCGCCCGACCCGTCCCGAAGCCGGAGCGGCAGGGGCGTGGCCCCGGCTCCCCGATCGGTGCGGCCCAGGAGCGGCGTGCGCGCCACCCACGCGATGGCCACCAGGGTCACCAGCGTCACGGCCAGCCCCGCCTCCGGACCGAACGCTCCGCCGGACCACCAGGCGGGCCCGTGCGTCGCCGCGTCGACGCCAGGCGTGTCCAGGAAGCCGAACCCCGTCCTTCCCGGACCGATCCCGCTCACCGGCAGGTCCGAGGCCACGCCCATGACCCAGTTCCAGCCCAGGTGGACGCCCGCGGCGAACCACAGGCTGAAGGTCCGCCAGTACGCCGTGCCCAGCAGGATCCCGGCCAGCACGATGTTCAGGAGGGCGATCGGATCCAGCCCCGGATTGAACGCGTGCAGGAGCCCGAAGCCCACGGCCGTGATCCCGATGGCCGCCGGCCCGCCGACCCGCCCCGCCAGGAGCTGGAGCGGATAGCCGCGGAAGAGGAGCTCCTCCTCCATCGCGGCCAGGCAGAGGAAGAGCGTGGCCACCACCGGGCCGGCCGCGCTCTCCGCCCCGAAGCCGGCCCCCGCGCTCCAGGTCACGGCCCCCGTCGCGGCCAGGAGGGCCACCACCGCAGCGATGAGCCCGCCTCCGACCAGGAAGCCGAGGCCGGCCTCGCGGGCCGAGCCGGCATCCATCGGCAGCCCGAGCGCGGCCAGGGGGACGCCCTCCAGCGCCCGGGCGACCACCCAGCTGGCCAGGAGAGCCGCCACCAGGGTGAGGCCCACGCCGACGAACGGGCTCGCGGCCGAGCCTCCCGCCCCCAACCCGGGCACCAGAGCGTACGCGAGGCCTCCGAGGAGGAAGGAGCCCCCCACGGCGAGGAGGAAGAAGAGACCGAGCCGCCACCCCCAGCGGACGCGCCCCCCGGCGCCGACCAGGAGGCTCATCCACCCGCCCGGGCGCGGGCCGGGGGGCTCACCGCGCCGCCCCGGCGCCGTTCAGGACGGGACGGGGCAGCGCGCGGCCCGGATCAGTCCAGGAAGCCCCCGACCGGCCCCGCGACCTTCCTGCCGGCCAGGAAGACGAGCAGCACCTTGAGGAGCGCGACGCCCGCGAACGGGAGCACCCCGAGGCGCAGCGCCGCCGGGACCCCGGCCGTGGCGGCCAGCCAGGCGGCGCCGCCGGCGAAGATCACCGCCGATCCGGCCACGAGACCGACCGCCGTGAGGAGCGGCCCCCGCTCGCGGGCCACGAGGCCCACCACGAGCGCCGCCGCCGGGTACGCCAGCAGGTAGCCGCCCGTCGGCCCGAGCAGGTAGGCCGCGCCCCCGCCCATGGCGAAGACCGGCAGGCCGGCCGCGCCGGCCGCCAGGTAGGCCACCTGGCTCATCGCGCCCAGGCGCGGCCCGAGCAGCAGGCCCGCCGCGAGCACGGCCACCACCTGGAACGTGAACGGGACCGGGCTCCCCGGGAGGGGCACGGAGATCCTGGCCCCCACCGCCGTGAGGACGGCGAAGCCGAGAACGGCGATGGTCCTCCGGACGGTGCGGCTGCGGGCGCCCTCGGCCCTGGCACCGGCTCCGGCGGCGGCGGTCTGGGTCCTCATACTCTCTCCAAGCTCATGGCCACGGCGTTCCCGCCCCCCAGGCACAGGGTGGCGAGGCCCTTCTCCACGTCACGGTCCCTCATCGCGAACAGCAGCGTCGTCAGGATCCGGGCGCCCGAGGCGCCGATCGGGTGTCCGAGCGCCACGGCCCCGCCCCGGACGTTGACCCGCCCGGGGTCCATGTCCAGCGCCTTCATGTCCGCGAGCGCCTGTACGGCGAACGCCTCGTTCATCTCGACCAGACCGTAGTCGTCGATCGAGGTGCCGTCCTTCTCCATGAGGCGCCGCACGGCGTCCACGGGTGCGAAGAACAGGTCCTTCGGAGCCGTCGCGCCGACCGAATATGCCCGGATCCTCGCGAGGATGTCCAGCCCGTGGGCCTCCGCGTAGGCCTCCGACGTCACGATGGTGGCCGCGGCCCCGTCGTTGAGGCCCGGAGCGTTCCCCGCCGTCACCGTGAGCTCCTCGATGTCGTCGGGCGCGTCGCTGGGGAAGGCGGCCCTGAGGGAGGCCAGCTTCTCCAGGCTCGTATCGCGCCTGGGCGTCTCGTCCACCTCCATGACCGTGGCGCCCTTGCGGCCCGGGACCTCGACCGGCACCAGCTCGGCCTCGAACTCGCCCCCGTCGATGGCTCGGATGGCCTTCCGGTGGCTCTCCAGCGAGAAGCGGTCCTGCTCCTCGCGGGAGATGCCGGCCTTCTGGGCGGTGTACTCGGCGTGCCCACCCATGTGGCACTGGCCGAACGAGCACCACAGGCCGTCCACGATGAGGCCGTCCACGATCTCCTGGTCGCCGAACTTCACGCCCTCCCGGTAGCCCCGCACGTAGTAGGGGGCGTTGGACATCGACTCCATGCCCCCGGCGACCACGGCGCGGACGTCTCCCGCGCGGATGGCCTGGGCGGCCAGCATCACCGACTTCAGGCCCGAGCCGCACACCTTGTTGATCGTCACCGCCGGCACGGTCTCCGGGACGCCGCCCAGGATGGCGGCCTGTCGCGCGGGCGCCTGCCCCACGCCGGCCTGCACGACGTTCCCCATGATGACGTCGTCGAGGTCCTCGCGGTCGATGCCCGAGCGCTCCAGGACCGCTTCGATGGCCCTGGCTCCCAGCTCGGCGGCCGAGAACGGCGAGAGGGTCCCGAGGAACCGGCCGGTCGGGAGCCGGGCCGCGCCCACGATGACGGGTGTATTATTCTTGTCACTCATAGCTTTATCTCCCCATATATCATGTAATACATCATACGCCGGCGGTCGCCTCGCCGCCGTCCCCGCCGCCGGCGCCGCCCTCCACCGGGTGGCACTCGGGGCTCGCCAGCTCGCAGCCGCCCCTCCCCTCGCGGGGGCGGGCCCACCCGTAGGCCACCTCCGGGTCGTGCTCGAAGACCAGGACCCACTCCTCCTCGGCCGCGCGCGTCAGCCACTCGCGCTTGGAGTCGAGCGTGACGAGCGGCTCGACGTCGTAGCCCATGATCCAGGGCAGCGGGAGGTGGGCCGTCGTGGGCACGAGGTCGGCCAGGTAGAACAGCGTCGTCCCGTCGTGCCGGATGAGGGCCGACTGGTGGTACGGCGTGTGTCCGGGGGTGCGGACCATCGTGATCCCCGGCACGACCTCCGTGTCCTCGTCGATGAACTCGATGACGCCGGCGCTCTCGAGCGGATCCATGTTGTGCGCCAGGTAGCTGGCCTGGATGCGCTCGTTGTCCCGCCGGGCGAAGTCCCATTCCCCCCGCCGGATCACGAAGGTGGCGTTGGGGAAGGCGGGCCGGATCTCCCCGTCCTCCTCCTGCAGGGTGCTTCCCCCCGCGTGGTCGAAGTGGAGGTGGGTGAGGAGGACCGTGTCGATGTCCTCGGGCTCGATCTCCAGCTCGCGCAGCTCGTCCTCGAGCCGGGTGGGGCTCCCGGCGTTGTGGACGCCGTAGATGTTCCGGAACTTTCCGGTCTCCTTGTTCCCGATCCCGTCGTCGATGAGGACCGTCCGCTCCCCGGTCTCGACGACCAGGCAGCGCATGGCCAGCGGGATCCGGTTCCGCTCGTCGGCCGGGATGCGCTTCTCCCACAGGGGTTTCGGGACCACGCCGAACATGGCCCCGCCGTCCAGCCGGATCCTCCCGGCGTGGATCGCGTGCACCCTGAAGCCTGCCTTCTCGTATACCAGCATGTCTCGCCCCGCTTCTCGTCGATGTGCACCGGGCGGCTCGAGGTCGCGGCGGCCGGCCTCGGCCCGCCCGGCCCGGCCGCCCCGCGATCAGCCGGGATGCCGTCCCGACAGCCAGTCCTGGAGCGTGTCCCACTCGCTCACGCCCTGCCGGTCCACCTCCTCGAGGAGGCGGAGCAGGACGACGGCGGTCGCGATCGCGTCGCCCGCCGCGCGGTGCCTCCCCTCGATCTCGATGCCGTAGTGCTCGCTGACCGCGTCCAGCCCCTTGCGCGGGAGCCCCGGAAGGGCCCGGCGCGCCAGCCGGAGCGTGCACAGCTTCGGACCGGCCGGGAGGAGCGACGACGCCCGCCGCATCTCGGCCGTCACGAAGCGCCAGTCGAAGGACGCGTTGTGGGCCACGAACACCCGGCCCTCGAGGCGCTCCCGCACGAGGCCGGCGATCTCCCCGAAGGGAGGCGCGTCGGCCACCATGTCGTCCGTGATCCCCGTCAGGCGGGAGATCCAGGGCGGGATCGGGATGCCCGGGTCGACCAGGGAGGAGAACTCGTCGGTGATCCTCCCGTCCCGGACCTCGACCGCGGCGATCTCGGTGACCCGGGCCCCGCGCGCGGGCGAGGCGCCCGTCGTCTCGACGTCCACGACCACGTAGTCGAGGGCCTCGAGCGGGCCGGACGTCCGACGCTCCTCGGCCAGGCGCCAGCGGCCCGAGCGGTCGCGCTCGACCCGCCGCTCGCCCTCCAGGAGCTCCCGCAGGATCCGCTCCGCCACGTCCGCCGGTCCGGTCCGAACTCCGAGCACGCGCCGGGCCAGCTCGCCGGAGGGCATCGGGCCGGTGGCCAGCTCCTCCAGCGCCCGTGCCACGAGCGTGGAGGAGGACGTGAAGCGGACGCCTTCCCTCACGCCACCGGGTCCCTCAGTACGGGCAGCGTCATGCAGCGCGGGCCGCCGCCGCCCCGCACCAGCTCGGTCCCCTCGAACGCGATCACGAAGCGCTCGTCCTCGTCCACCCAGTCGTCCCCGGTCAGGAAGTCCACCGACCGGACGATGCGGAAGCCGCCCTCCTCGGCCAGCGCCTCCAGCGTGTGCTCGTTGCGGTCGTAGGCCAGGAGCTGGCCGGGGCCGACCGCGAACAGGTTGCACCCGCTGTTCCACTGCTCCCGCTCCTGCATGGTCCGGCGCCCGCCCCCGCACGGGACCGGCTTGAGCGGCATGCCGAGCTCGGCCAGCGCCTCGAACAGGTCCTCGCGCTCGCGCGTGGCCCGGCTCGACGTCCCCACGTGCAGGACCGGAAGCCGCGTCGGCCCCAGGAAGTAGGGCGGGAACACGCAGCACAGGTCGCGGTCCACCATCGTGAAGATCATGTCCAGGTGGATCGAGGTCCGGTGGGGCGGGAGGATCACGACCAGGATGTCGCGGATCGGCGTCGTAGTCAGGAGCCGCTCGGCCAGCGCGTCGATCCCCGCCGCGCTCGTCCGCTCGGAGAGGCCGACCAGGGCCAGGTCCTCGCGGAGGATGTGCACGTCGCCTCCCTCCAGGCTCGTGTTCATCCTGCGCTCGCGCGTGCCGTCGTAGGCGATGCCGCCGTTGGCCAGGAGCGGGTGGAATCCGAAGAGGGTCCGCATGATGACCTCCTCGGTCCAGCGCACGTCGTGGCGCATGGCCGAGATCGCCACCCGGTCGCCCACCACGAACGCCGCGTCCCGCGTGAAGAACAGGTTGGGCAGCGGGGGGAGGCTGTAGCCGGCCTCGTTGACCAGCTCGGCCAGGGCGCCGCCGTGGCTCTCCTCGCCCTCCACGAACAGCCGGGCCAGCTCCCGGGCCGAGGCGTCGCGCGCCCGCTCCCGGAAGGCCTCGTCCGCCCCCAGGAGGAGGGACTCGCGCGCCTCCGGCTCGTCGAGGACGTCGACCAGGAGGTCCGAGACCTCGTGCACCTCCGCGAAGCGCTCCAGAATGGCCACGAAGCGGCCGTGCTCCCGGCGGGAGCGCTCCAGGTCCAGGATGTCGTCGAAGAGGTAGTCCAGCCGGTTGTCGGGCGTGACGACCGTGAGCTCCGCTCCCGGCTCGTGGCACAGGACCCGGCGGAGGGTCCCGATCTCGCTCGTGATCCCGACCCGGCTCCCGGTCGTCGTCGCGGTCATCCGCCCTTCCGCCTCGTCCGTTCCCGACATGTCCCTCACCCGCGTGCCCCGCTCCGGTCCCCGGCCAGCGAGAAGCTGAGCCCCTCGAGCTCCAGGGCCACGTCCATGGTACGCACCGACACGCCCGCCGGCACGTCGACCTCGACCGGAGCGAAGTTGAGGATGCCGCGCACGCCCGCCTCCACGAGCTCGTCGGCCACCGCCTGGGCGGTGGGCGGGGGCGTGGCGATAATCCCGAGCTCGATGTCCTCCGCGGCCACGATCCGGGGCAGCTCCTCAGCCGGGCGCACCTCCACGCCCGAGACCTTCCGCCCCACCTTGCGGTCGTCCGAGTCGAAGGCGGCCACGATGTCGAAGCCGCGGCGGGCCAGGTCGTGGTACCCCAGGAGCGCCGCGCCGATCTTCCCGACGCCCACCAGGGCCACCCGCCAGCGCCGATCGAGCCCCAGGATGTCCTCGAGCGTGAGGGAGAGCTCGTCCACCCCGTAGCCCTGGCCCCGCTTCCCGAAGGAGCCGAACAGGCTGAGGTCCTTCCGGACCTGCGCGGGCGTGGTCCCGCACCCCTCGGCCATCTCCCGGCTGGAGACCAGGGACTTCCCCTGCCGCCGAAGCTCCCGCAGGAAGCGGAGGTAGATGGAGAGACGGCGCACGGTGGAGTCGGAGATCCTCCGGCGCTCGGAGTCGCTCACGGGCCCGTCACGGGATGGCTTGTGAAAGCGTTCACAAGCCCAAGATAGATCGCATCGCCGGGCCTCTCAAGGAGGGGCGCCCCGCCGGCGCCCCGGGGCCCGTCCGGCCCGCGGACCGGGGGCCGCGTTCTCCCCCGCCCTAAGCCCCCGGCCCGGCGCCGGCTCCCAGGCGCCGGGCCAGCTCCACGAAGGTCGCCGGAGCCAGCTTCTCGGGCCGCACCCGGGGCTCGACCCCCACCTCCCGGCACAGCGCCTCGGCCTCCTCCCGATCGAGCCCGTACTCGGGGGCCTTGCGCAGGATGGTCTGGAGCTGCTTTCGGCGCCGCCCGAAGGCGGCCCGGGTGAGGTCGCGCAGCGCCGGCTCGGGGAGCGCGCGGATCCTGTCCGCGTCGGGCTCGATGACCAGGGTGACCGAGTCCACGTCCGGCACGGGCCGGAACGCCCCCCGGCCCACGCCGAACGCGAGCGAGGCCCGGGCCCTGGCCTGCACCCCCACCGACAGGCTGCCGTACACCTTCCCGCCCGGCTCGGCCACGACCCGCTCGCCCACCTCCTTCTGCACCGTGACCACGATGCGGGCCGGGGAGGGCGACAGGTCCAGGAAGCGGAAGAGGAGCGGCGAGGTGATGCCGTAGGGCACGTTGGAGAGGACCCGGTAGGGCGGACGCACCAGGCCGGACAGGTCCACCTCGAGGGCGTCCCCGTGCACGACGCGCACCTCGTTCCGCCCGCCCCAGCGCTCCGCCAGCTCCGCGGCCAGCGCGTCGTCCTTCTCGACCACGACCACCCGGGCCGCCCGCCCGAGCAGGTGGCGGGTGAGCTCGCCGTGGCCGGGGCCCACCTCCAGCACCTCGTCCCCGGGGCCGGCCCCCAGCGCCTCGACGATCTTGCGCTGGAGGTCGGGGTCGACCAGGAAGTTCTGGCTGAGGGAGCGCTTGGCGGACACGGTCCCCCGGCTCACTCCGCCAGGAGCGAGGCGATGCAGGCCACGTGGACGATGTCCTCCACGTCCGCGCCCCTGGACAGGTCGCACATCGGGCGGGCCAGCCCCTGGAGGATCGGGCCCAGGGCGGTGGCCCCTCCCAGACGCTGCACCAGCTTGTAGGCGATGTTTCCGGCGTCCAGGTCCGGGAAGACGAGCACGTTGGCGCGGCCCGCCACCGGAGAGTCCGGCGCCTTGCGCCCGCACACCTCCGGGACGAGCGCGGCGTCGGCCTGGAGCTCCCCGTCCGCGGGCACGTCCGGGTGGCGCTCGCGGAAGATCGCGAAGGCGCGCCGCACGCGGTCGACCGCGGGCCCCGCCGCCGAGCCACGGGTCGAGTAGGAGAGGAAGGCCACGAGGGGCTCATCCCCCACCACGCGCCGCCGCGCCCGGCAGGCGGCCCACGCGATGTCGGCCAGCTGCTCGGAGGTGGGCTCGGGGACCACCCCGGCGTCGGTGAAGGTGAGGACGCCCCCGGGCGCCCCCGGTCCCCGCGCCCCCGCCATGTAGAAGGAGCTGGAGACCGTCCGGATGCCCCCCGCCAGCCCGACGTGCCGGAGGCCGGCCCGCACCACGTGCGCGGTCGGCGCGCGCGCCCCGGCCACGACGCCGTCCAGACGTCCGGCGGCCAGGAGGAGAGCCGCCCCGGCCAGCGCCGGGTCCTCGTCGGGGGCCGACCCCTCCCCGGAGGGACCGGGCCCGGCCTCCGCGGGGTCGATGCGCTCGAGCCCCGGCCGGGCCCCGGGGCCCTCGGCCGCGGCCTCCAGGCCCGCCACCAGGACCGGCCGGACCAGCCCCTCCCCGGCCAGGCGGGAGATCGCCGCCGCGGTGCGGGGCTCGTCGGCCTCCGGGAAGCCTATGCGGCGCGGGCGGTCGGCCGCCCGGCTCCGCAACCCGGCCAGGAAGGCGTCGGCGTCTACGAAGCCCTCCCCGCGGCCGACGGGCCGAAGCGCTCGACCACCCGCTCCAGGACCACCGGCGGCACGAAGCGGGACACGTCGCCGCCCAGGCGCCCCACCTCCCGGACCAGCGACGCGCTCAGGAAGGTGTGCTGGTTGTCGGGTGCCATGAAGATGACCTCGAGCTCCGGCCACAGGGACCGGTTCATGAGGGCCATCTGGAACTCGTACTCGAAGTCGCTCACGGCCCGGAGACCCCGGATGATGAGGCGTGCGCCGCGAGAGCGCGCGAAGTCGACGAGCAGGCCGGAGAAGGAGGTGACCTCCACCCGGGGCTCGTCCTCGTAGACGCGCTCGATCAGCTCGACCCGCTCCTCGAGCCCGAAGAGGCCCGCCTTCTCCTCGGTGGCCGTCTCGGCCACCGCCACGATCAGGCGGTCGACGATCTTGAGCCCCCTGCGGATGATGTCGTCGTGCCCCAGGGTCAGGGGGTCGAAGGACCCGGGATACACGGCCAGCCGCTCGGCTTCTGGGGCCGTCACGCTCACCTCCCCGTCGGGGGATCGTCCTCCGGCGGGCCCGGGCGGTCCGGACCGCCGCGCGGTCTCAGGAAGCTCAGGATGGTGTCTCCGTAGCCGCGCCGCCACACCACGCCCTCGTCCTCCAGGTCGCCGGGGGCGTGCTCGACGCACAGGAGGGCGGCGAAGCGCCGCTCCTCCAGGAGCCCGGCCAGCCGGGAGGCCCAGCCCGATCCGTAGGGCGGGTCGGCGAGCGCGAGGTCGTACGGCGGAGGCTCCCCCGGGTCCGGGACGGGGAGGCGCTCCAGGAACGCGGCCACGTCCACCGGCTCCACATCGCTCCTGTCCCCGAGGCCCAGGCTCTCCAGGTTCCCGCGCAGCGCCGCGAGCGCACCGCGCCCTCGCTCCACGAAGGTGACACGGGCCGCCCCGCGCGACAGGGCCTCGATCCCCAGCGCACCCGAGCCGGCGAACAGGTCCACGACCCCGGCCCCGGCCACGCCGGGCCCGAGGGCGCTGAACCAGGCCTCCCGAACCGCCTCGCGCGTGGGGCGCGTACGGCGGCCGCGCGGTGCCTCGATCCGGCGGCCGCCCAGCTCGCCGGCGATGATCCTCAGCACGGCCGGCTCAGGACGCCCGGCCGGTGTCCCGCGGGGGCCCCTCCCCTTCGCGGCCCTCGCCGCCGCCCCGCTCCGCCCGTCCGACCCCCAGCGGGCGCAGGTCCCGGAGCCGGGCCTGCAGCCGCTCCCGGCCCCGGTAGCGGTCGAGCGCGAGCTCGAGGGCCGCCTCCAGGGCCCGGCCGCCGCCGACCTCCGGAAGGCGGTGGCCCATCCCGAACCCGATGGCCTCGAGCCGGGCGCCGCCCTCACCGACCAGGACGCCCTTGAGGTGGTCCCCGTCCGAGCCCACGGTGGACGCGCGCTCCAGGCGCACCCCGCTCGCGTGGAGCACCGGCCGGCGGTTCCCCGTGCCGAACGGGGCGAAGTGCTCGAGCCACCGGTGGAGCTGGCGGTCCATCCGGCCCAGCGGCACCGAGAGGTCCAGCCGGAGCTCGGGGACCAGGTCGTCGGGCTCCAGGGCCTCGGCCGCCTCCCGCTCGAGGCGCTCGGCCAGCTCGGGGAGCTCCTCGCGCCGGATCTCGAGGCCCGCCGCCATGGCGTGCCCCCCGAACCGCTCCAGGAGGTCGGCGCACGAGGCCAGCGCGCGGTGCAGGTGGAAGCCCGGGACCGAGCGGCCCGAGCCCCTGCCGCTCTCCCCCTGCACGCCCACGAGGACGACGGGCCGGTGGACGCGCTCGACGATCCTCGAGGCCGCGATCCCGATCACGCCGGGGTGCCACCCCTCCCCCCACAGCACCACCGCGTGGTCGCGGTCGGGGTCGAAGCGCTCGGCCAGGCGCTCCTCCGCCTCGGAGAGGACCTTCCGGTCCTCGGAGCGCCGCTCCCGGTTCCGGTCCTCGAGCGTCCCGGCCAGGCGCCCGGCCTCCCGCTCGTCGTCGGTGAGGAGGAGCCGGAGCCCCTCGGCGGCGGCCCCGACGCGTCCGGCCGCGTTGAGCCGGGGCCCGATCCGGAACCCGACGTCCGACGCGCGGACGCTCCGGAGGTCGACCCCGGCCCGCTCGGCCAGCGCCCGGATCCCGGGCCTGGCCGTGCGGGCCAGCGCCCCCAGCCCGGCCCGCACCAGGGCCCGGTTCTCCCCGGCCAGCGGCACGACGTCGGCCACGGTGCCGATCGCCACCAGGTCCAGGTGCCGGTTCACGGCCTCGGGCGGGAACCCGGCGCGGATGGACAGCTCCGAGAGCAGCTTGAACGCCACGCCCACGCCCGACAGCCCGCGGAACGGGTAGCCCGAGTCCTCCCGGACCGGGTTCACGACGGCCACCGCCTCCGGCAGGCGGGGCGGCGGCCGGTGGTGGTCGGTGACCACGACATCCAGGCCGGCCGCGGCGGCCGCGGCCACCGCGTCGGCGGCGGACACGCCGCAGTCGGCCGTCAGGATGAGGCCGGCGCCGACCTCCTCGGCCCGGGCCAGGCCCGCCTCCCCGAGGTCGTAGCCGTCCCGCAGCCGGTGCGGCACGAAGGGCTCGACGCGGCCGCCCAGCTCGGCCAGCCCGAGCGTCAGCAGGGCGGCGGCGGTGAGCCCGTCGGCGTCGTAGTCCCCGTGCACGAGGATCGTCTCCCCGGCCTCCAGCGCGGCCTCGACCCGGTCGGCGGCGCGTCCGAGGTCCGGGAGGAGCCCCGGCGGGTGGAGCGTCTCGAGGGAGGGACGGAGGAAGGCCCGGGCGGCGTCCGGGTCGGCGTGGCCGCGCCGGACCAGGAGCTCGCACACGGGCTCGGGCAGGCCCAGCGCCCCGGCCAGCGCCGCCACCCTCTCCCGCGGGACGGGCGGGGGCAGGGTCCAGCGGGGCCGGACGCGGGGGGGAAGCGCGGCCCGCGACGGCGTCATGGGCGCTTCACGCGCGACGGCGTCGCGGGCGCCTCACCCGGCGCCGTTGCTGCCGCTCTCGACGGGAGCGTGGAGGATGACCCCGCACCCCTCGCACCGGTACAGGCGGGAGCCCGAGCGGATCTCGTTCTGCCGCTGCAGGGGGACGGCGGTGAAGCAGTTGCCGCAGTGCCCCCCCGCCAGGGGCGCCAGGGCGCTCCGGGTGCGCCCCTTCCGCACCTGCTCGTACAGGGCCAGGGCCTCGTCCCGGATGTCCCCGCTGCGGTTCTCCCGCTGGTCCCGCTGGCGGGCCAGCTCCTCCTCGAGCTCCTCCCGGCGGGCCTCCACCTCGCCCAGGTCCTCCTCGAAGTCGGCCTCGGCCTCCTCGAGCTCGGCCTCGAGCTGCTCCACCGCGTCCCGGGCCGTCTCGACGTCCTGCAGGTCCGAGAGCGCCTGGTTCTCGGCCATCTCCAGGTTTTTCCGGGCGGCGTCCAGCTCGGCGCGCACGGCCATATGCTGGCGCAGGTCCTCCACCTGGTTGGCGCGGTCCCGCAGGCGCTTCAGGGTGGCCCGTCCGGCCTGGACGGAGCGCTGGCTCTTCCGGTATTCCTCCTCGGCCGACTCGAACCGCGATCGCGCCGACTCGAGCCGCTGGCGCACGTCGGCGATGCCCTCCTCGCGCTCCTGCACCCTGGGGGCCAGGGAGGCGAGCTCGGCCTCCTTCTCCTCGATGGTCTCGTCGATGTGCTGGAGGCTCAGCAGGGCCTCCACGGTGTCCTTCGCTGTCATTCCCTCTCCCGCGTGATGTGCTCCCGTCCCGGGTCGCTCCCGGGTCCGTCGTCTCCCGCCCCCCTCAGGGGGCCTCCGCGAAGCGGCGCAGGAAGCTCACCGGCACCTGCGCCTCTCTGAGCTCGCGTGCCAGCGCCTCCTTCTCCCGAAGGAGCTCCCTGGCCTGGTCCGATTCCGCCAGCTCCAGCGCCCGGTCGATCTCATCGAGCCGCTCGAGCCGCGTCCGGTACAGGACGCGGCGGAGCGAGTGCTCGAAGATGTCCTCCGGGTGCGTGAGCTCCGTGGCGTCCGCCTCGAGCTCCCGCAGCGTCTCCCGCTCGGGGCCCTCGAGGCGGTCGGCCGCCGTCTTCCCTTCCCCGCTCCCCTCGTCCCCGCCTTCCGTGCCGGCGCCGGCCCCGCCGGACGCGAGCAGGGCCCGGGCCACCGCCGCGAGCCGCTCGTCCCGAAAGTCGTCCGCCGCGAGCCCGGCCTCCCGCGCGCGGCGGACGCAGGACGGGTCCCGGATGAAGAGGAGGAGGAGGTTCCGCTCGGCGGCGCGCCATCCCTCGCGGGCGGCCGGGCGCGCGCCGCCCTCCCCCTTTCCCGCGGAGGAGGAGCGCCGCGGGCGCCCGGGGCCGGAGGAGCCCCCCCGGCCCGAGCGCACCAGCTCCTGGACCAGCGTCTCGCGCCGCACGCCCGTGCGCTCGGCGGCCCTCGAGATGTAGAGGTCGCGGAGCGCGGCGTCCGAGACGCTGCGGAGCGTGGGGAGGAGGGCATCCACCGCCCGCCGCCGGCCGTCGATCGTCTCCAGGTAGCCCCGCCGCTCCAGGATCTGGAGCTTCCTCTCCAGGGCGTCCACCGCGTCCTCGAGACACTCGCGCAGCCGGCCCGGCCCCTCCTTCCGCACCAGCGAGTCGGGGTCCTCGCCCTCGGGGAGCGTCACCACCATGGGCTCGGCGCCCGCCGCGAGGAGGGCGTCGGCCGTCCGGAACGTGGCCCTGAGGCCCGCCCGGTCGCTGTCGTAGAGGAGGAACACCTTGCGGGCGTAGCGGACGATGAGCCCGGCCTGCTCCCCGGTGAGGGCGGTGCCGAGCGGCGCCACCGCGTGGTCCATCCCGTGTACGTGGAGGGAGAGGGCGTCCATGTAGCCCTCCACCACGAGCGCGCTCTCCCGCCGCCGGATGGCGTGGCGGGCGCGGTCGAGGAGGTAGAGGGTGCGGCCCTTGGTGAAGATGGGAGATTCGGGCGAGTTGATGTACTTGGGGACGCCCTCCTCCCCCGACAGGTCCCGCCCCCCGAAGCCGATCGGGCGGTCCCGGAGGTCCCGGATCGGGAAGACGAGGCGGTTCCGGAAGCGGTCGTAGGGCTCGTCGGCGCGCTCGCTGGTGGCCAGGAGGCCGGCCTCGAGGAGGACCTCGTCCTCCATCCCTCGCGCGCGGGCCGCGTCGCGCAGGGAGCGCCACGCGTCGGGCGCGAAGCCCAGCCCGTGCTCTTCCGCGACCTCCTGGTCCACTCCCCTTCCCCGCAGGTACTCGCGGGCCGGTGCGCCCGCCTCCGGATCGGCCAGGCGGGCCGCGAACCACTCCGCGGCGAAGGCCGCCGCCTCCCGCACCGGGGCGTGGGGGTCCTCGCGCTCCTCGTCGTCCTCGGGGATCGGGACGCCGGCCCGCTCGGCCACGTAGCGCACGGCCGAGGGGAAGTCCAGGCCCAGGAGCTTCATCACGAAGCCGAAGACGTCCCCGCCCTCGCCGCACACGAAGCACTTGAAGATCCCGCGGCTCGGGTCGATCGAGAAGTTGGGGCCCTCGCCGCCGTGCAGCGGGCAGGGTCCCCGGTAGGTCTTCCCGACCCGCTTCAGGGACATGTGCTCCCCGCAGATCTCCAGGATGTCCGCCCGCGAGCGGACCTGCTCGATGACCTCGTCCCTCACGTGCCTCCCTGCTCCGGCCTCAGCTCCACCACCGTCACTCCGCTTCCGCCCTCCTCCGCGCTCCCGCCCCGGTACGACTCGACCCGGGGCTCGTCCGCCAGGAGCTCGCGCACCCGCTCCCGCAGCGCCCCGGTGCCCTTGCCGTGGATGACCCGGACCCGGGGCAGGTCCGCCACGATGGCCGCGTCGAGGGCGGAGTGGAGCTCGCCCTCCACCTCGTCCACCCTCAGCCCTCGCAGGTCCACCTCGGGACGGGCCTCGAACGTGGGCCGTCGCTCCGCCGTCCCGGTCGAGGGGGCGCTCCCCGGGCCGGCGCCCGGACCGCCTCCGCCCGGCGCCCCCTTCCCGCCGGCGCCGCCGTCCCCAGCGGCCCCGGCCTCGTGCCCGGCGGGCTCCACCTGGCCGGGGGGCAGCGACAGGCGTACCCCTCCCGCCTCCACGACGATCCGATCGTCCCGGACCTCGAGCACGCGCCCGACCCGGCCCAGGGAGCGGACCGTCACCGCGTCACCCGGATCGACGTCCGGCGGAGGTCCCTCGCGGGAGGCCTCGGGCTTCCGGCTCCGGCTCTCGCGGACGGCCTCCTCCACGGCGGCCCGGGCCTCCCCGGCGGCCTCCTCGAGGGCCGCCGTCCCGCCCTCGCGCACCTTCCGCTCCAGGCGCTCGATGGCCTCCTCGACCTCGCGGCGCGCCTGGAGCAGGTAGGACTCCGCCTCCTCGCGGGCCGAGCGCTCGACCTCCTCCGACCGCCGCTCGAGCTCCGCCTCCCGCTCGGCAAGCGCCTCGCTCCGGTCCTCGAGCTCGGCCTCCCGCTCCCGGGCCTCGGCGGCCAGGCGCGAGGCCTCCGCCTCCCGCTCCTCCAGCTCCGAGAGCACGGCCTCCATGCGGCGCTCCTCGCCCCCCATGCGCTGGCGGGCGGCGTCCAGCAGGTCCCCGGGAATCCCCAGGCGCCCCGCGATCTCCAGGGCGTAGCTCCTCCCGGGCCGGTCTCGCCGCAGGTGGTAGGTGGGCCTCAGGTGGTCGGCGTCGAAGGCCAGGGACGCGTTCACGATGCGTCCGGACTCGCCGGCCAGGGCCTTGAGCTGGCCCAGGTGGGTGGTGGCCACGGTGAGCCCGGCCTGGCCGGCGAGGCGCACGAGGGAGGCGGCGGCCAGCGCCGCCCCTTCCGAGGGGTCGGTGTGGCTCCCGAACTCGTCCAGGAGCACGAGGCTCCCTCCGTCCGCCTCCTCCAGGATCGTCCGCAGCGTGGCCACCTCCGCGCTGAACGAGGAGAGCGACGCCTCGAGCGACTGCTCGTCCCCCAGGATGCCGAAGTACCGCGTGAACAGGGGGAGCCGCGTCTCGGGTCCGACGGGCGGGACGATCCCGCACTGGGCCATGGCCGACAGGAGGCCGACCGTCTTGAGGAGGACGGTCTTCCCGCCGGCGTTGGGCCCGCTCACCAGAAGGACGGTCTCGTCCGGGGCCAGCGTGAGCCCGAAGGGCACCGCCTCGTCCTCGGCCGCGAGGAGGAGCGGATGGTAGCCCTCCACGACCCGGTAGGGCCCCCTCCGGCCCCGCTCGCCCAGCGCGGGGGCGTGCCCGCCGTGCTCCCGGGCGTAGCGGGCGCGGGCCCAGATCGCGTCGAGCTCTTCGAGCAGGAAGAGCGTGTGCCGGAGGTCGCGGGCGTGCGGCCGGGCGGCCTCGCTGAGCTTCTCGAGGATCCGCCGGACCTCCCGGCCCTCGGCCATCTCCAGCTCGCGGATCCTGTTCATCGGCTCGATGGCCACGGGCGGCTCCACGAACAGCGTCTGGCCGCTGGAGGACTCGTCGTGGACGATGCCGCCGACCTCGCTCCGCCCCTCGCGCCGGATCGGGATGCAGTAGCGTCCGCCCCGGACGGTGACGGACGCGTCGGGGACCCGGATCCGGTCGCGGAGCGAGCCGGCGTAGCGCTCCAGGCGCCCCACCAGGTCCGAGCGCGCGCCGCGGAGCTCGCCCCGGATGCCCCGGAGCTCGGAGGAGGCCCCGTCCCGGACCGACCCCGTCTCGTCCACGGCCTCCTCGAGCCGTTCCCGCAGTTCGGGCTCGCGGGCCATGCCCCGGACGTGGTCGGCCAGGCCGGGGAGCGGGTCGGCCTCCCGCAGGACGTCTCCCCGCGCCTTCGCGGCCGACTCGAGCAGGACCGAGATCCCGTGGAGGGCGTCTCCCTCGAGGACGACCCCCCCGACGGCCAGGCGCCGGAGCGACGGCTCGATCTCGGGGATCACGGGAGGCGCCCACCCCCCGGTGCGCCGGTAGAACTCCACCATCTGGGTCGTGAGATCGAGCGCTTCCCGGGCGGCTTCCCGGTAGGTGAGGGGACGCAGCTCCCGGACGCGACGGCGGCCGGCCTCGCTCGAGGCGAAGCCGGCCACCAGGTCCAGGACCCGGGGAAACTCCAGGAGGTCGAGCGCGTGCTCGCTCGCGGAGCCCTCCCGCCCTCCGCCGGGCGCGGGAGTCGACTCCCGGACGGCCGGCGCGGACGGCGGCATCAACCCGGCGGCCACCGCATGCCGCGTCCTCCGAGGACGTGGACGTGGAGGTGGTGGACGGTCTGTCCGGCCCGCCCCCCCGTGTTGACGACGACCCGGTAACCGTCGGCGATCTCCTCGGACCGCGCCACCTCGCGGGCGGCGAGCAGGAGCTCGCCGGCCAGGTCGCGGTGCGCCTCCTCCAGGTCGTCGAGGCTCGCCACGTGCTCCCGCGGGATGACCAGGACGTGGACGGGCGCCTGCGGGTCGATGTCGCGGATGGCCAGCCAGCGGTCGGTCTCGCTCACCACGTCGGCGTCGGTGCGACCGCCGGCGATCGCGCAGAACAGGCAGTCCTGGCCCATGCCTCCTTCCTCTCCTCGGTCGGGATGTCCGTGCACGGCCAAGCTAGCCCGGCGGCCCCGTCCGACGCCACCCCGTTTCGCGGCTTTCGACGCCCGCCCCGATCGCGGTAGATTGGCCACGGGCCGCCCGAAACCTCGGCGCGACCCTCATGCTCGCGGCAACGTCGGGACGATCCCGTGACAGGAGTCGGAACGCACGCAGGCGGGGACGCGCCGCCGCCGACGTCGCCGACCTCCGCCACTCACCCTCCGGACGGGGAGAGGAGAGCCATGGACGACGTGACCGAGGAACGGGGACCGGCGCCGAAGGGCCGCCTCCGCCTCGTGGCGGTGGAGCGGGACGAGCTGAGCGGATCCCGCATCCGGCTCCGGGTGTGCCTCGAAGGCCCACGGGGCGACCACGCCACCGAGGCCGAGGGCCTGGACACGCCCATCATGGAGCTGCGGCTGGCCGCCGAGGCCACGCTCGCGGCCGCGGGGGGCGCCCTGGGCGACGATTCGTGGCTCGAGCTCGTGGGGGTGAAGCTCCTGCACGCCTTCGACTCGGACGTGATCCTCATCGCCGTGCACACGGAGGACCACCCGGACCGCAAGCTCGTGGGCGCCGTGCCTTCCGATCCGAACGGCCGCACGGAGGCGGCGGTGAAGGCCACGCTCGACGCGGTCAACCGCGTCCTCGAGCCGCACCTGTCCGGGGAGCGGGGCGAGGCCGGGGCCGAAGACGGGGCCCCCGTGAGCGGCGACCAGGGCCGAGGCCCGGAGCGCGCCGTGGAGCCCGGGCCGAACGGCGGAGGCGTCGACCCGGAGGCCGGAACCGGCTGACCCGTCACCCCGGGCCCGGGCGGAGCCGGGCGGCCCACCAGCCCTCGTCCAGCACCTCCTCCTCCACCTCCCACCCGGCGCCGGCCAGGGCATCGCGGAAGCCGGCCACCTCGCCCTCCAGGATCCCGGCCACGACCGCCGCGCCCTCTCCCGCGACGAGGCCCCTCATCGGAGCGAGCAGGGGCTCGAGCGTGGGACGATCGATGTTGGCCAGGACGAGGTCGAAGGGCATGGGGGCCAGGAGGCGGAGGACGGACGCGTCGACGGCCAGGCGCTCGAGCTCGAGGCGGCCGCCCACCCCGTGCTCGCGGGCGTTCCGCCGCGCGGCCTCCACGGCGTCCTCCGAGGGATCGACGCCCAGCGCTCCGCCCGCCCCCAGGTGGAGCGCCGCGATGGCCAGGATCCCCGTCCCGGTCCCGATGTCGAGGACGGCCTCCGCGCCGGGAGCGACCGGCTCGAGGAGGCGGAGCGCCCCGCGGGTGGTCCCGTGCGCGCCGGTGCCGAACGCCAGGCCCGGCTCGATGCGGAGGACCACGTCGTCCGGGCCGGCCGGGAGGACGACCAGTCGGCCGCCCACCCGCCGCGGCTCGAGGCCGCGCCGCCACGCCGTGCGCCAGTCCCGGGCCGGCACGAGCTCGAACTCGAGGCTGTCCTCCCCGGCCACGCCCTCGAGCGCCGCGCGCAGCCCGGCCTCGGCCGCCTCCGGGTCGCCGGGGGCGGGGACGTAGGTCACCAGGACGCCGTCCGGCTCCTCCTCGATCGCCCGCCCGCCGGCCCCGAGGAGCGCCGCCGCCAGGGCCTCCGGGTCCGCCGCCGGCCCGGGGCGCGCGCGGACCCGGAGCCAGGCGTCCGGCGCGCCGCTCACGCCTCCTCGCCCGGAGCGAAGCCCAGCGCCTCCCCGAGCTCGCGGAACCGCTCCAGCCACTCCCCGGCGGGAGGCTCCGCCTCGCTCCCGTCCAGCCTCTCGCGCACCTCCCACCAGCGGTCCTGGGCCCGGCGCCATCCGACCTCGAACGGGAGCGCGCGCACGGACGAGAAGGTGTCCGCGAGCCGCTCGAGCCGGCCCGCCTCGAGCGGAGCCTCGGCGAAGCCGTCGGCGGCCTCGTCCAGGGCCGCGCGCGCCACCCGCCGGGACTCGGGCGCGGGCAGCTTCACGCCGAGCTTCCCGGCCCGCTCCAGGAGATCCGCGACCCGGCTCCGCTCGGGCCGGTCCTCCCGTAGGATCTCCCCCAGGAGCTCCCGGAAGACCAGAGCCGCGGCCGCCTCCCACACGGCGGGAAGGCCGAGCCCCGCATCCGTCATCGCCCGCAGGAGCGGGGCGCGCCGCTCGAACGTGGCCCGCGCCACCCCGACGGTGGTCTCCATGGCGTCGGAGGCCAGACCCTCGACCAGCTCCCGCCGCTCGTCCGGCCACAGGTCCCGGATCGACCGCAGGCCCCCGGGGAAGCCGTCCTCCAGCAGGCCGAGGGCGGCCGTGAGGTCCCCGTCCTCGACGGCCCGGGCCGCCCGCGCCTCGGGGGGATCCGCGTCCCCCGCCGCGTCCCCCACCCCCTCCGGCGCCGCCGGGCGGACCCCGCACGCCAGCGAGAGCTCCCCGAGGCGCAGGACGCCCCACCGGAGATCCACGTCCTCCCGGGTCCCGAGCGAGAGGACGCTCCCCCTCCCCACGCGGAGGAGGGCCGCCCCCGTGCGCACCGTGCGGCCCTCGGACTCCTCGATCCGCCACGCGTAGAACCGGCCGCCGGGCGCGGGGCCGCGAACCGCGCGGCGCACGGCCCAGTGGGCGGCCGCGTCCCGGGCGTCGGCCCGGCGCGGCAGGACCTCCCGCTCCCACAGCTCGCGCCCGCTCCCCTTCTCCGGCCGGTTGCTCCGGGCCCCGGCCAGGGTCTCGAGGAAGTCGGCCTCGACCTCCTCCATCCCCTGCAGGCAGCGGCGGCCCAGGTCCACGGCCCGTGCCGCGTAGGCCAGCACCTGGAGCGTCTCGATCCCCGCCAGGTCGTTGAAGAACCACCCGCAGCTCGTGTACATGAGCTGGAGGTGGCGCTCCAGCTCCAGCAGCCGGAGCGCCCGGACCCGCCGCTCGTCCGTCGGCTCGCCCCGGGCGTGCCGGTCCAGGAAGGCGTCCACGGCGCCGTCCGACCTGTCGAGGACCACGTCCACGTAGTCCAGGACCGCCTCCTCCGGGTCGTGGAGCACGTCCGCGGCGGCCTGGTCCCAGCGCGGCGCCACGTCGTCCCGGAGCCCGTCCATCGCCTCCCGGAGCGGGGCCCGCCACGCCTGGCTCCACCCTTCCTCGCCGCCCGTGTGGCAGCCGCAGTCCGACCGCCAGCGCTCGATCCCGTGCACGCAGCTCCAGGAGGTCTCCTCGGCGATCTCGACCTCGTGCTCGGGCGGGTGCCGCTCCAGGAACTCCGCGTAGTTGGTGAGACGGACGTCCTCCGCCTCCCCCACCCGGGCCAGGGCCGAGGCCAGGGCCATCTCGCCGAATCTGTGGTGGTGCCCGTAGCTCTCCCCGTCGGCGGCCAGGTGCGCCAGCCGCACCCCGCCGGGAGCCGGCTCCCGCGCCACCTCCAGGAGACGCTCGCCGAAGGCCCGGCCGCTCTCGAGCAGGCCGTCGAACGCCACCCCCCGCGCCAGGCTCCCCCGGTAGAAGAAGAGGGCGATGGAGCGGCCCGAGGGGAGGCGCTGGAGGTAGGCCCGCCCCGTCTCGAGGCTCTTCTCGTCGACGGCCTTCCACTCTCCGCCCCCCAGGGCGCGGACCCGCCGCGCCTGGTGGGGCGCGAGGATCGTGAAGCGCAGGCCCTCGGCCGCCAGCGTCTCGAGGGTCGGGACGTCGACGGCCGTCTCGGGGAGCCACATGCCCTCGGGCGGGCGCCCGAACCTCCGCTCGAAGTCGCGGAGGCCCCAGCGGACCTGCGTGCGCCGGTGGCGCTCGTCTGCGAGCGGGAGGATGGCGTGGTTGTAGACCTGGGCGATGGCCGAGCCGTGCCCGGAGAAGCGGCGGCGGCTGCGCTCGTCCGCCTCGAGGATGGCCGCGTGCACCTCGGGCTCGCGCTCCCGGAGCCACGCCATCAGCGTGGGGCCGACGTTGAAGCTGATGCGCTCGTAGTTGCTCACGATGCGCTCGATCCGGCCGTGCCCGTCCAGGATCCGCGCGGTGGCGTTGGGCCGGTAGCACTCGATCGTGATGCGCTCGTTCCAGTCGTGATAGGGCGCCGCGCTCGGCTGGCGCTCCACCGCCTCCAGCCACGGGTTCTCCCGGGGCGGCTGGTAGAAGTGGCCGTGGATGCAGACGTAGCGGCTCACCCGGCCTCCGGCGCCAGGAACACGATCCCGAGCGGCGGGAGATCGAGGACGAGGGAGTGCGGACGACCGTGCCGGCCCATATGCTCCGCCTCGACCTCGGGCTCGGGCCCGTCCCCGCTCCCCGCGTAGGCCGGCGCGTCGCTGTTCGCCAGGAGCTCCCAGCGGCCGCCCTCGGGCACGCCGAGCCGGTAGCCGTGCCGGGGGACCGGGGTGAAGTTGGCCGCCGCGAGGACCGGCGGGCTCCCCTCCCCTCCCCGCCGCAGGAAGGCGAGGACGCTGTTCTCACGGTCCGCCCCCTCGATCCACTCGAACCCGGCCGGGTCGCAGTCGCGCTCGTGGAGCGCCGGCCGCGACCGGTAGAGCCGGTTCAGGGTCTCCACCCAGTCGCACACGCCGGCGTGCCGCTCGTGCTCGAGCAGGTGCCAGTCCAGGCTGCGCTCGTGGTCCCACTCCGACCAGGGCGCCATCTCCGAGCCCATGAACAGGAGCTTCTTCCCCGGCTGCGCGAACATCCAGCCGTACAGGAGACGCAGGTTGGCGAACTTCTGCCACTCGTCCCCGGGCATCTTGTCCAGGAGCGAGCGCTTGCCGTGCACGACCTCGTCGTGCGAGAGCGGGAGGACGAAGTTCTCCGAGAAGGCGTACACGGCGCGGAAGGTGAGCTCGTCGTGGTGGTACTTCCGGTGCACCGGTTCGTGCGCCATGTACTCCAGCGTGTCGTGCATCCAGCCCATGTCCCACTTGTAGCCGAAGCCGAGCCCGCCCGTGTAGGTGGGGCGGGAGACCCCGGGGAAGGCGGTCGATTCCTCGGCCACGGTGTGGACGTCCGGGTGACGGCCGTAGACCTCCTCGTTCAGGGTGCGCAGGAAGTCGATGGCCTCGAGGTCCTCCCGGCCGCCGTGGACGTTGGGGCTCCACTCGCCCTCCTTCCGGGAGTAGTCCCGGTAGAGCATCGAGGCCACGGCGTCCACCCTGAGGCCGTCGGCGTGGTACGTCTCGAGCCAGAACATGGCGCTGGACAGGAGGAAGCTGCGGACCTCGTGGCGCCCGTAGTTGAAGATGAGGCTGTCCCAGTCCGGGTGGATGCGTCGGCGGGGGTCCAGGTGCTCGAACAGGTAGGTGCCGTCGAAGAAGCCCAGGCCGTGCTCGTCGCTCGGGAAGTGGGAGGGCACCCAGTCCACGAGGACCCCGATCCCCCGCCGGTGCAGGTGGTCGACCAGGGCCATGAGGTCCTGCGGGGTGCCGTAGCGCGCGGTGGGCGCGAAGTAGCCCGTGGTCTGGTACCCCCAGGAGCCGTAGAAGGGGTGCTCCATCACAGGCAGGAGCTCGACGTGGGTGAACCCGAGGCTCTCGACGTGGTCGGCCAGCCGGGGTGCCAGCTCCCGCCAGCCCAGCGGCCGGTTCCCCTCCTCGGGCACCCGTCGCCACGACCCGGCGTGGACCTCGTAGATGGACATCGGCCGGTCCCGGCCCCCGCGCTCTCCGCGGGACTCCATCCACCCGTCGTCCTCCCAGTCGTACTCCAGGTCCCACACCACCGACCCGGTCCGGGGCGGCTCCTCGTGGCGCACCCCGAACGGGTCGGCCTTGTCGACCGTGTAGCCCCCCTCGCGGGAGACGATGCGGTACTTGTAGAGCGCGCCGCGCTCGACGCCCGGCACGAAGCCCTGCCAGAGGCCCGAGGAGGCCCGGGGCTCGAGCGGGTGGGCGGCGGCGTCCCAGCCGTTGAAGGAGCCGATCACCGAGACGCGCTCGGCGTTGGGCGCCCACACCGCGAACCGCACGCCCCGCGCGCCATCCACGGTCTCCGGGTGCGCGCCCAGCTTCTCCCACAGCCGCAGGTGCGTCCCCTCGTTGAACAGGTGGAGGTCCCGCTCCGTGAGCGCGCTCCGCGCCGTCGCTTCCGTCATCGCTCTCCCCCCTCGGGGACTCGAGTCTCCTCTCGCGCTCCGCCCGCCGCGCTCGCCGCGCGGCCGGCCGGGGCGCCGCGCCGGGCGGCCTCGATCCGCCGGAGCACATCCGCGACCTCGGGGCGCGCCGTG
Organism: Gemmatimonadota bacterium; assembly: GCA_035267645.1. GTDB lineage: Bacteria > Gemmatimonadota > Gemmatimonadetes > Palauibacterales > Palauibacteraceae > Humimonas. Next base: position 9,259 of record DATFLN010000021.1, on the reverse strand, counting down.
ACCTCGTCCAGCCTCCAGGCGGCCCGCCCGCGCCAGCTCCGGGCCGCACCGGGGGATCCGGGCACGTTCTGCGGCCTCCGCTCGAGCCAGGCGTCCTCCAGGTTGAGGACCACCGCCCGCGCGGCGCTCCGGCCCAGGGCGTCCAGGCACGCCAGCATCACGTCCCTGGGCTCGGGCTCGCCCCCGGCCTCCAGGTCGCCGCGCTCCCGCAGCCAGGCGACGAGCGCGGCCCGGACCCGGCGCCGCCCCTCGCGCTCCCCCGCGGCCTCCTCCTCGTCCAGCATGCCGAGCTCCAGCCGGCCGTCGATGTCCCGCCCCTCCCACCACCCCGCGAACGGCCACGTGTCGTGCGTGTCCAGGGTGGCCACCGAGCCCTCCGGAGGGGCCGCCACGGGCGGCGTCCGGTCGGGCGAGATCTCGAACGGGACGACGTAGTAGCGAGCCACCGCGTGCCGGTCCATGGCCCGACGGACCGCCGGCGGCACGGTGCCCAGGTCCTCGCCCACGACCTCGGTCCGGTGCCGGTGGGAGGCCAGCGCCAGGAGCGCCCACGCCTCGCGGGCCGGGTAGCGCACGTACACGCCGCCCGCCGCGCCGGCGCCCCGGGGAATCCAGAACAGCCGGTGGCAGCCCATGACGTGGTCCACGCGCAGCGCCGCCGACCGGCCCATCGAATGATCCAGGCAGGCTCCGAGGTACGCGTACCCGGAGCGCCTCCGGGCGTGCGGGACGGGCGGAGGGAATCCCCAGTCCTGGCCCTCCCGGAAGAAGGCGTCGGGCGGGGCGCCGACCGACATGTCCCGCGCGAACAGCTCCCTCCGGCGCCACACGTCGAAGCCGTCGGGGTGGACCGAGAGCGGGAGGTCCAGGTAGAGCCCGAACCCGTCGCGCTCCCCCCGGCGCGCCACCGCCCCCACCTGCTCGTCGGCCAGCCACGCCGCCAGGAGCCAGCGGTCCCGCACCTCCGGGTCGAAGTCGCGGCCGGGACGGAGCGCCTCGCCCCGGAGCGGCGCGTCCCGGGGCCCGGCATCCCAGACGGTCCACCCCGCTCCCGCTCGCCCGGTGGCGGCCCGGAAGCGGGCGTACGCCCCCGCCTCGGGCCGCCCCTCGAGCCAGCGGCCCAGGCCCGGGAGCCGGGACGGGAGCGGCGCGGCGCCGTCCCCGCCGCCCGTGTCCCGGGCCGCCCGGTCCAGGAGCTCGCGCCGGAGCGCGGCCGCGGCGCGGTAGTCGACCTCGTCCCCCGCCTCGAGGGTCCGGGCCCGGCGGCGGTGCTCCGCGGAGTCCAGCCAGCTCGCCGCGGCGGCCGAGCCGGTGCGCCGGACCGCGTCGGCCGGGTCCAGGTAGAGCTCGCTCCAGAACAGGCGGCTCACCGGCGCGTACGGGCTCGGGTCGAAGGGCTCGTCCAGGAACGTCGGGAGGAGCGGGAGCGTCCCGAGCCAGGACGCCCCACGGCCCGCCGCCCAGCTCCCCAGGCGGCCGAGCCCTTCGTAGTCGCCCACGCCCGCCGAGCCCCGCGTCCGGAGCGCGTACAGGGGGAGGAACACGCCCCACGCGCCGCGCCCGGCGTCCTCCTCGGGCCGCCAGCAGCGCCGCGGGGCCGAGAGGAGGTGGACGGAGACGGGCTCCCCGCGCTCCATCCCGTCCGACCCCCGGACCAGGAGCCGGTGGAGGCCCCACGGGAGACGCCTTCCATCCGCGCGCCGGACCCCGGTCCGGCGGAGGACGAACGATCGCCCGTCGACCTCCTCGGCCCGGCCCGTCCGGGTCGGGCCCTCCGCCAGCTCCACCTCCTCCCCCGATTCGAGCCGGACCCGGAGCTCGATCCGGTCGGGGCTCCCCCGGGCCGGGAGCCGGAGGGGGAGCGGAGGGAGGCGGCCCCCGGGCGCCACGACGACGGGAGGGAGGACCCTCTCCCACAGCTCGCGGCGCCGGAGCCGGCGGGCCGCCTCGACCTCGTCCGGCGAGGGCATCCGCCCTCCCGGCAGCGGCGCGCCCAGCGACCGGAGGACGGCGACCACGCTCTCGGCCGGAGAGGCGCGCACGGCGCCCGAGGCGTCGCGGTACTCGAGATGGACGCCGTGCAGGCGGGCGAGCCGGCCCAGCGGTCCCGGAGCCTCCGCGCGTCGCGTCGTCACCACGTCCCGCGACCCTCCATCAGGTCCAGGATCCCCTCCACGGGGATCGGCACCCAGTCCGGACGGTGGGAGAGCTCGTAGCCCAGCTCGTAGACGGCCTTCTCGAGGAGGAAGAGGTCCAGGAGCCAGGCCACCTGCTCCGGGTCGGAGGGCAGGAGGCCCGATTCCCCGAGCTCGCCCAGGTAGGCGTCCAGGAACGCGGCGCCGACGTGGAGGCTCCAGAACCGGGCCAAGGGCGTCATGCGCTCTCCGTCTCCCGGCCCCGCCAGCCCCGTCGACTCGCTCTCCCGTATGCCCGCGCGCGCCGCATAGTGGAAGGAGCGGAGCATGCCCGCCACGTCCACGAGCGGCGAGCGCTTCACGCGCCGGGTGCCCACCGGCCGCGCCGGCTCGCCCTCGAAGTCGATGATGACGAAGTCCTTCCCGGTGTGGAGGACCTGCCCCAGGTGATAGTCCCCGTGGCAGCGGATCCGGAGCCCGTCGATGCGCCGGTCCGCCAGCTCGCGGAAGCGCACCAGGATCGGGTCCCGGAGGCCCCGCAGGCGGGCCGCGCGGCTGGCCGCCGGCTCCGGCAGCCGGGAGCGGCGGTCCTCGAGCCCCCGGAAGGTGCGGCCGACCAGGTTGCGGGCGGACTGGTACAGGGAGCGCTGGTGGAGCGCCGAGTAGGGCTCCGGCGCGAACGCCTCGTCGTTGGGCGCCGACGCCAGGGCCAGGTGGAGCTCCGCCGTCCGGCGGCCCAGGAGCCGCGCCGACTCCAGGAAGGGCCCGACCCGCTCGAGCTCCCGGGGGGACGTCTCCCGGCCGGCCAGCGCCAGCAGGCGCTCGCCCCGGAACGGCTCGGGCTCCGGACCGTCCGCCACGTCGGCCATCGCCCTCTCGTAGAAGCGGCCCAGCGCCTCCAGGGCCAGGCCCCACGCGTCCCCCCGGTTCTCGACGTAGCCGACCAGGAGGCCCACGGAGGTCTCCGATCCGTCCCCGCCCCGGAGCGAGAGGGCGCCGCCCAGGGGCGCCACGTGGGGGAAGCCCCTCGCGTCCAGGAAGCGGGACAGCTCCACGTCGGGGTTGATCCCCTCCTCCAGGCGTCGGTAGAGCTTGAGGAGGAAGCGGTCCCCGTAGCGGAGCGAGCTGTTGCTCTGCTCGAAGCCCTGGAGCTCGCCCGGCGGCGCCTCCCCCCCGACGCGGAGCCGGTCGTACTCCGGGAAGCGTCGGCCCCGGAGGGCGCCGACCTCGCCGTCGACGCGGCCCTCCTCCTCGACCAGGGAGCGCAGGGCCTCCGCGGCCCGGGGGTCCAGGAGCCCGTCGTGCACGATGCCGTCCTCGCCGCCCACGCGGGCGGGCGTGACGACGGCCTCCGGCCGCGCCTCCCCGATCGCCTCGGCGCGCTCGCCCGAGGCGAACGCGAGCGGCAGGGCGTAGCGCTCCTTCTCGCCCTGGTCGAACTCGACCTCGGCCACCGCGAACACGGGCGCGGGATCCGCGCCGGCGTCGCCCGCCCCGTCCAGCGGGATCGTCCCCTCGATGCGGGTGCGGCGGATGCGGCGCTCCTTGGACCCGAACCAGCGCCGGGCCGCCAGGAACCGGGCCAGCGGAGCCTCCAGCGCCCGGCCGCCCGCCCCCTCCAGGAGCGAGGTCCAGTCCGGCGCCGTCGGAGTCGGCCCCTCGCGTGGCGTGACGAACGGGCCGCTCAGCGGCACGTCGGCCTCGCCTCCCTCCGGGCCCGGCTCCCGGCCCAGCGTCTCCCCGGCCGGCTGCAGCCGGAACCAGAAGAAGGCGTGCGGCCCGAGCGTGAGCGGGTACGGGTCCTTGCCGATGGGGGTGAACTCGGAGTGCCCGAACAGCTCGAGCGGCGTGCGGCCCTCCCACCCGGCCAGGTCCAGGTCGGCGCGCTGCACGAAGCGCGACAGGTTGGCCGCGACCAGGATGACCTCGTCCCCGTGGCGCCGCACGAACGCCAGGACCTTGGGGTTCTCGGGCCCGACCAGCTCGATGTCGCCGCGCCCGAACGCGCTGTGGCGTTGGCGGAGCCCGACCAGCCGCCGCACCCACCACAGGAGCGAGCTGGGGTTGTGGGCCTGGGACTCCACGTTCACGGCCTCGTAGCGGTACTCCGGGTCGGTGATGACCGGCAGGTAGAGGCGCTGCGGGTTCGCCTCCGAGAATCCGGCGTTCCGATCCCCGCTCCACTGCATGGGCGTGCGCACGCCGTTGCGGTCGCCCAGGAAGATGTTGTCGCCCATGCCGATCTCGTCCCCGTAGTAGAGGACGGGGCTCCCGGGCAGCGAGAGGAGGAGCCCGTGCATGAGCTCGATCTTCTTGCGGTCGTTCGTGAGGAGCGGCGCCAGCCGGCGGCGGATCCCCAGGTTGATGCGCGCCCGCCGCTCGCTCGCGTACACGCGGTACATGTAGTCGCGCTCCTCGTCCGTCACCATCTCGAGCGTGAGCTCGTCGTGGTTCCGGAGGAAGATCGCCCACTGGGCGGGCTCGGGAATGTCGGGGGTCTGCTCGAGAATGTCCTCGATCGGGAAGCGGTCCTCCATGCGGATGCCCATGAACAGGCGGGGCATGAGCGGGAAGTGGAACGCCATGTGGCACTCGTCCCCGTCCCCGAAGTACTCAACCGCGTCCTCGGGCCACTGGTTGGCCTCCGCCAGGAGCATCCGTCCCGGGAAGCGCTCGTCCACGTGGCGGCGCAGCTCCCGGAGGAAGGCGTGGGTCTCGGGGAGGTTCTCGCAGTTGGTGCCCTCCCGCTCGTACAGGTAGGGGACGGCGTCCAGCCTGAGGCCGTCCACCCCCATCCCGAGCCAGAAGTCCACGACGTCCAGGAGCTCTCCGCGCACGCGGGGGTTGTCGAAGTTCAGGTCGGGCTGGTGCGCGTAGAACCGGTGCCAGTAGTAGGCCTCGGCCACCGGGTCCCACGTCCAGTTCGAGGCCTCGAAGTCCTGGAAGATGATGCGGGTCTCGGCGTACCGCTCCGGGTCGTCGCTCCACACGTAGAAGTCCCGCTCGGGGCTCCCGGCGGGGGCCCGGCGCGCACGCTGGAACCAGCGGTGCCGGTCGGAGGTGTGGTTGAGGACGAGCTCGGTCACGACGCGCAGGCCGCGCCGGTGGGCCTCGTCCAGGAAGCGCCGGAAGTCCTCCAGCGTCCCGTAGTCGGGGTGGACGTCCCGGTAGTCGGCGATGTCGTAGCCGTCGTCGCGGAGGGGCGAGGGGTAGAACGGGAGGATCCACACGGCCGTCACGCCGAGGTCCTGGATGTAGTCCAGCCTCTCGGTCAGGCCGCGGAAGTCGCCGATCCCGTCGCCGTTCCCGTCCCGGAAGGCCCGGACGGGGACCTCGTACAGCACCGCGTCCCGGTACCAGTCGGCCGCGGCGGCCCGGCGCGCGTCTCCCCGATCCGCCGCGTCCTCCCGCGCGGGCCCGCCGCGCAGGGCCCTCCCGTCTCCCGTGTCCGTCGTCATACGAAGTACTCGTAGTCCTGCTCGGAGCGCACGTCCCGGACGACGTGGAATATGTGGGCAGGCCCCTCCGCCGGGTCCAGCTCGACGTAGCTCCGGGCGCCCTGCCACGTGTAGCGCTCCCCGTCCAGGAGGTCGGCCACGTGGAACGTCCGGTCCGGATCCAGGCCGAGCTCCTCCAGGTCCAGCTCCAGCGTGGCCCCGTGGGGCTGGAAGGGGTCGAGGTTCACGACCACGAGGACCTGGTCCGAGCGATCCGCCGTCCGCTTGGAGTAGGCGAGGAGCTGCGGGTCGTCCACCGGATGGAAGCGGAGGCTCCGGTTCCCCTGGAGCGCCGGGTGCCGGCGTCGGATGCGGTTCAGGCGGCCGATGAGGCCCGCCAGGCTGTCCGGGTTCTCGAGGTCCCAGTGGCGAATCTGGTACTTCTCCGAGTCCAGGTACTCCTCGCTGTCCGGCTCGAGGGGCTCGGCCTCGCACAGCTCGAAGGCCGGACCGTACATGCCCCAGCACGAGGAGAGCGTGGCCGCCAGCACCGCCCGGGTCCGGAAGGCGGGCGGCCCGCCCGTCTGCAGGTACTCGTGCAGGATGTCGGGGGTGTTCGGCCACAGGCTGGGGCGGAAGTACTCGGCCACCTCCGTCCCGGTCAGCTCGGCCAGGTACTCGGACAGCTCCCGCTTGGTGTTGCGCCACGTGAAGTACGTGTACGACTGGCTCATGCCGAGCTTGGCCAGCCGGTACATGATCCGGGGGCGGGTGAACGCCTCGGACAGGAAGAGCACCCCGGGGTCGCGCCCCTTGGTCTCGGCGATCAGCCACTCCCAGAACCGGAACGGCTTGGTGTGCGGGTTGTCGACCCGGAAGATCCGGACGCCCCGGTCCATCCAGAAGGTCACCACGCTCAGGAGCTCGTCCCACAGGGCGCGCCAGTCGTCGCACTCGAAGTCGAAGGGGACGATGTCCTCGTACTTCTTGGGAGGGTTCTCGGCGTGCCGTATCGATCCGTCGGGCCGGCGCCGGAACCACTCGGGATGCTCCCGGACGTACGGGTGGTCGGGCGAGCACTGGTAGGCCAGATCGAGGGCCACCTCCATGCCGTGCCCGGCGGCCGCCTCCACCAGCTCGCGGAAGTCGTCGAAGCCGCCCAGGGCCGGGTGGATGGCCTTGTGCCCCCCCTCGGCGCCTCCGATGGCCCACGGGCTCCCGGGGACGTCCTCCCCGTCCGCGGGCGCGTTGTTGGGCCCCTTGCGGCCCGTACGCCCGTTCGGGTGGATGGGCGGGAGGTAGAGCACGTCGAAGCCCATGCCCCGGACGTAGGGCAGGCGCTCGCGGACGTCCGCCAGCGTCCCGTGCTCGCCGGGCTCGGTGGCCCAGGAGCGGGGGAAGAGCTCGTACCAGGCGCTGAAGCGCGCCCGCTCGCGCTCGACCGTGACCGGGAGGGCCGGCTCGTGGCGCACGGCGAACCGGTCGTCGGGGTGGCGGTCCACGAGCGTGCGCGTCTCGTCGGCGAGCGCCTCCTCGAGCCGCTCCTCGAGGGGGAGCCCGGCGTCGCCGGCGAGCGCCGCGGCCAGCTCGCCCAGGCGCTCCGCGTCGTGCCCGGCCCCCGCGGCGCGGGCCCGCTCCGCCGCCGCCTCGACCTGTCCCGCACCGACCAGGAGCTCATGCTCGACCGGCCGGTCGGCCCCGGCGCGCTTTCGGAGATCCTCGCGCCACGTCCCGAACCGGTCGATCCAGGCCCGGATCGTGTAGAGGTGCCGACCCTCGGTCTCGACCCGGAAGAGCCCGGCCCAGCGGTCGTTCCCGAGGGGCTCCATCGGCTCGGAGCTCCAGGACTCCTCTCCGGGGCCCCGATGCAGAAGGCGGCAGGTCAGCGCATCGTGCCCGTCGGCGAAGATGTCGGCGCGGACCGTGACCTCGTCCCCGACGATTCGCTTGATCGCGTGACGGCCCGCGTCGACGAGGGGGTCGATCCGCTCGATGACGACCCGCCGGCGACCTTCCTCGGGCTGTGTGGCCATCGTCCGGGGCTGCCTCCTGCCGGAGCTCACGGTGCGCCTGGGAGCGGTCCCGCCTCTCCCCGCGGGGAGGGAGGGAACCGCCCTCCCCCGGCGCAGGATTTGCGCCACGTCTCGCGTGCCCACGGGGCCCGCTCGCCCCGCGGAACCGCAGCGTCGTCGGCACGATGGGAGGGAGGGCCGGGCGGGCCCGAAGCGCATGACCGAGCTCCTGGACGGAAGCAGGGCCACGGGCGGCCCCGGCATCGATCCGCGCTGGACCCGCAGCGCCAAGGAAGGCATCGGGACGGCGTGCTCCGACGCGAGCCGCCTCTGGTACACGACGTCGGCCGGCATCGTCAACGAAGTGTACTTCCCGACCATCGACTCCCCCCAGATCAGGGACCTGCAGTACCTGGTGGCCGACGGCGCCGGCCTGTTCCACGACGAGCGCCGGCACACCGACGCGGTGACCGGGCCGCTCGACGGCCACTCGCTCGGCTACCGGATCGTGAACCGCGAGCCCGGAGGCCGCTACCGCATCGAAAAGGAGCTGTTCGCGGACCCGGACCTCCCCTGCCTGCTCCTGCGGACCCGCTTCGAGCCGCGCGAGGACCTCCGGGACGACCTCCGCCTCTACGTCCTCCTGGCCCCCCACCTGGAGGTCGGCGGTCGGGACAACAGCGGCTACGCGGCGCGGGTGGCCGGCCGCACCCTCCTCACCGCGCACCGGGGCGGCACGTGGCTGGCCCTGGGCGCCACCATCCCCCTGTTGCGGGTCTCCTGCGGGTACGTGGGGACGACCGACGGCTGGACCGACCTGTCCGAGGACGGCCGGATGAGCCTCGAGTTCGACCGCGCGGAGCACGGCAACATCGCCCTGACCGGAGAGCTGGACCCGGCCGGCACCCGCGACTTCACGCTGGGACTCGCCTTCGGGACCACGCTGGAGGCGGCCGTCTCCACGCTTCTCCAGTCCCTGGCCCGCCCGGCCGACGAGACGCGCGCCCGCTTCGTGGCCGGCTGGGAGCGCGCGTGCCGGCACATCGAGCCGCTCGAGGACGCCGCGGAAGACGGCGGCGACCTCTACCGGCGCAGCCACAGCCTTCTCCTCGCGCACCAGGACAAGACGTACCGCGGGGCCGGCATCGCCTCGCTCAGCATCCCGTGGGGCGACCACCACGGGGACGACGAGCTGGGCGGGTACCACCTGGTGTGGACCCGGGACCTGGTCAACGCCACCACCGCCCTCCTGGCGTCGGGGAACGCCGAGATCCCCCTCCGGGCGTTGATCTACCTGTCGGCCGTCCAGAGGGCCGACGGGGGCTTCCACCAGAACTTCTGGCTGGACGGCACGCCCTACTGGGAGGCGGAGCAGCTGGACGAGGCCGCCTTCCCCATCCTGCTGGCCTGGCGGCTTCGGGAGCAGGACGCGCTCGGGGGCTTCGACCCCTACCCCATGGTCCTGGCGGCCGCCGGCTTCCTGGTCCGGGAGGGCCCGTCCACCCCGCAGGAGCGGTGGGAGGAGAACTCCGGCTACTCGCCCTCGACGCTCGCCTCCAACATCGCCGCGCTCACGTGCGCGGCCGACATGGCACGCGAGCGGGGCGACGGCCACACGGCGGAGTTCCTCCAGGCGTTCGCGGACTTCCTCCACTGTCACGTGGTCCCCTGGACG
>DATFLN010000020.1:0-3057 GCA_035267645.1 Gemmatimonadota bacterium | reverse complement strand
TCCCGCTCCTCCTCGAGGCGGACGTGGGCGTGGTGCGCGGCAACTACGACGACTCGCTGGCGCGCGGGCTCGAGGACTGCCAGTGCGGCTACACCGACCCCAGGGACAACCACTTCGCCCGCCTCTCCTACCGCTACACGTTCCGGAAGACCTCCCGGCGCTGGAAGGCGTGGATGGCCGGGCTGCCGTCGGAGCGGCGGCTCGAGATGGAGGGCCGCTCGGTCCTCCTGTGCCACGGGAGCCCCCGGCGCACGAACGAGTTCCTGTGGGAGTCGACCACGTCCACCGATTTCCTGGCGCACCTGGCCCGGGAGCACCGGGCCGACGTGATCCTCGGGACCCACACCGGGATTCCCTGGAAGAGGGAGCTCCCCGGCGGCGGCCTGTTCGGGAACGTGGGCGTCATCGGGCGGCCCGCCAACGACGGCCGCACCGAGGTGTGGTACGGGCTCCTGCGCCCGGGCCCGGAGCTGGAGCTGGTGCCGGTGGCCTACGACCACGAGGGGCTGGCGGCCGAGATGCGCGAGGAGTCGCTCCCGGAGGAGTTCGTCGAGACCATCCTGACCGGGTGGTGGACGACCTGCCTGGAGGTGCTGCCGGCCCGCGAGAGGGCGCGCGGACGGTACTGAGGCCGCGCGGGCGCGCGCCCCGGTCCTGCGGCGACCCTCCACTCTCCGGGTCCGATCCGATGCGCGGCCGCAACGGACGGGGCCTCCCGGCGGGCCGGCTGCCGGGCGCGTCGCGCCGGGTCGGCTTCGCCGCGCGGCGCCACGCGCCTCGCGGTTTCGATGTCCGGAAAGTAAGGCGGGGGGCGGGTTTTCGGACGGCCCGCACGGCGCCGCCGCGGCCCGGGAGCCGGGGAATCAGTCTCCGTGCGGGTTCCGGCCGGGGCGGGCACGCTTCTCGCGCCTTCCACGGCTCCGCGCGAAGCGCGTTGACGCTCTCCGGGATCGCGTCTAGCTTGCGTTCTCGGTGACGGTGCCGCGGCCGGCACGCCGTCGGGCGCCGCCGCCGGGACCGCCCCCTCGGACTGCCATCGACCGGATCGCCATGGCCCGTAACGGTCGTCTCTCACGCTCGATCGCGGCCTCCGGAGCCTCCGGAGGCTCGAACGCGATCGACATCTACCTGGACGAGCTCGGGCGCTATCCGATGCTCGACGGGGAGCAGGAGGACAGCGTGGCCCGGCGCGCCCGGAAGGGCGAGCAGGCGGCGCTGGACGCCCTCGTGCGCGCCAACCTCCGCTTCGTGGTCTCCGTCGCCAAGCGCTACCAGAACCGGGGCCTCTCCTTCGCCGACCTCATCCAGGAAGGGAACGTGGGGCTGGTGACGGCGGCCGAGAAGTTCGACCCGGACCAGGGCGTCAAGTTCATCAGCTACGCCGTGTGGTGGATTCGGCAGGCCATCCTGGCCGCCCTGGCCCGCCAGAGCCGCTCCGTCCGCCTCCCGCTGAACCGCGCCACCGAGCTGGGCCGCGTCCTCCGCGCCCGCGAGCAGCTCCGCCAGGAGCTGCGGCGCGAGCCCTCGGCCGGGGAGATCGGAGAGGTCGCCGACCTGGATCCCTCCACCGTCGAGATGCTCCAGGCCCTCAACATGGCCGACGTGCGGCTGGACGCCCCGGTCGGGGACTCGGAGGACAACCAGCTCCAGGACCGCTTCCTGCTGGACGACACGGACCTGGAAGTCGAGCTCGAGGACGCCATGCTGGGGGAGCTCCTGGACCGGGCGCTCCGGCTCCTGAGGCCCCGCGACGCGCGCGTCCTCCGGCTCTACTACGGGCTGCAGGGCGAGCGGGAGCACACGCTCGAGGAGATCGGGCAGGTCCTGGGGGTCACCCGCGAGCGCGTCCGCCAGCTTCGGGACCGGGCGCTGCGGGAGCTGCGGCAGGGCGAGATGGGGGAGATGCTGGCGAGCTACGCCGCCTGAGCCCTAGCCGCCGGAAGCGGCGCCCTCCACCTGCGGGCTCGCCGCCCTGGGCGCCTCGCTGACGCCCCGCAGGGCGGGGCAGCTCCCCTCCTCCGTGAAGGCCAGCTCTGCGCTCGCGCCCGCCCGGTGCGCCGCGATCCACTCCCCCGACCCGTCCGTCAGCCGGAGCATGTAGAGCCGGGACCCTCCCGCCTCGAGCGCCCCCAGCCAGCTCAGGGCCCGCTTGCCGGACTCGGACCCGTACCCGTGCACCACGCTCCACACCGGGACGTAGCCCCGGGCGGACTCGAAGCGGGCCAGGTAGAAAAGGGAGGTCGCCGAGCCCGAGGTCGGCGGCACCGGCGCGAGCGTGTCCCCGATCAGGTACGTGGCGGCCATGGCCGCCAGCGTATCGCCGGGAAGCGTCACCCTCCGGAGGTCGGCGCGCTGCGCCAGGTAGGGCCGGTCGACGCCCGCCTGCCGGAGCAGGTTCTCGGCCAGGATGGGTCCGAAGGTGCGGGTCCGGTCGTCGAGCCCCTGGACCGGGACCCGGGCCGGCACGGCGTCCGCCGGGGCGGGCCCGATCGCGAAGGCCCAGCGCGGCACGTCCTGCCCGGGGAGGACCAGGGCCCGGGCATCCACCACGGACGGGCAGCCCGCGTTGACCGACACGCGGGTACCGGACACTATGAGCGTCCCCGCGGGCTCTCCCGAGATCTGCAGGGAGAGCGTGGTCCCGGGAGCGGCGAAGGCCGAGTCGAACCGGGCCCGATACTCCGCGTCGGCGTCGGAAGGCCACGCGAGGGCCTGCAGTCCCTGGCTCCCGACGTGCGCGAAGGGCACGGCGGCGGCCGTCCCGTCCGCCTGCAGTCGCACGACGTAGGCGAAGGGCGCCGTGGGGAGCGGCACGGGGGGCGGGGCCGCCACGCCGGTCGAGCCGGCGGCGGCGCCTCCGGCCTGTGGTCGTTCGAGCGTGACGTGGCCTCCGCCCCACTTCACGTCGCATCCGACGACGGTCGCGGCCGCGAGCAGGACCGCGAGCAGGTGCGTCGGGCGTCGCCTCGTCGATGCCATCGTGCGCCGAGCCTGCAGGTGGAGGAAGCCGTTCGGCCATGGGCCGCGTGATGGCGGGAAGCTAGGGGCCGGGGTGGG
>DATFLN010000019.1:0-34802 GCA_035267645.1 Gemmatimonadota bacterium | reverse complement strand
CGCCGACCGCCGCGCACAGGCCCTCGACCCGCTCGAACAGCGTCCACGGATCGCGGGCGGTCGTGAGGCCGAAATCCGCCCCGGGGCCGGCCGTGGTGATGCCGCACGCCAGGCCCGCGTGGTCGCGCTCCCAGGCCGCGTGCACGAGGAGCTCGGGCCCCTCCTCCGCCGCACGGATCTCCTCGGTGACGCGCGCGGCCCCGGCCGATCGGGGATCGGCGGTCAGGTTCCCGTCCACTCGGCCCCCGTGCCGCTCGGAGCCGGCTCCCGGATGATGTCCGCGCCCAGCTCCCGCAGGCGACGGCCTATGGCCTCGTAGCCCCGCTCGATCTGGCGGATGTTGTGGATCTCGCTCTCCCCCTGGGCCGCGAGGGCGGCGAGGACGAGCGCCATGCCCGCCCGTATGTCCGGGCTCTCGAGCACCTGGCCGCGGAGCCGGCTCGGTCCGACCACGACCGCGCGGTGCGGGTCGCACAGCACGATCCGGGCACCCATCGAGATGAGCTTGTCCACGAAGAACATGCGCGATTCGAACATCTTCTCGTGGATGAGGATGGTGCCGCGGCACTGCGTGGCCACCACGAGCGCGATGCTGATGAGGTCGGCCGGGAAGGCCGGCCAGGGCCCGTCGTCGATCTTGGGGATCTGGTCGCCCAGGTCCGACTGGATCTCGAGCTCCTGGCCGCCCACGAGGTCGATGCCGCCGTCCCGCTCGTCCCAGGTGATCCCCAGGCGACCGAAGCCCACCCGGAGGGGATCGAGGGTCTCAGGCGGCACGTCCTCGATCACCAGCGGCGAGCGGGTCACGGCCGCCAGGCCGATGAGGCTTCCGACCTCGATGTGGTCGGTCCCGATCCGGTGCGACCCGCCCGAGAGCGTCTCGACCCCCTCGATCGTGAGCGTGTGGGTGCCGATCCCGTCGATGACGGCGCCGAGGCCGACCAGGAACCTGCACAGGTCCTGGACGTGCGGCTCGGCCGCGGCGTTCACGATGCGGGTCGTCCCCCGCGCGGTGACGGCCGCGAGGATGGCGTTCTCGGTGCCGGTCACCGAAGGCTCGTCCAGGAAGATGCGCGCCCCTTCCAGGCGGGGGCTCCGGAGGTAGTAGGCGTCGCCGGCTTCGACCTCGGCCCCCAGGCTGCGCAGTGCCAGGAAGTGGGTGTCGAGCCGGCGGCGCCCGATGACGTCCCCGCCGGGCGGCGGGAGCCTGACCTCCCCCCGGCGGGCCAGGAGCGGCCCCGCCAGGAGGACCGAGGCCCGGATGAGGCCGGCCAGCTCCGAGTCCAGCGCGCCGCCCCGGATCTCCCGCGCCTGGACGCGCACCGAGTGGGGCGCCGTCCACGCCACCTCGGCGCCGAGCCTCTCGAGGAGCTCGCACAGGGTGCGGACGTCGCGGATGTCGGGGACGTTCTCGAGCTCGACCGGCTGGTCCGTGAGGAGGCAGCCGGCCAGGATCGGGAGGGCGGCGTTCTTGTTGCCCGCGGGGCGGAACGTGCCGGAGATACGGGCGGGACCCCGGATGCGGAAGCAGCTCATGCGCTCGACGTGTCTCCTGGTTGGCGGACCGGCTCAGCGGGAGCCCGGGCGGCGCCGGCGGCCGACGGCCGCGACGGCTACAAGGTAGGCGCGGCCGCGAAACGCTGGCAACGACGGATCGGGGCTTCGGCCGGTCGGCGGAGCGCGGACGTCGGGACGCGCGCTTGCCGCGCGCTCCGCGCGTCGTCTATCCTTCCGCGGAGAGCAGGTTCGCCGGGGAGATGGCCAGGGAAGCGACCACGGGAGGGCCGATGAAGCTGGGGGACCACGTCCGGCCCGAGCTGGTGACGACCGGCCTCCGGGGACGCACCGTGGAGGAGGTCCTGACCGAGCTCGCGGCGCTGCCCGCGGGGACCGGACAGGTGGCGGACGTCGACGCGCTCGTGGCCTCCCTGGCGCGCAGGGAGCGCATGCACCGGACGGCCCTCGGGAGCGGGGTCGCGGTCCCGCACGCCCTGTGCGCCGAGCTGGCCGCGCCGACCGTCGTGGTCGGCATCTCGGACGAGGGGGCGCCGTTCGGGGCCGGCGAGGAGGGGGACGTCGTCCACGTCTTCTTCATGGTCCTCTCCCCGCCCGAACGGAGCTCCGCCCACATCAAGCTCCTGGCCAGGATCGCCCGGCTGTCGCGGCACTCCGACTTCCTGTCGTCGCTCCGGGCCTCCGGGTCGGGCGACGACGCGGTCGAGACGATCCGCGACTTCGAGAGCCGGCACGTCTGAACGCGAGAGGAAAGGTCGCCGGAAACCCCATGGAGCTGCTCGTCGTCGTCGTCAACGAGGAAGAGAAGCTGGATCCCATCCTGGCGGGCTTCCTCGAGATCGGGATCACCGGGGCCACGGTGATCCAGACCGAGGGCATGGGCCGGCTCCTCAGCCAGGACATCCCGATCTTCGCCGGCCTCCAGACGCTCATGTCGCGGTCGCGACCCCGGAACCGCACGGTGTTCAGCGTCATCGACGACCCGGAGAAGACCGAGAAGGCGTTCGAGCTCCTGGCCGACATCTGCGGCGACCTGCACGACCCGGCCACCGGCATCGCCTTCACGGTCCCGGTGGGCCGCGCATCCGGCCTCGCCCCCGAGCTGGACGACACGGGCGCGTGAAGGCCCTGATCGGGGCCCTCGCCCTCGCCCTGGTCGGACTCCTGGGCGCCCGCTTCGGCTTCCGGGAGGAGGCCGCCCCCCTGCCCCTGCGCCTCCTGGTCTCGACCGGGCTCCAGTTCCTGGCGCTGGGCTTTCTGCTCGGACCGCACGGGACCGGGCTCCTCGGGCCCGACCTCCTGGAGTCGTTCTCGCCCGCGGTGGTGCTCGGGCTGGGCTGGATCGGCCTCACCTTCGGCATGCAGTTCGAGCCGGAGAACCTGGCTGGGATCGACCGGTCCGAGCTGGGCGCGGGCCTGGCGCAGGCCGTGGCCGCGTTCGTGGTGCTGGCCGCGGCCGGCCTGGGCGCGGCCGCCCTGGCGGGGTGGGGACCCGAGGCGCGGCTCCTGGTCCTGGCCGGGGCGGCCGTGGCCTCGATCTCGACCCCGACCGGCCTGGCCATCGTGTTCGGGTCCGCGCCGGCCTCGGGCTCGCTGTCGCGGCTCCTGTCGATCGCCGCCAGCCTGGACGGGGCGGTGGGCCTGGCCGCGCTCGCCGCCGTGCTGGCCGCCTTCCACGGCCCCGCGGCCGCGGGCGGCGGCCTCCTGGACGCCCTGCGCTGGCTGGCGGCCTCGGTCCTCCTCGGGATCTTCGCGGGCTGGCTCCTCGTCTCGGTCACCCGACGCCGCCCGGGCCGGCAGGAGCTGGTCCTCTTCCTCCTGGGCCTGGCCCTCCTGGCCGCGGGGAGCCAGGCCTTCCTCGGCCTGTCCGCCCTGTTCGGGGCCGCCGTGGCGGGAGCCTTCGTGGCCCGGACCTCCGCCGCCTCGCGCCGGATCCAGGAAGCGCTGGTCCGGTGGGAGAAGCCGGTCCACGTGATCTTCCTCCTCCTGTCGGGGGCCCTGCTGCGCTGGCCCGGGTGGGAGGTCGTCCCCCTGGTGGCCGCCTACGTCCTGCTCCGGGCCGGCGCCAAGGTCCTGGGCGGGCTCGCGGCGCTCCCCGCCCTACCCTCCGGACGCAGGCACCGCGGCCTCGGGCTCGGGCTCCTCGCGCAGGGCGGGCTGTCGATCGCCATGGCCGTGTCCATCCGCCACGTCCTCGCCCCGGTGGGCGGAACCGCCCTCGACCTGTTCTTCGCCACGGTCGTGCTGGGCGTGGCGGTGAGCGAGGTGGTGGGCCCGCCCGTGATCCGTCGCATGCTGGCCCTCCGCGGCGAGATCTCCGGGGAGCCCGCCCGGGGCTGAGCCCGGCCTCTCGCCTTCCCTCCCGGGACTGCGGGCGGGAACCCGAGGGCATATAATGGGTTCTAGGATCCGGAGCCGTCCGCGGAGGGGTCCGCGGGCGCCGCGCCGTGCACGGACCGAAGCTCGATCGGAACGAGACCCGCCACCCGGGAGGACCGTTGGACGCCCTTCACATCCTCGGCATCATCGGGCTGGTGACGTGGATCGTGCTGTCCGTGGGCGCGCTCATCTCCATGGCCCTCGTGCTCCCGGCCCTGAAGCGCATGTTCGGCACCATGCAGCGGCTGGACCGGGTCCTCGAGGCCGCCGAGGGGAACATCGAGCCCACCCTGGACCGCCTGCAGCGCGTGACCGACGACGTCCAGTTCGTGACCTCCTCGCTCCGCATGGACGTGGAGGCGGTCGGCCGGACGGTCGAGCGCGCCACCGACTCGGTCGAGAGCGTTCTCGAGATGGCCGAGGAGCGCGCGGCCGAGCTCAACGGACTCCTCGAGATCGTGCAGGAAGAAGCCGAGGAGACCTTCCTCTCGACGGCCTCCGTGCTGCGGGCCATCCGCGGCGCTCGCGGCCGGGAAAGGGGCCGGTCGGGCAGGCGACCGGCATGAGGGCCCGCCGGGTGGTCGTGGCCGGCACGGCCGTGGCCGCCCTCCTCCTCTTCCTCCAGCCGCACGCGCTGTTGGCGTGGGGGCCCGGGATGCACGTCTACCTGGGCCTGGAGATCCTCCGCTCCCTGGACCTCCTCCCCGCCTCGGCCACGGCCCTCCTCTCCGGCCACGCGCTCGAGTTCCTGTACGGGAACCTGGCCGCCGACATCTCGATGGCCAAGCGCTACGCGCCGGCCGACTGGCACCCGCACGCGTGGCACGTGGGCGAGGAGATGCTGGCCGCCGCGGGCGACGACCCCGCGCTCCGCGCCGGCGCGCTGGGCTACCTGAGCCACCTCTCGGCCGACGTGGTGGCGCACGAGAGCTTCGTCCCGCGCATGCTCCTCCTCACCTCCTCGACCGCGGCCGTGGGCCACTCGTACTGGGAGCACCGGATGGACGTGGCGGTCGGGGCCGAGTACACGCGCCTGGCCCGGAGCCTCGTGACGGAGTTCGACCACTCCCGGGTGGACGACCTGCTGGACAGCGTGCTGGCGAGCACGCTCTTCACCTTCCGCACCAACCGGCGGATCTTCCGGGGCATGATACGGCTGGCGGACTACCAGCCGTGGCAGTCCCTGTTCGACACGGTCATCGAGGCGTCGCGCTGGGACCTCGAGCCCGAGGAGACCGCCTTCTACCGCCGGAGCGCGTTCGAGAGCTGCACGTCCTACCTCATCCTCGGGCGGGAGTCGCCGACGGCGACGGGGGATCCGACCGGGGAGTCGGCGCTGCGGCTGGCCAAGCGCCTCCGGCGGCAGGTCCTCCTCGTCGACTCCGCCGTGGAGCCCCGGCAGGCGCTGAAGTCGGCCGCCGAGCGGCACTTCCCGCTGGCGACGCCCGACCTGGGGCTGTGGACGCTCCGGGGGAGCACGTCCTCGGTGGGGGACCGGGCGGAAGGCCGCCTGCTGGCCCGCGCGGCGCCCCGCCTCACGAGCTGACGTCGGGCCGGGTCCCGGCGGGCGGGCGGCGGCGCCCGACGCCCGGAGACGCCGGATCCTCCGCTCAGTCCCCGCCGTCCCCCGCGTCCGCCCCCAGCCGCTCGCGCAGGAGCTCCCGGGTCCGCCCGGGATCGGCCGCGCCGCCCGCCCGCCGCATGACCGCCCCCATGAAGAAGCCCAGGAGCTTCTCCTCCCCGGCCCGCAGGCGCGCCGCCTCCTCCGGGTTCTCCGCGAGCGCCTCCTCGACCCAGCGGGCCAGCTGGCCCGCGTCGGAGACGCGCGCGAGGCCGAGCTCGCCGACCAGGCCGTCCACGTCCCCACCCCCGCCCTCCAGGAGCCGCTCGATGAGCTCGTCCGCGGCGTTGGAGGTCAGCGTGCCGTCCAGGCGGAGCTCCACCACCCGCCGCAGGTCGGCGGCCGGGAGGAGCTCGTCCTCGGCCACGGCCTCGTCCGAGCGGTTCAGCGCCTCGGCCACCGGGCCCATGACGAAGTTGGCGGCCTGCTTGGCGAGGTCCTCGTCCCCCTCCCCCGCCACCTCCTCGAAGAAGGCCAGCCGGCGCGGCGTGGCCGCCAGCAATTCCGCGTCGTAGAGGGAGAGGCCGTAGGCGTCCCGGAGCCGCTCCTCCGCCCCGAACGGCAGCTCGGGGAGCGCCCGGTCGATCCGCTCCACCGTCCCCGGCTCGAGCTCGAGGAGCGGGAGGTCGGGCTCGGGGAAGTAGCGGTAGTCGAACGCCTCCTCCTTCCCCCGCATGGCCCGGGTGCGTCCGGTGCCGGCGTCGAAGGTCCGGGTCTCGTGCTCGACCTCGCGGCCCTCCTCGCGGAGCGCCACCTGGCGGTTGCGCTCGAAGGAAAGGGCTTTCTCAACGTTGCTGAACGAGTTGAGGTTCTTGACCTCAGTCTTTGTGTGAAGTATGCCGGAGCCCGCCTGACGCACGGAGAGGTTGGCGTCCACCCGCAGGCTCCCCTCCTCCATGTTGCAGTCGCTCACGGCCGCGAAGTGCTCGAGGAGCTGCTTGAGCCGGGAGAGGTAGGCGCGCGCCTCGGAGGGCGAGCGCAGGTCCGGCTCGGTGACGATCTCGATGAGCGGGACGCCCGCCCGGTTGAGGTCCACGGCCGTACGCCCCGGGAAGCGGTCGTGGAGGGACTTCCCGGCGTCCTCCTCCAGGTGCAGCCGCCGGATCCGCACCCGGCGCACCTCCCCTTCCACGCGCACCGGCACCTCCCCGCGGCGGGCCAGCGGGTGCTCGAACTGCGTGATCTGGTAGCCCTTGGGGAGGTCGGGATAGAAGTAGTTCTTGCGCGTGAACTCCGAGCGCCCGGCCACCTCGCACCCCAGGGCCAGGGCCGCCCGCACCGCCAGCTCCAGGGCCTGCCGGTTCGGGACCGGGAGCGCCCCCGGCAGCCCCAGGCACACCGGGCACACGTGGGTGTTGGGCGGCGCGCCGTAGGCGGCCGGGCACCCGCAGAACATCTTGGTCGCCGTCCGGAGCTGGACGTGGACCTCCACCCCGATGACGGTCTCCCATCCGTTCGCGGCCCCGCGGCCGTCCGCGCCGCCCGGAGCGCCGCCGTTCCCGCTCACGCACCCCTCCCCGTCTCCGGGCCGGCCGCCGCGCGGGCCGGGGGCTCCCAGGCCGCGATCTCCTCGAGCCTGGCGGCGAGCCCCAGCATGCGCTCCTCGTCCCACGGCGCGCCCATGAGCTGCCCGCCGACCGGCAGGCCGTCCACGCTCCCGATCGGGATCGAGACGGCCGGGAGCCCGGCCAGGTTGGCCGACACCGTGTACGCGTCCGCCAGGTACATCTCGTAGGGATCCGCCGTGCGCTCGCCCAGCCGGAAGGCCGGCGTCGGCGTGGTCGGCGTGAGGAGCGCGTCCACGCCGGAGTCGAGCAGCCCGTACAGCTCCCGGGCGATCGACGCCCGCAGGCGCTGCGCCCGGAGGTAGTACGCCTCGTAGTAGCCGGCCGAGAGCACGTACGTGCCCAGCATGATCCGCCGGCGGACCTCCTGGCCGAAGCCCTGGCCGCGCGTCTCCGCGAACATGGAGGTGGCGTCCTCCGCGCCCTCCGCCCGCCGTCCGTACCGGACCCCGTCGTAGCGGGCCAGGTTGCTGGAGGCCTCGGCGGGCGCGAGCACGTAGTAGCAGGGGATGGCGTGCCGGGTCGAGGGGAGCGACACCTCCCGCACCGTGGCCCCCGCCTCCTCCGCGCGGCCGGCCAGCTCCCGCACGAGCTCGCGGATGCCGTCGTCCAGCCCCTCGCCCAGGTACTCCTCGGGCAGCCCCAGGACCGCGCCGTCGAGCCCCACGTCCCCGAGCGCCGCGGCCCGGGGCACCTCCCGCTCCTGGCAGGTGGCGTCGAAGCGGTCGGGCCCCGAGATGACCTCGAGCACCGCCGCACCGTCCCGAACCGTGCGCGAGAGGACCCCCACCTGGTCGAGGCTCGATGCGAAGGCGACGAGCCCGTAGCGGCTCACCCGGCCATAGGTGGGCTTGATCCCGACCACGCCGCAGAAGGCCGCGGGCTGGCGGACCGAGCCCCCGGTCGAGGAGCCGAGCGCGACCGGGACGATTCCCGCCGCGACCGCGGCCGCCGAGCCTCCGGAGCTCCCGCCCGGGACCCGTTCCGGGTCGACCGGATTCCGGGTGGGCCCGAACGCGCTGTTCTCCGTGGACGAGCCCATGGCGAACTCGTCCAGGTTGGTCTTGCCCAGGACGCGAGCGCCCGCCCCCTCGAGCCGGCGCACGGCCGTGGCCGCGTAGGGCGAGCGGTAGCCCTCCAGGATGCGGGAAGCGCAGGTGGTGGGGAGCCCCACCGTGCAGATGTTGTCCTTGACCGCGACGGGGATCCCGGCCAGCGGACCGCCGCCCGCCACCGGGACCTCGGCGGCGGCCGGGGCCTCGCCGTCGCCGGCGACGCTCAGGAACGCGTGGAGGGGCTCGGCGCCGGCGTCCGCCTCGCGGGCGCGCTGTCCGGCCAGGGCGAAGAGCTCCTCGGCCGCGAGCTCCCCCCCGTCCAGGGCGCGTCCGGCCGAGGCGAGGTCGGCGAGCGGGTTCACGGCGCCTCCCGCTCGGCCAGGGAGGCCAGGCTCGGCACCACGAAGAAGCCGTCCTTCCACTCCGGCGCCATCCGCTCCGGGCCGAAGGCCAGCGGGTCCGACCCGGGCGCGTCCGGCCGGAGCCGCGCGTCCAGCCCGCGGCCCTCGGGGCCCTCGTCCTCCCCGGCCGGGCCCTCCTCGAGCCGCGCGATCTCGTCCATGTGGGCCAGCACGCCCTCGAGCTCCACGGCCAGCCGCGCCACCGCTTCCCCGTCGAGGGCCAGCCGGGCCAGCCGGGCCACGCGCCGGACCTCCTCCTCGTCGATCCTCGCCATCGCCTCTCCCTCTCCCGCGGCGTCGCTCATTCCGGCCTCAACTCCGCGTACGCAGGCATGACCTTTCGGGTCCCGCCCTCGTCGAACTCGATCGTGAGCTTCACGGACCTCCCCGCGCCCTCCCGGTCCCGGATCGTGCCGCGCCCCAGCGAGGGGTGCACGATGCGCTCGCCGGGCTCGAAGTCCAGGACCTCCTGGGTGTCGCCGTAGTCGTAGCGGACCCCTCCGTCGGCGCCCTCCTCCGCGTCCGCGCCGGCGGAGCGCCCCTTCCCGCTCCCCGGGCCGACGCGCCAGGAGAAGGACCCGCCCGAGCCGTCGTCGCGCTTCCCCCGCCAGGAGGCGGGGCTCCCGCCGCTCGCCCGGCGCCGTCCCTTCCGGGGGCGCCCGGCCCACCCGGCCCTCTTCCGCTCGACCGGCCCCTCGGGGAGCTCGTCCAGGAACGGCGACGGGGCGGACTCGCCCCCCGACCCGGCCCGCCACCGGCGGTCGGCGTGGGTGAGGTAGAGGCGGTCGCGGGCGCGGGTCACCCCCACGTAGAACAGGCGGCGCTCCTCCTCGTACTCGTCGGCCGACTCCTCCGCCCTCCCCAGCGGGAAGAGGCCGCGCTCGAGGCCCGCCACGAGCACGACCGGGAACTCGAGCCCCTTGGCGTTGTGGAGGGTCATGAGGGAGACCGAGCCCCGCTCCGGGTCGTAGCGGTCGATGTCGGAGAGGAGCGCCACGTGCTGGAGGAAGAGCTCGAGCTCGCCGGCGTCCTCGGGGGCGTCCTCCACCTCGGCCGGGTCGAACTCCGCGATCCCCGCCAGGAGCTCGTCCACGTTGGCCAGGCGGTCCTCCCCGTCCTCCTCCTCGGAGAGGGCCGTGCGCAGGGAGAAGCGCTCGAGGCAGGCGCGGGCCACGGCCCCCGCCGGCGCCTCCCGACCCGTGGCGTGGAGCTCGCGCACCGCCCGGGCGAACTCCGCCAGGGAGCGGGCGCCCCCGGTCGGGATCCCGGGGACCTCCTCCGCCCGCCCCGCCGCCTCGAGCAGGTTCTCCCCGTCGCGGCGCGCCGCGAACAGGCGCTCGAGCGTGACCGAGCCGATCCCCCGCCGCGGCCAGTTCACGACCCGGAGGAAGGCGGCCTCGTCCGCCGGGTTCACCACGAGCTGGAGGTACGCCAGCACGTCCTTGATCTCCCGGCGCTCGTAGAAGCGCACGCCTCCCACGATGCGGTAGGGCACGGCCTCCCGCCGCAGCGCCTCCTCGAAGGGGCGGGACTGGGCGTTGGTCCGGTAGAGGACGGCCACCTCCCCGGGGTCGAACCGGTCCGAGAGCGCCGAGATCTCCCGTACCGCCCACTCCGCCTCGGCCTTCTCGTCCGCGGTGCGCACGACCTGCACGGGATCGCCGTCCCCGCGCACGGTCCGCAGCTCCTTGGGCTTCCGGGCCGTGTTCCGGGCGATGACGGCGTTGGCCACCTCCAGGATCGGGGCGGTGGACCGGTAGTTCCGCTCCAGCCGGACCACGTGCGCCCCGGCGAAGTCCCGCTCGAACTCGAGGATGTTCCCCACGTCGGCGCCCCGCCAGCCGTAGATCGACTGGTCGTCGTCCCCCACCACGCACACGTTCCCGTGCCCGGAGGCGAGCGCGTGCACCATCCGGTACTGGGCGTGGTTCGTGTCCTGGTACTCGTCCACCAGGACGTGGAGGAAGCGCCCGGCGTAGCGCTCCCGCACCTCGTCGTCCTCCTCCAGGAGCCGGACCGTCCGCGAGAGCAGGTCGTCGAAGTCGTAGGCGTTGCAGCGCCGGAGGATGGCCTCGTAGGCCGGATACACCTCGGCCACGCGCCGGCTCAGGAGGTCGAAGGTCTCGGTCTCGACGTCCCCCGGCCCGGCCAGCCTCCCCTTGGCGGCCCCGATCCGCGAGCGGACGGCCGCGGGCGCCCAGCGGTCGGGATCCACGCCGGCCTCCTCCATGGCCATCTTCACGGCGCGAAGCGAGTCGTCCTGGTCGTAGATCGTGAAGTGAGCGTCCCGGTCCAGGGCCCCGGCCTCGCGCCGGAGGAGCCGGGCCCCGAGCGAGTGGAACGTGCCCGACCACAGGCCCGCGGGCGGCTCGCCCAGGAGCTCCCCGATCCGGCGGGTCATCTCGCCCGCGGCCCGGTTGGTGAAGGTGACGGCCAGGATGCGCCGGGCGGGGACGCCCTCGTCGATGAGGCGCGCGATGCGGGCGGTCAGGACGCGCGTCTTCCCCGACCCGGCCCCCGCCAGGACGAGGAGCGGCCCCTCGCCGTGCTCGACCGCCTCGCGCTGCTCCGGGTTGAGCTCGGGGGCCCCGCTCACGGCCGGACCTCCACGAGGCGCGGCGCACCGCGGCGCCGGCGGGCGGCGCCCCGCGCGTGCCCCTCCCTCACGCCGCGCCCTCGTCCGGAGGCGTCTCCGGGAGCTCGATGCGGAAGCTCGCCCCCTCGCCCTCCGCGGCGGGCTCGAGCTCGATGCTCCCGTCGTGCATGTCCTCCACGATGCGCCGGGTGAGGGAGAGGCCCACGCCCCAGCCGCGCTCCTTGGTGCTGATCCCGATGTCGAACAGCCGCTTGCGGACCCCCGGGTCCACCCCGGGACCCGTGTCGACCACCCGGTAGGTCGAGCGCCCGAGCTCGCTCCCGACCCAGGCCAGCGTGACCGTCCCCCT
This sequence comes from Gemmatimonadota bacterium, assembly GCA_035267645.1. GTDB lineage: Bacteria > Gemmatimonadota > Gemmatimonadetes > Palauibacterales > Palauibacteraceae > Humimonas. Next base: position 23,321 of record DATFLN010000019.1, on the reverse strand, counting down.
CCGCCCGGCGAGCGCGTCGAGCGCGTTCTTGATGAGGTTCTCGAACGCCCACTCGAGCAGCGTCTCGTTCCCGAGGATCGGCGGGGCGTCCCCGGGAACGTCGAGCCGGATCGACACGCGGCTCCCCAGCGACGGGAGCCGCACCTCGAAGTAGGCCCGCAGCCTCTCGAGGACGTCCTGGACCCGCACCGGCTCGAGGTCGGGCGAGCGCCCGATGAGCTCGAAGCGGCGCGAGACCTTGAGCAGCCGGTCCACGTCCGCCTTCATCTCGTCGACCAGGTCCACGTCCCCCCTGCGGAGCGCCGCGCGGCTCGCGGCGCTCTCGGCCTCCTCCAGCCACCCGGTCAGGGAGCTGAGCGGCGTCCCCATCTGGTGGGCGGACTCCCGGGCCATCGCGGACCAGATCCGCTCCCGCTCGCCCCGGAACGACCCCACCACCACCCATCCCCCCACCAGGAGGGTGACCAGGAGGACGGCGGCCTGGAGCCACGGAATCCACTTCAGGCGCCGCAGGAAGAGGGGCTCGCCGACGTGGAGGACCACGCCGTACTCGGGCATCTCGATCGGCGCGCTGCGGGCGTCCAGCTGCTCCACGTAGCCCTGGACCCGCCCGACGCTGGCCGGGTCGTCCAGATCGTGCTCGAACGGGAGCCGCGCGGCCGAGCGCGGGACGCCCGCCGTGTCCGTGACCACGATCGGGATCTCCAGGTTGAGGCTCTCCTGGAGGATCCGGGCCATGAGCTCGGGCCGGCGCTCCTCCCCCGCGCTCACGCCCTGGAACGCGCTGGCGTAGATGCGGCCGAACACGCGGGCGTCCCGGCGCAGCGCGTCGTTGAGCTGTCGGGTGTAGGCGACGTAGGAGAGGAGGACCGCCGCGCTCACCCCCGCCACGGCGATCGGGACGACCCGCCGGTTCACGGGGCCGGGATGCGGTCGAAGCCCAGGTAGGGGTGGAGCGGAGCGGGCAGGTCGACCGAGCCGTCCTCCCGCTGCCCGTTCTCGAGCAGCGCGATGATGAGCCGGGCCAGCGCCACCCCCGAGCCGTTCAGCGTGTGCACGAACTCCGGCCCGGACCCGGGCTCGGGGCGGAAGCGAAGGTTCATGCGACGCGCCTGGTAGTCGGTGTAGCACGAGCAGCTCGAGACCTCGAGCCAGTCGCCCACGCCCGCCGACCACGCCTCGAGGTCGTAGGTGATGGCGTTCCCGAAGCCCAGGTCGCCGGTCGGGAGCAGGATGCGCCGGAACGGGACGCCCAGGCGGCGGAGCACCTCCTCCGCGTGGCCGGTGAGGACCTCGAGCTCCTCCCAGGAGCGCTCGGGCCGGCACAGGCGCACGAGCTCCACCTTTTCGAACTGGTGGACCCGGAGCATGCCGCGCGTGTCCCGCCCCGCCGAGCCGGCCTCGCGCCGGAAGCAGGGCGTGCAGGCGGCGTAGGCCACCGGCAGGTCGGACCCATCCAGGATCTCCCCGCGGTGGAGGTTGGTCACCGGCACCTCGGCGGTCGGCACCAGGAAGAGGTCGTCGGGCTCGGTGCGATAGGCGTCGTTCTCGAACTTGGGGAGGTGGCCGGTCCCCGTCATCGACTCGCGCGTCACCATGTACGGCGGCGCGAGCTCGGTGTAGCCGTGCTCGTCCCGGTGGAGGTCGAGCATGAAGTCGATGAGGCCGCGCTGCAGGCGCGCGCCCCGACCCACCAGGACCGGGAAGCCCGAGCCCGAGAGCTTCGCACCCCGCTCCAGGTCGAGGATCCCCAGATCCTCGCCCAGCTCCCAGTGGGGCCGCGGCTCGAAGCCGAGCTCCGGCGGCTGCCCCTCGCTCGCCACGATCTCGAACTCGCCCTCGCCCCCCTCGGGGACGCGCGGGTCCGGGAAGTTGGGGATGGCCAGCAGGCGCGCCTCCAGCGCGCCCTCCACGCTGGCCAGCTCGTCGTCCAGCCCGGAGATCCTGGAGGAGACGCCCCGCATCTCCTCGATCAGCTCCGAGGCATCCTCTCCTTCCGACTTGCGCCGGCCGATCTCCTTGGAGGCCGTGTTGCGCTCCGCGCGGAGCGCCTCGACCTCGCCCAGGATCTCCCGGCGCCGGCGGTCCAGCCGCAGCGCGTCCTCGAGGAGCCCGAGGATCTCCGGATCACCCCGGCGGGCCAGGCGGCGGCGCGCGGTCTCCGGGTCGGCCCGGAGCTCCTTGATGTCGAGCACGTCAGGAGCCGCCCTGGCCCGGCACGAGGATGCGCTGCTCGCAGTTGGGGTTGATGAGAATCCTGAAGGTCACCGTGCCCGCCGCCGCGTCGATCGACTCGACCTCCATCTTGAAGAAGTGGCGGCACCGGGTGCTGTAGCCGGGATCCGAGCGGCTCACCCCCGTCAGCACGTCCCCCTGGGCGATGACGACCGGCTGGTCGGTCGTGTAGCCCCCGTCGGGCGCGTCCGTGATCCCGTCGAACGTCTGATCGGAGTGCCGGAGGCCGGAGGCCGAGCTCCCCCCGAGCACCATGTCCCGGGGGCGGAGCTGCGCGGTGCCGTCCGGGAGCACGTAGTACAGGAAGTCCCACGAGGCGCTGAGGTCGGTCCGCACGGTGCGGCCGGTGAGCACGTTGAAGGCCGACGCGTCCCTGACGTCCGAGGTGCGGAAGTCCGAGAGCGTGGCCTCGGTGGGGTTGTCGGGGACCGGGACGCGGTTGAGGCCGAACGTGCTGCCACACGCCCACGCCGCCGCCCCCAGGAGGAGGGCCGCCAGCGCGCGCACCGTACGTCGCGTGTGGTCGGGGGCTACGGAGAGCCGCTCGTGGTCTCGATTCGACACGCGGGGAAGATCGGTCGGCAGGCGGCGGGTGTCAAGCTGTACGGACCCTGCAGAACCCGCTGATCGCAAGGATTTCCGGGCCCTTCGGCCTTGACTGCCCCCGTCGGTCGGCCTAGCTTGCCGCCCGTCCGCGCGTCGCCCCGCCGGGCACCCTCCGTCCGGCCGGGGCGCCCCCGCGATGTCCCCGGCCAGGAGGCCCCTCGACATGCCGTCCGAACCTCCCGTGCACGCGGTGGTCCTGGCCGGCGGGATCGGCTCGCGCTTCTGGCCCGCCTCGCGTCCGGACCGGCCCAAGCAGCTCCTCCCGCTCGGGCGGGAGGGCGCGCCGCTGGCCCGGGACGCCGTGGACAGGGCCTACCGCCTGGCCGGACCGGGACGCGTGCACCTGGTGGCCTCGGCCGACCTCCTCCCCGCCCTGCGCCGGGCGGTGCCCCGGCTGGAGGAGGACGCCTGCATGACCGAGCCCCGGCCGATGGGGACCGGGCCGGCCCTGGCGTGGGCCGCGCACGAGATCCAGCGGGCCGACCCCGGAGCGGTCATGGTCTCCCTGCACGCCGACCACCGCATCGACCCCGACGAGGCGTTCGAGGAGACCCTGCGCCGGGCCGTCCGCGCGGCGGCCGCGGGCGACCGCCTGTTCTGCGTGGGCGTGAGGCCGGATCGTCCCGAGACCGGCTACGGCTACGTCCGGACCGGCGAGGCGCTCGGCGAGGGGACCCGGGTGGCCCGCGCCTTCGTCGAGAAGCCGGACGAGGCCACGGCGCGCGAGTACCTGGAGGAGGGGGACTACCTCTGGAACACCGGCCTGTTCGTGTGGAGGGCCGATGCCTTCCTGGAGGTCGTGGCCGGGCGCTGCCCCGAGATCGGCCCGGAGCTGTTCCGTCTCGACGCGGGCGACGTGCCCGGCTTCTTCGAGTCCGTCCGCCGGGTGAGCGTGGACGTCGGCGTCATGGAGCGGGCGCCCGCCGTGGGCGTGGTCGAGGCGAGCTTCGCGTGGGACGACCTGGGGGTGTGGAGCGCCCTCCTCCGGACCCTGGAGACGGACGAGGCGGGCAACGTGGTCGTGGGCGAGGGGCGGGCCGTCGAGGCCGGCGGGAACGTCGTGTGGGCCGAGGACGGGGACGTGACGCTCTTCGGCGTCGAGGGGCTGGTCGTGGCGCGCAGCGGCGGCCGGACGCTGGTCACGACCGTCGAGCGAGCTCCCGAGCTGAAGCGCCTCCTCGATGCGCTGGGAGAGCCGACGACGTGAAGCTCTGGCTGTTCGACGACGCGGTGGCGGACGCCTGGGCGCCGTTCGCGCTCTCCCGTCCCGTGGGCGAGCTCCGCTTCGGCGCCCTCCTCCTCCGCGAGCGCACCGAGCGCTGGACGGGGCTCGCCGCCGAGGGGCACCTCACGCGGCCGTGGCTCTCGGCGTACGAGGAGCCCGGCGCCCCGCCCGCGGTCGAGCCGGGAGACCTGCCCGCCGACGAGGACCGGCTCCTCCTGGCCTCCCGCTTCGTGCCCGCGCAGGGCGAGAAGCCGGCCGACCCGGCCGCCCTCCGCGAGACGGAGGAGGCCGCGGTCCTCCTGGCCGGCGGCCGGCCGGCCGGCTGCTGGCTCCCGGCCGGGACCGGGACGCCCGACCGCGCCTGGCTGGCCGAGCCCGGGGAGCTCCCGGGCGGACGGGAGGTGGAGGTCGGGGGGAGCCTCCTCGAGGCTCCCTGGGAGATCGTCGCCCTCGGGACGGAGGCGCTGGCCCGGGACATCCGCCTGCTGGCGCCCGGGGCCGCGCCGGCGGCGGGGCCGTCCGACCTCCCGGACGGCGTCCACCTCCTGGGCTCCGGCGGCCTCCACCTGGCGCCGGGCGTGCGGATCGAGCCCGGCGCCGTCCTGGACGCGCGGGGGGGCCCGATCTGGCTCGGCCGCGGCGTGGAGGTCCTGGCCGGCTGCCGGCTGGAGGGTCCCCTGCGGGCGGGCGCCGGCTCCCGGCTCCTGGGCGGCCCGATCGGCCCCCTCTCGGCCGGCCCGGTGAGCTACCTGCGCGGCGAGGTGGCCGACGTCCACGTCCTGGGCTGGTCCAACAAGGCGCACGACGGCCACCTGGGACACGCCGTCCTCGGCCGCTGGGTGAACCTCGGGGCCGGGACCGCGAACAGCGACCTCAAGAACAACTATGGCAGCGTCCGCGTCGGGCCGCCGGGCCGGGAGCGGGACACCGGGCTCCTCAAGATGGGCTCCCTGCTGGGCGACCACGCCCGGACCGCCATCGGCATCCAGCTCGACACCGGCACGGTGGTCGGCGCCGGCGCCAACCTGTTCGGCCCCGGGCGCCCGCCCCGCTGGGTACCCCCCTTCGCCTGGGGCTTCGGGGAGGGCGCGGGCCGCTACCGCCGGGACGCCTTCCTGGCCACGGCGGAGACGGTCATGGGGCGGCGGGACGTGACGGCCACCGCGGGCGTCCGCCGCTGGCTGGGGGCCGTGTGGGACGCCGCCGCGGAGGCGGACGCCGGGTGAGGGTCGCGAGCCTGGGGAGCGGGAGCCGCGGGAACGCCCTGTACGTGGAGGAGGGCGGCACCCGGGTGCTGGTGGACGTCGGGTTCAGCGGCGCGCAGCTGGCCCGCCGCCTGGAGGAGCTCGGGGTGGAGGCGGCGTCCATCGACGCGGTCGTCGTCACGCACGACCACCGCGACCACACGGCGGGCGCCGGGGTGGCCGCCCGCCGCTGGGGCTGGCCCCTGTACATGAGCCCCGCCACGCGCGAAGCCGTGGACGCCCTGCTCCGCGGCGCCGAGGAGGTCCGGCCCTTCCGCGCCGGAGAGACCTTCGAGGTCGGCGAGCTGGCGTTCACCCCGTTCCTCACCTGCCACGACGCGGCCGACCCCCTGGCCGTGACCGTGACGGGCCGCACGAGCGGCGTGAAGCTGGGCGTGGCCACCGACCTGGGCCGCCCCACGACCTCCGTGCGCCACGCCCTGGCCGGCTGCCACTTCCTGGTCCTCGAGGCCAACCACGACGAGGTGCTCCTCCGCGAGGGGCCCTACCCCTGGTCGCTCAAGGAGCGGATCGGCGGGAGCCGCGGGCACCTGTCCAACCGGCTGGCGGCCGAGCTGGCCGTGGAGCTCCTCCACCCGGACCTGTGCGCCATCCTCCTCGCCCACCTGAGCGAGGCGTGCAACGACCCGGACCGGGCGCGGGGCGTGGTGGGAGCGGCGCTCGAGGCCGAGGGGTGGAGCGGGACCCTGCACGTGGCCGTGCAGGATCGGCCGACGCCGCTGTTCGACGTCCCGCGCCTCCTGGCGGGGGCCCCCCGGGGACGCTCGCAGCTCGAGCTCTTCCGATCGCGGGGGGCCTGAGGGCCGTCCGGACCTCCCGGGCCCGGCCGGTCCGGGCCGATCACCGGGCTCCCCCGCTTCCGGCCCGCCCCGGCGGACCGCGCCCGCCGACGGTCGGAGGGTCAGCCCCCGAACAGCCTCAGCAGGTCGCTCGCGATCGCCCAGATCATCAGCGCCGCGACCAGGAACAGGCCGACCTTGGTCCAGCGCAGGCGCGTCTCCAGGCTCAGGGGACGGCCGCGAACCCCCTCGATGCCGAGGAAGAGGAGGTGGCCCCCGTCCAGGACGGGCACGGGGAGGAGGTTCAGGATCGCCAGGTTGATCGAGAGGATGGCCATGAAGCGCAGGAGGGCCGAGATCCCCAGTCGGGCCGCCTCCCCGCTCACCTTCCCGATCATGATCGGTCCGCCCAGGCTGCGGGCCGAGACGCGTCCGGTGACGAGCCCCACGACGATGTCGACGGTGGTGCGCGTCCACACCCACGCCTGGTCGAAGCCGTGCCCGACCGCCTCGAGCGGCCCCACCCGGACGGGCGCCAGCTGCCGGGCCAGGAGGCCCCGGCTCACGCTCACGCCCAGGAAGCCGTACCGGAGCGTGTCTTCCGCCCCGGCGTTCGTCCGGGCCTCGGGCACGACCCGGAGCGGGACCCGCGAGCCGTCCCGCTCGACCGTGACCGGCAGCGGAGTCCCCGGATGGGACTTGATGGTCTGCACGAAGTCCTGCCAGCCCCGCACGGGCTTCCCCTCCGCCTCGACGACCCGGTCCCCCGGCTGGAGTCCGGCCGAGTCGGCCGGCGAGCCGCTCTCGACCTCGGAGAGGACGGCGGGAATCGAGAGGTCGGGCTGCAGCGCCCCCAGGAGCGCGCTCCGCAGGGAGTCCTCGGCCGGCAGCCGGATCGTGACCGGCCCCACGTCCTGGAAGTGGAGGGTGATCGGCCCCGCCTCGGCGGTGGCGAGCGCCATGCTCAGGTCGCTCCACGAGGAGACGGCGCGCCCGCCCACCGAGTCGATGCGGCTCCCGGGCGGGACCCCGGACAGCGCGTACGTCCCCGGCGGGAGCGCCGAGGGCTCGACCCCGCCCAGCCGCGCCGGGGGCTCGGGGGGCACGCCCCAGATCCCCCCGATGACCGCGAAGGCCACCACCGCGAACAGGAAGTTCATGATGACCCCGGCCGAGATGACCAGCGCCCGGGCCGGGAGCGACTTGGCGTCGAAATCCCGGTCGCTCGGCTCCCGGGCCTCGCCGTCCTCGCCGGGCTCGGCGCCCCCCTCGAGGGCCTCGAACGCCTCCTCCTCGCCCATCCCCGCCATCTTCACGTAGCCGCCCAGCGGGAGCCAGGAGATCACGTACTCGGTCTCGCCCCAGCGGAAGCCCACCGCCCTGGGGCCCATGCCGATCGAAAAGCGCGGCACCTCGATGTCGACCGCCTTGGCCGCCATGAAGTGGCCGAGCTCGTGGACGAGGATGAGCACGCCGAGCACCACGGCGGTCGCCAGGAGCGTGGTCAGCACGGCGCACCTCCCGTCGCGACCGGTCGCGGCGCGCTCACGCCCGCCCCCCCACGGCGCGGGCCTCGACCTCGTCGCGGGCCGCCTCGCGGGCCGAGCGGTCGGCCTCCCACACATCCTCCAGGGTCTCGAGCGTGCGGCGCGCGACGCGGCTGAGCGCGGCCTCGACCACGTCGGCGATCCCCGGGAAGGAGAGCCTCTCCTCGAGGAAGGCCGCCACCGCCACCTCGTTGGCCGCGTTGAAGGCGGCGGGCACCGTCCCGCCCGCCCGCCCGGCCTCGAGCCCGAGGCCGAGCATCGGGAAGTCCTCCCGCCGCGGACGCTCGAAGGTGAGCGGGCTCGCCCGCACGGGATTGAACGGCGGCGTCTCGTCCGCCGGTCGCTCCGGATACGCCAGGGCGTAGAGGATCGGCACTTCCATGGTCGGCTCGCCGAGCTGGGCCAGGACCGAGCCGTCCCGGAACTCGACCATCGAGTGGACGACCGAGCCGGGGTGGACGACCACGTCGATGCGGTCGTAGGGCAGGCCGAACAGGTGGTGCGCCTCGATGACCTCGAGGGCCTTGTTGGCCAGGGTGGCCGAGTCGACCGTGATCTTGGCGCCCATGCTCCAGGTCGGGTGGGCCAGCGCGTCCTCCCGGCCGACCTCCGACAGCTTCCCCGCCGGGAGGGTCCGGAAGGGCCCGCCGGAGGCCGTGAGCACGACCCTCCGGACCTCGGCGGAGGGGCGTCCGGCCAGGCACTGGTGGATGGCGCTGTGCTCGCTGTCCACGGGGAGGAGCTCCCCGCCCCCGCCCGCGAGCGCCCCGAGGACGAGGTCGCCGCCGGCCACGAGCGACTCCTTGTTGGCGAGCGCGAGGCGTCGCCCCGCGCGCAGCGCCGCGAGGGTGGGCTCGAGCCCGGCGATCCCGACCAGGCCGTTCACCACGACGTCGGCGCCGGGCGCGGTCGCCGCCTCGAGGAGCGCCTCCTCCCCGACCCTCCACTCCCCCGCCCACCGGGGCGCGAAGTCGGCCGCGGGCTCCTCGGTGAGCACGACGAAGTCGGGATCGAGCTCGGAGGCGAGCTCGTCCAGCTCGCGCGCGCTGCGCCGGGCCGTGAGCGCGGCGACCCGGAACCGGTCCGGATGGCGCCGCACCACGTTCAGGGTCGACCGCCCGATCGAGCCCGTGGCTCCCAGGACCGCGACGCCGCGCACGGACGGCCTCAGGTGGCGACGAAGAAGAGGTAGGCCACGGGGAAGACCCACAGCATGGAATCGAGCCGGTCCAGGATGCCCCCGTGCCCCGGCAGGATGCGCGAAGCGTCCTTCACGCCGCACTCCCGCTTCACGAGCGACTCCACCAGGTCCCCGACGATCCCGGCCAGCGCGGCCGCCACGCCGAACAGGAGCGCCCGCCCGGGCCCGATCGCCACGTCTCCCGCGAGCGGGAGGAGGATCCAGGCGTAGGACAGGGCCACGACCGGCCCCGCGATCACGGCCGAGACGGCGCCCGCCACCGTCTTGTTCGGGCTCACGCGGGGCGCCAGCGGACGCCTCCCCAGGCGCCGCCCCCCGAAGTAGGCCGCCGTGTCGGACAGCCACGTGACCACGACCGGGAGGAAGAAGAGGAGCGTGCCGCCGGCCCGGCTCCCCACCGCCTCCCTGAGGGGGACGCCGAACGCCAGGAGCCCGCCCAGGTACAGGGCGCCGAAGACCGTGAGGGACGCCGCGGTGAGCGGTCCGGCCGCGGGCGGGCGCACGGCCAGCGCCCAGGCCCCCGCCGCCAGGAGGACGACCGGCGTGGCCGCCCACGCGGCCTCCAGGCCGGCCCCGTGCGCGAGGATGGGGAGGCTGGCCGCCGCGGCCACCCCGAGGACCATGAAGGGGAGGCCCGCGGCCTCCCCGGTCCGCTCGGCCCGGGCCCCGAACATGCCCACGAACTCCCACATCCCGACGCCCGCCAGGAGGGCGAGGCCCGCGGAGAAGACGAGCCCGCCCACCCACACCACGAGCACGCACAGGGGGACGCCGAGCGCAGCCACCAGGAGCCGCGTCCCCAGCTCGCTCCGCCCGCCGGACGCCCCTCCCGCACCGTCGCCCTCACCCGGTCGCACCGCCCCGGACACCGGCATCTCGCCCGCGTCAGACACGCCCGAACCTCCGATCCCGGCCCTGGAAGTCCAGGATCGCGCGGTAGAGGTCCGCCCGGCCGAAGTCCGGCCACAGGACGTCGGTCACGTGCAGCTCCGCGTACGCGATCTGCCACAGCAGGAAGTTGGAGATCCGCATCTCCCCCGAGGTCCGGATGAGGAGGTCGGGATCGGGCCACCCGCCCGTGTACAGCTCCCCGGCCAGGCACTCCTCGTCGATGTCCTCCGGCCGGATCTCTCCGGCCGCCGCGCGGGCGGCCAGGACCCTGGCGGCGCGCACGATCTCCTGGCGGGCCCCGTAGCTGATGGCCAGGTTGAGCTGCATCCGCCCGGCCTCACGGGTATGCCCCTCGAGCTCGCGCACCGCCTCCCGGGCGTCGGCGGAGAGCCGCTCGAGCTCCCCGAACACCCGGACCCGCACCCCGTTGGACCGGAGCTCCTCCTTCTCCCGGTCCACGAACTCCCGCAGGAGGCTCATGAGGGCCGAGACCTCCTCGTCGGGGCGGGCCCAGTTCTCGCTCGAGAACGCGTACAGGGTGAGGTGCGAGAGCCCGACCTCGAGGCTCCCCTCGACCGTTTCCCGCACGGCCCCCATCCCCTCCCGGTGGCCCTCCCAGCGGGCGAGGTCGTGCTCGGCCGCCCAGCGGCCGTTGCCGTCCATGATCACGGCCACGTGCGCGGGCGGGCCCCCTCCCTGGGCGATGGCCGCCAGGAGCTCCGCGACCCCGGTGCCCGCCACCACGCGGCCGCTCAAGCGTCCCCCGGGTCCGCGCGGCGCAGGGCCGGTGCCCCCCCGCGATAGCTGTACGCCTCGAGGCCCTCGCGCTGGAGCCGCTCGGCCAGCCGTGCGCTCCGGGTGCCCCGCTCGCAGTAGAAGAGGTAGACCGCCTCGGGGTCGAGCTCCCGGGCTTCCGCGGCGACGTCCTCCTCGTCGACCCGCTCGGCCCCGGGCCAGTGCCACTCCGCGTACTCGGCGGGCGTGCGGATGTCCACGACCCGCGCCTCCCCGGGGACTTGCTCCAGGAACAGGTTCGCGGTCACGACGTCCTCGGGCCGCAGGGCCCCGAGGTCGAGCCGGTCCCTGCCCGCCAGCGCGGCCTCGAGGAGCTCCGGATCGAGCCGCTCCTCCTGCTCGCGCGCCCGCTCCGGCGTGGAGGCCGTGACCGGATGGTCGGGCACGAGCGCACAGTACTCGCGGATCCGCGCGGAGAGGTCGCGGGTGCCGATCTCGCGCGCGCGGCCGATGATCTCGTGCTTGTCGAAGCCGAGGAGCGGACGCAGGACAGGCCGGTCGGCGGCCTCGTCGATGGCCCTCAGGTTGGAGAGGGTCTGCGAGGAGACCTGCCCCACCGCCTCGCCGGTGACCACCACGTCGGCGTCCACCTCCGCCGCCACCCGGCACGCGGCGCGGTACATGAGGCGCTTGAGGACCACCTGCAGGTAGGCCGGCTTCACGTCCCTCCGCATCCCCTCGACGACGGGCCCGAAGTCGAGCACGTGCAGGGTCGGCCGGGTCCCGTAGCTCCAGCGCCGGGCCACCACGAGCGCGACCTCGGTGGTCATGCGGCGGTAGGCGCCCCCGCCCAGGTTGCAGAACACGTAGTCGAGCTCGACCCCCCGTCGGAGGCACATCCACGCGGCCACGGCCGAGTCGTAGCCCCCGGAGATGAGCGCGACGCCGCGCCCCTGCACCCCGAGCGGAAGCCCCCCGGGACCCTCCGTGCGCCCGGAGAAGAGGCGCGCCCGGTCGTCCCGCACCTCGACCCGGACCTCCACCTCGGGCTCGTCCAGGTCCACCGTGGCCCCGGGGTTGAGCGCGGTCCCCAGCTCCCGGTTCACGTCGACCGAGCGGAACGGGTGCTCGCCGCTCCTCCGCGTCCTCACCGCGAACGTGCGCCCACGCACCCGGTCGGCATACAGGCGCCGGCCCGTCTCGACGATCGCGTCCAGGTCGGCCTCGCAGGAGCCCTCGATGCGCGAGAGCGAGCTGATCCCGAACACCCGGCGGGCCACGTCCACGACGCCCTCCTCCCCCTCCACGTACAGGCGGCTCCATTCCTCCCGGACGGTCCCCTCCAGGCCGTGGGCCCGGAGCGCGCCGCGCAGGTTGTCGGCCAGCCGGCGCTGGAAGCGCGCGCGCGTGCCGCGGGCCTTGGTGGCGACCTCCCCGGACAGGCGCAGCATGACCTCGACGCCCGCGGGCGCCCGGTCCTCCGCCGCCGCGCCGCCGCCCGCGTCCTCCCGGGGGGCGCCGGCCGCCGGCTGCGGCTGGATGTCGGTCCTGGTCACGTCGATGGACTCCCTCGGCATCACGCTCGTCCTCGCGGTCCGGAGCCGCTCCGGTCCCGCCTCATACTTCCCTATCCTCCGAACCCTGCGCCAGTTCCGCCTCCACCGCGTCGCGTCCGCCCAGGCGGTCCACGAGGCCGAGGGCCAGGGCCTTGAGCAAGCCGTAGGCCACGTAGAGCGCGAGGAGCGGGAAGAGCGTCTCGGCCGGGGCGGCGACGACCAGCGCGATCCCCAGCACGATCACGGCCAGGCCGATCCGGCCGCCGCGGCCCTCCAGGCCCGGGCGCAGGGCCGCGTAGGGGACGTGGCTCACCATGAGCGCGGCGATCACGACCACCGACACCGGCACGATGGTCGGCCACGGCCACCCCGCGAAGTGCTCCCGATAGAGCGGCGTCGTCGTGAACAGGTAGAGCGTGCACAGGAACGCGCCTCCCGCGGGCGAGGGGAGCCCCAGGAAGTACCGCTTGGCCCGTCCGGCCTGCTCCACGTTGAAGCGGGCCAGCCGCACCGCCATGGCGCCCGCGAAGCTGGCGGGGACGAGCCAGGCCCACCCCTCCGCCCGCAGGAAGACCGCGTAGGTGAGGAGGGCCGGCGCGACCCCGAAGCTCACGAGGTCCACCAGCGAGTCGAGCTCGCGCCCGAACAGGCTGTCCCCCGCCGACAGGTGCGCCACCCGGCCGTCCAGCCAGTCGAAGACCGCGGCAAGGAGGACGAGCCAGGCCGCCAGGCCCATCTCCCCCCGGAAGGTGGAGACGGCCGACCAGAACCCGAAGAACAGGTTCCCCATCGTGAAGGCGCTCGGGAGGACCAGGAGCCCCCGGCCCCCGCGCCCGGCCGGCCCCACCGTCCCGGACTCCGCCTGCCGCCGCGCGAGGCCGGCGTCCCCGGACGGGCCCCGCTCAGGCATCCGCGGCCCCCGCGCCCCGGCCGGCCGGGGGGCCGAGCCGGGCCATCACCGTGACGCCGCCGACGGCCCGGTCCCCCTTCCGGACCCGCACCTCCGCGTCCGGGGGGAGGAACAGGTCCAGGCGGGAGCCGAATCGCATCACGCCCATCCTCGCGCCCTGCTCCACGGCGTCGCCCTCCCGAGCCCGGCTCACGATGCGCCTCGCCACGAGCCCCACGACCTGCCGGACCGCCACGCGCCTGCCGTCCTCCCGGCGGATCCCCAGCGTCACGCTGGCGTTGTGGAGGGCCGCGGAGGCCCGCCACGCCGGCTCGAACCCGCCGCCACGCTCCTCGCGCCACTCGACGCGACCCGAGACGGGGTACCGGTTGACGTGGACGTCCAGGAGCGACAGGAAGACCGACACGCGCAGGCCGGGGCCGCCCAGATACGGCGGGTGGTCGACCGGCTCCGTGCCCAGCACCAGGCCGTCGGCGGCCGCGACCACGAGGTCGTCCCCGCGGGGTCCCGTGCGGGCGGGGTCCCGGAAGAAGAAGACGGTGAGGAGGGCAAGCGCCGTCAGCAGGCCCGCGCCGGCCCACACGGGCCACCGGTCCCAGACGGCGGCCGCCACGATCCCGGCGGCGGCCAGGAAGGCCGCCGCGGCCACGAACGGGAGCCCCTCCGGCGCCAGGCGGGAGCGCTCGGGCGCGGGCCGGCCCTCCTCCCGGTCCGGTCGCGAGCTCGCTGGACTCACCGGCGCGCACCTCGCTGCAAGGAACCCGGAAAGAGGGAGGGGCGTCCGCCCCACGACGGAGCGGGCCCGGCGTCGCGACCGGGCCCGGCAGTGGCAGGGGCGGGATTCGAACCCGCGACCCAGGGCTTATGAGTCCCTTGCTCTACCAGGCTGAGCTACCCTGCCCGACCCCACAAAAAAGGCGGCCGGAGCATGGCTCCGGCCCTGGCCGTCCGAACGACCCAGTAGCGGGGGCGGGATTCGAACCCGCGACCTTCGGGTTATGAGCCCGACGAGCTACCAGACTGCTCCACCCCGCAACGCGCCCGCCAATCTAGTCGCGGCCGCGGGCCCGGTCAACCGGGCCCGAGCCGTCCTCCGGCCCCACGAAACGGTAGAGATGCTCGCCTTTGCGGACGAACCCGTAGCGCTCCCTGGCGGTGCGCTCGATGGCGAACGGATCCGACGCCAGGCTGTCGGCCCGGCGGACCACCGAGTCGGCGGCCGAGCGGAGCGAGTCCAGGCGGGTCTGCGCGACGTCGCGCTCGTGCTCGAGCCCGCGCAGGTCCGACCACGAGTACTCGCCCCCGAAGCCCAGGTAGTAGGCGGCGACCGCCCACACGGCGGCCAGCATCGCCCGCCGGGCCCAGCGCCGGCCGCGCTCACCCACGGGAGTAGGCGTCCCCGTCCGCGAAGCGGGCCGCGTCCCCCAGCTCCCCCTCGATCCGGAGGAGCCGGTTGTACTTGGCCACCCGCTCGGAGCGGCACACCGAGCCGGTCTTGATCTGCCCGCAGCCCGTGGCCACGGCCAGGTCGGCGATGAACGTGTCCTCCGTCTCGCCCGACCGGTGCGAGATCACGGAGGCGAAGCCGGCCCCGCTCGCCACCGCGATCGCCTCGAGCGTCTCGGTCACGGTTCCGATCTGGTTCAGCTTGATGAGCACGGCGTTCCCGACGCCCTCCTCGATCCCGCGCCGGATGCGCTCGACGTTGGTGACGAAGATGTCGTCGCCCACGAGCTGCACGCGGTCGCCGATGCGGGAGGTCAGCTCCGCCCAGCCCGCCCAGTCGTCCTCCGCCAGCCCGTCCTCGATCGAGACGATCGGGTAGCGCTCCAGCCACCCCGCGTAGCGCCCGGACAGCTCGCCGGCGTCGAGGTCGACCCCCTCGCCCTCCAGGCGGTACAGCCCCGCGTCCGCGTCGTAGAAGTCGGTGGCGGCGGGGTCGAGCGCGAGGCTCACGTCGCGGCCGGGCCGGTAGCCGGCCGACTCGATCGCGTCCACCAGGAAGTCCAGGGCCTCCTCGCTCGAGTCCAGGTCGGGCGCCACTCCGCCCTCGTCCCCGACGCCGCCACCCAGGCCCTCCCGGGCCAGGCGTCGGCGGAGCGCGTGGAACGTCTCGGCGCCGGCCCGCAGCGCCTCCGCGAAGGAGGCGGTCCCGTGCGGGACGAGCATGAACTCCTGCAGGTCCACGTTGTTCGTGGCGTGGGCGCCCCCGTTCAGCACGTTGATCATCGGGACGGGGAGGAGCGTGGCGTCCTCGCCGCCCAGGTAGCGGTACAGGGGCACGCCGGCCTCCGCCGCGGCGGCCCGGGCCACGGCCATGGAGACGGCCAGGATCGCGTTGGCCCCGAGCCGGCTCTTGTCGTCGGTCCCGTCCAGGTCGATGAGCCGGCGGTCCACGCCGCTCTGGGGCGAGGGCTCCATCCCCAGGACCGCGTCCCGGATCTCCCCGTTCACGTGGGCGACGGCCCGGAGGACCCCCTTCCCGCCGTAGCGGGCCTCGTCGCGGTCGCGCAGCTCCAGGGCCTCGTGCCGGCCCGTCGAGGCGCCGCTCGGGACCGCGGCGCGGCCGAACGCCCCTCCGGCCAGGCGCACCTCGGCCTCGACCGTGGGGTTCCCCCGGGAATCCAGGATCTCGCGTGCGTGGATGGACTCTATGACCGACATGCAGCCTCCGCTCTCGTCACGGGGTCGGGCGGCGTCGCGGGGGGGAGCGCTCCGGTGGGCATCCCGCCCCCGAGGCCGCGGGAAAGGTGGGACGAACGGGGTCGCCGGACAAGCCCGCTCCGGCCCTCAGCCGCGCCCCGGACCCTCCGGTCGGGGTGGACGCTCGCCCCCGGCCTCGCCCGGCTCCGCGGGCCCCACGGCCGCCGGCTCCCGGCCCCCCTCCTCCCGGAGCGCCCCCAGCATGCCGGCGATCGCCTCCCGGGTCTCGTCCAGGAGGTCGTCGCGATCCTCCCGCTCCAGGCGGTCGAGCTCGATGGCGGGCGAGCAGCGGATCCGGATCGGCCGCGGCCGCACGAGCATCCGGCCCCTGGGGAGGATGGCCGCGCCGCCCTCGATCGCCGTCGGCACCACGCGCGTCCCGGTCTCGATGGCGAGCACGAAGCTCCCCTTGCGGAACGGCTGCAGCCTTCCCGATGTCGAGCGGGTCCCCTCGGGAAAGATGCACAGCGTGACCCCCTCCTCCCGCATGAGCCTCCCGGCCGCGCGCATGGCGCGCAGGGCCTGGCGCAGGTTGGAGCGGTCGATGAACACGTGGCCGGCCTGGCGCATGGCCCCGGAGAAGAGCGGTATTCGGCTCAGCTCCATCTTGGCGATGAAGCGGAGGCGGACCGGGAGGGTCGCGAACAGGGCCAGGATGTCGAACAGGGACTGGTGGTTGGCCACCACGACCTGCGCCGACCACGGCTCGACGTGCTCGAGGCCGCTGGTCTCGACCCGGATCCCGCCCAGGCCGAGGATCCCCCGCGACCAGGTCCGGTGCACCCAGTCGTGCAGGCCCGCCGGCGCGTGGAAGAGCCCGCCCACCAGGGAGATGGCCGAGAACAGCGCGGTGAGCGGGACGCCCAGGGCCAGGAGGAGCGCGGTGCGGAGGACGCTGCCGCGCGCGGGCGGCGCTTCCGCCCCGGTCGGGCCGGCCATTCAGCCCTCTCCGCCGCGGTGGGAGAAGTGGTCGAACCCGCGCGGCGGGCCGCCCTCCGACGCGCCGGACATGGCCTCCGAGCCCGGGCCCTCCCACCCGACCCCGCTCCCCTCCGCCACCCGTCCGATCCGGGTGATCGGGACGCCGTGCTCGCGCTCGAACGCCGCGGCGGCGGGCCCCATCGTCCCGGCAGGGGCCGCCAGGAGCAGCTCGTAGTCCTCGCCGCCGGTGGCCGCCAGGCGCAGGGCCGAGCCCCGGTCGGAGAACTCCTCGAGCGGCGGCGCGAGGGGCACCGAGGCGGCGTCGATCTCGATCCGGACCCCCGAGGCGGCGGCCAGGTGGGCGGCGTCCCCCGCCAGTCCGTCGGAGAGGTCGATGAGCGCGGAGGGGCGGGCGTGCCCGGCCAGCCACCGGGCCTCGGTCAGCCGGGCGTGCGGCCGCTCGAACGCCCGCCGGGCCCGCGGGTCGGGCTCCAGCGAGCGCATCCACGCCTGCACGGCGGCGGCCGCGCCGCCGAGCTCCCCCGTGACCCACACCTCGTCGCCCGGCCCGGCGCCGTCCCGTCCGATGGGGGCCGGGGCCGAGCCGAGCGCGACGACGTCCAGGACCACCGGGCCGGGAGAGCCCGACAGGTCGCCGCCCAGGAGCGGCGCGCCGGCCCCGGCCAGCGCCTCGCCGACGCCGGCGGCCAGCTCGTCGAGCACCTCCACGTCCAGCTCGGGCGGGAGCGCCACGGAGAGGAGGATTCCCAGCGGGCCGGCCGCCATCGCGGCCAGGTCGCTGAGGGCCGCGGAGACCGCGCGCCGGCCCACGGTCTCCCACCGGAGCCAGGCCCGCTCGAAGTGCACGCTCTCGATCGAGAGGTCCGAGCTGGCCACCAGCTTCTCGCCGGCGGGCGGCTCGATCACCGCCGCGTCGTCCCCGGGCCCGGCGCCTCCCGAGGGCGCGGGGGCGGCCGCCCCCACGGCGCGGACCAGGCGCCGGATCCGGTCGAACTCCGGCCCGGGCGCCAGGCGTACGTCCACCGCCGGCTCAGCCCGCCGCGGTCCGCGACGCGGGCAGCTCCAGGAGGACGGGGCCCGGAGGCGGCGGGCCCAGGGCCTCGAGCTCGGCCCGGATCCCGGGGAGGCGCGGGGGCACGTCGGAGGGGAGGTGGCCCTCCGGGGCCGGGGAGCGGTCGGCCGCGATCCCGCCCACGGCCAGGGCCGCCGTGGCGGCGTCGGCGGGGGCGAGCCCGGCCGCCAGGTAGGCGCCCACCATCCCGGTGAGGACGTCCCCGGACCCGCCGGAGGCGGTGGCCGGGCCGCCGGCGGTGGCCACCCGGAGCGACCCGTCCGGGAGCGCTACGAGGGCCGGGAGCCCCTTGAGGAGCACCGGGACGCCGAGCGCCTCCACCGCCTCGCGCGCCGCCGACGGCCGGTCGGCCAGCACATCGTCCAGCTCCAGCCCGCGCAGTCGGGCGAGCTCGCCGGGGTGGGGCGTGACCACGCCGTTCCCGGCCAGGGCGTCCGCCAGCGCGCCCTCCTGGCCGGCCCACGCGTTCAGGCCGTCGGCGTCGACCACGGCCGGCCGCTCGCCCCGGAGCCCGAGCGCCCGCTCGACCAGCGCCCGGCGCGCGCCCCCCCGTCCCGTTCCCGGGCCGATGGCGACCGCGTCGGCCCACTCGACCGCGTCGGCCACGGCGGCATCGTCGGTCCAGCTCACGAACAGGGCCTCCGGAACCGCGGTCTGCACGATCGTGCGGTTGGCCGGGTCGCCGACCACGCGCACGATCCCGGCGCCGGCCCGGACGGCCGCGCGGGCCGCGAGCACCGAGGCGCCGGCCATCCCCTCCTGGCCGGCCACCAGGGCCAGGTAGCCCGCCTGCCCCTTGTGCGCCTCGGGGCCGCGGGGCCGGAGGAGCCCGGCCGCCCAGCGGGCCGTGATGGCCCGCGCGCCGACCGCGCCCTCCCACGGCGGCGGGAAGCCGATCTCGACGCACACGATCTCGCCGCAGCGGCCGCGCGCCGGCTGGAAGAGGAGCCCGAGCTTGGGCCAGCCCAGCGTCACGGTGAGCCGCGCGCTGACGCAGGCGCCGGGAACGGCGCCCGTGCCGAAGTCGGCACCGCTCGGCCCGTCCACCGCCACCACCGGGACGGGGAGCGCGTTCAGCCGGTCGATGTGCGAGGCCTGGGGCTGGCGGGCCGGGCCGGTCACCCCGGTGCCGAGGAGGCCGTCCAGGACCACCGCGGAGCGGAGGACCGCGTCCTCGAGCTCCTCGGGCTCCAGGATCGGGACCTCCCACCCGGCCCGGACCTCCGGCTCGGGATCGGAGCTCCCGCCGCGCACCGCGACCACGTCCCTTCCCCAGGCCGCCAGCGTGCGCAGGGCCAGGAGGGCATCGGCCCCGTTGTGCCCGCTCCCGACCAGCGCGGCCACGCGTCCCTCGGGGAAGCGCAGAGCCACCTGTCGCGCGATCTCCCGTCCGGCGGCCTCGATGAGGGCGCGCTCGGTGGTGGCGCCCGAGGAGACCGCCTCGCGGTCCAGGCGGGCCATCTCCTCGGCCGTGGGAAGCCATACCCGCGACCGGGCCAGGTAGGGATCCGTCTCCCGGTGGCTCACGCCGCGGCCTCGGGGGCCGGGGAGCGGATCAGCGGTAGGACTGGGAGATCGACCGGCCGAAGCTGATCTCCCCGTTGTCGATCCGGATGTTGAAGCCGCAATCGGGGTTCGAGCACACCCACGCCTTGTAGCGGATGCTCGCACCCTCCCGGCCATAGTCGGACAGCGGCAGGAGGATCCCCTGGTCGCACTTCTGGCAGTCCGGGAATCTCGAGTACTCCTCCACGCGCTCACCCCCTCCCCTCGATCCCGGCTCGGGACGGCCACCCCCGGGGCGGGCGGCGGCGCACGTCCGGGCTCGACCTCACACGAAGCGCTCGCCCTCCACGACACCCCAGGGATAGCCGGTCTCGAACGCCTCCTCGAAGCTGAACAGGCCCTCGAAGTCCTCCCTCGAATCGGAATCCTGTCGGATCAGGATGCCGCACTCGACCAGGAGGAAGACGATCTCCCCGAGGTCGCCGGTGGAATGGACTCCCCAGTGCTCCAGGACGGTGCGGGCCATCGGTCCGAACCGGTCCAGGGCGAGGTCGCGGACGGACCCGGCCAGCTCGGAGCCGGAGACGTGGCGGGGCTCGTCCAGCCGCTCGAGACAGCTGTGCAGGGACGCCAGCACGAAGAGGTAGGCCTCCTCCGAGTAGCGTGGCTCCCTGCGTCGCAGCTGCGCGAGGATCCGACTGGCGCTCATCTCATCCCGGTCCGTCGTTCGGCTCCGTGCCTCCGGCGCGTCGCGTGGTCCCTTCGGGCCGCGGGACGGCGCCGGCATGCCGGAAAACTAGGAGATCGCGAAAGAAAGCGTCAAGTCGGCCGCGTCGGCGGCCGGCAGGGCGTCGCGGAGCGGGGGCCGCCCACCCGTCGCGGGGGCGGGAGCGGGACGCGTCACTCCACGCCGAGCAGGACGCTCCCCTGGCCCACCTCGAGGCCGGCGCGCCCGGCGGTGGCGTCGGCCAGCCGGCGCTCCAGCTCCGCGCACCGCTCGCGCGGCACGAGCGCCCGGAGGGTGACGGCCGTCCCGTAGCGGATCTCCCCCCGCCGGGCCCCGACCTCCTCGAGGAGCCGCATGACCGCCCCCGTGTCGCCGTGCTCGAAGGTGATCTCGCAGGGGAGCGCCGGCCGCGCCTCCACCACCGGTGCGGCCTCGAGGGCCGCCCGCGCCGCCGCCGCGTACGCGCGCGACAGGCCGCCCGTGCCGAGCTTGGTGCCGCCGAACCAGCGGGTCACCACCACCGCCACGCCCCGGAGCCCCGCGCCGTCGATGGCCTCCAGGACCGGACGCCCCGCCGTGCCGGCGGGCTCGCCGTCGTCGTCGTGGCGCGGGTCGCCCTCGACGGGCCGGAAGGCCAGGACGTGGTGGGTGGCGTCGTGGAAGCGCCGGCGCTCTCGCGCCCGCAGCTCGTGGGCGGCGGCCTGGTCGAGCGCGCGCTCGGCCCGGGCCAGGAAGCGGGAGCCCTTCTCGCGCAGCTCCGCCTCGGACGGGCCGGCGGGGAGGCGGATGCGGCGCGGGTGCGTCACGGATCCCGGCGGAGGGTCACCGGACCCGCCCCGGCGCTCGAGGCGTCAGGCGCCCCGGTCGCAGGGCGTCTCCCGGTAGAGCGGGAAGGCGGAGGTGAGCTCGCGGACCTCGCCGCGCACGGCCTCCTGCTCCCCGTCCTCCCCCTCCGAGCGGAGCACGCGGTCGATCCAGCCCGCGATCCGCTCCATCTCGGCCGGACCCATGCCGCGGGTGGTCACGGCGGGGGTCCCGATCCGGATTCCCGAGGTCACGAAGGGCGAGCGGGTCTCGCCGGGGATCGTGTTCTTGTTCACCGTGATCTCGGCGCGGCCGAGGAGCTCCTCGGCGTCCTTCCCGGTGAGGCCGGTCTCGCGGAGGTCCACCAGGAGGAGGTGGGTGTCCGTGCCCCCCGAGACGAGGGTCCAGCCCCGCTCCTCGAGCGAGCGGCCCAGGGCCCTGGCGTTCTCCACGGTCCGCTCACCGTAGCGCCGGAAGCCGTCCGTCATGGCCTCGGACAGGCACACGGCCTTGGCCGCGATGACGTGCATGAGGGGGCCGCCCTGGGTGCGCGGGAACACGGCCTTGTCGATGGCCTTCGCGTGCTCCTCGCGGCAGAGGATCATCCCGCCCCGCGGACCGCGCAGGGTCTTGTGGGTCGTCGTGGTCACCACGTCGGCGTGGGGGACCGGGCTCGGGTGCACGCCCGCCGCCACGAGCCCCGCGAAGTGGGCCATGTCCACGATGAGGCGCGCGCCGACCTCCCCGGCCACCTCCGCGAAGGCCTCGAACGGGAGGACGCGAGGGTAGGCGCTCCACCCGGCCATGATCACGCCGGGCCGCTCCGCCCTGGCCTTCTCGACCAGGTCGTCCACGTCCAGGAGGCCGTCCTCCTCGCGCACGCCGTACTCGACCACCTCGTACAGCTTGCCGCTGAAGTTCACGGACGAGCCGTGGGTGAGGTGTCCCCCGTGCGTGAGGTTCATCCCCAGGATCGTGTCGCCCGGGGAGAGGAAGGCCGCGTACGCCGCCATGTTGGCCTGGGCCCCGCTGTGGGGCTGGACGTTGGCGTGGTCGGCCCCGAACAGCTCGCAGGCGCGGCGGCGCGCCGCCTCCTCGGCCACGTCCACGTACTCGCAGCCGCCGTAGTAGCGCTTCCCGGGAAGGCCCTCGGCGTACTTGTTGGTGAGCGGCGAGCCCATCGCCTCCAGGACCGCGGCCGAGCAGAAGTTCTCGCTCGCGATGAGCTCGAGGCCGGTCCGCTGGCGCTCGGTCTCGTCCCGGACGGCCCCGTAGACCTCCGGGTCGACCTCCGAGAGCGGACGGTCCTGCCAGGCGGGTCCGACCAGCGCGTCGCCCCGGCCCGCGGCCGGGTCCGAGAGCTCGCCCCCCATCGCGGCTACACCCTCGACCGGTGCAGGCGCGCCACCCGGTCGATCCGCCGCTCGGCCAGCTCGTCGGCGGCCTCGGCGTTGGTGATGCCCCGCTCCTCGGCCAGCTCGAAGATCTGCAGCAGCGTCGTGTAGATCTCGCCCGCCTTCCGCTTGGAGCGCTCGAGCGACCAGCTCACGAGCTCGGAGTAGACGTTGATGAGCCCGCCGGCGTTGATCACGTAGTCGGGCGCGAACAGGATCCCGCGCTCGGCCAGCCGGTCGTCGTCCGCCTCGCTGGCGAGCTGGTTGTTGGCCGCGCCGGCCACGATGTCGACCCGGAGCCGGGGGATCGTCTCCTCGTTCAGGATGGCTCCCAGCGCGCAGGGCGCGAAGATGTCCCCGTCCACGTCGTAGATCTCGTCCGGCCCCACGCCCTCGCAGCCCAGCTCGTCGACCGCCTGCTGGGCCCGGTCGGCGTCGATGTCGGTGATGACCACGTGCGCGCCGTCCTCGACGAGGTAGGCGGCCAGGTGGTGACCCACGTGCCCCGCTCCCTGCACGGCCACCGTGCGGCCCGAGAGGCGGTCCGAGCCGTAGCGGCGCTGAGCGCACGCCTTGATCCCGCGGAAGACCCCGTACGCCGTCACCGGGGACGGGTCCCCGGAGCGGCCGGCGATCCCGACCACCCAGTCCGTCTCCATGTGGACGAAGTCCATGTCCTCCACGGAGGTGCCCACGTCCTCGGCGGTAATGTAGCGCCCCCCCAGGCTCTCGACCGCCCGCCCGTGGGCCCGCATGATCATCTCGCGGTCCTGGCGGCGGTTGTCACCGATGATGACCGACTTTCCGCCCCCGAGGTTCAGACCCGCCACCGCGGCCTTGAAGCTCATCCCCCGCGAGAGCCGCAGCACGTCGACCACGGCCTCCATGTCGCTCTCGTAGCTCCAGAATCGCGTCCCGCCCAGCGCCGGCCCCAGGGCCGTGTCGTGGATGGCGATGATGCCGCGGTAGCCGCACGACGGCTCGTGGGTGAACAGCACCTGCTCGTGGCCGTGCTCGGAGAGGAGCTCGAACAGCTCGCCCGAGGCCAGCTCCCCTTCCTTCGCCAACTGGTCCGGTACCTGTATGCCGGGATGTGTCACTGGTCCTCACCTCGTCGTGAGTAGAGTTCCCTCGCGATGATGATCCGGTGCACCTCGCTGGTGCCCTCGTAGATCTCGGTCACCTTGGCGTCCCGGAACAGCCGCTCGACCGGGTATTCCCGG
>DATFLN010000018.1:0-53494 GCA_035267645.1 Gemmatimonadota bacterium | reverse complement strand
CGAGAGCGAGCTGTTCGGGCACGAGAAGGGCGCGTTCACGGGCGCCGACCGGCTCCGGGTCGGGGCGTTCGAGGCGGCCGGGAAGGGGACGCTCTTCCTGGACGAGGTGGGCGAGCTCCCCGCGGCCACCCAGGCCAAGCTCCTGCGCGTCCTGGAGCAGCGGGAGCTGACCCGCGTGGGCGGGACGCGCCCGGTGGAGGTCGAGTGCCGGGTCGTCGCGGCCACCCACCGGGACCTCGACGCCGACGTGGCCGAGGGCCGCTTCCGCGAGGACCTCTACTACCGCCTGGCCGTGCACGTAGCGCGCGTGCCCCCCCTCCGCGAGCGGCTCTCCGACGTCCCCCTCCTGGCCGAGCACTTCCTGGCCGCCACGTGCCGGAGCTTCGGGATCGCGCCCCGGGAGCTCGCCCCCGCGGCCGTCGAGCTCCTCGCCTCGTACGAGTGGAGGCGGAACAACGTGCGCGAGCTGAGGAACGTGGTCGAGCGCATGGTGATCGCGGGCGACGGGCCGGTGCTCGGCGCCGCGGACGTGCCCGCCGAGGTCCGGGACGAGGCCGGACGCGGCGCGGGCGGGCTCCTGCCCGAGGAGCGGGAGGGGCTCGGCTACCGGGCGCTCAAGGAGGAGGCGGAGCGCCGCATCGTCCTCGACGCGCTCCGGCGCCACGACGGCCACGTCACCGAGACCGCGCGGGCCCTGGGCCTGGCCGACCACTCGAGCCTCCTCAAGATCCTGCGCCGGCTGGGCATCGAGCGCGGCTGACGGCCGCGCGGCCATCTCCCGGCCCGCCACCCGCGAGGCCCTGACGTGTCCAGATGGACACATCGGGCCCCCGCGGGGCGTGTCCGGACGGACACATCGGCCGCGGTGTCCGCCCGGTCCCGAGCGCACCCACTCGCCTGTCACATCACGACATAGGTACGCACAAAGCCGCGCGCCGGCCGTCCGGCGGCACGCTTGCCCTTTCTCCTCCCCGGTCGCAGCGAACGCAAACCGCGCCTCGGGGCGCACGACGAGGAGGAAGCCATGCGGAACACACGGAGCCGGCAGGAAGCGGCGAGCGCGGCGGGGGCCGCGGCGAGGGAGCTGAGGAAGGGCCGGACCTGGCACGGCACCGGCTCGTGGATCGGCCGGGCCGGGGCCGCGCTCACGGCGGCGCTCGTCCTGGCCGGGGCCGCCGCCTGCGGCGGGGACCGGGGGCCGGACCGGGCCGCGCCCGGCGAGACGGCGGCCGGCGGTCCCGAGGCCGCGCCTACGGTCGGAAGGACCACGCCCGAGGGCGGGACCGGGTCGGCGCGGGCGGCGGCGACGCCGGCCGAGGCGTCGGCGGGCCCCGACTCCGGGACGCGGGGCGCGGAGCCGACCCCCGAGGTCACGGGTCCGGTGGACTGGGAGAGCGCGTCGGGCGCCTTCCGGGACGGACGCTACGACGAGGCGGTGAGCCTGTTCCGGGCCTACGCCTCGCAGAAGCCCGACAACCCGTGGGGGCACTACATGCTCGGCCTGTCCGCGTGGAAGGCCCGCCGGCCGCGGCTGGCCGAGGAGGGGTTCCGGGCGGCGCTGGACCGGGATCCGAACCACGTGAAGAGCCTCGTGAACCTGTCGCGCCTGCTCCTCGACCAGGACCGGACGGAGGATGCCGGGTCCACCATCGAGCATGCGCTGGAGGTGGTCCCCGACGATCCGGTCGTCCTGCGCGTGGCGGGGAACGTGCGGACGGCGCAGGGCCGGCTCGAGGAGGCCGAGGACCTGTACCGCGCCTCGGCGGTCCGGGACCCGGAGCAGGCGTGGAGCCTGAACGATCTCGGCCTCGTCCTCGTGCGGCTCGGCCGCTACGACGAGGCGCTGGCGCCGCTGGCGCGGGCGGTGACGCTCGAGCCCGGGGAGCCGGCGTTCCAGAACAACCTGGGTCTCGCGCTGGAGCGGACGGGGCACCCCGACCAGGCGGCCGGGGCGTACCGGAGGGCGCTCGAGTCGGAGCCCGACTACAGGAAGGCGCAGGTCAGCCTGGAGCGCGTACGGGACCGGGAGCCGGAGCCGGGGACGACGCCCGTCGACCTGGCCTCGCTGGCCGAGACCTTCACGGTCGCCTCCCGCGTGCCGGTGCCTCCCGACAGCACCGGTCTCTGAGGCCGCGGCGTCCGCGCGGGCGGCCGCTCCCCGGCCGAACGGAGGACGCCCGTCCCACCGCGCGGAGGACCGCCCGACGGGCGTGGGCGTGCGCCGGCTCGACCACGGGCCGGCGCACGGCTATGCTGGGGGCCATGTGCGGCCGCTTCACGCTACGGCATTCCGAGTCGGAGGTCTCCGAGGCCTTCGACGCCGCGAGCCCCGGGCTCGGGCTCGTGCCCCGCTTCAACATCGCCCCGACCCAGGACATCGGCGTCGTGCGTCCCGCCTCCGGGGGCGGGGGCGGCCGCGAGCTGGCCAGCGTCCGCTGGGGGCTCCTGCCCGGGTGGGTGGACGACCCCGGGGACTTCCCGACCCTCATCAACGCGCGGGCGGAGTCGGCCCGCACCAAGCCGTCCTTTCGGGGCGCGTTCGCCACGCGGCGCTGCCTGGTCCCGGCGGACGGCTTCTACGAGTGGAAGAAGACCGGCTCGGGGAAGCAGCCCTGGTTCGTCCGCCGGGAGGAGGACCGCCTGTTCGCCTTCGCCGGCCTGTGGGAGCGCTGGGAGCGGGAGGAGCGCCGGGTGGACTCGGCCACGATCCTCACCACCTCGCCCGGCGAGCTCCTCTCCGAGCTCCACGACCGGATGCCGGTCATCCTCCCCGAGGAGCGGTGGTCGGCGTGGCTGGACCCGGAGCTTCCGGCCGGCCAGGCCGAGGACCTCCTGGCCGCGCACGAGCCGGCGGACCTCGAGTCCTACCCGGTGAGCCGCCACGTGAACAGCCCCCGGAACGACGATCCCGCCTGCGTGGAGCCCGCGGCCGACCGACCCGGGGCCGGTAGCGGGTGATCCACTCCCCGCTGGCGCTGGCGGCCGTGATCGCGCTGGTCACGGCGCTCGCCTTCTGGCTCGACCGCCACGTCCCCGTCCTGTCGCGGGTGGGCGCATCGCTCATGGTCATCGTGTTCGGGGCGCTCCTCGCGAACTTCGGGATCGTGGCTCCGAGCGCGCCCATCTACGACACCATCGCGGGCCCGGTCACCTCCCTGGCCATCGCCTGGCTCCTCCTGGGCGTCCACGTCCGCGACCTGAAGGAGGCGGGGCCCCGCATGCTGGGGGCGTTCGGCCTGGCCGTGCTCGGGACGATCGTGGGCGTGGCGATCGGAACCGCCACGTTCCGGAGCGTGTTCGGCGACCAGACGTGGCAGCTGGCGGGCGCGTTCACGGGGACCTACACCGGCGGCTCGCTCAACTTCGTCGCGGTGGGGCGCGGGCTCGGGATGCCCGACACGCTGTTCGCCGGGGCCACGGCCGCCGACGCGCTCACGACCGGGATCTGGATGGCCGCCTGCCTCCTCCTGCCCATCTGGCTGGCCCGGCTCTACCCGTTCGTGATCCCGGGGCTCGAGCGTCCGGCGGAGGCCGCGGCGGGCGGAGCGGCGGGCGCCGCCGCAGGTCAGGCGCGACCGGCTCCCGAGGCCGCGGGGAGCGCGGAGGATGCCCCGATCCCCGCCGCCGGCGTGGCGGACGAGGACCACCCCTTCTTCTCGTCGGCGCCCATCTCGGCCCTCGGCCTCGCCGAGCTCATGGCGGCGGGCCTCGTCCTCCTCGTCCTCTCGCACCTGGCCGGTCGGATCGTGCCCGCGGTGCCGGACGTGCTGTGGCTCACGACCTTTGCGCTCCTGGCCGGGCACTTCGGTCCCCTCTCGCGGCTCGAGGGGACCATGCAGCTCGGCAACTACACGCTCCACCTCTTCTTCGCGGTGATCGGCATCTACTCGCAGATCGGCCAGATCCTGGCGGTGGGCGTGGCCGTGTTCCTGTTCACGCTCCTGGTCGTGGGCGTCCACGGGGTGATCGTGTTCGGGCTCGGGCGCCTGTTCCGGATCGACGTGGGGAGCCTGGCGGTCGCCTCGCAGGCCGCGGTCGGCGGACCGACGAGCGCGCTGGCCGTGGCGGTCTCGCGCGAGTGGCCGGCCCTCGTGCTCCCGGGCATCGTGGTGGGGCTCCTGGGGTACGCCGTCGGCAACTACCTGGGCTTCGGCGTCGCCTGGCTCCTCCACGGCGTGCTGGGATGACGTGACTCCCGGCCCTCCCGGACCGTCGATCCCACGGCCCGGACCTTGAAGGCGTCCGGCGAATAACAAGCTGACGGTGACGGCCGGCGGGGCGCCGGCCGGGACGCGGACCGCAAACGGGAGGAAGCGCCAGTGAGTGCCGACACGTCCAGGGAAGAGAAGAGCCGCTCCGCCAGGCCGCGACGCCGGACCGCCGGCGGGACGTGGACGCGCGCCGGGAGCCTCGCGATCGTCGCGGCGGCCGCAGCACTCCTCCTCGGACCCGGGCTCGTGAAGGCCCAGGACAGCGCCGCCACGAAGCAGGCCGGGCCGGACCACGACGTGCTCCGCGTCCTCATGAGCAAGGAGTTCGCGGGGAAGCTGGACAGCATCCCCGGCTCCCTGACGTGGGACGACGTCCGGAAGGGCATCGCGGTGGAGTACGACGCGACCCAGGCCACCGTGAAGGAGGGCGACAAGGCCAGGCTGGTCGTCTACAGCGCCCTCGTGAAGGACGGCGACCTGTCCATGGAGCACACCTCCGACTCCTTCGAGGTGAGCCCCGGCGGGACGAAGGTCCAGCCGGACGACTTCTTCGGGGACGACTCGATGCTCCCCGACGGCTGGACGCTGAAAGGGACCTTCCTCCTGGGCGAGGTGACCGTGCCCTCCGACAAGCTCATGTCGGACGACATCCGCGGGGTCCTGGGCGACCTGTCGGGCGGCTCGCCCCTGCTGTTCATGGAGGCCGTCCCGGCCGACTCGGCCGTGCGCTCCGGCATCAAGGTCGCGCCCCTCATCCTCACCTTCCAGAAGGGAAGCCCCTCCGGGCAGGGCGGCTGACGCCGGCGGACCCTGAGGTCACGGCGCCCAGGGGGTGAAGGCCTCCGTCCACGTGCCCGGCACGGCGACGGGCACGGCCACCGTCCGTCCGGCCCGGGCCGCGGCGCACGCGTCGTAGCGGAACACCGCCGGCCCCGCCCCGATGCGGGAGGGGCCGGCGCTCCCCCCGGCGGCCAACCCGGCCATCACGGCGCCCGAGACCGACACGGCGCCGTCCGTCACGAGCCGCCCCCCCACCAGCAGGGTCCCGTCCCAGCGGAAGCCGTCCCGCAGGGCGAGGTCGCCCCGCACGACCACCAGGCCGCGGCCCGAGCGGCTCGCGTCGAGGGTGAGCGTCACGACGTCGGCCAGGATGGCCGGCCACCCGCCGTCGTCGGTCGGCCAGGCGCCGCCGGGGAGCCGGACGTCGAAGGCCTCGGGGTACGCCAGGAGGTCCGGCCAGTCGAGGCCGGCGGCGGCCAGGAGGGTGGCCGGATCGATCCCCAGGGTGTCGGGACGGCCTGCGGCCAGCAGGGGACCGGCCGCCGCCTGCCGGTAGCCGCCCGGAGGCGTGGCGGCTCCGGCCACCTCCCCGGGCCCGAGGCCGGCGCACGCGGAGTCGGAGCTCCCCGGGTCCCGGCCGTCGAGGCTGGCGTCCGCCCCTTCGACCTCGAGGCCCCCCGCCGCCGCGAGGGCCGCGGCGGGCCGGGCCGGCACCGGCCGGAAGAGGACGAGGCGGGAGAGCGTGCGCCGGGCGACCGCGCGGCCCGAGCCGAACTCGCCCCGCACGGAGACGCTCCACACGTCCCGGTCCGGCCCGAGCGCGAGGAGCCGCCGGGCCTCGAGCCGCGTCGACGTCCGCGCTCGCGGCGTGTCCTCGAGGACGATCCCGGCGGCCGGGGGAACGCCCCGCTGGCGGTCCAGGAACGTGGCCATGCGGGCCTCGGCGGCCAGGAACGCCCTGACGCTCCCGGCGTGGGAGCGCGAGGCGGAGGCCTCGGTGCCCGCCAGGAACAGGCCCCCCGCCGCGACCGCCGACAGGCCGAGGAGGACGAGCAGGGCGGCGACGAGAGCGAAGCCGCCGGGGCGCGCCCGGGCGGGGTCGCGCGGGGATCGGGAAGGGCGAGCGGGCCGGGCGGTCATGGGGTCCTCCGGGCCGTGGCGTCCGGGACGGCGCCGGACGGCGCGGCTGCGGACGTCCGGCGGGGATCGGCCCCACGGACGCCCGCGCCCTCATCCCGCTCTCAAGGTCCCCCGACCTCCCTCAGTCCTCGCCGGTCGGTCGCTCCTCGTGCGGCCGGTACATGATGACCCGCGCCCTCTCGAGGGTGATGAGACCGCCCTCGATCATCCCGTCCAGCTCGGGCAGCACCGCCGAGATCCTCTCCTCCGTGTCCACGACCTCGACGACGATCGGGAGGTCGAGCGAGAGCCGGAGGATCTTCTCGGTGTGGAGCCGGGCGTGGGCGCCGAAGCCGGCGATGCCCCGGAGCACGGTCGCCCCCGCGAACCCGCGCTCCCGGAAGAGCTCGACCAGCGCCTCGTACAGCGGCCGGCCCTCGTGGCGGTCCGATTCTCCGATGAAGATGCGCATGAGCGTGCGCTCGCCCTCGAAGCCCCGCTCCATGCTCAGCCTCCCTGCCGGAGGATCGTGGCGGCCAGGCCCAGGCCCAGGAGGGTGCCGACCAGGGCCACGGCCACGCTCCCGGCGGCGTACAGCGCGCCCGGGACCCACTCGCCGTCCCTGAGGAGCGCCATCGTCTCGTAGCTGAACGTGCTGAAGGTCGTGAACGCCCCCAGGAAGCCGATGACGATGAAGCCCCGGACCGACGGCCCGGACGCCAGGCCCTGGAGGAGTCGCGCCATGAAGCCCAGCAGGAACGCCCCGGTCACGTTGACGGTCAAGGTCCCCCACGGGAATCCTCCGCCGGCCCAGCCGTGGACCCATCCGGCCAGTCCGTAGCGGGCGAGGGCGCCCAGCGCGCCCCCGGCAGCGATGTAGAGGTAGAGCATCGACACGACAGAGCTCCGGTCCGAAACGTGAAAAAACCTCCCGGCCGGGCCGATGCCCGGCGGGGAGGAGTCATCAGTCGCGCCCCGGGGCGCGACGGTCCCGGCGAACTCCATCGCCGTTCTGTGGAGGAGAGGATGGCGTGTCCCGTCCCCGGAGGCAAGCCGGGGACGGGTGGGTCAGCCCGCCGCTCGGAGGGTGGCCGGCTCGACGCGGAGGGGAAGGCGCACGCGGGCGCGGCGGCCCACCGGAGGTCGCGAGGTCTCGGGCTCGGGGGCCGTCGTCGTCTCCGGGGCGGCCTCTTCGCCGGCCTCGGCCCCGGCGGCGTCCGCGTCGTCCCGCACCAGGAGCTTCTCCCGCTGGAGCGCGCGATAGGCGCGGAGGACCGCGGCCACCTCGTCGTCCGCCTGGAGCTCGAGGAACGCTTCGAGGGCCTCCACGGCCAGGCCCGGCTCGTCGCGCTCGTCGGCGGCCTCGACGTAGGCCAGCACGTGCCGGCGGGCCTCGGCCACCAGGTCCTGCTCCAGGTGGAGGTCGGCCAGCTCCCGGTGGACCCACATGTGCTCGGAGTACATGCGAAGGACGCGCTTCCAGACGGCGACGGCGTTCACGGCGCGGCCGTCCGACCGGTAGCCGTCCGCCGCGCGAGCGTAGGCGGCGACGGCCATGCGCTCGTGGCCCAGCCGGTGATGAATGTCGCCCATGCGGACGTGGAGCAGCGGATCGGGCGGGCGCCCTCGGTGCTCCATGGCCTTGATGGCTTTGCGGTAGAGGTCGAGTGCGACCCCCAGCCGGCCCGCGTCCGCCTCGCTGCGGGCGACTCTCTTCATCTCGGTCAGGCTCACTGTGCAACCCGCGCCAGGGTTATCGACTCTACGCTCCGACACCGGTTCCGAAGCGCTGCGAACGCCGCGACCTGCCGTCTCGAGGGAGGCAGGCTCACCCCTTACGTTCAAGGTGCGTACCAGGCCCGCGAGAGGCGCGCCGAGCCTCAGAAGCCCACCGTCGGGGCGCTTTCGGACGAAGGGGGGATGTCACGGGAGGGCGGGCCGGGCGGGACAGTGTGGCAGGTAGCCTTCATCCCTCGCACATCGCAACGACACTTTCCGGCGGGGGGAGGGCAGGCTCAGTCCCGGTCGCTGTTGAACGTGTCGGCGACCGCCTTCCAGTCGCCGTCCTCCTGGCGGCGGTAGACGACCAGGTACTTGCCGTAGTCCTGGAGGAGGGCGCCGTGTCGGGGGCGGAGGATGCTCGTGTAGCGGCCGACCTCGTAGGCCAGGTCCCCGGAATTCTCCACGCGGGTGGGCTCCAGCTCGAGCTCGAGGAGGCCCTCGTCCGGACGCTCCCGCCAGTACTCGAGGAGGTCCTCGCGGCCCCGGACTTCGAGCTGGTTGGGAGGCATGAAGACCGCGTCGTCGGCGTAGAAATCGTCCACCATGGCATCCATGTCCTGCTCGCGGATGTGGCGGACACGCGCGGCGGTCTTCTCCCGTATGACGGTGGCCGGCTCGCGTGTGTCCCGGGCCATCGGCTCTCTCGCGGTCGCGCTGGAGGGGGGACGCGCCGGGCCGCTCCCGGCCGCGTGGACCCGGATCAACCTCGGACCCGGAGGGACCTCCCCGCAAGATCGTGCGCGTCGCCCCTCCCCCAGCTCGCGCGTGCCTCGCGCAGCGCGGCCTCCAGGGGGAGCGCCTGCCCGAACAGGAAGCCCTGCCCGTATCGGCAGCCGGCCCCGAGGAGCCACTCCCGCTGGGCGTGACTCTCGACGCCCTCGCCGGTCACCCACAGTCCGAGCTCGGTGGCCAGGTCGATCGTGGAATGGACGATGGCGGCGCTGCGGGCATCGTCCGGCAGGTCGCTCACGAACCCCCGGTCCATCTTGAGGCCGTCCACGTCCAGCCACGTCAGATAGCTCAGGGAGGAGTTCTCGGTGCCGAAGTCGTCGATGACGACCTGGACGCCGGTCTCCTTGATCTCCTGGACGCGATCACCCACCTGCAGGAGGCCCGTCTCGCGGATCTCGAACTGCAGCGCCCGCCGGGGGACGTCGTGCTCGCCCAGGATGCGGCGGATCTGGACCGCCAGGTCATCGTCGTCCCGGCACTGGACCGTGGAGAGGTTCACGGCCACGAAGAAGCCCTCGGCCTCGGGCAGGGCGTTCCTCCAGGCGCCGTAGGCGCGACAGGCCTCGGCCAGGATCCAGTACCCGAGCGGGATGATCAGACCGGTCGCTTCCGCGGTGGGAAGGAAGAGGTCGGGCGGGAGAAGCCCGCCGCTCCCGTGCTTCCAGCGCACCAGCGCCTCGACCCCCTGGACGCGGCCGGTCGCGAGGTCGACGATCGGGTCGAAGTGGAGGAGGAAGTCGCCCGACTCGAGCGCGCGCTTGAGTTCGCGGCCCGTCTGCCACTGACGGTCCGCCAGGTGCGGGTCGCCGCCCGCCCGGTGGAGGAACTCGGTCGTCACCCCCGCGCCCAGGCTGACCACGATGAGGCTCACCGCCGCCGAGCCGTACACCCACCAGTCGATCCGGCCCTGCAGCATCGAGCCTCCGACCAGCTCGACGAGAGTGAGGACGACCATGCCCCCGATGAGCGCCACCACGGCGCCCGACCACCCCCGGTAGTAGGAGAGGAGGAAGGGCGGTACGAGGGCCAGCACCCACACCAGGCCGAGTGTCTGCGCCGTCTGCTCGACGCGCACGAAGCCCGCCACCCCCGCCGCCACGAGGGCCAGGACGCTGATGCCGAGGGCGCGCGAGGGTGGAGGCCGACGAGGCATGTCGGCCGGTTTGAGGACGAAGAGCCTGCGGCGGTCCTTCAAACGAGGGCGACTCCCGGTGAGGCGGGTCAGGATCCGGAGAAAAATCTAATCCCCTGGCTCCCGGACGCAAAGGGGAAACGATCACTCTCACCCGGCCGGGCTTCACAATCCTCGAGGCTTCGGTTACGCTTAGGCGCCGGAAAATAGCACGGATTCCCGTGACAGCCGTGGAATTCGTCCGCTCGGCCGGCGTCCGCCGGCTCTCCTGCGCACGGGAGGCTCCATGATGCGCACACGGATCGCGATCGTAACGGCTTCGACATGCGCGCTCCTCCTGCTGGTCGGATGCGGCGGAGGTGAGCGGCAGGGTGGCGCGCCCGGGGGCGAGGCCGCCACGGGGGACACGGCCGCGCGGCCGGGTCGCATCGCGTGCAACGAGATGAAGCCCCCGTTCCCGGCTCAGACCCCCGACGTGGCGAAGATCTCTCTCCTGAAGGGCGAGGTCTCCGTGGACCCGGACCCCATGGTACAGCCCAGGGGACCGGGAGCCTTCCGGTGGAAGCTGGCCGAGGGGCAGGACGCCGACAGGTTCGAGGTGAACTTCAAGGACGGCGCCACGCCCCTGCCGAAGGAGGCGTACGCCGGTTCGGGTCAGGGCGCGGTCGGTGACCGCATCGACCGGGATGCCCGGTGCGGCATCTACGAGTACGGGGTCACCGTGTGGCCGAAGGACGGGGGCGACCCCGTGACCCTCGACCCCCGCGTACAGGTCATCCCCGGCTGAACCCGGAAGGTCCAGCGGGATCCCTCACCGTCAGCGGACGGTGGAGCGCGTCGTGTCCACCATCTCCTCGAAGCGCGGGTCTCCGTGCAGGGGCTCCCACCACCAGTCCCTGGACACGTAGGCCCGGTTGCTCGGCACCATCCGGAGGTAGCGGCCCAGGCTGTCGATCGCGCGGTCACGATCGCCGCTCAGGAGCGCCAGATACGCTTCCTGCTTCGGTACCGTGGAAGCGGCCGGATCGATCTCCCGGGCCCGGCGGGCCACGGCTCGGGCGCTGTCGGTGAGCCCCGCCCTCGTGAGTGCGGCGGCCACGAGATAGCGGCCTTCCTGGTATCGCCAGTCGGGCGGGCCGAGCGACTCGGCCCTGTGCAGGAGGGCCCAGGCCGTGTCCACGGCTCCGGGGGCCGTTGGTCGGGAGGCCAGGACGAGCAGCCTGAAGACCGGGTAGGCGAACTGCCGCGGATACAGGTTCTCGCCCCGCCGCGCCAGTGAGTCCGCCCTCTGCATCTCGTGGAACTCCAGGGCCAGCGAGGCCGACACGTACAGGTAGGTGACATCGTTGGCCAGGAACGGGTCGGCCTCCGCCATGCGTCGGGCCGCCACCCTCGCCTCCTCGAACTTCCCCTCGTTGTCCAGGATGTAAGCGAGGATCGCCCAGGCCCGGGCGCGTCCGGGATCGCGGGTCGTGGCCGCGCGGAGGTCCCGCTCGGCCGCGTCCAGGAGGCTGTCGCTCGCCGGCGGATCGATCGCCTGGCTGAGAAACCACCCGAGATTTCCCCGCAGCTCCAGCGCTTCGGGGTCGTCCGGATGCTCATCGAGGATCCTGCGGGCGTCCTCGAGCCCCTCGCGCAGGCGCGCCGTGTCCGTCCGGCTGAGGACGCCGGCCCCGACCCGGGCCATCGTGAGGTGCGTCCAGCCGCTCTCGAGCGTGGGGCGCGTCCACCCGGGGTCGAGCTCCGCGGCGACATCCAGTAGGGAATCGGCGCGTCGGAACGTGGCCATCGCTCCGGCCGTGTCGCGTGCCCATCTCAGCGAATCGGCGTCGGACCGCAGGTCCAGCGCGATCTGGTAGAGCCTCCAGGCGCGCGGGTCGTCGGCCCCCTCCCTGGCCTTCCGAAGCTCGACCGTGCGGCCCAGGCGCTGGCGCAGGAACCGGGCGACCTCGTTCGACACGCTGTCCTGGAGCGCGAACGGGTCCGTGAGCGGCTGCTCGAGCTGCTTGCTGTCCACCTGCTCGCCGGTCGCCACGTCCACGAGCTGAACGCTGACACGCACCCGGTTCCCTGCTTGCTGCACGCTCCCGTCGACGAGGCTCCCCGCCTTGAGCGCGCGGCCGATGCTGTCCAGGGGGACGTCGGCGTTCCGATAGGGGCGGACCCCGTTGGTCGGGACCACCGACAGGCCCTCCACGCCGCCCAGCTCGTGGATCAGGGTCTCCGTGAGGCCGCTGGCCAGATAGCCCAGGCTGTGGTCCCTGCTGTAGTCGTCCATGTAGAGGACCGCTACCCGGCTCGGGTCCAGGTCGGGCCTGGCGTCGGCCGCCGCCGGGGGGGTGACGGTCGTGCCGCGGAGATACAGAGCCCAGGATCCCCAGCCCACCAGCCCGACCAGGATGATCCCCACGGCGGTGAGTACCAGATGGGCGGCGCGGGAGAGCTGTGGATCGGCACCCCGCGAGGTCCCAACCTCGGTGCGACGCACCCCCTCCGGCGTGACCTCGAACGCCCAGGCGATGACCAGGGCGATCGGAAGCCCCAGCACCGTGAGGCATATGACGAGCGTGACCGACCAGTGGGGAAGGCGCAGCGCGGGGAAGGTGGCCACGGCCACCTGGATGACGACCCACATCACCAGGAGGTAGACGCCGGCCACGTGGAGCACGCGGCGGCTCCTGAGCTCGGAAGCCAGTCGACTCAGGAACGAGAGGGGATCCATCACGTCGTCCTCCTTCTCCGCGGGAGGAGAGACGCCCGACCCGGCGCCGCCGCATCATCCAAAGTGGATCCGGGTCAGGCGAGCGACAAGCCCCGCCGCGACCGCCCCGGGCACGGTCCGAACCGGCCGATTCCGGCCGGCCACGACCCCGAGATCGAGGTGCCCCTGGTTGCCGGAGGGTTGACTACACCTGTAGGCTATCACGCTCGCGGATCGCCCGCCCCGGGATCGCCCGTCGGCCGGCGGCCGCACGTCCCCTGCACGGAGAACCGGATGCCGACCGGAGACCGCACCGCTGCCTTCTCACGCTCCAGCGACCCCCAACCCCACAAGGCCCGCACGCAGGCGATCCTGCGGCGGCATCCGGAGGTGCGGGAGGAGATCGGCAAGAATCCCTGGTCCTTCACGCTGGTCGTCGTCCTGGTGGGGCTCCAGCTCGGCCTGGCCTGGTGGATCCGCGCCGAGCCCTGGTGGCTCATCCTGCTGGTGGCCTACACGGTGGGCGCGGTGGCCGACCACGGGCTCTTCGTCCTCATCCACGAGTGCGCGCACAACCTGATCTTCCGGAAGCGGGTGGCGAACACCCTGGCCGGGATCGCCGCCAACCTCCCCAGCGTCCTCCCCACCTCCGTCTCGTTCAAGCGCTACCACCTCAAGCACCACTCGTATCAGGGCGTCTACGAGCTGGACGCCGACATCCCGAGCGAGTGGGAGGCGAGGCTGGTGGGCAGGTCCCCCGTTCGAAAGGCGCTGTGGCTCCTCCTCTTCCCGATATTCCAGATGCTGCGGGCGTTCCGGATCACGGAGGTGAGCCTGTTCGACGGGTGGCAGATCACCAACATGCTGGTCATCTTCGCGGTCGACGCGGCCATCTGGCTCGTCCTGGGTCCGGCCGCCTTCCTCTACCTGCTGGCCTCCGTCTTCTTCTCGGTGGGGCTCCACCCGGTGGGCGCGCGCTGGATCCAGCGCCACTGGCTGGTCGAGGACGACGGGCAGGAGACCTACAGCTACTACGGACCCATGAACGCCGTGGCGTTCAACGTGGGCTTCCACAACGAGCATCACGACTTCCCCTCGGTGCCGTGGAACCGCCTGCCGCGGCTCAAGAAGACCGCCCCCGAGTACTACCGCGACCTGCGGTCGCACGCCTCGTGGGCGAAGCTCCTCCTCCAGTTCGTCTTCGACCCGGAGCTCACGCTGTTCTCGCGCATGGTTCGGGAGCGGCAGGGGACCTCGGCAGCCGGGGCGGCATCGGACTGAGCGCGCCCGCCCGGCTCCCCGGCCCGCCTTGAAGTTTAACGACTACATGTGTAGTCTAGAGGGCGGGGACCGGGACGAAGCGTGCGGGAGGGAGCGGACGTCCTTCCGAGACGGGAGGCTGTGATGAGCGAGACACGGGACGTGCCGGGGGCACCCGAGCTCACCGACCTCCAGCTGGCCATCCTGGGAGTCCTGTGGGCCGAGGACGAGGCCACGGTCAACGACGTGCGTGAGGGCCTGGCCGGACGCCGGGACCTGGCCCGGACCACGGTGGCCACCCTGCTCTCACGGCTGGAGGACAGGGGCGTCGTGGCGCACCGGGAGGAGGGCCGCGAGTTCGTCTACCGGCCGACGGTCACCGAGGAGGAGGTGCTCCGCTCGCGCGTGGATGCCCTGGCCGAATACCTCTTCGGAGGGGACGTGCCCACCCTGGTGAGCCGGCTGCTGGACGCGCGGGACCTCGAGCCCTCCGAGCTCGATCGGGTCCGGCGGCTCATCGAGGACAAGGAGGCCGGGCTGACGGACGAGGAGCGGGGCGGCTGATGGGGGACGCGCTCCTCCGGGCCCTGGACCCGGGCTCGGCGGTCGTGGCCAGCTGGATCCTCACCTTCCTCGTCCACGGGACGCTCCTGCTCGGGGCCGCGTGGCTCGTCGTCCGCGTCCGAGATCTCCGGCCGGCGTGGGAGGAGACCCTGTGGAGGGTGGCCCTGTTCGCCCCCGTCCTCACGGCGAC
The DNA here is from genome assembly GCA_035267645.1 of Gemmatimonadota bacterium. Classification (GTDB taxonomy): domain Bacteria; phylum Gemmatimonadota; class Gemmatimonadetes; order Palauibacterales; family Palauibacteraceae; genus Humimonas. The sequence goes on along the minus strand of DATFLN010000018.1, from coordinate 39,023 downwards.
GGCGCACGCGGTGGCCGACGTCGACCCCCTCGTGGACGCGTGGGACGTGACGCTGCTCCACCCGGCGTCGGGGGCGGCGTCGGCCGGCGGCGCCGGGGCGGCGGCTCCGGGCCTCCTCGCCGGCCTCCCGGCGCTTCTGCTGGACCACTGGCAGCTCGCGCTCGTCGCCTCGTGGGCGGCCGGCGCGGGCCTCCAGGTCGTCCGGCTCGTCCGCCGGAACCGCCGCCTCCTCGCGGCCCTCGGGGACCGTCGTCCCGCGACCGGCCGGCGGGGGCGGATCCTCCGCGCGAGCCTCGCGGCCGTCGGGGCGGCGCCGGGGGTCCGGCTGCGCGTCCTCGAGGGCATCGGCACACCGCTGGCGCTCGGGCTCCGCGAGGTCGTCGTGCCCCCCGACCTCGTCGACCGCATGGCGGACGCGCCCCTGCGCGGGGTCCTGGCCCACGAGGTCGCCCACCTGGCCCGGCGGGACCCGCTGTGGTCGCTCGCCGCGGCGACGGTCCGCGCGCTCTGCTTCTTCCAGCCTCTGTGCGCGGTGGCGCGGCGGAGGCTGGAGGAGCTGGCCGAGATCCGGGCCGATGCCTGGGCGATCGAGCGCACGGGAGAGCCGCTCGCGGTGGCGCGGGGGCTCGAGGCGGTCGCCAGCGCCCTGTCGGGCGGGCCCCGGCCCGCGACGGCGGGCCTGGCCGCGGCGGGCGAGCGGCGCGCGGGACTCCTGGCCCGGGTGTCCCGGATCCTCGAGCCCGCGCCAGGAGAGGGGAGGGCCGTCCCCGCCGGCCTGCGCGCCGTGCTCGTGGCGGCCGTGCTGGGGCTGGCGCTCCTGGCGCTCCCGTCCTTCACGCCGCTCCACGATCGGGACGACGATGCCCTCCGGGCCCGGGCGTCCCGGAGCGGGGCCCTCGCCGTCCGGGGCGCCGCCGCCGGGCTCGGGGCGACGTCCGTCCCCGCCCGCCACCCCGCGCGAACGTCCGGGACTTGAGCCCGACGCGCGCCGCGGCGATCGTTCTGGCGGCCCTCGCCGCCGCGGGCCCGGCTCGGGGGCAGCCGGCCGCGCCCTCCGACACGCTCACCCTCCAGGAGGCCCTGGCCGAGGCCCGGGCGGCGGACATCCGCCTTTCGGTCTCGCGCCTGGCCCTGGAGCAGGCGCTGGACCGCGTCAGGCAGGCCAGGGGAGCCCTGTGGCCGTCGCTCTCAATGGAGGCGGACCTCCACCCCGGCGCGCCCCGCAGCTACGAGAGCAGCGACGCCCGGGCCCGCCTGGTGGCGCAGACGCCCCTCTACGACGGCGGGGCGCTGCGGGCGTCCGTGCGGTCCCGGCGGGCCCGCTCCGAGGCGGCCCGCGCGGACTACCGGGGCACGGTCAAGGACGTGGAGCTGGCCGTCCGCGCCGACTTCGCGCAGCTCCTCCGACGCGAGCGCGACATCGAGCTCCAGCGCCGGGGCGTCGCCCGCCTCGAGCGCTACCTGTCGGAGGTCCGCGCCCGGCGGGCGTCGGGGCAGGGGGTGGGCGCGGACGTCACCCGCACCCGCTCGGAGCTGGCCGGCGCGCGGGCCGACCTCGACGCCGCGAAGCACGCGCGCACGGAGATCCGCATGGAGCTGAACGACCTGCTGGGCCGGACGCCCGACGCGCCGCTGGCGCCGGCGCCCCTCCCGGAGCCGACCGAGCCTCCGTCGCCGGCGCCCCCCGGGGAGACGCCCTGGACCCTGACCCCCGACGTGCGGAGCGCCCTGTCCTCCGTGGACGCGGCCCGGGCCACGCTGTCGGGCACCCGCTCGGGCCGCCTTCCGCACCTGGGCCTCGCCGTGGCGGCCGGAGGGCAGGCCGCCCTCGTGGATCCCGCCCCCGCCCTCATGAACGACGGGCGGGGCTGGGGCGTCGAGGCGATGCTCACCCTCTCCCTCCCGCTCTGGGACCGCGTCTACCGGGGGCGGATGGACGAGGCCCGGGACGCCCTGGCCGAGTCGCGGGCCGTGGCGGAGGCCACCCGCCGGTCCGTCCGCCTGGAGTACCACCGGGCGGACGCGCTCCTCCGCGCCCGTTGGCGGGAGATCGCCACGCGCAGGGAGGCGGCCTCGTCCGCCCGGGACGCGTTCGTGCAGGCGGAGAGCCTGTACCGGGGCGGGTCGGGCACGGCCCTCGACGTCCTGGACGCCTACCGGAGCTGGAGGTCGGCGGCGCAGGCCGTCGCCGATGCGGTCCTGGACTACCGCCTGGCCGACGCCCGGAGGATCCGGTGGGGGACGAAGTGAGGGGCACGGGCCCCGTACGGCGGGGGCGCGCCGCCGCGCCGGGCGAGCGCTCCCGCCGGGCCGCCCTCGCGGCTCTCGCCCTCGCCGTGGCGGCGCTCCCGGCGGCGTGCGGCGGCTCCGGCCCCGGCGGCGGCTCGGGGAGCGCGGCCGCGTCCGACACGGCAACCGCGGCCGACACGGCGGCCACGCCCGTCCGCGCGGACACGGCCTACGTGGCCGACCTGGCGGAGGTGGTGCAGGCGCCGGGTCAGACGACCGCGCTCCGCGAAGCCCGGGTGCGCGCTCCGTTCGCCGGGCGCCTCCTCGACCTGGACGTGGCCGATGGAGACCCGGTGCGGGCCGGCGACACGCTGGGAGCCGTAGCCGCGCTCGAGAGCGAGGCATCGCTCGATGGGGCGCGCGCCATGCTCGCCGACGCGGCGACGCGGCAAGACAGCGCCGACGCGAGGCGGGCGCTCGAGCTCGCGCGCGGCGCTCTCGTGCGTCGACCGCTCGTCGCCCGGACCTCCGGCGTGGTCCTCTCCCACGCCGCCACGGGCGGGGACCTGGTCGACCAGGGCGAGACGATCGTCACGATCGCCGACCGCTCGGCGATCTCCTTCGTGGCCCGCCTGACGCAGCCGGACGTGCCGAAGGTCGCGCCGGGACAGCGGGTGCGCATCGAGCTCTCCGCCGTCCCCGGGCCGCTCACCGGCACCGTCCGCGACGTCCTGCCGGCGGCCTCGAGCGAGACCCTGAGCGCCCCCGTCCGCATCGACTTCGCGTCGGGCCGGCCGCCGGTCGCGACCGGCCTCTTCGGCCAGGCCACGATCGTGGTCGGGGTGCGCAGGCACGTGACGGCGGTCCCCGCGGCGGCCGTCCTGCGCGACGACGTGTACGGCACGACCCGGGTGGCGACCGTCTCCGACGGCAGGGCCGTGTGGGTCCAGGTCCGGACCGGCCTCGAGCGCGGGGACACGGTCCAGATCGTCTCACCGAAGCTGGCTCCCGGGACGAGGGTCATCGTCTCGGGCCAGGTGGGCCTTCCCGACGGCACCCGGGTCCGGATCCAGCCTTGAACCTGTTGGGCGGCGCGCGACGCCGGGCCGGGGCCATCCTCGCCCTGGTCGTGGTGCTGGGGGCCGCCGGTGCCTGGGAGGCCGCTCGGCTCCCGTCCTCGATCTTTCCCTCCGTCACGTTCCCGATCGTGAAGGTCATCGCGGATGCGGGCGAGGAGCCCGCCGCCCGCATGATGCCCACGGTCACGCGTCCGCTCGAAGAGGCCATCCACCGCGTTCCCGGCGTGCGGCTGGTGCGCTCCACCACGTCCCGCGGCTCGAGCGAGATCTCCGCCCAGTTCGCGTGGGGAACGGACATGCGGACGGCGCTCCAGCGGACGCAGGCGGAGACCCAGCGCATCCGCCCGGACCTCCCGCAGGGCATCCGGATCGACGTCGAGTGGATGAACACCGCCATCTTCCCGATCCTGGGTTACGCGCTCACCTCGGACACCCGCTCGCAGGCGTACCTGCGGCAGCTTGCCGAGTACACGCTCAAGCCGGCGCTCATCAGGATCCCCGGCATCTCCCAGGTCCAGATCCAGGGCGGGCGCCAGCGCGAGTTCCAGGTCCGTCTCGACCCTTCGGCGCTGCAGGCGCGGAATCTCGCGCCCTCCGACGTCGTGTCGGCCATCCAGGAGAACGACGACGTCCTGTCGGCCGGCCTCACCGAGGCCAACCACGAGCTCTACCTGACCCTCGTGGACGGACGGGTCCACGCCCTGGATTCGCTGTCCCGGATCTCCGTGCCCGTGGCCGGCGGACCTTCCGCCTCGCTGTCGGATCTGGGGAGCGTGGACGTGGCCGACGAGGTCTCGTACATCCGCACGACCGCCGGCGGGCACCAGGCCGTCCTGGTGAACATCGTCCGCCAGCCCAGCGCCAACACCGTGGCCATCGCCGACGGCATCCGGAAGCTGCTGCGGCAGCGCCCCGACCTCATACCGAAGGGCGTCCGGTGGACGACCTTCTACGACCAGGCCCGATTCGTCTCCAACTCGGTGGGCGGGACGCGCGACGCGATCATCATCGGCGTGATCCTGGCGGCCCTCGTGCTCCTCGTCTTCCTGCGGAGCTTCCGGCTCACCGCCATAGCCGTCGCGGCCCTGCCGGCCACGGTGGCCCTGGTCGGACTGGCCCTCGGCGCCACGGGTCGGAGCGTCAACCTCATGACCCTCTCCGGGGTGGCGGCGGCCCTGGGCCTCATCGCCGACGACGCGATCGTGGTCATCGAGAACATCGAGCGCCACCATCGGCCCGGCGAGGAGGGCGACCCCGCCGAGCAGGGGACCCGGCAGATCCTCCCGGCCCTGGTCGGCTCGAGCCTGTCGACCACGGTGATCCTCCTCCCGTTCGCGCTCCTCACCGGCGTGGTCGGGGCGTTCTTCAAGCCCCTGGCCCTCACGATGGCGCTGGCCCTCACGGTGTCCTTCTTCATCGCGGCGCTGGTCGTGCCGGTGCTCGCCGGCCGCTACGGCTTCCGGGGTCGCCACGCCACGGGCCGGCAGGAGGGCTCCACGGACGGTGGGCCGTGGTCGGCGCTGCCGGGCGGACTCGGCGAGGGGGGGCGGCGGCTGGCCGTGACGGCGGGGAAGGCCTACGACCGCACGGCCCGGTTCTTCGTCGACCACGGCGCGGCCAGCGTCGCGGTCCTCCTCGTCCTGATGGCCGTGGCCTTCCAGATGTATCGACGCATCGGCACCGACTTCCTGCCCGCCATGGACGAGGGGTCCATCATCCTGGACTACTCGACGCCTCCGGGCACGTCGCTGACCGAGACGAACCGGATGCTGGACGACGTGGAGAAGGTGATCCTCTCCGTCCCCGACGTCTCCAGCTACTCGCGCCGGACCGGCACCCAGCTGGGCTTCTTCATCACCGAGCCGAATCGGGGCGACTACGTGATCAACCTGAAGCCGAGGGGGCGGCGGCGGCCCATCGAAAACGTGATCGCCGAGCTGCGCCGCAGGGTCGCCCGCGTGGAGCCGGCCGTCCGCACGGACTTCGGGCAGCTTCTCGAGGACAACATCGGGGACCTGACCGGCGGTACGCCCCAGCCCATCGACCTCAAGATCTTCGGCGACGACCAGCAGCTGCTGCAGAGGAAGGCTCGCCAGATCGCCAGCGTCATCTCGGGCGTGCGGGGCGTGGAGGACGTGTTCGACGGGATCGTCATCGCCGGCCCCGCCCTCCGCATCCGGGTGGACCCGGCGGCGGCGGCCCGGTACGGACTCACGACTCGGAAGGTGCACTCCGAGGTGGCGCCGGCCGTGACCGGCTCGGTGGTCGACCGGATTCGGATCGGAGACCGGATGTACGACCTGAGGGTGCTGAGTGAGGGCGGCCGCCCCCTCCAGGAGATGAGGATCCGCACCGCCTCGGGAGGCCTCGTGCCGCTGTCCGCCGTGGCCACGGTGTCGACCGGGCAGCCCGAGAGCGAGATCGACCGGGAGAACCTGGCCACCTACGTCGGCGTGACGGCCCGCGTCTCCGGCCGGGACCTCGGCAGCACCATGGCCGAGATCCGGTCCAGCATACAGCGGCAGGTCACGCTTCCGCCCGGCTTCTCGATCCAGTACGGCGGCCTCTACCAGCAGCAGCAGCAGTCCTTCCGGAACCTTCTCTACATCCTCCTGGCGGGCCTCGTCCTGGTGTCGGTCGTGGTCCTGTTCGAGTTCGGGGACTGGCGGGCGCCTGTCGTGACCTCCGTGTGCGCCGCCTCGGTGCTGGCCGGGGTCCTCCTGGCCCTCCGCCTGACGGGCGTCACGCTGAACATCTCGAGCTATGTCGGCGCGATCATGATGGTCGGCATCGTGGGCGAGAACGCCATCTTCGTGATCCACGAGGCCCGCGAGGAGCTGCGGCGGGAGGTGCCCGTCCCCCTGGCCTGGGCCCGCTCGTCCCGCAGGCGGCTGCGGCCGGTGGCCATGACGATCCTCGCGACCGGGTTCGCGCTGGCTCCCCTGGCGATCGCCTACGGCCAGGGCTCCCAGCTCATGCAGCCGCTGGCCATAGCGGTGATCGGAGGCTTCGTCCTCTCCGGGCCGATCGTGCTGCTGCTGCTCCCCGGCCTCTATCGGCTGCTCGATCCCCACGGGAAGCTGGCGGGCGAGTAGCCGGATCCGCGGCCCGCGGCCGTGGCGGCCCCGGCCGCCGCGCCGGTGGGGCCCGGCGTCCGCGCCCGGCCACCCGAGGCACGCCTCAGCCGGCCGACCCCGCCCCCTCGTCCGCGAACGACCACCTCGCCTTCGACGCACGGGCCGCGTCGATGTCGACCACCGCCAGGAGGACCCCGCCCACCACGAAGAAGACGACGAGCGAGAGGATGGCGTGCCGCCCCGAGCCGGTCGTGTCGGCCACGAACGCGAACAGGAGCGGGCCCCAGATGGCCGAGAACCTGGAGAGGACCGAGTAGAAGCCGTAGAACTCGGCGGAGGCGTCCTCGGGGATCATCGAGCCGTACAGGCTGCGGCTCAGCGACTGCGCGCCCCCCTGCACGAAGCCGATGGCCGCCCCCAGGGCGAAGAACGGTACGGCCCGTCCGGTCGGCAGGCGGAAGGCGGCCACCGCCACCAGGCCGTACACGGCCAGGCACACCAGGACCGCCCCCCGCGTGCTCATCCTCCCGCTCACCCACCCGAAGAAGAACGCGCCCCCGAACGCCACGAACTGCACGATGAGCAGCGTGACCATGACCGAGACGACCGTGAGCCGGAGGGTGCCGACCGCGTAGGCCGAGGCCATGTTGATCGTGGTCTGGATGCCGTCGTTGTAGATGAGGTAGGCGACGAGGAAGAGGAGGAGCTGACGGAAGCCGACGAGCTTCCGGAGGGTCGCGGCCACCCGGCCGAAGCCCACCCGGGCGTAGGCCACGGGACGCGGCGCGCCCTCGAGCGCGGCGGGGAGCGGCCGGGCGCGGCCGGTCTCCTCCAGGCGGCCGAGCGCGAAGATCGAGAAGCCGAGCCACCACGCTCCCGAGCTGGCCAGGGCGATGCGGACCGCGAGGTCGGTGCCGATCCCCACCCGGTCGTGCAGGGTGACCAGGGCCATGGCGAGGGCGAACTGGAGGCCGCCCCCCACGTAGCCGAGCCCGTAGCCCTTCGCCGAGACGCGGTCGATCGTGTCGGGCGCGGTGATGTCGGGCAGGAACCCGTCGTAGAAGACGTTCCCGCCCACGAAGCCCGCCTGGGTCACCAGGAAGAGGCCCATGGCCAGACCCACGTGGCCCGGGCGGACGAAGAACAGGCAGATGGCGAACAGGGCTCCCCCGTAGGCGAAGGCGCGGAGGAAGCGCTTCTTGGTGGCCGAGAAGTCCGCGATCGCCCCGAGCACGGGCGTGACGAGGAAGATCACGAACGTGACGCCCCCCACCAGGTAGCCCCACAGCGCCTCGCCGCCCATGGTGTGTCCCAGGAAGGTCCACCCGCCCGCGGGGACCACGCTCCGGGTGAAGTAGGCGGGGAGGAGCGCCGCCATGACCGTGGTGGCGTAGGCGGAGTTGGCCCAGTCGTACATGGCCCAGCCGAAGATCGTCCTGGGGTCGTTCCTGGCCGGCATGGAGGGTCTCCGGGAGCGGGGTGGGCGGATCGCCGGTCGACGGGGATCAAGTTCGCCGTGCCGGCCGTCCGGCGTCCAGAGGCGGCGGAGGGCCCCGGGAGGGTCGGGCGACCCTGCGGCGCGGGGGACGGCGGCGGGGAGATCCGGAACGGCAGAGGGGGACGGTGAGCATGGCGCACGAGTTCACGTACCGGAGGCGGGTGGAGTTCGCGGACACGGACGCCGCCGGCGTCTGCCACTTCGCTGCCTTCTTCCGCTTCATGGAGGAGGCCGAGCACGCCTTCTACCGGTCTCTCGGCGGCTCGGCCTACCTGAGCGAGGGCGGCCGGATCGAGGGCATGCCCCGGGTGGCGGTCTCGTGCGAGTACCTCCGGCCCGCGCGCTACGCCGACGAGCTGGACGTCCGGCTCACCGTGCGCGAGCTGACCGCGAAAGCGATCGAGTACGCGGTGCGCTTCGAGACGGACCGGGACGGCAGCCGGGTCACGCTCGCCCGCGGGAGGATGCGGGTCGTGCACGTGGTGCGGACCGCCGGAGAGGACGACTGGCGGGCGACCGAGCTCCCCGCCGGGCTCCGGGACCGGATCGAGGTGGCGCCCGAGGCGTCGGAAGGCGAGCGGGGAGTGGACGGAACGCCGGAGGCGGAGGGCTTCGGAGCCTCGCCCGCGTCGGACTAGAAGGCCGTTGAAGAACTGCGCGCGGCTCGCTCCAGTTCTTCGACGGCCTTCCAGGGCCCGGCGGCCACCGACCCGCCGGACCAGCCCCCGCTCAGAAGCCTTCGGCCGGCGGCCTCGCCAGCTCCTTCCGGAACTCGCTCTCCTCGGACAGCCGCCGCAGCTCGGCCTCCGTCCCCTCCATCTGGTTCTCGAGGAGCGCCATCCTGGACTCCAGCGAGGCCAGGCGCTCGTCCGTCTGCGGCGTCTGCCGCACCCGCCCCAGCGATTCCACGATGGGCTTGAAGGCGAAGCGGGCGGTGAGTCCCGCCACGGGGATGAGGACGATGAGCGTCCCCATGATGACACCTGCGAGCGCTACCCAGTCGACCGGCATGTGGGGCCTCCCTGATCCGATTCCGCACGGCATGCATGCTCCCTCGACTACGGATCTCCCGAGCCGGCGGTTTCGGACGGAGGCCGGGGGCGGTCCCGAAGGGGGTCGGCCGGAGCGACGCGCGGCGGCCCGACGCGGCCGCGGGACGCCGGCCCGGTTGCCGGGAGCGTCCGGTGCCCGCAACGTGCGGAATGAGCGACCACGACGGCACCCACGGCCGGAGTCCGCAGGTTCCCACCCGTCGCGATTTCCTGCGGCGCTCCGGCCTCGCGGCCGGGGCCCTGGGGCTGGGCGCTCTTCCAGGCGTCCGGGCCCCGGGCGCGGCGGCGGGAGCGGGCCGGGGAGGTCGGAGCCGGACCCTCGAGTCGGGCCGGCCGCGGGACCCGCTGCGGGAGGCCCCGCGCCCGCTCCGCATCCTCATCCTGGGCGGGACCGGCTTCATCGGGCCCCACCAGGTCCGGTACGCCCGGGAGCGCGGCCACCACGTCACCCTCTTCAACCGCGGGAAGACCAACCCGGGCCTGTTCCCGGGCGTCGAGAAGCTCCGCGGCGACCGGAACGGGGACCTCGAATCCCTGAAGGGGAAGAGCTGGGACGTGTGCATCGACAACTCGGCGTCCGACTTCGAGTGGGTGCGGATGAGCGCGAGCCTCCTCCGCGACGCCGTCCGCCAGTACCTGTACGTCTCGTCCATCAGCGCCTACGCGGACATGTCCCACCCCGGCATGGACGAGGACTTCCCCACGTTCACGTACGAGACGGCCGGCGTGAGCCGGGACGCGGAGAAGCTCCCGTACGGGCTCCAGAAGGCGCTGTGTGAGCGGGAGGCGCTCGAGTACTTTCCGGACCGCGCGACGATCGTGCGCCCCGGGCTCATCGTGGGTCCGCGGGACCCGACGGACCGGTTCACCTACTGGCCGGTGCGGGTCGCACGGGGAGGCGAGGTCCTGGCGCCGGGAGACGGGGCCGACCCCACGCAGGTCGTCGATGCGCGGGACCTGACCCACTTCATGATCCGCCTGGCCGAGAACGCGACCGTGGACACCTTCAACGCGACCGGCCACACGCGGTCGATGAGCGAGCTCCTGATCGGCATCCGGGCGGCCGAGGGCGCGGACGCCACCTTCACGTGGGCCGACGCCGACTTCCTGGCGGCCCACGACGTGAAGCCGTGGTCGGACATGCCCGTGTGGGTTCCCGACGGCGAGGACACGGCGGGCTTCGCGCGCGTCGACATCGGCCGCGCGCTCCGTGCGGGGCTCACCTTCCGGCCGCTGGCCGAGACCGTCACCGATACGCTGGCGTGGTTCCGGGAGCAGCCCGCGGACCGGCGCGAGCACATGCGGTCGGGGCTCACGGCGGAGCGGGAGGAGGAGGTGCTCCGCGCGTGGCGCGATCGCGGCGCGGCCGCGGGCGGAGCTGAGGGAGGGCGCGGCGGCGAGCCCGGAGGGACCCGCCGCCGCCCGCGGGCTCAGGAGGGGGTCAGCTTCGCGTCGAGCGTGATGTCGGCGCGGTAGAGCTTGGACACGGGGCACCCGGCCTTGGCCGCCGCGGCGTGCTCGAGGAACGCGTCCTCGTCGATCCCCGGGACGTCCGCCTCCACGTGGAGGTCCACCCGGGGGATGGACGGTCCGTCCTCCCCGACCACGAGATGGACGTCGGCGCGGGTGCGCACCGAGTCCGGCGGATGCCCGGCCCCGGCCAGGATGTTCGAGAGCGCCATGGAGAAGCAGCCGGCGTGCGCGGCGGCCAGGAGCTCCTCGGGGTTCGTCCCTTCCCCGTTCTCGAAGCGCGAGCGGAACGAGTAGGCGCCCTCCCAGGCACCGCCTCCGAAGGACATCGTCCCCCGCCCGCCCTCGAGGTCGCCCTTCCACTCGGCACGTGACGTTCTCGTCGGCATGTCGGATCCTCCCGGTACGTCTCTCGGATGGTCGTTCGGCTTCCGCCACCGATGGGAAGCAAGGCCCGCGCCGGGATCCGGACGGGGCGGCCCGCCCCCGCGACGGAGACTCCACGAGGGAGCCGGCGGCCGCTGGAGCGCATCCTGCAACCGTGTGTGCGGCGAGGACCGAAGCCAGTCACCGAACGAGGATCCGATCATGTCCATCGAGTGGCGAAAAGACGTCGACGCCGCGCTCGAGGAGGCGCAGGAGACCGGCCGTCCGCTCCTCGTCGACTTCAACGCGGCGCCCGACTGAGGGGGATGCGCTCGGCTGGATGCCGAGGTGTATCCCAGGGACGAGGTGGCCGACTACATCGGGGAGCACTTCATCCCGGTCAAGGCGCACATTGCCGAGCAGCCGGGGACCTTCGGCCGCTTCCACAAGAACTGGACGCCGACCCTGGTCGTCATGGACGGCCGCGGGATCGAGCGCCACGAGTGGGTGGGCTACCTGCCCGCCGACGAGTTCTCGGGCCAGCTGGCGCTGGGCCGGGCGCAGGCGGCCTTCGGCGCGGGCGACTGGGAGGAGGCCGAGGAGCGCTTCCGCGAGGCCGCGGCCGCCTGGTCGAACACGGAGGCGGCGCCCGAGGCCGTCTACTGGGCGGGGGTCTCCCGCTACAAGGCCAGCGAGGATCCTGCAGCGCTGGGCGAGACCGCCGACCGGCTCGCGGAGCGGTATCCGGACAGCCTGTGGGCCACCCGCGCGTCCGTCTGGGCCGACTGAGCCCGGCTCGGGCCGACTGGGCCCGGCTCGGGCTGACTCGGCCGGGTCCCGGGCGACGCGGCGCGGGCCTCGAGCACGTCGAACGGACCGATCGCGGGGCCTCGCCGTGACATAAGAGGTTGTCATCCGCCTTGCTTTTTTCAGATCCTGGTGTGAGTTTGGCGGCAGTCGGGCCCGTTCGCGCGGCCGCTACCGGACCGGAGTCCCGCCGGGAGCGGCGTCGCGCCCCCGGTGGACCCTCGTCCGGGTGGTGGCTTGGTCCTCTTCCTCTCGCTCACGGCTCTGTACCTGCTGCCGGTCGCGCATCCGGCGCTCTCCATGGCGCTGGGGGTCGACGCGGGGTGGCTGTGGTCCGTCCACCTGGTCCCCGTGGCGATCCTGGCCTACCGGGAGGGCGTCTGGGGGGCGGTCCCGGCCATCCTGGTCAGCGTGGTGCTGGTCTACCTGGGAGAGTACGTCCTCACGGGCGCCTACCTCCCCTTCCACGAGCTGGGCTCCGCCGACCTGATGGCGATGGCCACCTGCTTCTCGGATGTCCTGGTGGCGGGGCTGGCCCTGACCGCGCGCCGGAGAGCCGGTGACCTGCGCGCGGCGGCCTTCCGCGACCACCTGACCGGGCTCCCCAACCGGAAGCTCTTCCTCGACCGCCTCTCCCACAGGATCGTCCAGGCCCGGCGCCGGCCCGGCTCCCGCTTCGGCGTCCTGTTCCTGGACCTCGACAGCTTCAAGCTCATCAACGACAGCCTCGGCCACGCGGTCGGGAACCAGATCCTCCAGCGCACGGCCAGGCGGCTGGAGCGCTGCCTGCGCGAGGTCGACACGGTCACCCGCTGGGGCGGGGACGAGTTCGTGATGCTCCTGGACGAGATCCAGGACGCCGATGATGCCGTGCTCGTGGCCCGGCGCATCTTCGGGGCGCTCGAGATCCCCGTGGACGTGGGAGGCCACCGCGTGCAGCTGGACGCGAGCGTCGGGGTCGCCGTGGGCAGCGGCCACGAGGCGGACCCGGAGGCCCTGGTGGGCCAGGCCGACACGGCCATGTACCAGGCCAAGGGCCGGGGGAAGGGCCGGTTCGAGATCTTCGACCACTCGATGCACGAGCAGGCGCGGAGCCGGCTCGAGCTCGAGACCGACCTGAACCGGGCGCTCGAGCGGGCCGAGTTCCTCCTCCACTACCAGCCGCTCGTGTCGCTCGAGGACGGCTCGGTGATCGGCTTCGAGGCGCTCGTCCGCTGGCGCCACCCCGAGCGCGGGGTCCTCGGACCGGGCGAGTTCCTCGATGTCGCCGAGGACACGGGGCTCATCGTCCCGCTCGGCTCCTTCGTCCTCCGGGAGGCGTGCCGAACGCTGGCGGAATGGCGCCGCCGATACGAGGCCATCGGCGGGCTGTCGATGGGCGTGAACGTCTCGGCGCGCCAGCTCTCGCGGGAGGACTTCGTCGGCCAGGTGGCGGGCGTCTGCAAGGAGTTCGAGATACCGCCCTCCCAGCTCAACCTCGAGATCACGGAGACGACGCTCGTGGAGAACGCCGAGCTCGCCTCCCGCTCCCTGGACCGGCTGCGGAAGGTCGGCGTCCAGCTCTCGATCGACGACTTCGGGACCGGCTACTCGTCCCTGGACTACCTGCAGCGGTTCCCCGTGGACCGGCTCAAGATCGACCGCTCCTTCGTAGAATCCCTTCGGCGGGGCCAGCGCAACTCCGCGATCATCCGGGCGGTGGTGGCGCTGGGACGCGAGCTGGACCTCCGCACCGTGGCCGAGGGGGTCGAGACGGCGCGCCAGCAGGCCGTGGTCCGCTCGATGGGCTGCGACTACGGGCAGGGCTTCCACTTCTATCCGCCCCTGCTCCCCCAGCAGACCGAGGAGCTCATCCGCGAGGTCTCCGCCGCCGCTGCGGTCCGGCGGGAGGCCTAGTCCGCGCGCCCGCCTCCGTCGTGCGGCGGGAGATAGAGGTCGGTCCGGGGAGCGTGGACGACCGCCGCGACGTGCAGCAGGGCGTGGCTGACCACGGAAGCGGCCGGATTCGCGCTCAGGAGCGTGGGCACGGCTCCGATCGAGCTGCCGACGTTCGGCTGGACGATCTTCCTCGAGCGGAAGTCCCCGTAGCCCAGGTGGTAGGCGGTCGTCACGAGCAGGATGGCCCCCCACGCCAGCGCGGCCGCGCCGAGCTTCCGCGGCCATCGCGCGGTCTCGGCTCCCAGGGCCCGCCACGTCACGAGCCACGGGAAGGCGAGGAGCAGCACGCCGTCGACCGTGCCGTACGCCAGTCCCCGCCAGACCAGGTCCCAGGCCAGGGGCCGGTCCGGCAGGCGCGCGGTTCCCGGACGGGCGAGCACGCCCGCGGCCAGGACGAGCCCCCCGAGCACGCCGAGCGCGGCGGCGAGGAGGCGCCGCCGCGAGAGCCAGCGGCCCACCTGGAGGCCCGTCCTCGGGACGTAGAGCGCCAGGAAGCCGGAGACGATCCCGAAATACAGGGCGTAGTAGAGGTCGACCGGAAGGCGGAGCCGGTCGGCCAGGAGCCAGGACGCGCCGTAGCCCACCGCCGCGGCGGCCGGGATCCAGCCCAGGTGGCGCGCTCCCATCACGGCGCCTCCCCCGCGAGGATCGGGCGGTAGAGTCTGGCCGCCAGGGCCAGGAACCCCGCCGCGAAGGCCGCGAACGCGGCCGTGCCCGCCGCGCTGGCGGCCGGGTCGTCCCGGACGAGCATGACCGCGGCCATCGCCGCGACCGCCAGCCCCACCAGCGCGAACCACGCGACCACCCCGTGGAGCGCCGCCCGCGCCCGGGGCGCCCCCCGGAGGAGCCCCACGGACGCGGCCACGGTGGCCGGGACCGCGATTCCGAGGTCCATGGTGGCGATGAGGAGCCAGCTCGTCGGGTTCTGCCGGAAGGCCGGCGGTCCCGCCCCGCCGGCCGCCAGGTCCACGAGGCCGGGGAGGTAGCGAAGGACGACGAGCGCCGCGATCACGAGCAGGACGAGGCTCCAGCGGCGCTCGGCCCGCCGGGTCGAGGGGCCGAGACGCTCCGGCGCGATCGCGCCCCACGCCCACGCGGCCAGGGCGAGCCCGAGGCCGAAGAGGAACAGGTGGAGCACGTAGAAGCGCTCGTTGTTCCCGGGGAGCTCCAGGTACCCGGGCCCGATCGCGTACTGGATCGCCATGTAGGCCACGTAGGCGGCCGGCCCGAGCGCCAGGACCGGCGCCCCGGACCGTCCCCGGAGGGCAAGAATGCCCGCCCACGCGAGCAGCGGCGCCGCCACGACCAGGGAGACCAGGTCCAGCCCGATCCCCTGCCGGAGGAGCGTCTCCGAGAACCGGTAGCGGATCACGCCCGCGGCCAGCGGGCCCAGGAGCGAGTTGGCGGCGAGCGCCGCCGCGAGGATCAGGAGCCCGACGCCGGCGGTCCCGGACCTTTGCGCACCGATCCCCGTCGCACGGTCGATGTCCATGCACGAAAGATGAGGTGCGAGCTCCGCGGGATCTGTCGTGGGCCGGTCGATGCCTTCTGTGGGGAGATGCTCGATCGGGGCGCGGGAGCCGTCCCGCCGCGCCGGCCCATCAGGGGACGGGGTCCGCGGCCGTGCCGAGCCCGACGGTGCTTGCGATCGGCGGCCGCCCCGAAGGGGCCAGCGGGTTCCCGCCGGCCCCCCGGCTCGGTCCGCTCAGCTTCCCGACATGACGCGCATCCGCGCGTGAGCGCAGATCACGGCCGGGTTGAACGACTCCAGGGTCCCCCGCGGGTTGGCCCGGAAGACCCATACGTGCAGGTCGAAGTGGGGCTCGAAGCCGTGTCCTTCGTCCACGGGCGTGGCCGGGTCGTCCGTCATCGCGTTCCACGACCGTCCCATGAAGGTGGGGGGCGCGTCGTGGCCGGCGGCCTTCCAGGCCTTCTGGAACACCAGGTTCTCCACCCCCACCAGCTCGAGCGTCCCGTCCTCCCGGGGCTCGTACATGAGGATGGCCGGCGTGAGGAAGTCCGTGTGGGTGCCCGTCCCGTCGACCCGCCGTCCCTCCTGCACGGGAAGGAGGCCCAGGAGATCGGGACGGAGGTAGTGGATCCCCATGGCGCCCTCCTCCGCGGGTCGGCCGACCATGCCGGCCTCCACGCACATGCCGCTGGGGTCTTCCACGTAGCCCGCGGCCAGCGCGGCGCGTACATCGCCGTACCTCTCGGCGGCGGCGCGGACCGCCTCCAGCGTCGGCTCGGCCCGGTCGGGCCGCTGCTGGGCCGTGAGGCCGGTGGGGGCGGCCGCCGTGACGACCGAGACGGTCACGAGGGCGAGGGTGGCGAGGATCGGAGTCGAGGTGTGCGGGCGATCGGGCGCTGCTGCGCGTCTCATGGTGCCATCCCGGAGGCGGGGCCTCCCAGAGAGGGTCGCCGGCCCCGAACAGCGCGGCGGACCGGAGGGGTCCGCCGCGCGGGACCGGATGCTCCCGAGTCCGGCGTATTAGGTACGCCGAATCTCGGCGCTCCAGGATAGCGCCGGCGCGGCCCGGGGAGAAGGGGACGAGTGGAGCCGACCGGGATCGAACCGGTGACCTCCTGCTTGCAAAGCAGGCGCTCTCCCGACTGAGCTACGGCCCCTGGTGGATCGGGGTACCCCGGGGGCGTCCCCGGGTGCACGGAAGGTAGCGGGCAGGAGTCGGGCGATACAGGGGCGGGACCGGGGCCCGCGCCCATCGCATGGCCCCGCCGGACCGTGGCGGGGCCGCCCGGCTCCGGATCCCCGGAGCCGGGCGAGATCCCTCCCTCCCGGGCTGGCGACCTCCGATCAGTACCCCAGCGACTGGCTCCCTCCGCCTCTGGGGTCCGAGGCGCCGTACAGGGTGCCGTCGACCCCGACGTAGATCGACTCCACGTCGCCCCAGGTGCCGTCGCGCTCCCCGAGCTCGTGGCCGCGGGACTCGAGGTCCGCGATCGTGGCCGAGTCCAGGCCGCCGTGCTCGTAGAAGATCCGGTTCGGCAGGTTCTGGTGGTGGAAGCGCGGGGCGTTCACGGCCGTCTGCGGAGGGAGGCCGAAGTCGATCTGGCCGGTCACGACCTGGAGGACGGAAGTGATGATCGTCGATCCGCCGGGCGTCCCGGTCACCAGCTCGAGTCGGCCGCGCTCGTCCAGCACGATCGTGGGCGTCATCGAAGAGAGCATGCGTTTCTCCGGGGCGATCGCGTTCGCCTCGCCCTGGACCAGGCCGTAGGCGTTCGGCGTCCCGGGT
This sequence comes from Gemmatimonadota bacterium, assembly GCA_035267645.1. Classification (GTDB taxonomy): domain Bacteria; phylum Gemmatimonadota; class Gemmatimonadetes; order Palauibacterales; family Palauibacteraceae; genus Humimonas. Next base: position 22,250 of record DATFLN010000018.1, on the reverse strand, counting down.
TGGGCGGCGAAGTCGTCCATCTCGTTGTTGAGGAGGAAGCCCGCCCCCCGTACGCTCACGGCCGAGCCGAAGCCGCCGTTCAGCGTCGTGGTGATCGCCACGGCGTCGCCCGCCGAGTCGACGACCGAGAAGTGGGTGGTCTGCGTGGACTCGACCGGGACCTTGTTGAACGCGCTCGAGGGCGAGGCGTGCTCCATGTCGATGGAGCCCCGGAGCGAGTCGGCGTAGGTCTCGCTCGTGAGCTTCGCGATCGGCATTGTCACGAAATCCGGGTCACCCAGGTAGTAGTTCCGGTCTCCGTAGGCGCGCCGCATGGCCTCGACCATGACGTGGATGGCGTCGGGCGAGTGCCAGCCCATCCGGCTCAGGTCGAAGCCGCTCAGGATGTTCAGCATCTCGGCCAGCGTGACGCCTCCCGAGGAGGGCGGGGGCATGGAGACGATCGTCCGCCCGCGGTAGTGGTCGACGATCGGGTCGCGCCACACGGCCCTGTACTCGTCCAGGTCCTGCCGCGTGATGATCCCGCCGTCGCGCTCCTGCTCGGCCACGAGGGAATCGGCGATCCAGCCGTGGTAGAAGAACGACGCGCCGGAGTCGGCGATGGCCTGGAGGGTCCGCGCCAGGTCGGGCTGGCGGAACGTCGAGCCCACCTCCGGCGGCTCCCCGCCGGGGAGGTAGATCGCGGCGCTCGCGGGGAACTGCCGGAGCCGGTCGGCCGAGCGGGCGATCGCGTCGTGGAAGACCGGCCGCACCGTGATGCCCTCCCTCGCCATGCGGATGGCCGGTTCGAGGAGCGTGGGCCACGGGAGCGAGCCGTAGCGCTCGTGGAGCTGCTCCATCCCGGCCACCGAGCCGGGCACGCCGGCGGCCAGCGGACCCGTCCAGCTCTTCCGGGTCACCTGCCCGGCCGAGTCCACGTACATGTCGTGCGTCGCGGCGAGCGGCGCCTTCTCCCGGAAGTCCAGCGCGCCGTTCTTCCCGTCGGCGGTGCGCACGACCGCGAAGCCCCCGCCCCCGATGTTTCCAGCGAAGGGGTGGACGACCTCGAGGGCGAACTGGACGGCGATCGCGGCGTCCATGGCGTTGCCGCCGGCTTTCAGGACCTCGAGGCCGGCCGCGCTGGCCAGCGTGTCGGAGGAAGCCACCATACCGTGGTGGGCCACGGCGGGAGGTGCGTCGACCGGGTACTCCCAGCCGTCCGGGAAGTGGAAGGAGGACGGGTCGCTCCAGGGCGTTCGGTCGGCTCCGGCGCCCCGGCACGCTCCGAGCGCGAGCGCCAGGCCGAGGGTCAGCCAGGCCGCCGCGGCGCGCGTGCGGCCCGTCCGTGATCGCGATCTCATCTCGTGCTCCTCCTCGTCTTCATCCCTGCAAGGGAACGGGGCCCCAGGCGGGGCCCCGTCGTCCTCGTGTGACCGTGTCCCGCGGGCACTCGCCTACAGGGTGATCCGGGTCTCCGCGTAAATGTATCGACCGTTGAACCCGAAGGGCGACGACCGGGGGTACCGGAAGATGCCGTTGAAGCTGTTCACCGGGATGGTGAGGTCCGGGTACGTGTCGAAGATGTTCCGGCCGCCGACGGTGATCTTGGCGTGGCTGAAGATCCGCACGCCCACCGACGCGTCCCACAGGGCCTTCGGCGAGAGCTTCTGGACCTGCGTCGGATCGCTGTCGGCCACGAGGAGCGAGCCGTAGTAGGTCATCCCCAGGGACGTGTCGAAACGGCCCTGGCTGTACTGCATGTTGGCCTTGGTGATCGTGGCCGGATGCTCGCTCTCGAGCGCGGTCTGCGCCTGGAAGCCGAAGATCTGCTCCTGCAGGCCCGCGAGCTCCGGCGGGTTGCTGACGTCGCCGACCAGGCGGTTCTGCGTCCAGTTGAACGAGCCGGTGAGGGCCAGCGTGCCGCCGTTGTCCAGGTTCTTCCGGTAATTGGCGGTCGCGTCGATCCCGTACGTCTTGGTGTCGATCGCGTTCGAGAAGAACTGCGCCTGCTGCGCTCCGTACGGGGCCACGAGGCTCTCGATCGTCGGCCCGCTCAGGGTCCCGGACAGGATGATCCGGTTGTAGATCCGGATGTAGAACCCGTCCGCCGTGATCGTGAGGTTGTCGATCGGGCTCACGGCCAGGCCGCCGCTCAGGTTGAGCGAGCTCTCGTTGTCGAGGGGCCTGGCGCCCAGCGCCTGGGCCACGTCGCTTCCGACCCGGAAGAGCCCGACCTCGTAAGGCACCGTCTCGCCCGTGTTGGGGTCGGTCTGGAAGATCGTCGAGACCTTCGAGAAGTACTCCTGGCTCAGGTTGGGCGCGCGGAAGCCGTTCGAGACGGCCGCCCGGAACGTCCAGCGGCGGTTGGGCTGGAAGCGAAGCGCCAGCTTCCCGCTCACCGTCGAGCCGAAGTCGCTGTAGTGCTCGTAGCGGCCGGCGATGTCGGCAAGGAACTTCTCGGTGAACGGCGCCTCGATGTCCACGTAGCCGCCCAGGTTGGTCCGGGAGGCGTCGGCCGCGCTGGCCGGCTCGAAGCCCGGGAACACCTGCGAGCCCGGCGCGGCGTCACCACCGTACTGGTTCGGGCTCGGGCCGAGGATGTAGGAGTTCGGCTCGCCGGGGATCACCTGGTAATTCTCGCGCCGGTAGAGGGCGCCCCACGCCACGTTGAGCGGTCCGCCGGCCATGCCCACCTCGAACGCCCTGGAGACATCCAGGCTGGAGGTGTACTGGTTCAGGATCTCCGAGCCCGCGAAGAAGCTGGTCTGGTTGGGCGGGATCGTCGGACCGAGCGAGACGTTCAGGGAGTGGATGATGTTGAAGTCGAACCGGTTCCTGCCGTAGTTGGCGTTCCAGTCCCAGTCCCAGCCGCCCACGTTGCCGCGGAAGCCGCCCGAGATCTGCAGGTCCTCGACCGGGTCGCTGAAGGTGGGCAGGAAGCCCTCCGGATAGATCTGCGGCCAGTTCCTCGAGTCCATCGCCCGGCGGTAGAAGCCCTGCCCGGTGGCGTTCCGGTGGCTGTAGCCGCCGTACGTGTAGAGCTCGGTGCCGCCCTGGGCCTGCGTCTTCCCGCCCAGCGGGACGGCGCCGTTCCACCAGATCAGGGCGTCCTCGGCCTTGCCGTCGCCCCAGTGGTGGTTGGGCTGGGAGACCGGGTTGTTCTTCTGGACGACCTTGCCGTCGACGACCTGGTCGCCGTCCCCCGTCGTGATCTGGTCGCGCGGGTCGGCGCCGGCGCGGTTGGTGGGGTTCGAGTAGCGGTACTCGCCGAACAGGTCGAGCGAGCCCCCGAGGATCGGGACGCCGACGCTCCCGAGGACGTCGTTGGTGAGCCCGTCGTTCTCGAAGCCGTTGGTGACGTGGCCGCCCACCCGGTACGTGAACTCGGGAGCGCGGACGCCGGACTTGAGGACCAGGTTCACGACGCCCGCGATGGCGTCCGAGCCGTACTGGGCGGCGGCGCCGTCCCGCAGCACCTCCATGCGGGAGATGGCGTTGGCCGGGATGGCGTTCATGTCGACGCCGCTCGAGCCCTCCTGGATTCCCGAGCCCAGCCGGTGGACCAGCGCGGTCGGGTGGCGGCGGTGCCCGTTGATGAGCACGAGCGTGTGGTCCGGGCTCAGCCCGCGCAGCGTGAACGGACGGTCGGCGTCGGTCCCGTCGGCCACCGTCTGGTGCGGGAAGTTCACCGACGGCGACAGCTGCTGCAGGATCATCGTGGTCTCGGTCGTCCCCGTCGACTGGATGGCCTCGGTCGTGTAGACGTCGACCGGCACCGGGAGCTCCTCGGCCGCCGTGTGCATGGCCCGGGATCCGATGACGCGGATCTCCTGGGCGCGCACGGCCTGCGTGGCCAGAACGAAGTCCTGGGTGACCGTGAGGCCCTGGCCGACCTGGATGCGAGCCGTCTTTGTCTGGTGCCCGATGAGGGAGGCCTGGACCGTGTAGCTGCCCGCCGGGACCCCGGAGATGGAGTAGCGGCCCCCGTCATCGCTGAGCGCCCCGAGGTCGGTGTCCTGGATCGTGATCTGGGCTCCCGAGAGGGGCGCTCCGGTCTCGTCGGTGACGCGGCCCCGGACGGTGCCCTGGGCGAGCAGCGAGCCGGGCGCGGCCGCTGTCAGGAAGAGCAGGGCCACGAGGGTGGCCCCGAGAAGGGACGACAGGCGTCGCATCAGGTGCTCCTTGGACGAGGTGTACCGTCGCGGGCGGGGTAGTCCCGCTGCCGGATACCCCCCGCCCCGAACGCGGAACACCATATCCGGGAGTCCGCACCTCCCGCAAACAATTCGCGTTACGGAGCCGCACGGCCCGGGGGCGGCCACCGAGCTCGTCGTGCGCTCGGAACCCCCGGGGCCGTCTGGGGATCTTCCGCCGTCAGGCCGGGTTGACGAAGCTGCCGGGGCTCTCGTCCGTGGCCGTGAATTCGGCTTTCCGCTCCGGGGAGGCCTTCGCCAGCGCCCGCCGGACGGCGTCCGCGTCCAGGTCGGCCACGTACACCGGCGTGCCGGGCTGCTGGCGCCAGGACTCGTCCAGCCCGCCGGCGTCCACCGGGTCGAAGCCCAGCTGGTCGATGACGTCCATGACGACTGCCTTGTCCTCCTCGTCGTCTCCGGCCACCGGGAGGGCGATCCGGTCGGGATCGCCCTCGGGACGCCCCATCTCCATGAGGTGCGCCGCGCGGATGTTGTTGAAGGCCTTGACCACGGGTCGGCCGAGCTGCTCGGAGACCCAGCGGCTCTCGGTCATGCCCTCCTCGATCTCCTGGATGCGGCCGTCGCGCTGACGGGGGTAGTAGTTCCCCGTGTCCACGACCACGACGTCGTCGGGGACGCCCTCGAACAGGTCGTCCGGAAGGTCCCGCACCGCGGCCTCGGGGATCGTGACGATCACCACCTGGCCCGAGCGGGCCGCTTCCCGGGCCCGCACCGCGGTCGCGCCCGTCTCCTCCTCCAGGTCGCTCAGCGTCTCCGGGGACCGGGAGTTGGCCACGTGGACGTCGTGCCCGAGCTCCGTGAGCCGCCGCGTCAGCGTCCCGCCGATCTGTCCCGCTCCTATGATGCCGATCTCCATGGTGCCTCCCTGTCGTCTACAGTAGCGTCCGGGCTCGCGGGGCGGACCCCGCCCTCTCGCCCGTTCCCCGGATCCTTCAGTCCCGAAGGATTCGCGCCACCTCCTCGAGCCGGGCGACGCCCCGGAGCTCGTAGGGGAAGAGGGGGACCGTCACGATCGGGAGGTGGCCCCAGCGCTCGCGGATCCGCTCGAGCTGCGCGCGCTGTCCCTCGGCCTTCCGGCGCAGGAAGTCGGAGTCTTCCTCCCGGACCACGTTGTTCACGACGAGCCGGTCGACCTTGAGGTCGTAGGACGCCATGTCGGAGAGGACTCCTTCCAGCTGCTCGACCGCCAGCGCCTCGGGGATGGTGACCATCGTGAAGCTCACCGACTCCCGGAGAAACGCCATGCAGGCCCTCGCCAGCTCCTCCCACCGCGCCAGGACGTCCAGGATGGACTCGCGGCTGGCGCCCGAGGACCGCAGGCGCGAGTAGATCCTCGGAGCCATCCTGAGGTGGTCCCCGAGTAGCGCCGGCGTCTCGAGGAGGGCCAGCGTCTGCCCCAGGGGCGCCGTGTCCCACACGATCGCCTCGTACTCCTCCTCTCCGGCCAGGCGGCGGATGTGGTCCACCATGAACTCCTCGTTCAGCCCGGGGAGGACGGAGGTGATGAACTCGACGAAGGTCGGGTAGTCGACGTCCACGAAGGCCGAGAACACCCGGTAGACGTCCCGTCCGAAGCGCTCGTCCCACATCGCCCGGACCTGCTCGCGCCCGAGCTCGAGGATCTCCAGGCCGGGCCTCACCTCCCGCGGCCGGTCACCGCCGGGCGCGAGCTCGAAGACGTGCGAGAGGGAGGGGGTCGGGTCGGTGGAGATGGCCAGCGTCCGGACGCCGCGCCCGGCCAGGCCCACCGCGGTGGCGGCCGAGCAGGTCGACTTCCCGACGCCGCCCTTGCCGATGAAGACGCGGACCGACGGGAGCCCCTCCGCCGGGGCTCCGGCGGGCGGCTCGGGACGGTCGGGGGTGGTGGCGGCTGGCACGCTGTTGCTCTCCGGAGTACGGTTCAGTGGCGGGAGCGCCGTGTCGGCGTGGTTTGAAGCCACGTGCCCAGACGCGCACCGGCTGTGCCATCGCGAGCCGGCTCCGGCTCGCCGCCGTCCGGGGGCGGACTCCGCTGCAGAGCCGATCGATCGAGGAGGATGCCGGTTCCATGAACGTCCGTTCGCTCCTCACCCCCGAAGCCCGGCTCCTGCTGGCCACAGCCGGCTCCGGCGCCCGGGATGAGGAGCTGGCCTGCCTCCTCGAAGCGCCGCTCGACTGGCGGCGGTTGCTGGATCTGGCCCTTCGCGAGCGGAGCCTGCCGCCGCTGTGGCGGAGGCTGGCTCCCCTGGCGGGGGGACGTTTCCCCGCCGAGGCCGTCGAGGCCTTCGACCGGGCGGCCGCCAACCGGAGACTCTTCCTGGCGCTGTTGCACCATCGGCTGGTGGAAGCGCTGGGGGTTCTGGAAGATGGCGGGATCCCGGTCCTCCTGATCAAGGGGGCGGCGCTGGCGCATTCCGGCTACGGGGACTTCGTCGACCGGCCGATGGCTGATCTGGATCTGCTGGTGAATCCCGAGCACGCCCGGCGCGCCTGGACCCTGATGAGAGGCATCGGTTGGACCTGGAAGCCCGAGCGCTACCCCGCACCGTGGTACCGGGGCATGCATCACCTTCCCCCGCTCGAGGACAGCCGGGAGACGGGAGCTGTGCTCGAGGTCCACTCGGCAGCGCTGGTGTCGGGCCACGGATACCGGTTCGGCGCGGAAGACCTGTGGAGGGGCGCCCGCGAGATCCACGTCGAGGGGCGGACGACCTTCGTGCCCCGGCCCGTTCCTCATCTGGTCCACGTGTGCATCCACTTCGCCTGGGTCCACCAGCTCGGACGGGGCGCCTGGCGGACCTTCAGGGACCTGGAGGTGCTCGCCGGAATGGACGGCTTCCGGTGGGAGCCGTTCCTGGAAGCGGCTCGCGACAGCGGGGCCGGCCGGTGCGGGTTCTGGACCCTACTCCTGGGGCGCGAGCTGGCCTCGGCCGCGGTGCCCGCCCGGGTCCTCGAGGACCTGCATCCGGCAGGCCTGCCTTCACCTCTCCTCGACGCGCTGAGCCGACACTACGCCGTCGGCCTCCTGGGCTCGGAGGCGAGCTGTCCCTCGATGCGACTCAGGCGTCTCCTCTGGAGGATCGGAGTGCATCCGGCGCGGGATCGGCGGACGCCGTGGCCGGGAGCCGGGAGGGACGAGGACGCGGGGCCCGCGGGCGGTGAACCGTCCGCCGCGCACGAAGAGAGGGCCGGGAAGCTCGCCCGACACGTCCGGGACAGGGGCGAGTGGGCCGCCTACCTCCGCAGCGTGCTCGGAAGGGCATCTCCTTGAGGAGAGCCGGGCCGGGCGCGGAAGGCCTGCCGCGGTACGGCGCGCGATCCTCGAGGGGCCCTCAGGCCCTCGGCCGGTAGGGCTCGGCCTCCTCGCTCCGGTAGGGGGCGGCCTGAAGCCGGAAGAGCCGAGCGTACTTCCCGCCGAGCTCGAGCAGCTCCTCGTGACTCCCGCGCTCGATGACGCGGCCCTCCTCGAGCACGTAGATCCGGTCGGCCATGCGGACGGTGGAGAAGCGGTGGCTGATGAGGAGGGCGGAGCGGTCGGACACGAGCCGCTTGAGCGTACCGAACAGCTCGGCCTCCGCGGCCGCATCGAGGGCGCTCGTGGGCTCGTCCACGATGAGGATGTCCGCATCGCTTCCGAACACCCGGGCCAGCGCCAGCTTCTGCCACTCGCCCGTGCTCAGCTCCTCCCCCTCCGGGAAGAGGCGACCGAGGACGGTGTCGTATCCCTCTCGGAGCTCGCGAAGGAACGTGTCCGCTCCGGCGGTCCGCGCCGCCTCCTCGATCCAGTCCCCTTCGGGATCGCGCTGGATGTCGCCGAGCCGGATGTTCTCCCGCGCCGTGAAGAAGTACCGGCCGAAGTCCTGGAACACGACCGACAGGACGCGCCGGTACTCCTCGGGCCGGAAGCGCCGGATGTCCGTTCCGTCGAGCGTGATCCGACCGGAATCCGGATCATAGAGGCGGCTCAGGAGCTTCACGATCGTGCTCTTGCCGGCGCCGTTCATCCCCACCAGAGCCACCACCTCTCCGCGACCGATCGTGAGGCTGACATCCTCCAGCACGGGGCGCGAGCTTCCCGGATAGCGGAAGCCGACGTTCTCCATGCGGAGCGCGTCCCGGACCGGGTCCGGCACGGGCTCCGGATCCGCCGGCGCTCGCAAGCGAGGCTCCACGTCCAGGAAGTCATCCAGGAGGGAGAGGAAGAGGTTGTTTTCGTAGAGGCTCCCGAGGCCGCTGAACAGCGTTCCCATCCGCGAGCGGCCGGTCTGCACGGCCCCGAGGTACATGACGAGGCTCCCCAGCGTGATCGCTCCGCTCCACGTCTGCTCCGCTATGATCACGAAGCAGACGAAGACGGCCACGGCCGCGATGGCCTGCGCCGCCACGTCCTCCAGCGCCCGGCGTCGGGAGAGGTCGATCCTCTCGTTCCGGAGTACCGAACGGAGGTCGCGGAAGCTCCCGATCAACCAGGGTCCGAGCTCGAACGTCCGTATCTCTTTGGCCGGCGCGGTGTTCGACAGGATCCAGCTCAGGTAGTTGGCCCGGCGCTCCGTCGGGGACCTCGCCTTCCTCCACAGGTACGTCCGCTCCGCGTCTCGCAGCCGTACGACGAGCACGGCGCACGCGGCCACGGTCAGGAGGATCGGGACGAGGAGGCTCGCCCCGGCCAGGAGCCCCAGGACCCCCAGCACGGTGAGGGCGCTCCGGGTCACCTGGAGGAGGGCGTTGAGGACCTGCGTGGGTCGGTACGGGGCTTCCTGCTGGGCCCGGTGCAGGGTATCGTGATAATCCGGGTCTTCGTAGTAGCCGTAGTCCACCCGGATCGACTGCTCGTGGATCAGCGCGAGCACGTGGTCGGTGACGAGCTGGGACTGGGCGCTGGTCACGTGGCTCTCGACGGCTCCGACCGCGGCGGCGAGAAAGGCGGCGCCCGCGAGAAGGCCCAGATAGAGAACGACGGCGTCGAAGGCCGCTGCGTCGGCGCCCCCCGTGACGCCGGCGGTGAGGGCGTCGACCGCGAGCTTCATCAGGTAGAGGACCAGGAGGGGGAGCGCCGACTGCAGGACGGCCTGGAGAAGCGAGACCACGGTCCGCGTCGGCGATGCCTCCCACACGAGCCGGAGGGCACGGCCGAGGCGGAGAGAGTCCCGGAGCTTGTCCGCCGTCCTTCGGACGAAGGCCACCATGGGCTCCAGTGCGGGGCGGGAGGCTGCGGAAGAGTCCGAGACGCTATGCTAGTCGGGTCGGCGGCGGGCGGCAACGTGCGGCGACGCCGTCTCGTCACGGCGATACTTGTGAAGCGTGGACACCACACCTCCTCCCCCGCCCGGAGGGTTCTGGCCCCGAAACAGCCGGATTTCGGGGGATCTGCGGGGCCCGAGGCCGGGCACGGGGCTTGCCAGAAATAGGTGGGCGGTCGATCTTGCGATAGGCAGGATCGTGCGGCGCCGTGCCGGACGCCCCACCACGGACGCGCCGGTCTTCGACGTCACAAGGGCTACGAACCCGGGAGCTGGACATGATTCAGTACGAGCGGCCTTCGATCACGGACCACGGCTCGATCGCGCGCCACACGTTCTTTCGGTGCGAGAGCGGCAACGACTCCGCGACCAAGCCGAAGGACTGGAGAGACTTCCCGACCGACAAGTTCGGGGAGTGCTCGTCGGGCCACGCGTCGTAGTCGCTGGCGGCCGTCCACCGGGAGCGACGTAGGCGGCACGACCTGAGGCAGGCGGCGGCTTCCCGGCCGACGCCCGCTGTTCATTTGCCTTGAACCAACCCCCCTTCCCCACCCGCAATCCCGATGTCGTCGCCTCCCGCCTCAGGGACGGCGGGCTGGTCATCCTCCACCTCGAATCGGGCGAGTACCACGAGCTGAATCGGGTGGGAGCCGCCATCTGGGATCTGATCGACGGCACGCTGAGCCCACCGGAGATAGCGCGGGAGCTCCGGCCCGACCTCGAGGGGGCGCCGGACGACCTCGAGTCGGTCGTCGCGACGTACCTCTCCGAGCTCCGCGAGCGCGATCTCGTCGTCTGATGGGCGCGATCGCCGTCTATCTCTCCAGGAGCGGATCGGCGGACCCCGAAGTCGCCGAGCGGATGCTCGGTGCAGCGCCGCACCGCGGACGGTGCATCGAAGTCGAGGAGCTCGGAGGGGCCCTCCTCGGCGTGGTCAACACGCCCGATTGGCGGACCGCGACTCTGGCACGAGACGGGACGCGGGTGGCCGTCTTCGGTGGCACGCTGGACAACGTCGACGATCTTCGGGCCGAGCTGGCGCGCGAGGTCGATCCGAGGAGGCTTGCCACTCCGGCGGCCCTGCTTCTCGCGGCGTTCGCTCGCTGGGGGAACGGTGCCGTCGCGCGGCTCCGTGGCTCCTTCACCGGCGCGCTCACCGACGGGGTCTCGGTCACGTGCTTCCGGGATCAGTTCGGGACCCGTCCCCTCGTCTACCACGATGGTCCGTCGGGCTTCTACGCCGGGACCGAGGTCAAGCAGGTCCTGGCAGGAGCGCCCATCTCCAGGGAGCCCGACTTGGAGCACCTCTACGCGATCCTGTTCGGCGGACTTGAGTGGAGGACTTCCTACCGCGGCGTAGGGTGCATCCCGCAGGCTGCGATCACCACCGTGGGGTCGAGACCCGGCGTGGAGAGGACGACCTACTGGGACCCCGCCGTGCACGTCGAGACGTCCAGCCTGGGGCCGGCAGAGGCGGTGGAGGGAACCCTCGACGCTCTGGATCGTGCGGTCCGCAGAGTCCTTACGGGCCAGGACGCCATCCTCTTGAGCGGAGGGCTCGACTCGCCCGCGCTCGCGGCGTTCGCCGCGGAGGCCCGCGGCCCCCGGCGCCACATCGAGGCCGTGACGTCGATCTACCCCGACCAGCCGACGGCCGACGAGCACGAGTGGACCGAGATGGCCGCGAGCCATCTGGGCCTCCCGCTCCACCCCTACGTGGCTGAAGCGGGGAGCATGGACGATGTCGAACACTGGGTCGGTCTGCTCGACGGGCCCGTCGCCGTCTTTTCCATTCCCGAGTCCGCGGAGGCGTACGAGGCTGCTCGGAGCGTGGGGGCTCGGACCGTGCTGACGGGTGAGCTCGCCGAGTTCCTGTTCGAGAACCGCCACTATCTCCTGGGACACCTCCTCTCACATGGGCGCCTTCGGGCCGCGATGCGGGTCGTGGCCGGCCTGCGACGCCGGGGAATGACGTACCGGCGGATCGCCGGACACGTCGTCGAGGAGCTCGCACCGACCAGCCTCATGGAAGGTTACCGTCGCCTGCGGGGCGGAGAACCCCGACCCAATCATCGTACGGTGCCACCCTGGGTGGACGAGAGCGAGATCCCGCCGCGGCCCACGCTCGAATCCACATCGGACCTCGGTCCCCGACGTCGCTGGAGGTTCAGCCAGACTTCACCCTTCCGAGGCCGGAGCATCGGCTTCGAGGCCGATGAGATCTGTGCGGCGGCATGCGGGGTCGAGGCGCGGCGTCCGTTCGCAGACGTGGACCTTTGGGAGTTCGTCCTGAGCCTGCCTGCGGAGGTGAAGTTCCCGGACGAGAGCTCGAAGCCGCTGCTGCGGAAGGCCATGCGTGGAGTGCTTCCCGATGCGCTCATCGACCGGAAGGACAAGACCTACTTCGACGAGTTCCATCTGGCGACGGCCGACTATCCCACCCTGAAGCGACTGCTCGTCGGCTCACCGCATGCGCTGTCCGGCATCCGTTACGAGCACCTCGGAGAGCGACTCGAGAGCGGCGACATGGGGATCTACGAGCTTCAGTGGGCGCGGAACGTGGCGCGGGTGCACGCCTTCCTCGACCAGTGGTGAACGGTCCCGTGCCCTCCTGCTGTCGCGGCACCTGCTTTGGATACGGAGTCCGCTCGGAGCTCGGACTGAGATACCTCCGCGAGGGCGATGGGGACCCCCTGGAGATCGTAGATGGGGGAAGCTTCGATTCTCCGCCGGGTGAGCTCCTCCGAGAGTGGCGTCCCCCCGTATACCCGACCCACGTCAGGCTCCACGGCGCCGACGCAGGCTTCAGGCTGTGGTTCGAGGACGGGGGCTGGATCGGCGTGGAGCCCCACGTCCCGCGGATCATCGTGCCCGCGGGCAGCGATCTTCTGCGCGTCGAGGAACGGCTGTGGGGTCTACCGATCCTGCTCTGTTTCCTGGAGCGCGGTGATGTCCCGCTCCATGCGTCCTGCGTCGAGGTCGGCGGGCGGGCCCTGCTCCTGGCGGGGCCCAGTGGCTTCGGAAAGACCACGCTGGCCGCCGCGTTCGCGGAAGCCGGCCATCGCCTGCTCTCGGAGGACCTGTCCTGTCTCCGCCCGGGTGACCCGTGGAAGGTCGTACCGGGCCCGGCAATGCTGCGAATTCGCACGGACGTGGCACATGTCGTCCGTCCCTCCGGCGTCCGCGAGCTGCGGAGGGATGGGGAACGGGTTCACTGGGCCCTCGAGGTCGGAAGGGGCACGTGCGACCCGGTTCCCCTGGTCGGCATGGTCCTCCTGAACGTAGACGACACCGATCCGCGGCTCGAGCCCGCGACGGGAGCGGAGGTCATCCGGAGCCTGTGGGCCGTCAGCTTCAACCTGCCCACCGACGAGGACAGGGCGAGAAGCTTCACGGCCGTGGCCGAGCTCGCCGCCGCGATACCGACCTGGAGTCTGACCCGGCGACTCGCTCCGGACGCACTCCGTCCGACCATTGAGTGCCTGCTCGGCGCCGTGGGTCAGGTGGGCCGCTGACCGTCCTGGTCGACATCACGAAGCAGCCGTCCCGCCTCACGTCTTCGATCGGCCCTCTCCGCCGTACCGGGCGAGGACCTCCTGGCCCAGCCGTCCGGGCGGTGGCCCCACGTCTTCCCCGCCCACTTCCACCCAGGCATGGGCCTCGTGGGATGCGGGATTGGGCGGGAGGCCGATGACGATCTCGGCCGGCGTGCGCTGCCGGCGGAGCATCCTCAGGAAGACCAGTGAGAGGACGATGCAACGGGGTCCATGGCCCCCGACCCTGAGCACCCGCTCCACGATTCTGCCGAGTCGCCTCGGATCCAGCCGCTCGAAGCGCAGCCGCGGCGGGCGCTGCAGGCTTCGCACGAGCCCGGGAAGCGACCGCCACCTGAGCCCGAGCGAGACGAAGACGAAGTCGTAGACGATGAGCAGGGAGAGCCCCGTCTTCCTGAAGATGCTCAATTCGCCCGTGCGGCCGACGTCAGTACGGGTCGCCTCGCCCTTTGTCATGCTCCGCAAGGTGTCTCCAGGGTAGGGCCGGCTGCAACGCCTGGGTTTCGCCAGCCGGGCCCCCGCGGGCGGCTCGGGACGGTCGGGGGTGGTGGCGGCTGGCACGGCCTGCCTCCGGTCGCGGCGGACGGGGAGCGGGAATGCGTCATGCACGGGGTGTGCACGCTCCGGGCCGCGTCGCCCGGACTCGGACCGCTCGGGAGCTCGAAACGGGAGGACACGCATGCGAGTCCTGGTGGTCGGCGCTTCGGGGACGATCGGGAGCGAGGTGGTGGCGGCCCTCGGGGACCGCCACGAGGTGGTCTCCGCCTCACGCTCGCACGGGGACGTTCGGGTGGACCTGACCTCGCGCTCGTCCATCGACGCCATGTACGAGGAGATCGGTGACGTCGACGCAGTCGTGTGCGCGGCGGGCGAGGCCGCCTTCGGGCCGCTCGCGGAGCTCTCCGATGACGACTTCGAGCTCTCCCTCCGGAGCAAGCTCATGGGCCAGGTGAACCTGGTGCGCTCGGGGGTCGGGCACGTCCGCGACGGCGGGTCGTTCACGCTGACCACCGGGATCCTGGCGGCCGAGCCCACGGGGGGGTGCGGGGCGGTGAGCCTGGTGAACGCCGGACTCGAGGGTTTCGTGCGCGCGGCGGCGCTCGAGCTTCCGCGCGGCCTCCGGGTCAACGCGGTGAGCCCGCCGTGGGTGGCCGAGACCCTGGAGGCGATGGGGCGGAGCCCGGCCGCGGGCCTGCGGGCCGCCGTCGTGGGCCGGGCCTACGTGGCCTGCGTGGAGGGTGCGAGGCAGGGTCGCATCGTCGATGCCCGGGACTTCGCCTGAGAGAGCCGCTCGCGGCCGGGAACAACGGGCCAGAGACGTCCGTTCAGGGGGATGAGCGCGCGGGGCGGAGCGCGCCCCGCCAGGATGAGAATCCAGAGCTCCTTGCACCGGGAGGAACCGTGCGCGTGAGTCGAATCCCCGGAACGAACCTCGCCATCATCGTTGTTCTCTGCGCCGGAGTCGCGGCCGCCGGATGCGGCGGGTCGGGCTCCCCGGACGGCACGGGCGCTTCCTATCCGACCGCGCCGTCGGTCCGCTTCGACAAGGGTGGAACCCAGGACCATTTCAACGAGAAGTTCGAGTTCACCGGAGTGGACCTCTCTGACGCCGGCGGGCCCGCCGACGCGACGATCCGCGCGGGAAGCAAGAGGAACAACAACAGCCAGGACACCGACTGTGGCTACTTCACGTCGGCGGACGCATACCTGGGGAGCTTCGACACCCAGGGTTTCGCGTCGGACGATCCGGATGTCGTCCTGTCCTTCTGCGTGGACCACTTCGGAGACCGGTCCCGGGCCTGACCCCGTCGCGGCCCGCCACGACACGGCGGGCGGGCGCGGTCACCGCCTCGCCCGCCCGCCCCACCTTCCTCCGCGTCCACCCGGACGCCGCCGCCATCAGCCCCCTCCCCACGAGGTAGTCTCCGCCCGGCTCCGTCCCTTATCTTTCTCGTCCGGAGCGACGCCCGCCATCGCGTCGCGGCGGACCGTCTGCGCCGCACCGGGTACACATGGAGCGACGAACGTGGCGGGCCCGCATCGCCCGCGGTCGAGACACCAGGAAGGAAGCGGATGGCCACTCCCCTCGAAGCGATCGGCACGAAGATAGAGTCCGAGGACACGTACGGTCTCGAGACCGAGGACCTCGTCGAGCTGTACCGGACCATGTACACCTCCCGCCGCATCGACGACCGGGAGATGCACATGAAGCGCCAGCAGAAGATCTTCTTCCAGATCTCGGGCGCCGGGCACGAAGCGATCAACGTGGCGGCCGGCAGGGCCATGAAGCCCGGCTACGACTGGCTCTTCCCCTACTATCGGGACCGGGCCCTGTGCCTCCAGCTGGGCGTCACGCCGCTGGAGATGTTCCTCCAGGCGGTCGGGGCCGGGGACGACCCGGCCAGCGGGGGGCGCGAGATGCCCGCCCACTTCGGCCATCCGACCCTCCGGATCCCCACCTCTTCGAGCCCGGTCGGGAGCCAGTATCTGCCCGCCGTGGGCTGCGCCGAAGCCGTCGCGCGCGCCGCGAAGATCGGCGTGGAGGCCGACGAGGAGGGGGCGGACTGGCACGACGACGAGGTCGTGGTCGTGAGCGGCGGGGAGGGCTCGACCTCGGAGGGCGAGTTCTGGGAGGCGCTGAACACGGCCTGCAACCTGAAGCTCCCCGTGATCTTCCTGATCGAGGACAACGGCTACGCCATCTCGGTCCCGATCGAGGTGCAGACGGCCGGCGGCAGCATCTCGAAGCTGGTGAGCGGCTACCCGGACCTCCTTCTCCGCGAGGTGGACGGCACGAACCCCCTGGAGAGCTACCGGGTCATGCGGGAGGCGGTGGCCCACTGCCGGGAGCGGAAGGGTCCGGCCCTGGTCCACGCCCACGTGATCCGCCCCTACAGCCACTCGATGTCGGACAACGAGGAGCTCTACAAGACCGAGGCGGAGCGCGACGAGGAGGCCGCCCGCGACCCGATCCCGAACTTCGCCGAGTACCTCGTGCGTCAGGGCCACGCCTCCGAGGAGGAGCTCGAGGCCCTGCGCGAGGAGGTCGACGGGCAGGTGGCCGAGGCGGCCGACGAGGCGACCGGCCACGAGCAGCCGGGGCCAGAGACCGTCTACTTCCACATGGTCTCCGACCGCGTCGATCCGCGCTCGGACGACTTCGCCACCGAGCCCGAGCTGGAGGGGAACGAGACCACGATGGTCGACCTCCTCAACATGTGCCTCCGCGACGAGATGGAGCGGGACCCGCGCATCGTCGTGTTCGGCGAGGACGTGGCGGACGCCAGCCGCGAGGAGGTCCTCGACGAGGTGAAGGGGAAGGGCGGGGTGTTCAAGGTCACCGCCGGCCTCCAGCGGCAGTTCGGCGGGGATCGCGTGTTCAACTCGCCCCTGGCCGAGGCCAACATCGTCGGCCGGGCGGTGGGCATGGCGCTCCGCGGTTTGAGGCCGGTCGCCGAGATCCAGTTCGTCGACTACATCTGGCCCGCCTACAACCAGATCCGGAGCGAGCTGGCCACCATGCGCTGGCGCTCGAACGGGCACTACTCCGCTCCGGCCGTGATCCGCGCCACGTATGGCGGATACCTGGGCGGCGGGGCCATGTACCACTCGCAGAGCAGCTCCTCGCTCTTCACCCACATCCCGGGGCTCCACGTGGTCTGCCCGTCCAACGCGCTGGACGCGAACGGGCTCCTGAGGACGGCGCTCCGCTGCGAGGACCCGGTGCTCTTCTTCGAGCACAAGCACCTCTACCGCCAGACGTACAACAAGAGCGCCTATCCGGGCCCGGACTTCATGATCCCGTTCGGGCGGGCGCGGGTGGTCGAAGAGGGGAGCGACCTCACGGTCGTGACCTACGGCGCCCTGGTCGAGCGCACCCGCAAGGCCATGCGGAAGCTGGAGAAGGAAGGGAACCCGGTGAGCGTCGAGCTCCTGGACCTGCGCACCCTGAACCCGCTCGACATGGACGCGATCGAGCGCTCCGTGAAGCGGACGAACAAGGTCCTCATCGCCTACGAGGACCCGGGCTCCTGGGGCTGGGGCGCGGAGATCTCGGCGCGGATCGCCGACCGCGTGTTCGAGTGGCTGGACGGCCCGGTGCGGCGCGTGACGGGAAAGGACGCCTTCGTGGGCTACGCCCCGCGCCTGGAGGAGGCCATCCTGCCCCAGGTCGAGGACCTGGCCGAGGGGATCGCCGAGCTGCACAGGTACTAGGGCGGAGCGCACCGCGGCTCCGGAGCCGCGGTGCGCCCACGGCGGAGGGCGTGCGGCTGCCGGTGGACGGCGCGGCCCCGCGTGGGCGCCTCCCCGTCGGAGGCGCCCGGGGGCTCACGGGCTCAGAACGGGAACTCGAGTCCCGCCGTCAGATGGAAGTCGTTGATGAAGTCGCTGGCGACTTCGTACATACGGTCCCGGACCTCGAGCCGGAAGGCGGTGGTGCCGCCGCTGATCGGAGTCGTGATCCCGCCCCCCAGGAGCCCGGCGAACCGCGTGTCGCTGACCCCGTTCCCGGTGAACGTGATCGCACCGAGGCCCGCGTTGAGGAAGGGCACGGTGCTCCCCGCGGTCGGCACGCGGAGCACCACGGCCCCCTGGTAGCCGAGGACCGTCAGGCCGTTGCCGGCCGGGATCCAGTCCAAGTCGGCCTCCAGGCCCACGGTCGGCGTCAGGAACATCGTGCCCCGGGCGCCCAGGATGGGGTCGGTGTCCCCCTGGAACTCGTTGAAGGTGTAGAGCCCGCCCACCACGGCCAGGCTGGTCTCCCGCGCCTGCGCCGCCGCCCGCGCCGGCAGCGCCGTGGCGGCCGCCACTCCGAGGATGAGGCTCAAGGCCAGTGCTCTCAGGGGTGCTCTCATGGTCTCCTCCCGGGTCCTGAAGGGAATTCTCGAGCGCCCGAGGCCGGACTACGGGTTACCGGCGGGCTCGTGGGGGCGCTCCGGGGTTCGGGAAAGGGTCCGCGGATGGCGGCGGGACGACGCCGTCAGGAAATGTGGGGGTTTTCGGTGCGCACGAACAGGCCGTCGGCGTGCGCCGCGTCGGCACGATCGTGACGGACTACTCTGTTCACTCCGCTCCGCCCCCCTCCGCCCTCTCCCGCCACGCCCTGATGTCTCCCACCAGCTCCCGGCGCTCGACGCCCTCGCCCGCGTATCCGAGGGTCCTTCCGTGAAGGTCGAAGTGGGGGAGCGTGTGGTTGCGGTCGATCCACTCGGGGGGAAGGCCCCGCTCGCGCCCCCAGGCGATCAGCTCCTCGATGGAGGCGTCGCTGTAGGCGTGGCAGAGCGGATCACCCTTCGAGATGTTGGCGTGCGGGACGTCCTTGGGGGCAGTGTGATAGTGGAACTTGATCAACGGTCCGTCCATCCCTGGCTCGTGTCGGCTCGACGCCGGATGCTACGCCGGCGTCCCGCGCGGAGCGAGGCCGAAGGCGCTCTCGTCGAGGTTCCCGGAGGCGGCAGATGCGGTCGTTCAGAGCGGTGTTCCTCACGGTCGTCGTGGCGGTGGCCCTGGTCGTCGTGGCCGTTCTCTTCCACATGCGCCGTCCGTCCGTCGAGACGGCCCAGCCCACGGCCGCGCGGGTGCGTGCGACCGGGAAGTGCGCCTCCTGCCACGAGGAGGAGACGAGCGCGATGGTGGCGGAGTACGAGAAGAGTCGCCACGCGGAGCGCGGCGTCACCTGCCTGGACTGCCACGCGCCCGCTCCCGGCCAGGACTCGCTGGCGCACCGCGGCTTCACGATCGCGACGCACCTGACGGCCAAGAACTGTGCGAGCTGCCACGCGGACGAGTACCGGCAATTCCTGCGGAGCCGCCACGCCGCGCCGGCGTTCGCGGCCATCCACGGCGCGGCACCCTTCACCGACGAGGAGGTGGCCTTCGCCGAGCGCTTCCATCCGGGCGCGGTGAAGCGGCCGCCTAACGCGCTGGCGGCGCTGGAGGGGGACACGGCCATCCAGTCCGGCTGCGAGTCGTGCCACTCGATCGGCCGGCCCAACGCCGACGGCTCGATCGGGAGCTGCACGGACTGCCACACCCGCCACGCCGCCTCGGTCGCGATCGCCCGCGGGCCGCGGACCTGCGGCCAGTGCCACATGGGCCCCGACCACTCGCAGATCGAGATCTACGAGGAGTCCCGGCACGGCATCCTCTTCCGGGCGCAGCAGAGCAGCATGAACCTCTCGGCCGATCCCGCGGATCTCACCACCGCGGACATGCCGGTCCCGACCTGCGCCACCTGCCACATGAGCGGGCTGGACAACCTGGACGTCACCCACGACGTGACGGAGAGGCTCTCCTGGTGGCTGTTCGCCCCGGTCTCGGAGAAGCGGCCGTCCTACGAGCGGGGACAGGCGGCCATGCAGAGCCTCTGCGACAGGTGCCACACGGACGCGCACACGAAGGCGTTCTACGCCAAGGCCGAGAAGGTCGTCGCCGCGACCAACGCACGGATCTCGGCGGCCTCGGCCCTCATGGACTCGCTCCACGCCGAGGGGGTGCTCACGCCCGCGCCCTTCGACGAGCCCATCGAGTTCCAGTACTTCGACATGTGGCACTACTACGGCCGGACGGCCAAGCACGGGGCGTTCATGGGCGGCGCCGACTTCGTGCAGTGGCACGGGAACTACGAGCTGCTGCACACGATGACGGAGCTGAGGACGGAAGCCCGGGAGCTGAGGCGGGAGCACGCGGCCTCGGCGGGGCGATGAGCGCTGCCGGGAGGGGCGACTCCGCCGCGGTCGGGTCGGGCTCCGGGAGCGGCACCGAGGCCGCGGACGGCCCGCCGGGCTTCCCCCTGCTCGTCGAGGCGTTCGCCGCGGCCAACCTGGGCTTCCTGGTCCTGGACACGTGGCTGGCGCACGAGACGAACCGGTTCGCGCGCACGGCCGAGTGGACGCCGGTGATCTTCGCCGCGGCCGGAGCGGCCGCCCTGGCCGTGAACCTGCTCCGGGCCTGGCTGGGCCGCCGGCGCGGGGCCCGCTTCCAGGAGGGCGCGGGCCGCCCGATCGGCCTGGCGGTCGGCTGGGGCGGCATCCTGGTCGGCGCCACGGGCCTCGTCCTCCACCTCACCAGCCGCTTCTTCGAGGCCCTCACGCTCCGCAGCCTGGTCTACTCCGCCCCCTTCGTGGCGCCCCTGGCGTTCACCGGCCTGGGCTTCCTGGTGCTCCTCCCGCGCATGGTGGACGTCCGCTCGGAGACGTGGTCGCGGTGGGTCCTGTTCCTCGCGCTGGGCGGCTTCGCCGGGAACTTCGTCCTGTCGCTGACCGACCACGCCCAGAACGGCTTCTTCCAGCCCGTCGAGTGGATCCCGGTGGCTTCGGCGGCCATCGCGGTCGGCTACCTCACGGCCCTGTTCGCCGCGCCCCACGGCCCGGGCTTCCGGAGGGCGGGGTGGTGGGTGCTGGGGCTGCAGGCCCTGGTGGGGGCGGTCGGCTTCGTCCTCCACGCGCTCCCGGCGCTCCGCGAGGCGGGCGAGCCGCTCCTGTATCGCGTGGTCTACGGGCCGCCCAAGTTCGCGCCGCTCCTGTTCGCCGACCTCGCGGTGCTGGGCGGGCTCGGATTGGCCGCGCTCGGGCGGAGGGCGCCGGCGGGAGGACGCCCC
Organism: Gemmatimonadota bacterium; assembly: GCA_035267645.1. GTDB lineage: Bacteria > Gemmatimonadota > Gemmatimonadetes > Palauibacterales > Palauibacteraceae > Humimonas. The sequence goes on along the minus strand of DATFLN010000018.1, from coordinate 1,684 downwards.
GCGCGGGCGGCCCCGGGAGCGTCCGGCGGCCGCGCGGAGGCGTCCCCGGGCGTTCCCGGCAGCGCCGCCCGGGGAGAGGTCAGCCCCGGCTGACCAGGAGGACCCCGGCCACCAGGATGGCCGTGGCCACCAGCCGCCGCCCCGTCTCCCGCTCCCGGAAGAAGATCGCGCCCGCCAGCACGGTGAGGAGCGTCCCGCTCCGCTTCAGCGTGATCACGTAGGCGGCCAGCGTCAGGCGGAGCGCCTCCGTCTGCGTCACGAACATCGCCGCGAACAGGAGCCCCTGGAGCGCGAGTCCCCCGGGATGGGCTCGGAGCGTCCGGGTGAGGGAGGGGGACGCCGGGCCGACGTCCCCGGCCGGCGCCTCCCGGCCCGGCGCGCCCGGGGCCGGCCCGCCGCCGGTCTCCTCCGCCCCCGGAGCCGGCCCTCCCCCCCGCCGCGCCCCCCGGACCGCCGCCGGCAGGAAGGCCACGGCCAGGCAGGTCGTGAGGGCCGCACCGTAGAAGGCGGGCGAGCTCCGGAGGACCGCCACCCGGTCGATCGTCCCCGACACGGCCCACACCGCCGCCACGGCCAGCATGCGGCGGGCGCCGGGCTCCCGGAGCAGCGCGCGGAAGGGCGCCAGGAGGCCGCGGTCCTCCCCGGGCGAGGCCAGGAGGTAGACGCCCGCCGCCACGAGCGCGATCCCGGACGCGCCCTGGAGGCTCGCGTGCTCGCCCGTGAGGATCCACTCGACCGGGAGCACGAGCACGGGGGTGAGGGCGAGGAGGGGATAGGTGAGGCCGAGCTCGCCCTCCTCGAGCGCCCGGACGAAGAGCGTGAACCCGATGAGGTCCAGGATCGCGTTGATCCCCAGGACGAGCCAGAAGGAGCCCTCGACCGCCGGCAGGCCGCGGACGAGGAGGTAGAGGAGGAGCGGCGGGAGGGCGAAGGCGAAGATCGACCAGGTGGCGACCCCCCGCCCCACGCGGCGGGTCAGCTCCTTGGTCCAGGCTCCCTGGGCGGCGTAGAGGACCGCCGTGGCGAGCCCGAGGAGGACCCAGCTCAGCGGGAGCCGTGCGGTTGGGCGGCCCCCTCGTGCCCGCCGTGCTCCATGTCCATGGGGGCCGGCGCGCCGGGCTCGGGTCCCGCCACGGGCCCGTCCTCGCCGGCGTCCGTGTAGCGTCCCGAAAACATGTCCTCGGGGGCCGGCCCCGCCTGCCGGGTCTCGTGGCTGCTCATCCTGGTGTGCAGCGTGCGGAGCGGCGCGGTCACGGTGTTCCACAGGTCCTGCCGATAGGTGGGGTCGTCCCGGTCGACGGCAGCGAGGTCCTCGCCCCCGGCGGCCACGAACAGCCCGGCCGCGAGGCCCATCCCGCCCAGCGGCGTGGGATGGTCCAGCGGGTTGTCGTAGACGATCGCGACCCGATAGACGTGGTCGCTCCGAAGGGGGAGCCCTCCCTGCAGCCAGAACTTCGCCATCGGAGTGGAGAACACGCGGCCGCGCGCGTCCGCCCAGGGGCGGGCGCTCCACAGCGTCTCGCCGGTCGTCACGTCCTCCAGGCGCACGCGGGAGGCGAAGTCGTGCATGTGGGTGCCGAGCCCGAGGATGCGCGCGTCGATGGCCGGCCGCCCCTCCCACGAGCGCTCCGTGCGGCCCGGCGGGACGGGGAAGTCCTTCACCCCCAGCGGCCCCATGACGTCC
>DATFLN010000017.1:0-45590 GCA_035267645.1 Gemmatimonadota bacterium | reverse complement strand
GGCGTGGCTGATCGCCGGCGGGGTGGTCTACACGCTCGGCGTGGCCTTCTACGCCTGGAAGAAGCTCCCCTTCAACCACACGCTGTGGCACCTCTTCGTCCTGGGCGGGAGCGTGTGCCACTTCGTGGCCATCGCGCTGGTGCTCGGGGCGAGGACCGCAGCGGGCTGAGCCGGCTCCGCGGCCGTCAGTACCGGTCCAGGTCCTGGCTGATCACCACCCGCCCGCGGTAGCCCGCCTCCCGGATCACCTCGATGGACTCCCGCTCGACCGCCGGGCGGTAGATGACGTGCGTGAGGATGAGGAGCTTGGGCTTCGCCCTGGCCGCCAGCCGGCCCAGCTCCCGGTCGGAGGTGTGGAACGCCCTCATGTACGCGGGCCAGTCCGACCCGCCCTCCCGGTCCTCCGGGGCCACCCGCGAGGCCGCGTACACCTCGTGCACGAGGACGTCGACGCCCGCGGCCTCCCGCTCCACCTCCGGGCTGGGGCGCGTGTCCCCCGAGATCACGACCGAGCGGTCCGGCGCGTCGATCCGGTAGCCGAGCGCCCCCGGCCAGCTCCCGTGCTCGACCCGGAACGCCGTGACCTTCACTCCGCCGCTGTCGTAGACCACGCCGCCCTTCGTCTCGTGCACGTCCACCTTCCAGCCGCCCGGCGTCTCGTGCTCGAGCCCCTCGGTGCGGATGCGGATGTCCTCCGCGTACGCCTCGGCCAGGTGCCGGGTCATGGCCTCGAGCCCGGGCGGGCCGTAGGCCCGGAGCGGCCGCGTCCGGCCCATCACCCACGAGGTGAGGACGAGGTCGGGATAGCCCAGCGTGTGGTCCGAGTGGAGGTGGGTGATGAACAGGGCGGTGGGGCCGTCGATCGGGAGGCCCGCTGCCGCCATCTGCCGCTCGACGCCGGGTCCGGCGTCGAACACGAAGGTCCGGTCCCCGACCACCACCGCGGTGGAAGGGCCCTGGTGGCGCGGGTCCGGCCGCGGCATCCCGGTGCCGAGGAGGACGACGACGGTGCTGTCGGCGGCGCGGGCAGCGGCCGTGCCGCCCCGGTGCGTCGGGCCGGCGAGCCTCCGGGCCGGCGGGGCGGCCGCGGGAGCGGCGGCCGGGGCGGCGTGCCCCAGGGCCAGGATCGCGGTGAGGGCGGCGAGCGTCACGGGACCACCTCCGGACGGGGGACCGAGTGCGCGGCCCGATCGGGCGCGGACGGTCCACCATAGGCCGGCGGTGGCGCTCGGGACAGCTCGCGAACACGCTCCGGGCGGACTTCGAGGGCGCCCGGGCCTCGCCCCGTCGGGCCCCGCGGGTGTTGTCGTCGGGCCCGTCGTCCGCTCAGTTGATCCGCCCGGGACTCGAGACCGGGTGCACCGCGCGAACCCACGGGAGGAGACCGCTGCCATGAGCCGTGCCGCCGAGACGAGCCGCGCCGCCGCCCGCCGCTTCCAGGCCGCCGTCGCGGCCGCATGCCTCCTCCTGGCGCCCGCGTCCGGCGCCGCCCAGTCCCGGCCCGCGCCCGTGACCGACCCGTCCGCCACGCTCCGGGCGGGCCGCCCGCTCCCGGGACCGGTGTACGAGACGCCCGAGTTCAGCCGGGCCGTGGCGCGGGGGACCCGCACCCGGACCGGCCGGCCGGGCCCGAGCTACTGGGTCCAGCGCGCCCGATACGACATCGACGCGCGCCTCGACCTCGACTCGGGCCGCGTCACGGGGCGGGAGACCGTGTGGTACCTGAACCGCTCGCCCGACACCCTCCGGGCCGTGGCGGTCTACCTCCGCCAGAACGTGTTCGCGCCCGGGAGCCCGCGCCTCAACCCGGCCCCGGTCACGGGCGGCCTGGAGCTGGGCCGCGTGGCCGCCGGGGGCGCCGGCGCGGCGCCGACCGAGCTGGAGCCCGTGCCGCCCTCCCACGCCGCCATGCCGATCACCGAGGCGCCCCCCGGTCTCCCGGACCCGGGGCGCTACGCGGTGCACGGGACGGTGATGTGGCTCGGACTCCGGCGGCCGCTCCTCCCGGACGACAGCGTGCGCCTGGAGCTCGCCTGGTCCTACCGGCCGGCGCCGGCGCCGGCGGACGGCCGCGAGGGCCACGACGACGGCGTGTGGTACATGGGCTACTGGTATCCGCAGGTGGCCGTGTACGACGACGTGGAGGGCTGGGTCACCGACGCGTACCTGGACGGGGCCGAGTTCTACATGGACCCGGCCGACTACGACGTCCGCCTCACCGTCCCGTCCTCCTTCGTGGTCGACGCCACCGGGACGCTCCGGAACCCGGAGGAGGTCCTCCCGGCGGCGGTGCGCGACAGCCTGGCGGCGGCCCGCCGCACCGGCCGCGTCGTGCACGTCGCGACCCCGGCCGACCGCGAGCCGGGAGGGAGCTTCTCGCCCGGGGGAAGGGAGCGCACCTGGCACTTCACGGTCCGGGGCATCCGTGACTTCTCGTGGGGCGCGAGCGACACGTGGGTGTGGGACGCGACGCGGGCGCTGGTGGGCGGGAGCGCGGCGGCGGCGCGGGCCGGCAGCGAGGGGTGGTCGCTCGGCGCGGGGGTCGACGCGGGGGCCGCCCCGGACACCGTCATGATCCACAGCTTCTACCGGCTCACCGACGCCGCCTCGGCGTGGCGGGTGGGCGGCGCGCGCTTCACCCGGGACGCGATCGAGCGGCTCTCGGACTGGCTGTGGCCCTACCCGTGGCCGCACATGACCTCGATGGAGGGCGTCCTCGACTCGGGCGGGATGGAGTACCCGATGATGACGCTCATGCAGCCGTGGGCGGACACGCTCTCCCTGGCCGGGGACCTTATGCACGAGACGGGGCACATGTGGTTCCCGATGCAGGTCGGCTCGAACGAGAAGCGCTTCCCGTGGATGGACGAGGGCCTCACGCAGTTCGACGTCGCCCAGGGGATGCGCGCCATCTACGGGGAGCCGCGCGAGGGCGGCCGCCCCAACGACTCCGAGGCCGGCCAGCGCCGCCTGTACGTGGACACGGCCCGCGCCGGCCACGAGGGCTCCCTCATGCGCCACGGGGACCGGTACCCGACCAGCCTCTACTTCGTCATGTACTACGACAAGACCGCGCAGGTGCTGGCCGCGCTCCGCTCGCTCCTGGGCGAGGAGACCTTCCACCGGGGCCTGCGGACGTACGGCCGGCGGTGGGTGGGACGTCATCCCTACCCCTACGACTTCTTCGACACGTTCGACGAGGTGTCGGGACGTGATCTGTCCTGGTACTGGCGCACCTGGTTCTACGAGCCGTGGCCGCTGGACCAGGCGCTCGGGCCGGTGCGGAGCGAGGGCGACTCGGTGGCGATCACGGTCCGCGACGTGGGGCTCGCGCCCATGCCGGTGCGGCTCGCGGTGACGCGCGCCGACGGGAGCGTGCAGCGGGTGGAGGTCCCGGTCGAGGCGTGGCTGGACGGCGCCCGCGAGCACGTGGTCCGGGTCGGCGCCCGGCCCGAGGTGGTGAAGGTGGAGATCGACCCGGAGGCGGGGTTCCCCGACATCGACCGCTCGAACCAGGTGTGGGAGCGGGGCGGCGGCGGAGCGTGAGCCGGCAGCGGAATTCGCTCTGGAGCTCCCGGACTGGCGTTCGTTCAATGGGCAGACGCTGACGTGCCTCAGGTCCAGAATGTCGAGAATCGTACAACTCAAGTCGCTCGAGAAGCCCACCGCGGGGAAAGAGCCTTGGACACGGGAAGACGTGAAGAATGCGGTCGGCCGGCGGCACGTGGTCGGGTGGGTGACCCTCGCCCCGGTGACCGTGTCCCGGTCCGAGGAAGCCGAGCTCGAAGTTCAGTCTCGGTCCGACTGCCGCGGCGTTTCGGGTAGCGACGCCGAAAGCGGGTTTCGGATCAGGTCGCCGGGTCTGGCTTCGCTATCGGCATTTGACTCTCCCCCCCCCCTCGGAAAGTAAACTTGAAATATGGATGACCTAGAGCCGCCATCGCTGTGCAAGCGGTAGTCGGATCGTTCAGCGCCCCTAAAGGAGGCTGATATGGTTCAGCACAGGTCTCGAAACCGGTTGCTGATCGCAGTAGCGGGAGCTGCCGTGTCCGTGGGAGCTGCGGTGGGCGTTGCACAGGCGCTCGCGCCAACGCCGACGACGCTTGTGGACATCTGTGAGCAGCAGCTCGGATGTCCGGGTGGAAACGTGAAGTGCGCCACGATCAGTAGGGATGGCAGTCCCATTCATATTACCTGCTGGAAGAGGTAGGCGCTGTACAGGCAGTTCATGAACCTACGCTGAGTTGCTCCGTCCCCCCGTTTGCGGCGGCACAAGCGACAGGAGGCGCTTCCAAAGTGAGCAGGCGGCACATGTGGGTAGTCATCTTGACTTGCCTCATGCTCCCGGTCGGAACCGCTGCATGCAGGCGTGACGACCCCGTTGCCGATCTAATGCGACGGGTGCGTTCACTCGAGACCCACGACCCTCGCATCACGACAGTCGTCGCGTTGTTCACGCCGGCGGACTGCTCTCTCACCGCGACCGCTATCGAGCAGCTCAGGGATCTGGACTCACGGCCGTTCTTCAACGTACGGTCGGTCATGCTCGACCCGCCACCGAAGGCTGCGGAGCGTGCAAGAGTCCTCAAGGCATTCCACGCTCCGGCGTCCGTCCTCTACGATTCGGCCGATACGTGGCGACATGCTCTTGTCAGGTCGGGACTTCGGCCGCCCGTGGTCGTTGTTCTTCGGCGCGGGAGCATCGTCCGGCTCGCAAGTGCCGAATGGGCCGAGAAGGCGCTCGAAGGTGGGATTCTGGCCATGTCGAGGGGGCCATGATGGCCCGGAGCGCAATGCGCACAGCGGTATGGTCCCTCCCCGTCGTCGTGGGTCTCATGGTCTTCGCCCGAGTCGCCCCGACAGAACCGAGTCGAGAGGGTCAGGGTACCCGACGTTTTGAGCCGGTGACCTGGGTGCGGACGGGAGGCATAGCACCATCCCTTGATTCCGGTCCTCTAAGCCCGCTGTCGATCTCGGCCGACGGTGGGAGCCTGATCCTCTATGACTACGGCGACCAGAGACTCAAGGCGTACGATCGGACAGGATCGCCTGTCTGGACCGTAGGAGGAGGCGGTGAGGGACCGGGGGAGTTCCAGAACCCTACCGATGTCGAGATCGACGGGCACGGTGGGGTGTGGGTCCTCGATCCGGGGGGCGGACGGATCGAGGTCTTCCACGCGGACGGGCGCCTCGACCGAACGATCGCCCTAGGCTCCGAGGCCGAGCGAATTGCGCCCCTCAACGGCGGGGGATTCTTGCTGGACTCGAGCCGACCAGGAGCATTGCTGCGCGTCTACGATGCTTCCGGGACCGAGACCGATCAGGTGCCCGTTCCGTCCGTCTTTGCCGATGTCCCGGCTCGGGCGCGCGAGCTGTGGCTCGTCGTCGATCCCGCCGGAGAGTGCGGCATCGTCCTCTTCCTCTACTCCGACAGGGTCGTAGAGTCGTGTGGGCCGCGATCGTGGGCGCCGTCGGTGTTTCGAGGCATCGAGCGGGAGGAGTTTCCGCGGCTCCTCACGTTTCACGCCTTCGGTGGAATCGTCGAGAGGCTGGATCCGGATGCACACAAGGCCGCTCTGGACGGGACCGTCGTGGGCGATTCACTGTTCGTCCTTTATGCCGGCGAGACGGAGAAGGGCGGCAGGATCCTGGACGAGTATGTGCTGCCGACGGGGCGCTATGTGCGATCGTACCTCCTGCCGTTCAAGGCCCATGCGTTCGCGTGGACGGGCCGTGACTTCGCTTTTCTCTCTCTCGAGCCCGTGCCGGAGGTTCGCATCCTCCGGCGCGCTCCGCGAGCTCCCTCCGATTAGCTGCCCGCCACCAGCCACCCCAGGTAGACCGCCCCGAACCCGCCCAGCACCGCCAGCCCGACCCACGACAGCACGAGCATGCCCCGCCGCGGCCGGTGCTCGGCGGGGAAGTCGGGTGAGGTCACGGCCCTCAGGTTCAGGTAGCCGAGCAGGGGCGCGGTGAGGAAGGAGACGATGGTGGCGAAGTCCACCATGCCGGTGAGCGAGCCCGCCAGCGCCGAGAGGACCGCGACCACGAGCGCGCCGATCGCGGCCATCGCCGCCCAGTAGATCCGGCCCCCGCCGCCGGCCTCCACGTCCGGGACCCGCTCCCGGAGGAGCACCTCGGCCGAGCGCGCGATGGCCCGCGGGAAGCCGTCCACCACGGCCAGGGAGGTGGAGAGCATGGTGGTGAGGACGGCCGCCAGGATGAACGGGCGCGACCACGCTCCCAGGGTCCGCCCGTACAGGTCGACGAGCTGCAGCGAGAAGCCGAACCCGCTCGAGCTGAACTCCCGCCCGCTCCCGTGCATCACCGCCGCGCCCAGGGTGAGGAAGCAGAAGGCCAGGACCGCCGTCCCCACGTAGCCCACCAGGAAGTCGGCGCGGGCCGCCGCCACGGAGGTCCGGGCGCGGTCGGAGGCGTCCTTGGCCAGGGTCCACAGGGAGGACCACACCGAGACGTCGATGGCGGAGGGCATCCAGCCCGCGAGCGCGAGGACGAAGGCGAAGCCGGCCGCGCCGCCCGGCCCGATGCGGGGGACGAGCGCCGCGGTACCGAAGTCGGCGCGCGGGAGGGCCACGGCCGCGGCCACGAGCGTCGAGACCGCCAGCGCCACGAGGATGACCTTCATCGTCCGATCCAGGAGGCGGTAGCGCCCCACCCACAGGAGGAGGCCGCACAGGAGGTAGACGAAGCCGCCGGCCACCGCGGGCGGGGCCTGGATGCCCAGCACGGAGAGGAGGAGGAAGCCCGTGAACAGCACGATGGCCGCGTCCACGATGAACGCGGTGGCCAGCGTGAGGAGGAGGTAGAGCCACACCGCCCACGTCCCGATCCGCCGGTAGCCGTCCACCAGGCTCTCGCCCGTGGCCCCCGCGTAGCGGGGGCCGTACTCGAAGAACGGGTACTTGAGGATCAGGGCGGCGACCACGACGCCGACCAGCCCGTAGCCGGCTTCCGCGCCGGCGCGCGTGGACTGCACCAGGTGGGAGACCCCGATGGCCGCCCCCGCCCAGATGAGCCCCGGCCCGAGGGCCCGGCGGAGCTCGGGCCAGGTCACCCGGGCGGGGCGCCCGGCGGACCTCCGGGCCGTGGGCGTGGGTGCGGCGTGGCTGTCCATGTACGGGCGCCTCCGGTCGTGGGACGTGGGCCGGGCTCTAGCGGATCCTGCGTGCCCGGTCCGGCGAGCCGAGCGTGCGGAGGACCCGCACCCGGGTGATCGGCCCGTCGTCGGGGTCGCGCTCGAACCACAGGCGCCGCTCCGTGCCCCGGACGAAGAACGAGTCGGGGGCCGACGGGCGGAACTCGGGGCTCGTCCCGCGGGCCGTCACGACGTGCAGGCCCCCGTCGGCCACGGTGACGCGGAGCGTGTCCCCCTCCGGGAAGCGGTACAGGCCCGCGTAGGCCGCGAGCTGCGAGGGGGAGAGCTCGACCGCTCGCGGCTCCGGCGGCCGCAGGGCCGGGTCGTACAGCCACGCCACCTCGTGCGCGATGTGGGGCGTGGCCGCGCCCGCGAGGTTGGTGAGCACCGCGACCGTCACGGAGTCGTCCACGTAGCGGACGATGTGGGTGCTGAACCCCTGCCACCCGCCCGCGTGCTCGACCACCCGGTGGCCGGGTCGGCCGCGCACCTCCCAGCCGAACCCGTAGCTGGTGGTCGTGCCGTCGGCCAGGTGGACGGGCGTCCACATCTCGCGCTTCTCCGCCGCCGTGAGGAACGCGTCGCCCGACAGGCCCGCGTCCCAGCGGGCCAGGTCCAGGACCGTGAAGTACAGCGCCCCGTCGGCCGTGTGCTCCCAGGTGGGCGACACCCACTCCTGGTTGGCCAGGTGGCCGTCGTCCATCACGTAGCCCGAGGCCCGGTTCGGGATGATGTCCGGGAGGCCGATCATGCGCGCCGTCTTCATGCCGAGCGGCCCGAACACCCGGTCGTGCAGGAACACGTTCCAGTGGGCGCCCGTCACCCGGTCGATGATGATCCCGAGGAGGACGTAGCCCGTGTTGCTGTAGCTCCAGGTGGTGCCCGGCGGGAAGACCAGGGGCAGCCGCGCGAAGAGGTGCGCGAGCTGGGCGTCCGTGTAGTCGCGGCGCAGGTCCACGATCGGGGGATCCGCGTTCTCGTAGTCCTGGATCCCCGAGGTGTGGGTGAGGAGGTTCCGGATCGTGATCCCCTTCCAGACGTCGGCGCCCTCCGGCAGGTACTTCGTGATCGGATCGTCCAGGGCCAGCTTCCCGTCGCGGGCCAGGAGGAGAATCATGGCCGAGGTGAACTGCTTTCCGACCGAGCCGGACTGGAAGATCGTGTGGGGCGTCACGGGGACGTCCAGCTCCACGTCGGCCAGCCCGTAGCCCTTGGCCTTCACGATCCGCCCGGCCCGGTAGATCCCGAGCGCGAGGCCCGGGATGTGGTGGGCCCGCATGTAGGCCCGGACCCAGGCGTCGATCGTGTCGGAGGCGGCGGAAGGCGACGCGTCGGACGTCGCCGGTGCGGCGGGCGGGGCGGCGCGCGTCCCGGGCGAGGCCGGCGCGGCGGGGGCGTCGGCGGGGCGCGTCGCGGCAGCGGTCCGTGCCGACGGTCCGGGTGACGCCGCGCCGGCCGCGAGGGCCAGGGCCGCGACGCCGAGCGCGGCCGCCAGCGGGTGGAGTCGTCCGTTCCTCATGCGCCTCTCCCTTGGGAAGTCAGCCTCCCGGGGCCCGTCCGGGGCCCGCCGGACCTCTGTTGCCGCCCCCGCGCCGCGCGGCCATGTTGGTCGCCGACCCGGCTCGGCTCCGACGCGGACGGCCCGGCGCTCCCCGACGCGCCGGGCCGCGCACGCCCGCGGCCGCCCTCAAGGCTTCGAGACAGAGGCTCCCATGCGCAAGCGCACCCGTCCGCTCGCCCTCCTCGCCACGGTCCCCGTCGTCGCCCTCGCGGCCCTGGCCGCGCTCGGCCGGCCGGCCGCCGCCCGGGCCCAGCAGGCCGAGCCCTGGGCGCCGGACTCGGTGACCGCGGCGGACTACGCCCGGGCCGAGTCCTTCCTGCGCTCGAGCACCGACTCGCTGGTCACGGGCGTGGCCTCCTCGCCCGAGTGGCTCGCCGACGGCCGCTTCTGGTACCGGACCCGAACGGCGCGCGGGTTCGAGTTCACGCTCGTCGACCCGGCGCGCAGGAAGAAGGGCCCGGCCTTCGACCAGCAGAAGCTCGCGGCGGCGCTGTCGGCGGCGGCCGACACCACCTACGACGCGTGGCACCTCCCCTTCCGCTCGTTCGAGTACGCGGCGGCGGGCGACTCGATCACGTTCACGGCGGACGCGCACCACTACCGCTGCGACACGGCGGGGACCTCCTGCACGAACGAGGGGAGGGCGCCGCGGGGCGGCGTGCGGAACGTGGTCCTGTCGCCGGACGGGAAGCTCGGGGCCTTCCTCCGCGACTGGAACCTGTGGGTCCGGAACCTGGAGACGGGGAAGGAGACCCGGCTCACGACGGACGGCGTGGAGGACTACGGCTACGCCACGAACAACGCGGGCTGGATCCGCTCGGACCGGCCCGTGATCCTGTGGTCCCCCGACTCGAGGCGGATCGCCACCTTCCGCCAGGACCAGCGGAACGTGGGCGAGATGTACCTGGTCCACACCAGGGTCGGCCACCCGGAGCTGGACGCGTGGAAGTACCCGCTCCCGGGGGACAGCGTGGTGACCATGATCGAGCGCGTGGTGGTCGACCCGGGCGGGCCGGACGGCCCGAAGGTCGTGAAGCTCGACATGCCGCCCGACCAGCACCGCTCGGGCGTGTGCGACCACGTGGCGTGCCGGGGCGGCGGTCCGGGCGGCGACTTCGCGGACGTGGAGTGGAGCCCGGACGGCTCGCGGCTGTTCTTCGTCTCGACCTCGCGCGACCACCGGCGCGAGACGCTGCGCGAGGCGGATCCCGAGACCGGGGAGGTGCGCGACATCCTCTCCGAGAGCGCCGGCGACTTCCTCGAGACCGGCTACAACACGTCCGACTGGCACGTGATTCCCTCGAAGAACCGGATCGTATGGTACTCGCAGAGGGACGACCACGGCCACCTCTACCTGTACGACCTGCGGACCGGGAAGCTCGAGCGCCGGATCACCGGCGGGCCGTGGAACGTCCTCCAGGTCCGGAAGATCGACCGGTCGACCGGTACGATCTGGTTCACCGGCGCGGGACGCGAGCCGGGGGACCCCTATCTCCGGCGCGCCTACAGCGTCCGCACGGACGGGAGCCATCTCCGGCTCCTCACCCCCGACAGCGCCGACCACCAGGTCTCCTTCTCGCCCGACGGGCGCTGGTTCGTGGACCGGGCGTCGACGCCGCAGACGCCGCCCGTCACGGTCCTCAGGGACGCGCGCGGCCGGAAGGCGATGGAGCTCGAGAGGGCGGACATCTCGCGGCTCGTGGCCGCCGGGTGGAAGCCGCCGGCGTCGATCACCGTGAAGGCGAGGGACGGGAAGACCGAGGTGTACGGGCTCCTGTTCACGCCGACGGACCTGGACTCCACGAAGGCCTACCCGGTCGTGAACCACATCTACCCGGGTCCCCAGACCGGGAGCGTGGGAAGCCGCAGCTTCGAGGCCTCACGCGGAGACGCCCAGGCGCTGGCCGAGCTCGGCTTCGTGGTGGTGGAGATCGACGCGCTCGGCACCCCGATGCGCTCCCACTCCTTCCAGGCCGCGTGGTACGGCGACATGGGGGACAACGGGCTCCCCGACCAGGTGGCGGGCATGAGGGAGCTGGCGGCGCGCTACCCGTGGATCGACCTGTCGCGCGCCGGGATCTACGGGCACTCGGGCGGCGGCTTCGCCACGGCGGACGCCATGTTCCGTTACCCCGACTTCTTCAAGGTCGGGATCGCCGAGGCGGGGAATCACGACAACCGTGACTACGAGGACGACTGGGGCGAGAAGTGGCAGGGCCTCCTGACCACGGGCCCGGACGGGAAGACGAGCTACGACAACCAGGCCAACGAGCTCGTGGCCAGGAAGCTGAAGGGGAAGCTCCTCCTAGCCTACGGGACCACCGACGACAACGTGCCGCCCTACAACACGCTGCTCGTCGTGGACTCCCTCATCGCCGCCAACAAGGACTTCGACCTGATCGCGCTGCCCAACCGCCGCCACGGCTTCGGGGCCGAGCCCTACATGGTCCGCCGCCGGTGGGACTACTTCGTACGGAACCTCCTGGGCGCCGAGCCCCCGCACGAGTTCGCGATCGGGGAGGATCGCGGCGAGGAGTAGGATAGGATGTTCTGGTCTGCACCCGCTACGGAGCGTCTAGCCTGGAGGAGCGCCCGTATAGGATTTCAGCCAGAGGACGATGGCACCGCAGCGCATCGACACCTCGGTGGTCAGCTCGGGCGGAAGCTGGTCGGGCGGGTAGATCTCGACGGCGGTCACGTCGTACTTGGGGTAATAATCGGCGGGGCGCCCGGTCACGGTCTGGGCGCGGTTCCTGAGCCAGTCGGCTCGCCGACCATTCACAAAGTACTGGGGCTCGCAGTACTTGCCCAGCGGCCGACGCATCTTCGTGCCGGGGCCGTAGACGTTGCGGGTGGCCAGCAGCGTGCCCAGCTTACCGTGATAGCGCTCGATGTCCCGCTCCGTGACGAGCTGCCCTCGGCCCGCCGCCACGCGTCGCTCGAACCTTTCCAGGGCGCCGGGCGTTCCGCGCACAGTGGCCCGGAGCTCCTCTTGAGGTATCGGCTTGACGGGAACTTCGATGTCGGCCGTGAGGGTCTCTCCGGGGCGCAGGGTGGTCCCACGCTGCACCGGGGCCGACCCGAGGAAGTCGACCTCGATCGTGATCCGTCCCGGCTTCACGTCGGCGAACCGGTAGCGCCCATCCTTGCCGGTGAACGCAGTCCGCTCTCGATCGACAAGCTCCACCCGTGCCCCCTCGACCGGCGAGTGGAAGTCCGCTCGCGTGATCGTGCCCTGGACGACGGCTCCCGTGTCGATCGCCGCCTTCCAGCCTCCGATCGCGGCTCTCCGCGGCGCACGGACGGCGCGCAGCGCGGGAGCGCCCGTGAGGATTATGCTGGCTACGGCGGCGACCGAAGCTATTCCGAGCGACGGCGACCAACTGGGGTGCCTCGGGAGCCTCAAGACCCCGCACCTTCAGCCTGCCCTGTGCCTCGGCCCGGGCCCGCGTTCAGCTCCGGCGCCAGGACCTGCAATCGCGTGTCTCCGGCCGAGGTCTGCACCACGCTGAAGGCGAGGCTGGTGCCGCAAACGCTCCCCAGCACCGAGTCGACGCGGCGCCGGGCCAGCACCCTGGGTGGTCCGGCGCCAGCGATGTCCAGCACCTCGACGATCGTGTCGAACTGACCTCGGAAGAAGCGTGGGGAAGTCGACTTTGGGTCCGCAGTCGCCCAGTGAGCGTCCGGAACCAGCGCATACACCCAAAGTCGCCCCTGGTTGTCCAGCGCGAGCGCGTTCATCATGGCGGGAGGCGGACCCAAAGTATAGAGACCGCTGAGCCGCTTCGGCGAGAGGTCCTGTGTCGTGGGAAACCAGTCAGCGCGTCGAATTAGGACCCGCGTGACTACACGGTCGTCGGACCAATGATAGAGTGCGTAGCGCCATAGGCCCGCGGCCCAAAAACCGCCCTGCTGATCGGGTGCGAGAATCCATTGGTCCAGCGGTCCTAGCCGGGACGATGGCTCCCCAAACGACGCCAGGGTGTCCCCGGACGGATCGAGGAGTTCAAAGAGGCGCGTGTCGCCCTCGCTCGCTCCCGGCGGACGGCTGTGGACGAGGATGGTATCGGGCCCGATCAAGGCCAGGTCACTCACGGGTCGACGAGTGCGGAACAGATGGGCCACCCGGCCCGCCGATGTCAGGGTGACCATCCGTGCGTTCGAGTTGTCGGCCACATATAGCGTGTCCCCGCGGCCGACCAGCACCCTTAGGTGCGAGCCAAATTCACGCGGCCCTGCCCCCGGGCCTCCGATGTCTCGAGAGAAGCGCCCGTGACGACTGTAGACGGCAAGCTGACCGCCTCCTACTATGGCGCTAACGACGAAGCGGCCCGATCCAAGCCGTCCAACGGAGCAGGCGCGGAACGGTGCGTCCGCCATGATAGAGGCCGGATCCTCGGAGCTCCCAAGTCGCACGACCGAATCCAACGTGATCGACCCGGCCAGCCGCTGTGCTGTTTCGACCAAGGCAGGCCTGACGTCCGTGTGGAAACGGCTGTTGCCAGGCTGTGTGTCAGGTGGTGTCGAACGACCACATGCGGTGGATAATAGACTGAGGCCAGTCCCAGCAAGACAGAGAGCCCTCGGTCCCCTACAAATGAATGCGAGCATTCCGCGAAGGATGCGGGCGCCTAGTGGGTGGGGTCTAGCAGATGTCTGGGCCCCCGAACTTCCTCCGGCCCTCCCACTCGGCGGCATGTAGATGTGGATGGGCAACCGCACTCTCCCGGGACGGCCCACCACTCGCGTCGTGAATCCCACTGAAATCCTAGGGGCGAACCAACGCCCTGAGATACCTTGCGCCTGGATAGCCTTCGATGAGTAGGCTGTCCACGAGAAGCGCTGGCGTATGATTGATGTGCAGGCTTCGAGCTAGTTCACGGTCTCGTGAGACGGCCGAGTCAGCAGCTTCGCTCGACAAACACGTTTTGAAGGCCGCTGTGTCGCGAATTCCTGCTTTCCGTGCCAGAGTGGACCAGCTTATCAAGCCGAGACTGTCTGCCGCGCCAAAGAGGACCGCACTCAAGGATAGGAATTTCCCAAAGCGGTGCGAGCAAATGGCAGCAATCGCAGCTGACCGGGACAACTCCGTACGCCAGGGGTCTTGATGCCAAACGACCGAAATGCGCTGAGGGAACTCCTGCTGGATCGAGGCTATGTCTCGAGCGGCCAGTGCGCACGGCTCGCACAGATAATCCGTGAAGACCCCAAGTGTCACCCTAGCACTTTGGGGACCTGTACGAATGCCCTCCGCCGCCGTCTCACTCCAGTTGCTAACAACTCGTGGCTTGAACTGCGCTGGAGGTCTGGCAACCCGCCGGCCGTGGACTAACCTCTGTCCAAGCAAAAGGGCCGTCGCGACCGTTGCGGCCACAGCCAAGCCGGTCAGGGCACGATCACGGATCAAGTCGGAACCGGCATCGCAGCACTCTGGGTTCCAAGGCCGCCGCCCGTAATGTCCCTATGGAGTGCAGTTTCCGGGCAGTATTGGAACCGGATTGTCGCACGCACCGCATACAACGCCGCAGTCCAGGCTAAGATGGCACTCAACGTCATGACAGGACTGGGCCCGAGCCGCTCCAACCGGGATCATGAGGGCCACGCTCATCAACCCCATAGCCAGAATCCAAATGGCTCGCTTCATGGCAGTCTCCTTACCGAAGGGTTGATCTCAACCTATCTTCATCAATTTCGACAAATTTGACAATGTGTCAACCCCGACCCGGTCCAAACCCACTCCACTCCGACGCATTGCGAGTCGATATCGCCGGGCTCCGCCCCTCAGGCCCCCGGCACCACCAGCCCGATTCCCTTCGCGTCCATGGCCGCGTTGAAGGCCGGCACGGTCGTGCCCATCAGGTGGTCGAACTCCGTCCGCGCCTCCTCCAGCCGGCCCTCGAGGAGGTGGAAGACCTCCACGTCCTGCGTGGTGGGGGCGAGGTCGGGGCTCCCGGCCACGTCGCCTGCCCCGTCGCCCACCTCCCCCGCCAGCCACACGAGCTTCAGGTAGAGCTTCATCTCGGCCGGATAGGTCTTGACGTCCGCGGCGGCCAGGTAGCGCTGGAACAGGAGGTCCTCGACGGCCAGCGCGCTGTCGTCCACGGCCCGGGCGGCCTCCATGACCGTCGCGGAGTCGGCCCGGCCCTGCAGCGAGACCGGCAGGTCCTCGATCTGCTTCCGGACGACCTCGGTGCGGTTGATCATCGAGACCACCGCGTCGATGTCGTCGTACACGGCCTTCCACAGCTTCGTCTGCGCCCGCACGTCGTCCAGCGTGCCGGCCGTGTTGGGGTCCTTGAGGACCGTGAGGGGGGCGGTGAGGGTGTCGCCGTCGGCCACGACCGTGACCGTGTAGGTCCCCGGGTTCACGAGCGGCCCGCGCTTGGGGGGCTCGATGCCCCAGTGGTAGATCTCGCGCGTCTTCTTCCCGCGGAAGCGCTTCTCCTCCCAGATGTGGGGGTGCGCGGCGGGCGTGGTGCGGAGCTCGACCTCGTCGGTGGGCGGGTAGCGGAGGTCCCACCATACCCGGTCGATCCCCGCCTCGCCCCGGCCCGTGAGCCGGCGCACCACCCGGCCCGAGTCGTCCGTGATCGTGACCCGCACCGGTCCCTTCGCCTTCGACTTCAGGAAGTAGTCGAGGTCGGCCCCGTAGGGCGGGTTCCGGCCTCGGGAGCGGTCGTTGGGGACCCCGCGCGGCGTGCTCACCGTCCGGAAGCGGTAGGCGTCGCGCGGCCGGAACAGGTGCGCCCGCGAGGCGAGCACGGCCGGCGTGAGCTGCTCGAGCGGCGATATGTCGTCCAGGATGTAGAGGCCGCGCCCCTTGGTGGCCACCACCAGGTCGTGGAAGTGGCTTTGCACCGTGAGCCAGGTGACCGGCGCGGGCGGGAGCCCGCTCATGAGCCTGGTCCAGTGCGCCCCGTCGTCCGGCGACACGTACAGCGCGTCCTCGGTGCCGGCGTACAGGAGCCCGGCCCGGACCGGGTCCTCGCGCACCACGTGCACGTAGCTCAGGGGCGAGGCCGGGATGCCGCCGCTCAGCTTCTTCCAGCTCTTCCCGTAGTCGTCCGTCTCGTAGATGTAGGGCCGGCGGTCGTCCACCTGGTGGAAGTCGACCGAGATGTACGCCTTCCCCTTCTGGTGCAGGGAGGGGTCGATGTTGCTGATCGTGCCCCACGGCGGCAGGTCCGGGATGTCGGGGGTCACGTTCGTCCAGTGCGCCCCTCCGTCCCGGGTCACGTGCACGAGCCCGTCGTTGCTCCCGGCCCAGATCACGCCCGCCTCGAGCGGCGACTCGGCGATCGCGAACAGGGTGCCGCCGTACTCGACCCCCAGGTTGTCGGGGGTGAGCCCGCCCGAGCTCTCCATCCGGGTCCTGTCGTCCAGGGTGAGGTCGGGGCTGATCACCTTCCAGCTCCGCCCCCCGTCCGTGGTCTCGTGCACGACCTGGCTGCCCACGTACACGTGGCTCGGGTCCTGGGGGGAGAGCGCGATGGGCTGCGTCCAGTTCCACCGGTACCTGAGCACCTTCGCGGGCGAGTCGAGCGACTTGTCGGGCCACGGGCTCACGGACCGGCGGTGGCCCGTCTCGAGGTCGAAGCGCTCGACCTCGCCCGAGTAGCAGCCGCCCCACACCCAGCGCCCGCTCACCGTGTCCGGC
The DNA here is from genome assembly GCA_035267645.1 of Gemmatimonadota bacterium. GTDB lineage: Bacteria > Gemmatimonadota > Gemmatimonadetes > Palauibacterales > Palauibacteraceae > Humimonas. Next base: position 29,216 of record DATFLN010000017.1, on the reverse strand, counting down.
CAGGTGAAGCCCGACTCGCAGCCGGCCGTGGTCGTCCAGATGGCCGAGGAGATTCCGCCCCCCGTGAGGCTGTTGCTCGGGCCCCGCACGGAGCCGTCGTCCTGCATGTTGCTGTACACGAAGTAGGGCACCCGGTCGTCGACGGCGACGTGGTACATCTGCCCGATCGGAAGGACGATCGGGTTCCACGAGCGGCCGCGGTTCACGCTGATCATGACGCCGCCGTCGTCGCCGATCATCATGCGGCCCGGGTCCTCGGGGTCGGCCCACATGTCGTGGTCGTCCCCGCCCCACGGGATGCGCTCGATCGTCTCGCCCCCATCGTGGGTCACGTACATGTAGTTCGAGGGGAACCAAACCTCGTCCGCGTCGTCGGGGGCCACGAGCATGCGGGTGTAGTAGTGGGGGCGCTCGTCGATGAGCCGGTTCCAGCTCACGACGTGCCAGCGGTGTCCGCCGTCGTCGGAACGCCACAGCGAGCCGTTCCCGCCCGTCTCGATGAGCGCGTACACGCGGCCCGGGTCGCTCCGGGCCACGGCCACGTCGATCTTCCCGAGCGGGGAGGGCGGGAGCCCGTCCTCGGGCCCGAGGCGGGTCCAGTGGTCGCCGCCGTCCCGGGTCACGAACACGCCGCTCCCCGGCCCGCCGCTGTCCTGGCCCCAGGTGTGGATCACGAACTGCCAGGTGCCGGCGAAGATGACGTCGGGGTTCTTCGGGTCGAGCGCGAGCCCCGAGCAGCCGGTGTGCTCGTCCACGAACAGCACCCTCTTCCACGTGCGGCCGCCGTCCTCGGTCCGGTACACGCCCCGCTCGGGCTGGGGGCCGTACGCCCGGCCCACGGCGCAGGCGTACACGCGGTCGGGATCGCGAGGGTCGATCACGATCCGCCCGATGCGGCCGGTGGCCTCGAGCCCCATGTGGTGCCACGTCCGCCCGCCGTCGGTCGACTTGTAGATCCCGTCGCCCAGGGAGACGTTGCTCCGGATGAAGGACTCGCCCGTCCCGACCCACACCGTGTGCGGGCGGCCGGGGTCGATCGCGATCGCGCCGATGGACTGGACGTCGGTGTCGTCGAAGATGGGCCGCCAGTGGGCGCCCGCGTCCGTGGACTTCCACACCCCGCCCGAGGCCGCGCCTGCGTAGTAGACGTCGGGGTTGCCCGGCTCGCCGGCCACGGCGCTCACCCGGTTCCCGCCCGGCCCGATGAAGCGGTAGCGGAGCTGGCTCAGCCGCGCGGTGTCGAGCTGCTGGGCCGCGGCGGGCGCGGGGAGGAAGGCGACGAGGGTCGCGGCGCCGAGGAGGAGGGCGGCGAGCGCGGCGGCGGGCCAGGCGGTCGGGGCCGAGCGCCGGGCGGTCACGTGCCCGGCCCGGCGAGTCCGGCGCGCTCCGATCCCGCGCCCCGCGCGCCCGCCCATCACTCGCCCCCCAGCCCGACCTGGCCCATGGCGAACGCCTGCTCCATGGCCTGGTCCTCGATCGCGGCGTCCATGGGCCGCCCCCGGCCGGCGGCGTGCCCCTCGCGGGCCCGGAGCCGGTAGATCACCGGGAGCCCCGAGCTCGTGGCGTGCCGGAGCTCGGCGGCGAAGCCGCGGCCCTGCCGGGGCGGGACCCGCGTGTCGTGGCCGCCCGAGAACACGAAGACGGCGGGGTAGCGCGTCCCGTCCACGACCCGCTCGTAGGGCGAGTAGGCCTCGAGGAAGCGGAACTGCAGCGGATCGGCCGCGTTCCCGTACTCGTGCAGGGCCGGCATGTTGTTCCTGTCGGTGAACGTCCAGAAGCGGAGCATGTCGAGGTCGGGGAAGCCGCACAGGACGGCACGGAACAGGCCCGGCGCCTGGGTCACGGCGGCGCCCACGAGGAGGCCGCCGTTGCTCTCCCCGTGGATGGCCAGCATCGAGGGCCTGGTCCAGCCCTCGTCCTCCAGCCAGCGGGCCGCGGCCAGGAAGTCGTCGAACACGTGCTGCTTGTCCGCCAGCATCCCGCCCTCGTGCCACGCTTCCCCGAGCTCCCGTCCGCCGCGGAGGTTGGCCATCGCCCACACCCCTCCGCGCTCCACCCACAGGGCCGCCTCGGCGCTGAAGTGCGGGGTCATGGCCACGTCGAAGCCGCCGTAGCCGGTGAGCATGGCGGGGACGGGCCTGCCGGACGGGAGGTCGCGGCGGTGGACCAGGTACATCGGGACCCGCGTCCCGTCCCTGGACCGGAACCACACCTGCTGGACCTCGATCCCCGAGGAGTCGAACGGCACGCGTGAGGGCTCGTACACCGTCCTCTCCCCCGTGGAGGGGTCGAGGACCCATGTGACGGACGGGATCGTGAAGGAGCGCACCGAGAGGAACGCCCTCCCTCCCGGCGCGGGCCGGACGCTCGCGCTCGCGTGCGGAGGGAGCGGCACCTCCCCCTCCGGCGTGCCATCGAGGTCGAAGACGCGGATGCGGGCCGAGACGTCGTGAAGGTAGGTGGCGTAGAGGCTGTCCCCGATGAAGGCGACGTCGGTGAGGACGTCGGCGCCCTGGGGGAGGACCTCCCGCCAGTGGTCGGGGCCGGGGCGGGCCGGGTCGGCGACCACCAGCCGGTAGCGGGGGGCGAGCCAGTCGGTGAGGATCCACAGCTTCCCGGCGTGCGGGTGGACCTGGACGTGCATGTCCAGGCCGCCGGTCACGGAGACCCGGTTCCCGCCGCCGGCGCCCTCGATCCAAGCCTCGTCCCGGCTCCAGCCCACGGCCTCGGTGACGAGCCGCCGGCCTCCGTCCAGGCGGCGGACGCCGAGGAAGCGGTCGGGGCCGACCCCCGGGTCGAGGAGGACGGAATCGCGCGCGGGGTCGGTCCCCAGGCGGTGGTTCCAGAGCCGGGAGCCCGTTTCCCGAGACCGCCGGACGTAGGTGATCGCGCGGCCGCCGTCGGCGAAGGAGGCCTGGTCGTACAGGGCGGGCGGGAAGGCGACCGGGAGGTTGGTCCCGCGGGAGACGTCGCGGACCCGGAGCGCGGTCTCGTCGGCGCCGCCGTCCCGGAGGTCGTACAGGACCAGGCTCCCGTCCTCCGCGACGTCCCGGAGCTCGACCCGGGTCCAGCCGGTCGAGTCGATCTCCAGCGGGTCGACGACCTCCCGGTAGTCGCCCGACGGGTCGATGGGGACGATCGAGTCGGAGGGCGGCGCGGGCCGGCGGTAGAGGCCCGCCACCGGCTCGCCCTCCCGGCGCAGGCTGAAGTACTCCCACTTCCCGGCGCGCCGCGGGCTCCCGACGTCGGGGACGTCCTCCAGCCGCCGGAGCTCGGCGCGCAGCGAGTCGCGGAGCGGAGTCTCGCCCACCACCCGCTCGGCGTAGGCGCTCTCGGCGGCGATCCAGGCGCGGGCCGAGTCGCTGGAGCCGTCGGCCAGCCACAGGTAGGGGTCGTGGAAGCGCTGGCCGTGCAGGGTGAACGTGGCCGAGTCCCGGGGGGTGGCGGGAGCCCCGGGGGCCGATCCGGCGCCGCCGCAGCCGGCGGCGAGGATGGCGCACGCGGCGGAGGCGGCGAGGACGCGGGCGGTGGGGACGCTCGCGGATGCGGCGGCGGCCCGCGGAGCGCACGCTCCGCCGGCCGCGTGGCGTGGCTGGGGCATGTTCGGCTCCCTACTCCTGGAGGTCGAGCCCGTACAGGCGAACGGCGTTGTCGCGGAGGACCATGCGGGCCAGCTCGCGGGCCCGGTCGCGGCCGATCTCGCCCTCGCGCATCAGCCGGGTGAGCGCGATGCCGAGGGCGCGGCGCGCCGTCGTGGAGGCGACCCAGGCGCCCTCCTCCCAGCCCTGGTCGGGCCCGCCCTGGAAGGCGTCCGTGCCGAACAGGACCTTGTCGGGGAAGCGCATGAGCCAGTGCTCGAGGACGTCCGCCAGCTCGGAGGGAGCCAGCATCTGGTCCATCATCGAGAAGTCGGCGTACACGTTGGGCTTGCTGATCATGGCCTCCGTCTCGCCCCACTCGGGCCAGCCGCCGTGGAGCATGACGAAGTTCGTGGACCGCAGGGTGGAGTCGTCGAACACGGGCTCGAGCTTCTCGGGGCGGGCGGCGGCCGCGTCGTAGTAGCCGCCGAAGGTCTCGAGCACGTGGATGTGGACGGCCAGGCCCAGCCGGCCCGCCTCGTGGGCGACGACCCGGAACAGGTAGTCCTGGAGCATCCTGTACTCCTGGTGGGTGGGCGTCCCGCCCCCCACGTACTTGGCGTAGATGCGGTGGGCTCGCGCCGGGTCGGGCTCCGCGAAGTCCAGGCTCCGCAGGTACGCCGCCTCGAACTTGATGGCCAGGGCGCCCTTCTGCCGCTGCGACTTCAGCGTGCGGACGACCACGTCCAGGATGTAGCGGTCCAGCGAGCGGGGCAGGGCCGAGAGCCCGAGGTCGCCCAGGTAGCGCTGCAGGAGCGAGTCCTCCTTCGGATACAGGGAGCGGAGGTCCGGGGTGCGCGCCGCCTCGGCCCTCGTGTCGAGCGGGAAGAGGAGGGCGTCGTCGAAGGGCACCCATCGGAAGCGGGCGTCGTCCAGCCCCGGCCCCATCGCGATGCGGTTGGCGATCATGACCTGGATGCCCGCCTGGTCCAGGGCCCAGTCCGGGAACTGCCGGCCGCGCGCCGCGAGCATGCTGTCGCGCGCCGCCGCGAGCGCCCGGCGGCCGGCGTCGCCGGGCCGTCCGGCCGCGGGGCCGTACAGGGCCGCTGCGGCCCGGGACCAGATCGGGGCGGCGGTGGTGAGCCGCCACGGGATGGGGAAGGGCGGGATCCCGTCCAGGGGGAGCGCGTCGAAGTCGGTGTCGGGCGGCGCCCCCGGGGGGACCGGGAGCATCGGGTGCGCGTGGTCGTCGACCGCGCGGATCCCCTGGATGTAGCGGGCCAGGCTGGAGTCCACCTGCGCCTGGGCGCGAAGGGTCGAAGGAGCGAGGAGCATCATCGCGGCCACGGCCGCGGCAGGGGCGAGGACGAGGGCGGGTAGGCGGCCGAGCAGCGCCGCGAGCGCCGCGGGCGGCGCCTCCCTCGGGGACCCTCCCGAACTGGAGCTCAAGAGGGTCCCGGAGTCCGCCACCGTTCCGTCCGTCGTGCCGCTGCTCCGCATCACGCCTCCTCTCCCGGCGTCCTGTCCTTCCAGCTCCACCACTTCAGCAGCTCCGGGTCGTGCTCTTCGTTCGAGGCGAAGTACACGGCGCAGCGGAAGGCGTAGAGCACGCAGCGGTCGACCCGGCAGCCGCGACGCCGGCAGTGGCGCCGGTAGAGCTCGTCGGGATCGGCCCGCTCCAGGTCGTCCAGCCCGCGCACGCCCAGCTCGAGGAGGTCACGCCCCAGGCTCGGGCCGATGCCCGGCGCCGTCTGGAGCTCCTCCAGGGCCCGGTTCCACGCCTCGACGTCCTGGACCTCCTCGCCCGATCTCAACCGCCACCTCCCCCCTGGCCGGCGCGGCGCGCCTTGTCGGGGAAGGGCGGGCTTCCCGTGCGGTTCGACGTGAAGGCGATCCACTTCCCATCGGGCGAGACGTGGGGCTCCGTCTCCACGGCGGGCGTCGCCGTGAGCCTGCGGGCATCGCCGCCCTCCGGCCCCACCACCCAGATGTCCGCGCCGTCCTCGAAGGCCACCTGCGTGGCGCTGACCGTGGGGGACCTGAGGAGGCGCGTCCCGGAGGATCCGGCGTCCCGGGCGCGGAGCGTCGGGCCGGGAGCGAGGCTGAAGGCGAGAGGAAGAGCGGGGAGGAGGGCGAGGCGGGCCGTGCGGGCAGGTTGCATGCTCAGTCCTCTCGGCCGAGGGGCGTCTGGCGAACGGGACCCCCAATGTCGAGGCTGGAGAGCCCGAGCGCCATGGTGGGCGGGCGGGAGCGCCCGGTGCACGCGTGATCGGGCGGGCCGGCCGCGGCGCGGGGTCCCGGCGCCGGGAATGGCGCCCCGCGCCTCGGCCCCCGCCCGGGCGTCAGCGGCCGCCGATCGTGTCGAGGCGTGCGGCTCGGGCCCGGGCCGAGTCCGACAGCTCCATGGCCTTCCGGACGCCCGACGCTCCCGGGATCCTGGACGCCCCGATCACGCTGTCCCGCCGCCGGGTGGAGAGCGTGTCGCTCGTTGCCGGCCCGCCCTTCCCGGAGTCCCCCGGACAGCCCACCAGCCACAGCCCCACGACGGCCGCGGCCAGACAGGGGACGGCTCCGGCGCCGAGACGACGCCGCAGGAGCCCGGTCTCCGACGGCCGCGCCGCCGTCCTTCGCGTGCTCATGCCCTCACCCCTCGTCCTCCTCGTCCATCTCGATCAGGTAGGCGGGCAGCCTCCGGCTCCCCATGAGGTACAGCATGACCGCGATGGCGGCCATCACGACCGTGACCACGCACCAGCCGACGAGGTCGAGGCCCGACCCCCGGCCGGGAGGCGCCAGGAACGTCTGGTAGCTGATCCACAGCCACATGGGAACCAGGAAGACGAGCCCCAACCAGCTCATCCAGCGGGGCAGGTAGACCTTGCGGAGCTTCTTCACGCGGCACCTCCTCGGGAGCGGAAGATCGAGCCGACGTGCTCGTCGACCCCGAGCGGTTCGTTCGATGCCCGGTCCTCAAGGTAGGAGATGCGACCCCGGCGGCCACCCCCACCCGACGTTACGTCGTCCGACCGCTCTCGTCTGCCCCATGCAGGACGGCAGGAGACCCGCCGGGGCCGCGAGGCCCGGCCGGCGGTCGATGCCCGAAGCACGATGATCTCGCGAATCGCACGAAGGAGGACCGCTTGAAGCTCGATCCTATTGCACGATCCGGTACCCGCTCGATCCTCGGCGCCGCGGCGGCCGCGACGCTGGCGCTCGGCGCGGCGGCCTGCTCCGGCAGCTCCGGCCCGGCCATGGGCCAGGCCGCGGCCTCGATGCAGGACAACCCCCAGTCCGCCTCGCCCGACGTGACGGCGAGCGGCCACCACGCCCTGGCGGCCGTGTCGGGGTCCGGGAGCTTCGGCGGCACGCTCACCGGTCAGGCGAAGGCCGAGATCCAGACCTCCTCGGGCACGTGGGTCGACCTCGGGAACCTGAGCCAGGCGAGCCTCGCGCTCCAGGACGCGTCCAGCGAGGTCGTGGTGAACCAGTCCACGACGGTGGACGCGGGCACGTACGTGGCCGTCAGGCTCGTGCTCTCGAACGTGAACGCGCACCTGGACGCGGGCAGCACCTTCGGCTCCACGTCGCTGAGCTCCAGCGCCGACGTGGCGGTGGGCGGCTCCGACGGCACCGTGACGATCACGAAGCAGATCCAGGTGAACGTGGAGCAGGGCGCCACGACCCGCGTGGTCTTCGACCTGAACACCGAGAGCTGGTTCGACAGCACCAACGTGCAGAACCGGATGGTGGCCGACTCGCAGGTGCAGTCGGCGGTCCAGGCCGCGTCGCAGTCCACCGTTTCGGCGGGCTGACGCGAACCGCGTTCGCGGTTCGGAGGGGGCGGGCCGCATGGCCCGCCCTTTCTGCATCGGGGGACGTCTCAGCCGCAGGTCACGGCTCGATCTCGCGGCGCTTCTCCCGGCGGCTCCGCCGGAGCCTCTTCCGCGCCTCGCGCTCCGACTCGCCGGGGAGGCGGATCTCGACCGAGATGCCGCCCATGAGGGCCAGGCCCCTCACCCGCACGAGGGGCGCGGCGGGGTCGATCTCGGCGTTCGAGGAGCCGTCGTCGAAGCCGCCCATGATGCCGAGCCCGTGCGCCTCCACCCGGACCCCGGGCGGCACGATGATCTCGACGCCGCCCATGAGCGCGAACGCCTCCACCTCGACGACCGCCGCCCCGAACCGCGCCTCCCGGAAGTCGATCTCCGCTCCGCCCATGACCGCCAGCGCGCGGAGCTTCCGGGGCGGGGTCCACGCTCCCTTCCGGCTCGAGCCGCTCAGGATGGCCACGACGAAGCCGTGCTCGGCGGCGCTCACGCCCGGCTCGACCCGGGGGCCGAAGGCGACGGGCTCCTGCTCGGCGGGCAGCGCCGGGAGGTCGCGCACCAGGTCCTCCAGCGCCGCCTGGTCGGGGGCGGCGATCGCCGCGTCCAGCCGCTGCTCCAGCTCCTCGACCGAGAGGTGGTCGCGGGAGAAGTGCCGCGTCAGGTCGCGGATCGTACGCTCGCGCCGGTGCTCGAGCGGCATCCTGGCGGGAGGTGGGGTCGACTCGTCCATGGCGCTACAGCCTCCACAGGTAGCTCAGCTTCACGAAGAAGCCGTCGTTCACCCGGCTCAGGCCCGGACCCGAGAAGCTGAACGCCTCGGGCTGGGTGAGGAGGACCCCGTAGCCCAGGAAGAAGACGGTCCCTGGCGAGGGCTTGAAGGAGAGCAGGACGTCGTTCCGGAAGTCGTTCGAGACGCGGCCCCCGGGGTCGGACGGGCCGTCCGCCGATCCGGGGTCCAGCTGCGCCAGCGGGTCCCCGGTCCGCGGGTCGCGGAGCGCCGCGCGGCGCTGGGCCACGTACTGGCCGATGTAGCGGACGAAGAGCGGACGGCTGATCTGGAAGTCCACCTCGAGCCGGGGGATGTTCGCCAGGGCGAACTCGCTCCCGTCGTCCGCCCTCGTGATGAGGTCGTGCACCCACGAGGCCGAGACCCTGAGCGAGCGGGTCGGCTTCCAGGCCAGCGACAGGTTGGTGTTCAGCTCCCGGCCCTGGCTCGCCTCCTCGAAGATGGCCGAGCCGCCGTAGGTGACCTTCCCTGAGAGCTGGAGCGCCCGGTTGGGGCTTGAGAAGCCGGTGGAGGCCTGCCAGAAATGGTAGGTCTCGTCCGGGACGCGGAAGGCCACGGTGTCGCCCCCGCGCACGACGCCGTAGCCGGCGAACGCGGCCGTGTCGAAGCGCACGGGGTTGTCACTCACGTTGGCGTTCACGCTCCAGCCTCCCCGGAGCGTGGCGTTCCACGTGTTCCCGTAGCTCCCCTCGAGCGGGCTCCGCGCGTTCCAGAAGTCGTCGTAGCGCCACAGCGGGGTGGCCATGACGAACGTGGAGAGCTCCTCCACGAGCGCGCCGGGCGCCCCGTACCAGGTGAAGCGGTTGAACAGGCGGCCCGAGACGATCCCCGTCCGGTTCACGAAGCCGCTCTGGGCGCGGAAGTCGGGGCTCACGCCCTCGAACTCGAAGTGGTTCCCGTAGTTCCGGCCCGTGCGGTCGCCGAGCACGAGGTCCCAGAGGACCCCGTTCCGAACGCCGCCGGCCTCGCCTGTCCACGAGCGGACGAGCTGGAGCTGGGAGAACCACTTCCGGAGCCACACGACCCTGGCGTCGGCGCCCGCCACCCGGTTGTAGTCGCTTCCCTCGATGCGGTCCGTGTACACGAGGCCCAGGGTCGAGCTGGCGCCCAGGTCCCGCCGCACCCGCAGGAGGTTGAACACCGGGTTGTCGCCGGTGACGGGGTCCTTCTGGTCCACCGCGCCCAGGTAGGCCACGTTCGTGTCGCCGACCTTCCCGATGAGCTTGGCGCCGGCCACCGGCTGGACGATCCGCCGCGTGTAGATGAGCTGGTTCGGCGTGTCGTACCGCTCCAGGCCGTCCAGGAAGAACGGCCGCTTCTCCGGGTAGAAGAGGGCGAAGCGCTGGTTCACGGAGACCTGCGCCACGTCGGCCTCGACCTGGGAGAAGTCGGGGTGGGCGGTGGCGGCCAGCCCCAGGTTGTTGGTGATCCCCCAGTGGAGCGTGCCGCCGACCGCGGGCGTGGTCTCGTAGCCGTAGCCGGTGGCGTCGGGCGCCCCCTCGATCCGGGTGGTGGCCTCCGGGTTCACCTCCATCACCAGGCCGCGCTGGAGGTCGCGCAGGCCCACGAGCGTCCCCGCCTGGATGAGGAAGCTGGCGTTGGCCCGCACCACCGGCGTCCACGTGTCCTCGTAGCCCGAGTGCTGGACCTTGCGGACGACCTGGAGTCCCCACGTCTGCTCGGCGGCGCTCTGGTAGCGGAGGCTCTTGAACGGGATCCGGACCTCCACCTGGTAGCCCCAGTCGGTGACGTGGCCCTTCGAGTCCCACACGTAGTCGGGGTTGAGGTCCACCGAGCCGTCGAAGCGTCCGTTGGCGTTCCCGCCGCCGGCCGCGCCGTTCTGGCCCTCGCTCCGCACCCCGTCCTCCTGGATCCCGAGCGGGTTCACGGCGAACTCCAGCGCCCGCCGGTGGTCATTGTAGGTGTCCAGGAGGATCTGGATGTTGTCGTCCGCGTCGATGGCGTCGCGGTCGGCCAGCGTGGCCCGGACGGCCTGGCGGCCGTGCGGCTCGTAGGCGCGGACCCCGAAGTGGATGGCGTGCGGGCTGTACCACACCAGGACCTCGGTCGAGTCGACCGCGGGGAGCCCGTCCACGGGACGGTACTGCGAGAAGCCCGTGAGGAGGGCCGCCCTCCGCCAGGCCGGCTCGTCGAGGTTCCCGTCCACGGTGACCGTCGTGTCGATCCGGGGGATCGTGACCGTGATCTCCCGCGCCCGGCCGTCGTACACGCGGGCGGTGTCCCCCGGGGCGGGAATGCTCTGGGGGACCGAGAGGGCGAGGAGCAGCGCTGCTATCACGTCAGGACATCCCGGGCTCGGCGTGGGCGGAGCGAGCGGGTAGGGTGGCCCCCCGGGGGCGAGGCGTCAAGGGAGAGGCGGCGAGCGCGCGCGGCTTCGGGCCCGACGCGAGGTTCGTGCGGCGGATGGGAGGTCCGTGCGGCGAGCGGGGGGGCGGCGCGGCGGGAGCGCGCCGGGGCCGGCGGAAGCCGGGTGCTACGCGGCGGCGGCCGCCTCGTCCAGGAGGGCCCGCCGGCGCGCGAGCTCCGCGCCGAACTCCTTCGCCCTCCTGCCCTGGGCCAGGAACTCGCCGAGGGCGCCGAGTTGGCCGCGGAGGAGGCATCCCGCCAGGGCGCGCAGCACCGGGCCGGGAGGGAGGAGGTCGTAGGGGGAGGCGTCGTGCTCGGGGAGCCGCGTCATGCGCCGGGCCAGGTCCGGGTCGGCCGCGATCCGCCGGAAGACGGCCTGCGTGAGGGGGCCCGGCGGCTCGGGGGTGCCCTCGTCGCGGCCCCAGAAATAGGGGCCGAGCGCCTCCACGTCCCGCGCGCGCCACCAGCGCTCGAGGGCCAGGTCCGTGCCCTCCAGGATGGCGGCCGCCAGGCCCCGGGCCTGGAGGAGCGCCTCGGTGATCCCGTCCCCGATGATGTAGTCCTTGTGGTGCCCCGCGTCCCCGACGAGCGCCCACCCGGGCCCGGCCGCCCGCCGGAAGAAGTAGCGCTCCCGGATCGTGCCCCGGACCTTCGTGACCGGCTCGCGGCCGCGGACCAGGGGGCCCGTCACGGGATCCCGCCCCAGGTTCTCCACCAGGGAGCCGAGCGGGTCCTCCCTCCAGGACTCGACACGGTCCGCGGCGGGGTTGCTCCCGGTCAGGATCCGGTCGTCGTCGGTCTGGAAGAGCCACCGGAAGTCGTCCCCCCGCGCCGCCAGGTAGAGGTCGAACGGGTACGCGTCCGACCACCACTCCGAGGGGGCGTCCCAGTAGGTCCAGTAGATGGCGCGCGGCGCGTCGTAGGCCAGGTACTCCTCGGCGCCCACCTCCCCGGCCACGGTGGAGTGGCGGCCGTCCGCGCCCACGACCAGGTCGGCCCGGACGTCCGTGGTCGACCCGCCGGCCTCGAGGCGGACGCCCACGGCACGTTCTCCTTCGAACACGACCTCCGTGGCCCGCGTCCGGTCCCGGAGCTCCGCCCCCGCCTCCCGCGCCGCGTCCTGGAGGAGGCCGTCCAGGCGCTCGCGGCGCGGGCACACCTCGATCCGCCCCTCGTCGAAGCACACGTCCACGGCCGCGTCGCCCTTCACCAGGCGGGCGCACCGCGCCGGGCGCACCGCTGAGAGCACCGCCTCCCCGACCCCGAGCTCCTCGAGGACGTCGAAGCCGGGCGGATGGATCGTGTGGGTGGAGAGCACCTGGTCGGAGGGGAGGGGAGCGCGGTCGACCACGAGGACGCGGACGCCCTCCCGGGCCAGGAACGTGGCCAGGGGCGCGCCGGCGCAGCGGGCGCCGATGACGACCACGTCGAAGTCCCGGGCGCTCACACCACCGCCCCGAACAGCCGGCCGATGACGGCGGTGACCGCCATGGCGAAGGCGCCCCAGAAGGTGACGCGCAGGACGCCCTTGGCCACCGGGGCCCCGCCGGCGCCGGCCGCCAGCCCCCCGAGGAGCGCCAGGGACGCCAGGGAGACGGCCACGACGCCGGGCACGATGCCGGAGAGCGGGAGGATGGCAGCGGTCACGAGCGGCAGGGCGGCTCCCGCGGCGAAGGTCGCGGCCGAGGCCGTGGCCGCCTGGACGGGTCGGGCCATCTGGACCTCGGAGATGCCCAGCTCGTCGCGGGCGTGGGCGCCCAGGGCGTCCTTCTGCATGAGCTGGTCGGCCACCTTCCCCGCCAGCTCCGGGTCGAGCCCTCGCTTCACGTAGATGCCCCGGAGCTCCTCCCGCTCGGGCCCCGGCATGGTTTCCAGCTCCTGCCGCTCGCGGACCAGGTCCGCCTTCTCCGTGTCGGCCTGGGAGCTCACCGACACGTACTCGCCGGCGGCCATGGACATGGCGCCCGCCACCAGGCCGGCCACGCCGGCCACGAGGACGCCGCTCCGGCTCGCCTCGGCCGCCGCCACGCCCACGACGAGGCTGGCCGTGGAGACGATCCCGTCGTTGGCCCCGAGGACGGCGGCCCGCAGCCACCCGATGCGCTCGGAGCGGTGGACCTCCCCGTGCCGGGAGGCTACGGACCGGCCGGCCGGCGGCGCGCTCAGCGTGCCTCCGGCGGGTCGCGGGGCGGGCCGTACGTCACCGCCCCCCCGGGCAGATCCCCACCATCGCCAGATGACTCACGAGGCCTCCCGCTCCGCGGAGGAACCGGTTCGAAAAGCGAAAATTAGGCAGAGACGCCCGCCGGCGCACGGCTCGCGGCGGGCCGCGCCGCCCGGAGAGGCTCCGGCGCGGGCGGCCCTCCGGTCCGCGCCGACCGGACCGCCCCTACTCGTGCCCCTGGATCTCCCTGGGCCGGTAGGGGGCCTCGAGCCGCTCCATCTCCTCGTCGTCCAGCTGGAGATCGACGGCGTCGACCGCCTCCTCCAGGTGATCCATCCTCGTCGCCCCGATGATGGGTGCCGTCACCCCGTCCTGCGCCAGCAGCCATGCCAGGGCCACCTGGGCGCGGGAAGCGCCGCGCTCCCCAGCCACCTCGCCCACGGCACGCAGGATGGCGTCACGCTCGGGGAACTCGTACATCCGACGGGAGAAGTCATCGGACTCGCCGCGCGTGGTGGCCTCCCGCTCGGCCGGAGGCCTGGCCAGCCAGCCGCGGGCCAGCGGGCTCCACGGGACCACTCCGACTCCCTCTTCCCGGCACAGCGGCATCATCTCCCGCTCCTCCTCGCGGTAGAGGAGGTTGTAGTGGTTCTGCATGGAGACGAACCGGGTCCAGCCGTTCATGTCGGCCACGTGCCGGGCACGTGCGAACTGGTAGGCGTACATGCTCGAGGCGCCGATGAACCGGACGTAGCCGGCGCGCACGCAGTCGTGGAGCGCCTCCATCGTCTCCTCGATCGGCGTGTCGTGGTCCCAGCGGTGGATCTGGTAGAGGTCGATGTAGTCGACGTCCAGGCGCCGCAGGGAGTCGCGCACGGCGTCCAGGATGTGCTTGCGGCCGAGGCCGCCCCGGTTGGGGCGGTCGGAGTGGGGGAAGAAGACCTTGGTCGCGATCACGACCTCGTCGCGGCGGGCCATCTCGCCGAGGAGCTTCCCGGTCACCTCCTCGCTCACGCCGCGCGAGTACATGTCGGCCGTGTCGAAGTAGTTGATTCCGAGGTCCAGCGCGCTCTCGACGAACGGCCGCGCGTCGTCCTCGCCCAGGACCCAGTCGCGCCACTCCGGGTCCCCGTAGCTCATCATGCCCAGGCACAGCCTCGAGACTTCGAGGCCGGTGTCGCCCAGCGTCACGTACTCCATGCGGCTCCTCGCTTCCCCTGCATCCCGTTGCGCGGACTCGGGCGATGGGGGCGAGCAAGGTCGGTGCCCGGAGACGTCCGGCCCGGGTCCGCATCCCCCGCGGCGACGGGCGGGAGCGCATCCCGGGCCGGCGGGACGTCACCTCACATCACGGGTCCGGTCCAGGGCTCCGAGCGGGGCCCGAACGGTCCCTTCATCGGCGCCTCGGGGGGCGATCCCTTCCTCGAGGTCGGTCCCCGGCGCGTGGGCGGTCTGGGCTGTCCTGGAGCCGGCCAGCACATGGTTCCTCCCCTTCCGCTGCTCGCTCTCTCTATCGTCATCCCTCTCGGGCTCTCGGGGATCCCTACGAGCGGCCGCGGACGGAGGTTTCGGAGCGGCGCCGCCGTCGGCGGGGGAGGGGCCGTCCGCCCGGCGGGCGGACGGAGCGCGGGGGAGAGTGGCCGGCCCGGGCCGGAGGCCGGCCCGGGCGGAAGCCCCGTCAGACCGCTTCCAGCGCCTGCTCGAGGTCGGCGATGAGATCATCCGGCGACTCGATGCCCACCGACAGCCGCACGAGGCCGGGCGTGATCCCCATGCGGTCGCATTCGGCGGGCTCGATGTCCGAGTGCGTCATGGTGGCGGGATGCTCGGCCAGGCTCTCGGTCCCGCCCAGGCTCACCGCCAGCTTCACCATCACCAGCGCGTTGAGGAAGCGGAACGCCTCCTCCACGCCCCCGTCGATCTCGAAGGAGAACGTGCTGCCGGGGGCCTCGCACTGGCGGGCGTACACCTCGCGCTGCGGATCGTCCTCGAGGAGGAAGCCCAGGTAGCGGACGCGGCGGACCTTCGGGTGGTCGTGGAGGAACTCGGCCGCGTAGCGGGCGTTCTTCATCTGGCTCGTCATCCGGAGCTTCAGGGTCTCGAGGCTCCGCATCAGGAGCCAGCCGGTGTGGGGGTCGGACATGGTCCCGAGGATCGTGCGCATGCCGCGGACCGGAGAGACGTGCTCCTCGGCGCCCAGGCAGGCCCCGGCGATCACGTCCGAGTGGCCGCCTACGTACTTGGTGAGCGAGTAGAGGACGAGGTCCGCCGAGTGCTCGAGCGGCTTCTGCCACAGGGGGCCGAGGAAGGTGTTGTCGACAGCCAGCAGGGGCCTTCCGCCCTCCTGGCCTTCCAGGGCCCGGGCCGCGTCTCCACAGGCCGCGATGTCGACCATGGCGTTGGTGGGGTTGGCCGGAGTCTCCACGTACACCATCCCGACCCTGGAGCGTCCGGCGGCCTCGCGGATCGTCCGGGCGGCGGCGTCGGTCTCGGCGGCCGGGAAGCCCACGTGCTCGATCCCGAACTGGGGGAGGATCCGGTTCAGGAGGAAGTCGGTCCCGCCGTACACGGGCTCGCTGTGGACGACCACGTCCCCGGGCCGGAGGTACGTCATGAGCGTCGTGGAGATGGCGGCCATGCCGCTCGAGAACACGAGCCCGGACTCGGCCCCGTCCCACAGCGTGAGGCGGTCCTCGAGGATCTCGAGGTCCGGGTTGTTGATCCTCGAGTAGATGAGGCCGGGCTCCTCGGCCGGACCGCGCTCCCGGAGGCCGTAGGCAAGCTCGAAGAACGCCTTGCCGGCCTCCGCGCTCTCGAACACGAAGGTGGAGGTGAGGAACAGGGGGCACTTCACCGACCCCTCGGAGAGAGAGGGGTCGTATCCGTAGCTCATCATGAGCGACTCGGGGTCGAGCTCCCGATCGCCGATCGTCCGGTGGTGTCGGAGCTTCTGAGGGTCGGTCATGGCGGCGTGCGTCCTCCGGCTGGATGGCGGGGGCTGGGGCGCCCTCGGGACCGGGCGCCGCGGCGAAGCTGGCCCCGGGGCGGGGGCGGGGCAAGCGGGGCAGGGGGCGGGTAGCCGGGCCGCCCGCCCGCCTCAGGTCCCCTGCAGCTCCGCCGGCTGAAGCCGGAGGATCCGCCGCACCGCGAGGAGTGCGGCCGCCGCGCCGAGGAGCGCGACGACGCCGGCGACGGCCGCCAGGAGTCCGAGGGGGAGCGGCTCGAGCCCGCCGGCCAGGAGCGGGAGCCCCCGGTCGACGCCGGCCCCGAGCACGAAGCCGCCCGCGCCGCCTGCCAGGCTCAGCGTCCGCGCGTCCTCCAGGGCGAGACGCACGACCTCGCGCCGGCGGGCGCCGACGGCCCGGCGCAGGCCGAACTCGGCCCGGCGGGCCCACACGCGGGAGTGCAGCGTGCGGGCGACGGAGCCGAACGCGAGGAGCAGCCCCACCAGGGCCAGCGCGGCGATCGTGCGTCCGAGCCACCGGGCGGGCTCGAGGCTCCCGCGCAGGAGGCCCGCCAGGGTGCCCAGCGTGCGGATCCGGCCCACCGGAGCGGCCGCGCCGATCGCGGCGGCGGTGTCGCGCTCGAGCCGGGAGCGGGACCCGGCGCCGGGGTCCCCGGCGAGCGCACCCCTCGAGAAGCGCACCGCCACGTCCGCGACTGCGGGCGGGTGCGTCGCGGCGGAGAGGAAGACGCGCGGCATCCGCTCCCCGAGGCCGATCGGGGGCGGGAGGTCGGTCACGGCGGTGACGGCGAGCCCGGAACCCCTGAAGGCGGGCTTCCCGGTCTCCCAGACCCTGCGCCCGATCGGATCTCCCGGCAGGAGCCGGCCCACGAAGGTCCGGTCGACGACCAGGCCCCCGTCCGGCATCTCCCCTATCGCGAGCGGATGGCCCAGCACGGCGAAATAGCCCGGGCCGACCGCCATGTGGCGGGCCCGGCCGAAATAGACCGGCGCCCTCGGGAGCGAGCAGCCGGGGCACTCCGCCGCCACCCGGTCCACC
The DNA here is from genome assembly GCA_035267645.1 of Gemmatimonadota bacterium. Taxonomy (GTDB): domain Bacteria; phylum Gemmatimonadota; class Gemmatimonadetes; order Palauibacterales; family Palauibacteraceae; genus Humimonas. Next base: position 12,489 of record DATFLN010000017.1, on the reverse strand, counting down.
GTCCCGAGCCCGAGGAAGGCCCCGGGCGAGGCCACGGCCGCGTCCTCGACGCCGGGGAGGCCCCGGAGCCGCTCACGGACGGCGCTCCACGCGGCGGCGCGGTCGGCGTCCGGGCCGAGCGTCACCCGGAGGACCAGGGTGTCGTGGGCGTAGAGGAGGTCGCCCGCGGCTTGCTCCGCGCGAGGGGCGGAGCGCGCCAGGAGGACGGCCGCGACCCCCACCACGATGGCCACGGCGACCTGGGCGGCCGAGAGGAGCCAGCCCTCGAGGCCGCCGGGCCCCGCCAGGACGGCCGTGTCCCCGATGCCGCCGGTCGCGGGATCCGCCAGCTCGGCCAGGCGGCGGGCGGGCCGGCGCAGCAGGTCGGCACGGGGGACGAAGAGGCGGGCGGCCCCGGCCACGAGCGCGCCGGCCAGGAGCAGGATCGCGAGGGCCGGGAGGCCGGGCCCGGGCCGGCCGCCCTCGAACGCGAGACCGGCCGGCGCCACGCCGCGGAGGAGGGCGCCCCCGGCCGATCCGAGGAAGAGCCCGAGCGCGATCCCCGCGCCCGCGACGAGGAGACCGTCCCGGCCCAGGTCCCCCCGTACGCGCCGGCGGGTGGCGCCCACCGCGCCGCGCAGGGCCCACTCGGGATCGTGCTCGGTGACGCGGGAGAGCGACGCCAGGAGCAGGTGGAGGAGCCCGGCCGCGAGCACGAGGACCGCGAGCCCGGCGGCGGTCCACATCGCCGCCGCCAGGGCGTGGTCCGCCACCCACCACGCGCTCCGGGCCGTCGGGCCCCAGGCGGACGTCCAGGCACCGTCCGGGGGGCCGGCCGGGTGCACGGTCCAGCCGAGGCGCAGGGGACGCCAGCTCGCGATCCTCAGGAAGCCCAGGACGGACGCCGCGGCCCCGGCGGCGAGGCCGAGGGCGGCGATCCGGACCGATCGCTCGGCCGTGGAGCCCGGAGCCGACGTCACCTTCGCCTCACTCGCCGCGCTCCGGTCCCAGGAGCCAGTCTCCCGCCACCGCGGCCGGGGCCATCAGGAGGACGGCCGCGATCTGGATCCAGAGCGTGGTCACGTCGGGTCGCTCCATGAGCGTGACGACCGCGCCGGCCGCGATGACCAGGGCCAGGGAGAGCGCGGCGAGACGGTGCCGCTCGCGCGCTATGCGCCCCGCGATCACGCCCGCCAGCGCCGCGACCACGATCCCGAAGGCCACCCGCCCCACGACGAAGCCGGTGGATGCGGCCGGGGTCGCCTCGAGCCCCGTCACCACGTACAGCGCCGCGGCCGAGAAGGCGAACAGCGCGTAACCGGCGAGCACGGCGAGGGCGGTGCGCACGGTCTGACCCTCCCCTCCGGAGGCACGGTGGCGGACCCTTCCCAACCTACCCCGGGGGCGACCCGCTCGGGAAGGGCGGCGATCTCGAGTGGCCAGCGGGCCGGGCCGCCGGTAACGTGGACGCCCGCACCCGAAGGCCCCCCGGAGCCGTCCCGGCGGGAGGCCTCCCATCGACTCGGGCAGGAGGAAGGCGTGCTGCAGGTGCAGGACCTCGTCAAGGTCTACCCCGGGCCCGTCGCGGCCCTGCGCGGCGTCTCCCTGCGGATCGAGGAGGGAATGTTCGGGCTGCTGGGCCCCAACGGCGCCGGGAAGACCACGCTCATGAAGATCCTGGCCGGCGTCCTGGAGGCCACCTCGGGCGACGTGTCGCTCGATGGCACGGACATCCTGGCCCGGCCGGACTTCGTGTGGGAACGGCTGGGCTACCTCCCGCAGGAGTTCGGATTCTACCCGCACCTGTCGGGGCGCGACATGCTCGCCCACATCCTTCGCCTGAAGGGGATCGAGGCCCCCGGCGGCATGAAGGCCCTGTGCGGGAGGCTCCTCGAGGAGGTGAACCTGGCCGAGCAGGCCGGCCGCCGGGTGCAGGGCTACTCGGGAGGCATGCGCCAGCGTCTCGGGATCGCGCAGGCGCTGGCCGGCGACCCGCGGCTCATCATCGTCGACGAGCCGACGGCCGGCCTCGACCCGGAGGAGCGGAACCGCTTCTACCGCCTCCTGGCACGGCTGGCCGAGGACCGGATCGTGGTCCTCTCGACCCACATCGTCGAGGACGTCTCGGTCCTCTGCCGTCGCTTCGCGATCATCCACCGGGGACGACTGGTCGAGGAGACGACGCCCGAGGAGGCGCGGGCCGGAGTGGCCGGCACCGTGTTCGACGGCAGGGTGGATCCGGAGCGGATCGCCGGTCTCGAGGTCGAGATGGGCGGCCACGTCATCCGCTCGGTCATCTCCGAGGGCCGCCACCACGTGCGGCTCCACGTGCCGGACGGCCGCGCGCCGGAGGGCTTCGAGCCGGCCGAGCCCACGCTCGAGGACGCGTACCTGGTCACGATCCGCCGGGCCTCGGGGCGGTTGGCGGCGGAAGCTCCGGGCCGGGACGCGAGGGATGCTCCGGCACGGGACCCCGCGGAGGTCCCTTGATCGGAGGCCGCTTCCGGAGGGTCTTCTGGCTCGACCTCCGCTACCATCTGCGGCGTCCCCTGTTCTGGATCTGGCTGGCGGTCCTGCTCCTCCTGGCGTGGGGGATGTCGACCGGGAGCGTCAGGATCCAGACGGGCGACACGCAGGTGGGCGGGACGAGGGCGTGGATCACGTCGGAGTTCGCGCTCGCGCAGGTGCTCTCGGCCACGATCTTCACCTTCTACGTCTTCTTCGTGGCCGCCATGGCCGGGAACGCGGTGCTCCAGGACGAGGAGTGGGGGATCGGGGCGCTCCTGCACGCCACCCCGCTCCGGGCCGGGGAGTACGTGTGGGCCAAGGCGGCGGCCGTGGCGGCGGTGCTCGTCGTCGTCCTCCTGGTCCACCTCGGCTTCACGGCGTTCTTCAACCACGCGGTCCCGAGCGTGGCCCACGCCGACATCCGCGGCCCCTTCCGGCCGGCCAACTACCTGGTGCCCGCGGCCGTGTTCGGCCTCCCCGCCCTCGTCGCGGTGGGGGGCGTCTCGATGTGGGTCGGGACGCGGACCCGGAAGTCGCTCCTCGTCTACCTGCTCCCGCTCTTCCTCATCGCGCTCGTGGCCTTCCTGTGGGGTTGGTCCCCCTCGTGGCTGGATCCCCGCATCGACCACCTCCTGGCCTGGATCGACCCGAGCGGCTTCCGGTGGCTGCGGACCACCTGGCTCAGGGTCGACCGCGGGGTGGACTTCTACAACACGCAGCCCATCGGCTTCGACGCTCCCTTCCTCGTCAGCCGCTCGGCATGGGTCGCCGTGGGCGTGGGCGCCGTGGCCGGGACGGCCGCGACCTTCCGGCGGAGGCTGCGGGGTCCCGACGCGGGCGCGGCGGGCGCGGAGCGCGCGCTCTCGGCCCCCGGGGCGGCGACGCCGGGCGTGCGCGCCGGACCGGTCGCCGTGCCCGAGGCCGCACCCGGCGCCGCCGGGCCCGCCGTGGACGGGGCTCCCGCCCGCCCGGCGATCCCGGCCGTGGGGGAGGGGGGACGGGGGTCCGCCGGCAGCCCCGGCGCCCTCCGCTCCGTCCTGCGGGTGGCCCGGTCGGAGGTCCGGGAGCTCCTCGCGTCGCCGGCCCTGTACGTGTTCCTGCTCCTCATCCTGGCCCAGGTGATGGGGAACGCGCTGGTCGGGATCGGCCCGTTCGACACCGAGGTGCTGGCCACTCCGGGCACCGTCGCGGTGCGCGCCATGGACATCCTCTCGCTCCTCGTCTGCCTCCTCCTGGTGTTCTACGCGGCGGAGGCCTTCGAGCGCGACCGGAGCACGGGGGTCGACGCGATCTCGCGGTCGCTCCCGGTGGGCCAGGGCGCCATGGTGGTCGGAAAGTGCCTGGCGGCCGCGGTCCTCCCGCTCCTGGCGCTGGCCGGGGCGGCGGTCGGCGCGGTGATCGCGATCCTGGTCCAGGGCACGGTGGCCGTGCGGCTCGCCCCCTTCGCCCGGGTGTGGGGGATCGGCCTCCTGCCCACGTTCCTGGCGTGGATCGCCTTCCTGGCCGCCGTCCACGGGCTCACCGGGAGCCGCGGCGCCACGTGGGCCGTCGGGCTCGGCGTCCTGGGCCTCACGGTCTACCGGCAGGTGACCGGGCACGGGACGTGGCTCACGAACTGGCTCCTGTGGGACGCCCTGCGGTGGACCGACATGGGCGTCCTCCCCCTGAACCGGACCCCCTTCCTCCTGAACCGGCTCTTCTACCTGGCGCTCGCGGTCTTCCTCCTGGCGCTGGCCGCGGCCTGGGGGAGGCGCCGCGAGCCGGACGCGGTGGCCTGGTGGGAACGATTGCGGCCCGGCCGCCTGGCCTTCGGGACGCTCCGCCTCTTCCCGCTGGCCACCGGGCCGCTGGCCGTGGGGGTGGTGCTGTGGTGGGGCGTCGCGCACGGCTTCCAGGGGCCTGCGGCCGAGAAGGCGGCCTCGGACTACTGGAAGGAGAACGTGGCCACGTTCTGGCACGCCGCGACGCCGGACCTGGCCCACGTGGACCTCGACCTGCGGCTGTGGCCCGCCGGGCGCCGGCTGCGGAGCCGGGGCTCGATGCGCCTGGTGAACCGGGAGGACACCACGCTCGTCCGCGTGCCCGTCACCGGCGGCTGGGCGTGGAAGGACGTGGCGTGGACCGTCGGCGGCGACTCCGCCTCGCCCGAGGAGCGCTCCGGCCTCTACGTCTTCCGGCCCGATGGCGGGCTGGCGCCGGGCGACACGCTGGACGTGGGCTGGCGGTTCGAGACGCCCTACCCGAAGGGATGGACCCGGGACGGGGGCGGCACGTCCTACTTCGTGACCGACGCGGGCGTCGTCCTCTCGACCTTCGGCCCGCAGATGATGCCGATCCCCGGCTACCTGCCCGAGATCGGCAGGACCGACGAGCGGCACTACGAGGCGCGGGACTGGCCCGACCGCTTCTGGGAGGGCCGCAACCCCCCGGCCTTCGGGAGCGGGTCCCCGTTCACCGCGAGGGTCCGGATCGAGGGGCCGCCGGCGTTCACCTACAACTCGGTGGGCCGGCGGACGTCCGCGGACACGGCCGACGGCCTCGTGACCACGGTGTGGGAGACGGATCATCCCGTGCGCTTCTTCAACGTGGTGGCGGGACGCTGGGACGCGCGGGAGGGGACGGGGACGCGGGTCTTCTACCACCCGGCCCACACCTACGACCTGGACGAGATCGCGTCCGCGCTGGACGCCGCCCGGCGCGACTACTCGGAGTGGTTCGCTCCCTATCCCTGGTCCGAGCTCAAGCTCAGCGAGTTCCCGGGGCTGGCCACCTACGCCCAGGGCTTCCCGACGGACATCACCTTCTCGGAGGGGATCGGGTTCCTGGCGAAGAAGGGCGACTGGAACCTGGCGCCCTACATGGTCACGTCCCACGAGAGCGCCCACCAATGGTGGGGGAACATGGTCACGCCCGGAGAGGGACCGGGCGGGAGCGTGCTCTCCGAGGGCATGGCCCACTTCTCGACCGCCATGCTGCTCCAGGCCGAGAAGGGCGACGCGGTCCGCCGCGAGTTCCTCCGCCGGATCGAGTCCGACTACGCCGACTCCCGCCATCCCGACCGGGAGCGCCCGCTGGTGTGGACGGACGGGAGCCGGCCGGGCGACCGGGCCGTGACCTACGACAAGGGCGGCTGGGCCTTCTGGATGCTCATGGAGGAGATCGGGCGGGAGAACATGCTCGCCGGGCTGCGGGAGTTCATCGATCGGTATCGGGACGGCCCCGACTATCCGCTCCTCCCCGACCTCCTCCTCCTGATGCGGAGCCACGCCCCGGACGTGGACGCCTACAACGCTTCCGTGCAGCGCTGGTTCTGGGAGGTCGAGGTCCCCGAGTACAGGGTGCGCGAGGCCCGCGCCAGGCCGGACGGCCGGGGCGGGTGGGCGACGACCGTGCGGGTCGAGAATCTCGGGACGGGCTCCCCGGAGGTCCAACTGGCGGTCACGTCCGGGACGCGGGACACGACGGCGCGCTCCGGGGCCGCGGCCGCCCACCCGGAGGCGGACTCCGCCGCCTCGACCTACCGCGAGGCGTCCCTGGCCGTGGCGGTGCCCGCGGGGGGCGACACGACGATGGTGGTCCCGTCGGCCTTCCGGCCCGACCGGGCCGTCGTGGACCCCGACGTCCGCGTCCTCATGCTCGAGCGGAGGGCGGCGCGGCGGGACGTCGAGGTGGAGGAGGGCGGGCCGGCCCCGGCCGCCGACACGGCCGCACGGTCCGACACGGCCGGCGGGAGCGCACCCGCGGCCGGCGATGCGGCGGGCGCGTCCGGACCGGACACCGCGGGCGGGCCCGGGGACGAGGGAGACGGCTGAGGCTCAGCTCTCCGGGGCGCCACGGCGCCGCATCGCCTCCACCACGTCCGGGTCCAGGTGGAGGTCCAGCTGCGGGTAGGCGATCGTGACGCCGGCCTCCTTCAGGCTCCACCACACGCCCTCGAGGAGGTTCGAGAGGAGGAGCCGCGCGTTCCACGGGTCGTCGACCCACACGGAGACCTCCCAGTCGACCGAGGATGAGCCGAAGCCGGTGAGGAGGACGACGGGCTCGCGCCCTCCCCAGCGGCCCTCCAGCTCGCGCGCGGCTCTCTCCAGCAGCTCGCGGACCCGTCCCATGTCCGACCGGTAGCTCACGCCGACCGGGGCGCGGACGCGGTAGAGCGAGTCCCGGAGCGTGAAGTTCTTCACCGGAGATGCGACGAGGCCGGAGTTGGGGATGATGAGCTCCTCGTCGTCCCGGGAGCGCCCGACCGTGGAGCGGATCCGCATCTCCTCGATCCGGATCACCTGGCCGTCCACCTCAAGCACGTCCCCCGGCTGGATCGAGCGCTCGACCAGGAGGATCACGCCCGAGACGAAGTTCTGGGCGATGTTCTGCATCGCGAAGCCGATGGCCACCGCGAACAGGGCGCCCGCCGCGAACAGGGCGGACACGTTGACCCCGATCACGTCCAGCGCCAGCAGGGTGGCCAGGAGCATGACCGTGTAGTGGATCAGCCGACCGCTCACCTCGGCTCCCCGCCGGCGGTGGGCCGCCTGCCCGCCCACCAGCCGCCGCACCCCCCGCCGCACGAGCTTGGAGGCGAGCCACCCGGCCAGGAGGATGACCAGGGCCGTGACGATCGAGCCCGGGGTGATCTCGGTGCCGCCCAGGCGGAGGAGCGGAGAGCCGAGGAAGTCGTGAAGGGGCTTCAGGACGTCGCTCCACATCGTCCGGTGGTCCTCCGGGGCGGGGTTGCTGTCGGCGGCGCGACTCCTCGGGCCGGATCCTCGCGGAAGGGCCTCCCCGGAACGAGACGGCACGCGGACGGAAACCGCAAGGCGGGGGGCGCCCGAGCGCGGCGCGTGGCGTCCCCCGGCAGTCCTCCGCTGCCTCCCCGAATGGCGCGGACCTTGCGCGACGGGGCCGGGGTCCCGCGACCGGCCGGACCCGACCGGGAGCCACGGGACGCTCCCGCCAGGCGAACCCGATCCACGGAGGGCCTGCATGCCGGAAGGCGCCGACAACCTCGCATCCACGGTCGTCCAGGCGATCTCGTCCTGGGGGCTCCAGGTCATCGGAGCCGTCGTGCTCCTGGTCGTGGGCTGGACGGTGGCCCGGTGGGTCCGCCGCCTCGCCCGCCGGGGCCTGGAGCGGAGCCGGACCGATCCGGTCCTGGTCGGCTTCCTCAGCGGCCTGGCGCACTACGGCGTGCTGGTGTTCGTCGGGCTGGCGGTGCTCAGCCTGTTCGGGATCCAGACGACGTCGTTCGTGGCCGTGCTCGGGGCCGCGGGCTTCGCCGTCGGCCTGGCGTTCCAGGGGACGCTGGGGAACTTCGCCTCGGGCGTCATGCTCCTCATCTTCCGTCCCTTCACGGTGGGAGACGTCGTCGAGACGGGCGGCGCATCGGGGACCGTCCGCGAGCTGGGCCTGTTCACGACGCGCCTGGACACCCCGGACAACGTCAGGGTGCTCGTCCCCAACTCGGCCATCTTCGGCAGCGTGATCAAGAACTTCACGGGGAACGACACGCGCCGGGTGGACCTCGAGGTCGGGATCGACTACGGCGACGACGTCGCCACGGCGATCGCGGCGTGCGAAGAGCTGCTGGCCGGCGAGGATCGGGTCCTGGCCGAGCCGGAGCCGGTCGTGGCCGTGTCGGCGCTCGGGGACTCGGCGGTGGTGCTCATGGTGAGGCCCTGGTGCCGGACGGAGGACTACTGGCCGCTGCGCCGCGACCTGACCCGCCGCCTCAAGGCGGCGCTGGAGGAGGCGGGCTGCAGCCTGCCGTTCCCGCAGCGGGACGTGCACCTGTTCCGCGCCGACGTCGAGCAGGAGGTCGCGTGAGGCGGGCGACGGCCACCACGGTCGGGGCGGCCGCCGCGGCCGCCGCGCTCCTCCTCCCGGGCGCGCTCGCGGCCCAGGGCGGGCCGTCCGACTGGAGCCTCGTCTCGGCGACCGGCGCGGCGCCCACCGCCGCGGCCGGCGACACGGCGGGGTGGCACGGCAACGCCGACCTGGGCTTCACGCTGACCGAGGGGAACTCCAGGACGACCAACCTCTCGATCGGCGGCCAGGTGGCCTACCTGCGCCCCCGCCAGGCCTGGACCCTGGGCGCGCAGTACCTGCGGGCCACGACCGACGGGGACGAGACGGCCAACCGGGGGAGCGGCCAGCTCCAGTACGACTACTATCCGACCCCCCGGTTCTTCGTGTTCGCCCGGGGCCGCGTCGGGTTCGACAAGCCGGCCGGCCTCTCGCGCCGGCTCGCCCCCGCCGCGGGCGCGGGCTACAAGGTCGTCGCGACCGACCGGGTGAGCCTGAGCTTCGAGGCCGGCGGGAGCTGGATCCAGGACCGCTTCGTGAACGACTCGACCGACGCGGCCGTGCACGCGGCGGTGGGCCAGAACCTGGCGTGGGCGATCAGCGAGACCACCGACCTGACGCAGTCGCTGAGCTGGAGCCCCAGGGCGGAGGACTTCGGCCAGTACCTCGTGCACGGGGAGATCGGGCTCACGACCCGCATCATCGGCGGGCTGGGCCTCAGCGTGAACTTCCAGGACGACTACAACTCGGACCCGTTCGTCGACCCGGTGACGGGGGAGTCGCGCAAGAAGAACGACCTCACGCTCGTGACGGGGCTGAGCTACAAGTTTTGAGCTGAGCTACAGGTGCTGAGCGGACGGGGACCCGGCCGGGTCCCCGGGGCCGGCGCCGACGGCGAGCTCACGGCCGCGGGCTCCTCGCGGTCTTCTCAGCGGAGGTCGGCGGGCTCCCAGGCGTAGCGCACCGTGTACTCCAGCGCGGCGGTGCCGCCCGGGGGGACGGTCACGGTCCACGCGGCGTGGTCGGCGTCGGGCTCGGCGTGCCGGACGCTCTTCCCGTCCACGGTCTCCTTCACGATCTCCCACTCGTGCCAGCGGAACATGCGCTCGGTGACCCGCACGTCCACCGGCTCCTCCCGGGCACTCCTCAGCACGATCTTCCAGCTCTCCTCCATGCTCCGGTCGGTCGGCCGCGCGAAGTCCGTGCGGGTGCGCTCGGCCGTGAGGTCGAAGGCCAGGCCGAGGGGGAGGCGCACCGTGTCGCCGACCATGAGGTTCGGGACGTCGGCCTCGCCGGCCAGGAGCTCCGTGCCGTCCGCGTCCCGCTCGTAGATCCTCGCGCGACCGGCCGGGAGCGCGGTCGAGATCGGGGTGCCCTTCCCGGTCGCCAGCTCGAGGACGGCGGTCACGTTCGTCTCGCCGCCCGGGCCGCCCGGCTCGGGCTGGGTGATCGGCCGGCTCGAGCCGTACGGGTACGCCTCGCCCCCGTGGAAGAGGTAGAGCTTCCGGGTGGGGACGCCGGAGGCCCGGAGGAGGAGGGCCCGGACCGTCTCCCCGTCCCGGAGGGAGACGGGCCGCGGGAGCTCGAACACGTGGTACTCGGAGAAGCTCCGCTCGGCGGCCTGGTCGGGTCCCGCCGCCGCGACCTTCGCGCTCTCGAACTGGATCGGAGGAGCGCCCCGTTGCTGCCCCCCCGCCGCCCGGTTCAGCTCCCCGGCCACCAGCCGGACCCGCGCGTCGGGCCAGCTCCGGCCGGTGCCGTCCCGAAGGTCCGCCCAGGCCTCGAGATCCAGGCCCCGGGCGGAGGGATCCAGGGTGAGCGCGTACTCGGCGTTCCAGGTCACCCCGCCGGTGAGGTAGCGGGCCTCGGCCCGGGCCGTGGCCGCCCGCGGCGAGCGTACCGTCCACGAGACGGCGGGACCCTCGCGGTAGCCGTCGGGGAGGTCGGGAAGGAGCACCGCCCGGACCTGCCCGGACGAGAGGCCCACGACCCGTCCCCCGGCCTCGCGGAGGAGGAGCCCGTTCGAGACCGACAGGAGGGTGGCGCGAAGGGTGTCCCCGCCGGCCAGGGCCAGCTCGACCCGGCGGCCCACCGAGGCCCGGAGGAGGCCCTCCAGGCCGCCGCTCCCGGCCAGGCGCCGCTGCGCGACCACCTCCGCGCCGCGGAGCTCGGGGAAGGCGAGCGACAGGCTCGTGAAGTCGAGCCCCCCGGGCGGCGAGGTCCACGCCACCGTGCCCGTCCCCTTCGCGAGCGGGAGGCTCAGGCGCTCCCGCACCAGCGCCGGTCCCCCGGGATAGATCGCCACGTCCGCGCCGGGCGCCGCCACGTCCGAGCCCGGAGAGCCCGGGGCGGCGGCATCCGCCTGGGCCGCCGCCGGCCGCGGAGCGGAGACGAGCAGCAGGAACGCGGCCGCCGCGAGCAGCGCCGCCGCGGCCGGGAAGGTCGGCTTCTTCGTCCTCATGCGGTCCTCCGGATCGGAGTCGGACAAGGGATCCGCCTCAGAGCTCCTTCACCTCCCGTACCAGCGCCGTGAGCGTCTTCGCCGCGTCCCCGAACAGCATGGCGTTGTTCGGCAGGTAGAAGAGCGGGTTGTCGACGCCGGCGAAGCCCGTGCTCAGGCTCCGCTTCATGACGATGCACTGCTTGGCCCGGTCGACCTCGACGATCGGCATGCCCGCGATCGCGCTCGTCGGGTCGTCCCTGGCCGACGGGTTCACCACGTCGTTGGCGCCCACCACGAGCGCCACGTCCGTGCCCGCCATCTCCGGGTTCACGTCGTCGGGCTCGTACAGCTGGTCGTAGGGCACGTTGGCCTCGGCCAGGAGGACGTTCATGTGCCCGGGCATGCGCCCGGCCACCGGGTGGATCGCGAACTTCACCGTGACGCCGCGCTCGCCCAGGAGGTCCGCCAGCTCCCGGAGCTTGTGCTGAGCCTGGGCCACGGCCAGGCCGTAGCCAGGGACGATGACGACCTGGCGGGCGTAGGCCAGCATCATGGCGGCCGACTCGGCGTCCACCTCGCGGGCCGTGCGGTCGCCCTCGGGCCCGCCGCCGCCGCCGACGGGTCCTCCTCCGCCCCCGAACGCCCCGAACAGGACGTTGGCCAGCGAGCGGTTCATCCCCCGGCACATGATCCCGGTCAGGATGAGCCCGGACGCGCCGACCAGGGCGCCCGAGATGATGAGCGACATGTTGACGAGCACGAAGCCGGCGGCCGACGCGGCCAGCCCCGAGTAGGAGTTCAGGAGCGCGACGACGACCGGCATGTCCGCGCCCCCGATCGGGATGACGACCAGGACCCCGAGAGCCAGCGACGCGGCGATCATGAAGTAGAACCAGTCGACGCCTCCGGCCGGCGGCGAGATCGACAGCCAGGTCCCTACCGCCAGCATCGCCAGGAGGAGGATGAAGTTCGAGGTCTTCTGGAGCGGGTAGGTGACCGGCTTCTCGCTGACCAGGCCCTGCAGCTTCCCGAAGGCGATGAAGCTGCCCGACAGGGTCACCGAGCCGATCAGCACGCCCGCCATGATCGACACGCCGTGCGCCGTCTCCAGCGAGCCGCCGGTGCGCGCCAGCTCCAGGTACTCGGCGATGGCGACGAGGGCGGAGGCGCCGCCCCCGAAGCCGTTGAAGATGGCCACCATCTGCGGCATGGCCGTCATCTCCACCGTCTGGGCCATGAACAGGCCCGCCCCGGACCCGACCACCGCGCCGACCAGGATCCAGGTGAAGGAGAGCATGTGCTCGCCCAGGAGCGTCGCCACGATGGCGATGAGCATCCCGATCGCGGCGATCGCGTTCCCCCCCCGCGCCGTCTCGGGCGAGGAGATGCGCTGCAGGCCGACGATGAACAGGACCGCCGAGAGCAGGTAGGCCAGCTGGAAGACCGTCGAGCCCATGACCTACGCCTCCGGCTCTGTGTCGCGGCGCCGGTGGAACATCTTCAGCATGCGGTCCGTGACCAGGAACCCTCCCACCACGTTGATGGTGGCCATGGCCACGGCCGCCACGCCGACCCAGGTCATGATCCGGTCGCTGGCCTGCCCCGCGATGAGCAGCGCCCCGACGATCGAGATGCCGGAGATGGCGTTGGAGCCGGACATGAGCGGCGTGTGCAGGGTCGGGGGGACCTTCGTGATGACCTGCCAGCCCACGAACATGGCCAGAACGAACACGTACACGCCGACGAGCAGCGGTCCGATC
>DATFLN010000016.1:0-13441 GCA_035267645.1 Gemmatimonadota bacterium | reverse complement strand
CCCGTCGGTGAGCGGGGTCGAGTTCCCGGCGGTCAGCGTCCCCTCGCCCCGGTCGAAGGAGGGCGAGAGGCGGGCGAGCTTGTCGAGCGAGGTGTCGGGCCTCGGCACGGCGTCCTGGTCGGCCGGGAAGGTCCCCGGCGTGACGAGGAGGGGTCGGAAGAAGCCCTTCTCCCGGGACGAGACGGCCCGCATGTGGCTCCGGAGCGCGAAGCGGTCCTGGGGCTCGCGGGCGATCTCCCACTCCTTCGCCATCTCCTCGCCGTGCTCCCCCATGGTCATCCCCGTCGTCCGCTCGGTGGCGGTGGGGATCCGGACGCGGATGTCCTTCAGCCGAAGCTGGGCGAGGGTCTTCGCGGCGCGCACCGGGCTCCCCGCCTGCACGGTCCTGCGCAGCGTGCGGCTCAGGCGGAGCGGGAGCCCGATCTGGGTGAACGTCATCGACTCTACGCCGCCGCACAGGACCAGGTCGGTCCGTCCAGCCAGCGTCTGCGCGGCGCCGTGCGTGGCGGCCGCCAGGCTCGTGGCGCACGCCTGGACGATGCCCTGGGCGGGCACGTGGGGCTCGAGGCCGGACTCCAGCCACGCCTCGCGGCCCCAGTTGCTGACCTCGAGGCTCGGGATCACCGAGCCCCACAGGACGAGGTCCACGGCCGAGCCGTCCCCCGGGCCGCGCGGCCCGGCCACGGTCTGCTGGACCACGGGCGTCGAGAGGCGGAGCGCGTCCACGTCCGCCAGCTCCCGGTCGATGCGCGCGAAGGGGCTCCTGAGGCCCGGGGCCACGAAGATCTCTCTGTCGGCCGGCATCCTGGGACTCCTCGTCGTGGGCTGGATCTCGGGGTGCGCTCCGGCGCTCGCGCGGCCTCCCCGGCCGCTGGCGACCTCCCGGAGCGGCGTGCAAGATGAGAGCCGCACGGATCGTGCGATGGACACGGCCCGAGGGACCCGGAGGCGCGCGGCGAGGCGCGCTCCGGGCTGGCGTCCGTGCCGACGCTCCAGCACCGACACGAAGCCCCGAGGAGGACCACCGACCATGCCCGACACCGACGCCCCGCGCGTCCGCTTCGCCCCGAGCCCGACCGGCCACCTGCACGTGGGCGGGGCGCGCACCGCGCTGTTCAACTGGCTCTTCGCCCGCCGCCACGGCGGGACGTTCATCCTCCGGATCGAGGACACCGACCGGGAGCGCTCCTCGGACGCCATGACGCGCGCCATCCTCTCCGGCCTCGAGTGGCTGGAGCTGGACCTGGACGAGGGGCCGTTCCACCAGGCCGACGGGCTGGAGCGTCACCGCCGGGACGTGGAGAGGGTCCTCGAGGCAGGGGCGGCCTACCGCTGCTTCTGCGAGCCGCCCGCGGAGGGGCGGAGCGAGCACGCGGTGGGCGGCTGCTCGGGCGGCTGCCGCGACCTGGACCCGTCCGGGGCCGCGCGCCGCGCGGAGGAGGGCGAGGAGCACGCGGTCCGCTTCCGGGTGCCCGCGGGCGAGACGTCCTGGGAGGACGCGGTGCACGGGGAGACCTCGTTCCCCAACGACAGCCTGGAGGACTTCGTCCTCCTCCGCCGCGACGGGACCCCCGTCTACAACATGGCGGTGGTCTCCGACGACATCGACATGCGGGTGACCCACGTGATCCGCGGGGACGACCACCTCTCCAACACCCCCAAGCAGATCCTCCTGTACGGGGCGCTGGGCGCGGATCTCCCGACCTTAGCGCACGTCCCGATGATCCTGGGGCCGGACGGGAAGCGTCTCTCCAAGCGGCACGGCGCCACCTCGGTCGAGGCGTACCGGGAGGAGGGGATCCTCCCCGAGGCCATGGTGAACTTCCTGGCGCTCCTGGGCTGGTCGCCGGGGGACGACCGCGAGGTCATGACCCGCGAGGAGCTGGTCGAGGCGTTCTCCCTGGGCCGCATCCTCCGGAAGAGCGGCGTGTTCGACCCCGACAAGCTCCGGTGGCTGAACGGACAGCACATGAGCGAGGCCGCGCCGGAGCGCCTGGCCGAGCTGGTCCGGCCGCGGCTCGTGGCGCGGGGCGTCCCGGAGGCGGCGCTCGACGCCGGCCGGGACCGGCTGCTCTCCGTGCTCGAGGCGGTCCGCGACCGCGCCCGGACGCTGGGCGAGCTGGCCCGGCAGGCCGCCCCGTTCTTCGCCCCCGAGATCGAGTACGAGGAGGAGGCGGTCGCGCGCTTCTGGAAGGACCCGGAGGCGGCGGCGGAGCGGCTCGAGGCGTTGGGCGCCCTGTTCGAGGGGATCGAGGAGGGTGCGTTCGAGCCCGGCCCGCTCGAGGAGGCGCTCCGCGGCCTGGCCGAGGAGCGCGGCGAGGGCGCCGGGAAGCTCATCCACCCGCTCCGCGTGGCCCTCATGGGGGTGGGGGTGAGCCCCGGGATCTTCACGGTCCTGTCGCTCATGGGGCGCGGGCGGACGCTCGAGCGAATCGGGCGGGCGGTCGAGCACCTGCGGGCCGGGGCGCCGGCGGAGTGAGCGCGGCCGAGGGCGGCGGGGCGGACCGTCCGGCGCAGGGCGCCGGCGACGCCTCCGCGTCCGGGGCGGCCGGCCCCGCGGACCGCGCCGCCGACGAGCTCTGGATGGCCCGGGCGCTCGAGAAGGCGCGGCTCGCGGCCGGGCGCGAGGAGGTCCCGGTCGGCGCCGTGCTGGTGGGCCCGGACGGCCTCGTGGCGGAGGCCCACAACCGGACGCGCGAGGCGGCCGACCCCACCGCCCACGCCGAGATGACGGTCCTCCGGGAGGGCGCCCTCCGCCTGGGCGACTGGCGGCTCCTGGGCCACACCCTGTACGTCACCCTGGAGCCGTGCGCCATGTGCGCCGGCGCGATCGTGCTGGCGCGGGTGCCGCGCCTCGTGTTCGGGACGAGGGACCCGAAGGCGGGCATGTGCGGCTCGCTCGAGAACCTGGTCCGGGACGAGCGCCTCAACCACCGGGTCGAGGTCGTCGAGGGCGTGCTGGCCGACGAGGCGGCGGAGCTCCTGCGCGGCTTCTTCCGGGAGCGGAGGTAGGCGAGCGGTGGGATCCGCGGCCGGCGGGCGGGGCGGCCGGGAGGGCGCGGGCGGCGGTTCCGGCGCGGAGGGCGGCGCGGAGGGCACGTCCGGCGGCCCGGGCCTGGTGCTCGTGGCCCGCGAGCTCGTGCCGCTGTGCGGGGAGGCGCCCCCGTGGCCCGGCGGGCGCGAGACCCGCTTCGTCGCCTCGGACGAGCCGTTGCCCTCCGTCGGCGGCTCCGGGGCCGGAGGCGATGGTCGCGAGGCCGCGCGCGTCGAGGCGCTGATCCCGCTCCTCTCCCGGGAGGTCGGCGCGGCCCAGATGGACGGTCTCCCGAGCCTCCGGATCGTCGCCAACTACGCGGTGGGCTTCGACAACATCGACGTGGGGGCGGCCGAGGAGCGCGGGATCGTGGTCGCGAACACGCCCGACGTCCTCACCGAGGCGACCGCCGACCTGGCGTGGGCGCTCCTCCTGGCCGCCGCCCGGCGGCTGCGCGAGGGGCTCGACGAGGCCCGCTCGGGGGCGTGGGAGGGGTGGCGGCCCGATCAGCTCCTGGGGATGGGCCTCCGCGAGAAGAGCCTGGTGATCCTGGGCGCCGGCCGGATCGGGAGCGCGGTGGCGCGCCGGGCGCCGGCGTTCGGGATGGCCGTGCTGTACTGGAGCCGCTCGCGGAACGAGGCGCTGGAGGAGGAGACCGGGGCCCGGCGGGTCGAGCGGCTCGAGGACGCGCTCGCGGCCGCGGACGTCCTGTCCCTCCACCTGCCGCTCACGGAGGAGACCGGGGGGCTGCTCGGCGCCGACGAGCTCGCCCTCCTCCCCCCGAACGCGCTCCTCGTGAACACGGCCCGCGGCGAGATCGTGGACACGGGCGCGCTGGTGGGCGCGCTCCGCGAGGGACCCCTGGCCGCGGCCGGGATCGACGTCTACCCGGACGAGCCCGAGGTCCCGGCCGCCCTCCGCGAGCTCCCCGACGCCTTCGTGCTCCCCCACCTCGGGAGCGCCACCCGCGAGGCGCGGCGGGCGATGTGGGAGCTGGCGGCGGCCAACGTGCGGCGGGTGCTGCAGGGGCGGCCGGCCAGGACGGCGGTCACGGGGCCCGCGTCGGAGGAAGGCGGGGGCTAGGGGCTCCAGCCGGGCGCGTGTCGCGATCGGGGTCTCCCGCGGCCGGTTCGCGATGCGAGGCGGTTCCGCGGAACCGCGACCTCAACGCGGGGTCCCGCCTCCTCCCATGGTCCCGCCACCGGAAGGCTCCCCGTAGCGGAGCGCGAGCGTCGTGGCGCCGCCCCGCCCGAGGAGCACCACGTACAGCCGGTCGTACTCCGCCTCCCCGAGCTCGCCGTCCGCCCGGCCCCCCAGCGCCCGCACCAGCCCGGGCACGGTGTTGCCGTGCCCGACGACCAGGTAGCGGCCGGGGGCGCTTCGGAGCCGCGCGGCCAGCTCTCCCGGCGCGTCCGGGTCGTACAGGTGAACGCCAAGGCCGGCTTCCTCCGCCGTCGGCCCGGCCGTCTCCCGGGTCCGGGCGTAGTCGGTCGAGTAGACGGCCGTCAGGCCCACGTCCGAGAGGACCCGGGCCAGGCGCTCGGCCCGGGCGCGGCCGGCGGGCGTCAGATCGGGATCCGCGGAGGCGTCGTCGGCCTTCTCGGCGTGGCGCACCAGGAAGACCACGACGGAGTCGCCGGCCGGGGAGGGGAGGGCCTGCGCGTGGGCGGTGAGGGGCAGGGCGAGGATCGCGAGCAGGGCGAAGGCGGCGCGGCGCATGGGCGGCTCCTTTCCGGCGGACGGAGGGGCGTGGATCGGACGTGGTCCCGTGTGGGAGGGAAGATAGGGGGCGTTCGGTGCGGGCGGGACGGGTCGGCCGGTGGAGCCGCGGAGGGCCCGGAGCCCGGCGGGCACGCCTTCGAGTTGCGGAAAATTCGGATTATTCCGAAGATTCGAAAATCCTTCCGACGATCGGTTCTCGCTCCGGAGCGCTTCGATGTCCCGCGCCTTCCCCGATCCCGCCCGCTCGCCCTCGCCCTCTTCGCGTCGAGGCACCGATCGCCGCCGCCGGAATCGCCGCCGGGCCTGCACGCTCCTCGCGGCGGTGGCGCTCGCCCTCGTCGGGGCCCCGCCCCTCGCCGGACAGGATCCGGGAAGGCTCGTCGTGGATCGGGACCTGTCGATGCGGATGGGAGCCGAGGATCTCCTGACCGTGCAGCGGGAGCTCGCGCGGGTGCCGGACCTGATGCTCCCCACGAAGCTCGGCGAGGAGGACGGATTCGGCGGCAAGCTGGGCGGGATCCTGTACCGGCTCGCGCGCTTCTCCCTCGTCGACAACCTCGTCCCCGTGTTCGGCCGGGTCGTCCAGCACGAGGTCTTCGGCCACGGCGCCAGGGCCCGCGAGTTCGACTGGTCGGCCAGCTACTCGCTCGAGCTCCCGCCGCCGCTCGGGGGCGGGGGGGGGTCGACGACGGTCCGCTTCCCGGACGGGCTCACGGTGACGGCGACCGAGGCGATGGCCTTCACGGCCGGCGGACTGGAGGCCGAGGGCGTGGCCCGGCAGGCGATCGTCCGGCGGTGGACGGCGCGGGGGCACTTCACCTATCACGAAGCCCTTCGGTACCTGTGGGCGTGGTACGACCAGGCGCACTACATCTACGGGAACGTGGGCGGGGCGGGGGACGATGTGGCGAACTACATACGCATCTACGACGCGGCGAACGGCGCGACCCTCGTCGACTTCAACCGGGGCGACCTGCAGAAGGAGGCCGCGGTCGACTTCTTCGACCCCATGGTGTGGTACTCCCTGTACGCGGTCTTCGGGGCGCACGTGGTCGGGGCGCGGGACAGCCTTTCCGTGCCGATGCTGCGCCTCGGAAGCCTGCGCTACCTCCCCTACTTCCGGCTCGGCCTCTCGCCGTTCGGGCCCGAGTACCACTCCATGCACCTCTTCCGGGCGGGCGGGCGCGGGCTCGCGCTCGACCTCCGCCTGGGCGACGGCCGGGTCGACCAGACGTGGGGCGTGGCGGCGAGGACCGAGGACGCCTGGCGGCGCGGAGCGCTGGGGCTGGACCTGCGGGCCGCCGTGTGGCACCAGCCGGCGCTCGCGCTGGGCGGGACGAGCGCGCGCACGGTCGGAGGCGGGCTCGGAGGCCTCGTGGCGGCGACCGGGCGCTGGCGGTTCGGGAAAGAGACCGCGGCGCTCCGGCCGAGCAGCCTGGTCGTCGAGCTCGGCTACAAGACGGCCGGCTTCCTGGAGGGGGAGAGGCTGGGGCGGGGGCTCGTGCTGCGGGCGGGGCTGGGGCTGTGAGCTGCATACAGCGGCCGGACCATGAAGTGTGGCATGCGTCGTAGGAGCACGACGTCGCGTGGTCGGGTCTCACTGTCGGTCGCCGACTCTGGTGGCATCGAGGTTTGCTCGAACCTGATGCGTGACGCCCTGCTGCACGCAGTTCCGAGATTTCCAGCGCGGTGACCAAGACCCCGTTATCGCCACGGACAGCTTGGTGCAGCTTGGACTCGCAGCGACAGTGCCCGTTGCGCCAGGTCCACCCCTATGCCATGGAGGCCGCCGTGGCGTCGGAATGTGCTGCTGGTCAGGGGCGATTCGACGAATTCATAAGTGTAGCCTTCTCTGTACAGGACTCACTCGGGCTCGTGGATTGGCTTACGTTAGCGCCGAGGGCCGGCGTCAGCGATACGGGTCGCTTCAGAGATTGCATGGCGGGTTCCGTGGCGAGGAATCGGGTTGTGAAGGACATGGAGGCGGGCGAGCGTCTAGGAATTCGAGGCACCCCGACGTTTGTGGTGGGACGAGATGAGTACACGGGGTTGCCGGCGGAGTCCGTATTGCTCAGGGGGATCGACACGGTTTCGGTGGGTGGCTAGCGGAGGCAGAGGGGTCTCGGGGACTCATACTGCACCCGCCTCGAGCCACAACCCTTCGATGGTGACAGACATGCACTTGACCCTGAAGTGGTGCGCACGCCTCTGTCGTGCCGGAGCACGGTGCAGAGGGGTCGAGCGTTCTCGGCAACCGGTTCGCCAGCGCCTACCGACGGCAGAATAGCCAACTTGCCTCGTTGCCGGGATCTGACCTCGGATCAGCGACTGCTCGGTGCCTGGCGGTCCAAGATTCTCATAGTGGTGGCTCTGGGCGCAGTCCTCGGGGCTTGCTCGGCCGCGGGGTCGCCTGGCGAGCGGCGATTCGGGGAGGATGCACCGACGACTCCCATCGCAGACGACGCAGGGTGCGTGAGTTGCCGGCTCGAGGTCGGGGTCCTGGCGCGGCTCGGAGGTTCGACGGATCCGACCTCGATCTCCGCCGCGGCTCCGTTCGGATCGCTGTGCTCGATCGCGCACCTGGAGAATGGGAGTTTCGCCGTCGGTGCCGTGGTCGGAGGCGGGCGGGTGGCTCTGTACGACCGCGGCGGAGCGTGGCTCGGGAGTCTGGGTCATCCCGGGGAAGGGCCCACCGAGTTCCGTGGACAGCTGAGTCTTGCGGTGCTGACCGGCGACACCCTGGTCGTCCTGGACGGCGCCAACCAGCGCGTCCAGCTCGTGACGCCGGCCGGTCGGTTCGTCGGCTCCTTTCGACGGCCCGGCGCGGGGAGCGCGTTTTACGCTCCGGGATCGGGCCGCCTCCTGGTGGCACCCGTGCCGACCGGGGACGTCGACCAGGAGCCCCTGTTTCGGATCGTGGACGAGCACGGATCGCGGTTGGCCGCGTTCGGAACCCGTTCGAAGAGACTGGACGGTTACGACTGGTGGACCGCGGGGGGCGTGGGGCTGACATCTGGGCCGCCAGCGTGTGGCGCTACGTGATCTATCATCTCAACGCCGAGGGCGCCCTGGAGGAGAGGTATCTTCGCGGAGAATCGTGGTTTCCCGACGAGCAGGAGGTCACACGCACGCGGCTCCGACGCATGTACACGGACCGGCCTCCGCTCGTCTACCTCGAGCACCTGACGGAGGACGCCAACGGTCGAGTATGGACCTTCTCGCTGGTGCCTGACGCCCACTGGAAGCCCGGTGCGCCCGAAACCAGCTCGCTTTCGTGGACCCGCCGCACGTTCGACACAGTGGTCGAGGTCCTCGACCTCACGGACCCCTCTCGAGCACACGTGGTGAGCCGACGCCGGTTCGACAGCGTCGTGGCGCCCGTCTGCGGTCACGGCCTCCTCCTCTACCGCATGGTCGAGACGCCGGCCGGCGACACGCGGGGAGGGGGGAGTAGACTTCGCCCTGGTCCGAGGTCCCGAGGGCGTCGCCGACGAGTTGAGCCCCCGTTGACGTGCACCCGTATCGTTCGGAGCGTATCTTCGGTATTTGTTCGGTACGGGGAGGAGACGATGACGGGACGGAGAGCGAGCACGGAGCGAGGGACGGGACCGGTCCACGACGGTTCCGCGGAACCGCTCGGACCGGAAGCGCGCCGGGAGCTCGGCGACGAGATCGAGAGGTTCGCGGCCCTCCTCGGTGAGGAGAAGCGTGAGCTCCTCGAGAAGCTGGCCGTCTTCGACCGGCTGCGGGGCTGGGAGCGGGCCGGCTACCGGAGCTGCGCCGACTGGCTGGCCGCGAGCGCGGCGATGGACCTGCCCACCGCCCGCGCCCAGGTGCAGGCCGCCCGCATCCTGGCGGCGGTCTCCCGGCCGGACGCGAAGGACCGGTCGGGACGCTCCGCTGCGCCCGAGCGGCGGCCATCGGGCTCCCGCGGGCCGGTTCCCGACGGTTCCGCGGAACCGCGCCGGGGCCGTGGCCGGGGGACTCCGGCCTAGCCGCCCGCGATCCCCAGCACGTCGGCCGCCACCCACCACGCCCCGGCGGTGAGGATCGCGGCCGGGAGCACCCAGCGGAGCCAGGCGGCCAGGAACCGGTCCAGGTGGCCGGGCGAGTCGCCCCCGAGCTGCTCGAGGAGGACGCCCCGGCGCATGGCCCACCCTACGGTGAGGGCCGCGAGGAGGGCGCCGACCGTCTGGCCCCCGGACCCGAAGGTGAGGTCCCAGGGGACGAAGATCCGGAGGTTCAGCATCGGCGGAAGGGCCAGGAGCATGCACGCGCCGAGCAGGAGCCGGACCGCCCGACGCCGGGGCATCCCGAGCGCGTCGCCGAGGCCGGCGGCCAGGACCTCGAACGCGGCGATCCCGGACAGGAACGCTGCGCCCAGGAGCCCGACGAAGAACAGGAGCCCGAAGGCCCAGCCGCCCGGGATCCCGGCGAAGGCGCGGGGCAGGGTGTCGAACAGGAGGCCGGGGCCGCTCCCGGGCTCGAGCCCGAGCGCGAACACGGCGGGGAAGATGGCCAGGCCGGCCAGGAAGCCGGCCGAGGTGTCGCCGACCACCGTGAGGACGGCATCCCGGCGGAGGTCGGATCCCTCGTCCAGGTAGGAGCCGTACACGACCATCATCGTCCCGCCGAGGGCGAGCGAGAAGACGACCTGCCCGAGCGCGGCCACGACCACCGACGGGGTGACGTCCGCCGGGTGGAAGGCCAGGTACCAGCGAAGGCCCGCCCCGGCGCCCGGCAGGGTGAGGGAGCGGACCAGGAGGGCGAGGAGCGAGACGAACACGAGGGGCGTGAGCACCCGGCTCGCCTTCTCGATCCCGGCCCGGAGCCCCTTCCGGATCACGGCGCCCTGGGCCAGGAGGAGGGCGGCGGTGAAGCCGACCTGGAGGGCGAAGGAGCGGGCCGAGAACCCGGACTCGGGCGGGAGGATGGCCGAGGGGTCGAGCGGGCGGCCGAGGGGGATGAGCGCCTGGCCGAGCGCGTAGTAGGCCACCCACCCGATCGCGTTCGTGTAGTAGCCGAGCGCGGTGAGGACGACGGCGAACAGGAGCCAGCCCACGAGCCGGCCCCCGGGGAGCCCCGCCTTCTCGAACGCCCCGAGCGGACCCCGGCGGGTGGAGCGGCCGAGGGACCACTCGGCCATGAGGCCCGGGACGCCCACGGCGGCCGCGAGGAGGAGGTAGAGGAGCACGAACGCCGCCCCACCGTGGCGGCCGACCATGTACGGGAAACGCCACACGTTGCCGAGCCCGACGGCCACCCCGATCATGGTGGCCAGCATCCCGAGCCGGGAGGCGAAGGTCTCGCGCGAGGGCCGCGGATCAGTCACGGGGCGCGGCCGGCGGTTGCCATACAGACATATAATCTGTATGGTTTCCCATATGAAGACGACGCTCAACATCGACGATCGCGTCATGGAGAGGCTGCGGACGGAAGCGGCCCGGCAGGGGAAGACCATGTCCGAGCTGGTCGAAACGGCGCTCCGCCGACTGTTCCAGCCCGGGGTGGAGCCGGAGGATCTGCCTCCGCTCCCCGCGTTCGAGGCGGGTCGGCCGCGCGTGGACCCGGCCAACCGCGAGGCTCTCTACTCGCTCATGGAGGAGCCCTGAGTGTTCGTGGTCGACACGAACGTCCTCGTGTACGCGGCCAACCGTGACGCGCCGGAGCACGCGGCCTGCAGGGAGCGGCTGGAGCGGTGGCGGGCCTCGGCGGGGGCGTGGTACCTGACCTGGGGCATCTGCTACGAGTTCCTCCGCGTCACGACGCATCCGCGGGTCTTCCCGCGGCCGCTCCTGGTGGGCGAGGCGTGGGACTTCCTCGAGAGCGTGCTCGCGTCCCCGGGGGCGAGTCTCCTCGTGCCGGCGGAGCGACACGTCGACGTGCTGTCGGAGCTGCTCGACGAGATGCCCGAGCTGGGCGGGAACCTCCTCCACGACGCCGCCACGGTGGTCCTGATGCGCGAGCACGGGATCCATCGGATCTACACGCAGGACATGGACTTCCACCGCTTCTCCGGCATCGAGCCGCTCGATCCGCTCGCGGACTCGGGGTGAGCGCCGCACGGGACTGAAGCCCGGGCGGCCTCTCACGCCCCGCCGGCTCCGATCACCTCGCCCAGCGCCTCCAGCGCCCGGTCGGCGTCCCCGAGCGAGCTGTAGAAGTGGGGCGCGAGGCGGATGGCGGGTCCCCGGGCCGAGGCGATGACTCCCTGCTCCCGGAGCGCCATCTCGACCGCGTGGCCGTCCCCGCAGGCGAAGGCGGTCGAGGGCGCCTTGCGGGCCGGGTCGGCGGGCCCGAGGAGCTCGAAGCCGCGCTCGAGGCCGCCCTCGATGAGCCTCGCCGACAGCTCGCGGTTCCACTCGCCGATCGCCCCGAGCCCGACCTCGAGCAGCCACTCGATCCCGGCCCGGGCCACGCAGGCCTCCAGGACGGGCGGCGTCCCGAGGTCCAGGCGGCGGGCGCCGGGGGCCCAGTCCAGGGTCCGGGCGTCGAAGGCGAACGGGTCCTCGCGCCCGAACCAGCCGGTCACCGCCGGCCGGAGGCGCTCGGCCAGGCCGGGCCGCACCCACACGAACGCGATCCCCGGCATCCCCATGAGGTACTTGAGGCAGCCCGAGGCCACGACGTCGGCGCCGCTCGAGGGGGCGTCGAACGGGGAGGTCCCGAGCGTCTGGTAGGCGTCCACGTACAGGAGCGCGCCGGCGGCGTGGGCCAGGTCCGCGATCACGGCGACATCCTGCTTCAGGCCGTTCTGAAAATATCCGTGGCAGGCCGACACGATGAGCGTCCGCTCGTCGATCGCCGCCTCGTAGCCCTCGAGCGGCACAGCGCCGTCCCGCACCGGGACCCGGACCACCTCCGCCCCGAACCGCTCCTGCGCCATCCACGCGTGGGAGACGGTCGGGAACTCGGCGCCGCTCACCACCACCCGGCGGCGCTCGCCGGTCCAGTCGAGGCCGCTGGCCACGCTGGAGGTGGCCTGCGAGACCGAGGCGGCGACGGCCACGTCCCCGGGCTCGCCGCCCACGAGCCGGGCGAACGCCGCGCGCGCCTGCTCGACCTCCTCCATCCACGCGTCCCAGTCCATGCCGCGCTCGTCCCAGGAGCGGAGGTAGGCTTCGGCGGCGGCGCGGGCGGGCCCGGACTGCGGGGCGTGCGAGCAGGCGTTCATGGGGACCGCGCGCCGGAGGAGGGGGATCCTCCGGCGCACCGCCTCGAGGTCGTAGGCGGGGGAGGGGGTCATGACGTCACCGCCGGGGGCGGAACGGCTCTCGTGCGCGGGGCCGGCCCGGGCGTCGCCGCCGGGCGCTTGCGGGTCCCCGGTCCCGCGATTCGCCTACTCCTCGAGCCCCGGCGGCGCGGCGGCCTTCCGGTGCGGCTTCCCGAGGACCGAATGCCGGCGGCCGTACAGCCAGTAGATCACGAGGCCGACCAGCAGCCAGATGCCGAACCGGATCCACGTGACGACCGGGAGGCCCAGCATGAGCCCCATGCACGAGGCGATGGCCAGGAGGGGCACGAACGGCACCCACGGGGTCCGGAACGGCCGCTCGCGGTCGGGCTCGAGCCGCCGGAGGACGATGATCCCCATCGAGACGAGCACGAAGGCGAACAGCGTCCCGATGTTCGTGAGCTCGATGATCTCGGCGATCGGCATGAACGCCGCGAAGAACGCCACGAAGATCCCGGTGAGGATCGTGGCCACGTGGGGCGTCCTGTGCTTCTCGTGCACCTTCGCCATGAAGGGCGGGAGGAGCCCGTCGCGGGACATCGAGAACAGGATCCTCGGCTGGCCGAGCTGGAAGACCAGGAGCACGGAGGTGGTGGCCGTGAGCGCCCCGACCGCGATGATCCCGGCGGCCATGTTCATCCCGCGCTCGCTGAACGCCGTGGCCAGCGGCTCGGCCGTGCCCAGGTGCTGCCACGGGACGAGGCCGGTGAGGACCAGCGTCACCGCGATGTAGAGGACCGAGGTGATGATGAGCGAGGCGATCATCGCGAACGGCATGTCCGTCTGCGGCTCGCGGGTCTCCTCGGCCGCCGTGGAGACCGCGTCGAAGCCGATGTACGCGAAGAAGATGAGCGCCGCGCCGGTCCAGATCCCCTGGAGCCCGTTCGGCGCGAAGGGCGTCCAGTTCTCGGGCTTCACGTAGAAGGCGCCGGCCACGATGAAGAAGCCGAGGATGACCAGCTTGATGACGACCATCGCCACGTTGAACCAGGAGCTCTCCCGGATCCCGATCACGAGGATCCAGGTGATGAGCGCCACGATGGCGACCGCCGGGATGTTGACGACGATCGGGAGGCCGAACAGGTGCGGAGCCTCGGCGAGGGCCTGCGCCGCGCGCGCGACGTGCGGGGCCACGGTGGAGGGGTCGGAGGCGGCGGCCAGGGTATGGGCCGCCTTCGTGGCCGTGATCGGATCGGTGGCCATCCACTCCGGGAGGGCCAGGCCGAAGCCCCGCAGGAGCTGCTGGAAGTAGCCCGACCAGCTCACCGCGACCGCGATGTTCCCCACCGCGTACTCGATGATGAGGTCCCAGCCGATGATCCACGCCACCATCTCGCCCAGGGTCGAGTAGGCGTACGTGTAGGCGCTCCCCGACTCGGGGATCATGGCCGCGAACTCCGCGTAGCACAGCGCCGCGAAGCCGCAGGCGATGGCCACCCCGATGTAGGAGA
>DATFLN010000015.1:0-54271 GCA_035267645.1 Gemmatimonadota bacterium | reverse complement strand
CGCAGATCTACACGCACGTCGACCGGGCGTACCTCAAGGAGGTCCACCGCAGCTTCCACCCGCGCGGATGAGCCGGGCGTCCCGCGTCCTCAGCCTGGCCCGGAACCGGAGGCCCCCCAGCCGGTTCGCCGACCGGCCGGTGCCGGACCACGACCTGTCGTGCATCCTGGACGCGGCCCGCTACGCCCCGTCGGCGGGCGAGGGCCAGCCGTGGCGCTTCGTGGTGGTCCGCGAGGGGCTCCGGCGCCACCGGATCGCCGAGGCGGCCTTCCACCATCCCCACGCCAAGACCGCCCCGGTGCTCGTCCTGTGCTGCGCCCGGATCCACTCGCACGTGAGCGCCAACGGCCGCCAGAGCTTTCCGGTGGACGTGGCGGCGGCCACCCAGACCATGACCCTGGCGGCCGCCGACCTCGGGCTGGCCACCAGCTGGCTCACGGGCTTCCGCGAGCCGGCGGTGCGGGAGGCGGCCGGGGTCCCGGCGGACGTGCCGATCGTGGCCGTGCTCGCCGTGGGCTACCCGGACGGCCTGGAGCCGCTGGCCGAGCGCGAGGCGGTCGGGAAGGTGGTCTCCTGGGAGCGCTGGGAAGACGAGGAGAGGTCTTGAGGCGGACCCGGCGCCCCGGGCGCCTGCTGCTGCTGTTCGCGGCCGCGGTCGGGCTCCTCGCGGCGCGCCCGGCGGCCGGCCAGGAGGTCCGCTTCGTCCCGCGCCCCGACCGTCCCGTGGAGCGGCGGCTCCACCGATTCCTCGAGTCGGGGCGGTACCGGCTGTGGACCCGGGACACGGTCCTGGCGCGCGGCGACTCCGTGCGCGGGCCGGTGCTCGTCCTGGGCGCGACCGTGCGCTCGGCCGCCCGCATCGAGGGGGACATCTACGTGGTCGCCGGGGACCTCTTCCTCAGGCCGGGCGGGCGCGTCACCGGCGACGCGGTCGTGCTGGGGGGCGGCTGGTACGCCTCCTCGATGGCCACGGTGGAGGGGGAGGTCGTGTACCGGCCCAACCTCCTCCTCCGGGTCGCCCGCCGCGGAGGTGGCTGGGAGGTCGTCTCCGTCGAGAACGTCCCGAAGCCGCTGACGTTCCACGGCTTCTACGGTCTGACCTTTCCCACGTACGACCGGGTGGAGGCGTGGACCTTCGGGTGGGGCGCCACGGCCCGGGCCACGCGCATGGCGTGGCAGCCGAGCCTGACGGCCCGGGTCCGTGTGCACACGGAGGGGATCCGGGCCCTGGGCGGGAGCCTCCGGCAGAGCTGGTACCCGACGGGGTCGCTGCGGCTGGACCTGGAGGCCGAGCGCGGCACGCTCTCCAACGAGGCGTGGATCCGGGGCGACTTCTCCAACACCGTGGCTTACCTGTCCGGGTCGGGGGACTACCGGGACTACTACCGGTCGGACCGGCTCTCGGCGGGCTTCCAGAACACGACGCCGGCCGGGTGGCAGGCCCGCCTGTACGTGTCGCGCGAGGAGGACCGCAGCCTGCCGGCCCTCGAGCTCCCGGTCTTCTTCCACGAGGACTCGGTGGTGCGGACGAACCCGCCCGTGGCGGGCGGGAAGCTGTGGAGCGCCCGGGCATCCCTGGGATGGTCCCGCCGAACGGGCTCGTGGCGGGTCGAGACCCGCGCGGGGGTGGAGGCGGCGGACTCCACGGTCGCGGGCGACTTCTCCTTCCTCGTCGGCGAGGCGCGGCTCTCGGGTCGCACCGAGGGCATCCCGGGCGTACGGCTCGACTTCTTCGCGCTGGCGCGGGGCGACCTGGCTGGTACCGCTCCGCCCCAGCGATGGTCGGCGATCGGGGGGAGCGGGACGCTTCCCACCCGGCCGACCCTCGAGTCGCGCGGGGCGCGGCTCCTGTTCGGACAGGTCACCCTCTCGGTCCCGATCTCCGGCGTGTCGGTCCCCGCCCTCGGGAGCCCCGGCATCTTCGTCCGCGACGCGATCGGCTCGGCCTGGGGGAAGGGCGAGTCCCCGCGCTTCCGGGACAACGTGACCGTCGGTGTGCGGGCCTTCCTGTTCGAGGCGGGGCTGGCCCTCGATCCGTCGGTCTCCGACCTGGATCCGACCTGGGTGCTGAGCGTGAGCCTGCCGGGCTCGGCCCGGCGCTGACCCCCCGGCGACCGGGCGCGATGGGGCGGCTCCCTCCGGGCTCCGCGCGAGCTCCGTGGGACGCGGTCCCGGGCGTTTTGACACGCCGTATGTCGGGGGGTACGTTCCGGTGCGTGAAACGATCGACTCACGCACCCGCGCCGGCCGGTCGATGACCGTCCTCTGCGTCCTCCCCGCGAGGCTCGCGAGCCGACGTCTCCCCCGAAAGCCCCTCCTCCCCCTGGCCGGTCGGCCCCTCATCGAATGGAGCTGGCGCGCGGCGTGCCGCGTCGAGGCGTTCGACGAGGTGTGGGTGGCCACCGACGCCCCGGAGGTCGCCTCGGTGGTGCGGGAGCTGGGCGGCACGGCGGTGCTCACCGACGCAGAGCACGCCTCGGGCACGGATCGGGTGGCCGAGGCCGCCCGACGGCCGGAGGCACGTGGGTTCGACATCGTGGTAAACTACCAGGCGGACGAGCCGTTCCTGGACGCCGGCGCGATCGGCCGGGCGGTGGAGGCCGTCCGCTCGGGGCGCGCCGGAGTGGCGACCCTGGCGGCGCCGATCGTGGACCCGGAGGATTGGGCGTCCCCGTCGGTGGTCAAGGTGGTGACGGCCCGGGACGGCGGGGCGCTGTACTTCAGCCGCGCTCCGATCCCGCACCCGCGCGACGGGTCGCCCGAGCTCCTGGCGGAGGCCGGAAGCCCGTACCTGCGGCACCTGGGCCTGTACGCCTTCGGCCGCGAGGCGCTGGAGCGGTGGACCGCGCTGGAGCCCTCGCGGCTCGAGCGGATCGAGCGCCTCGAGCAGCTTCGGGCTCTCGAGGCGGGCCTCCCGATCCACGTGGTGGTGGGTCCCGCGACGGGGCCCGGCGTGGACGTCCCCGAAGACGTGGAGCGAGCCGAGCGCCGGCTCGCCGACGAGTCCCCAACCCGGAGAATCCGGATCGATGACTGACGAGAGCTCCGCTCCGACCCGCTACATCTTCGTGACCGGCGGCGTGGTCTCCTCCCTGGGGAAGGGGATCGCCGCGGCCTCGATCGGACGGCTCCTGGTCGAGCGGGGGCTCCGGGTGACGATCCAGAAGTTCGACCCGTACCTGAACGTGGATCCGGGGACGCTCTCCCCGTTCCAGCACGGCGAGGTGTTCGTCACCGACGACGGAGCCGAGACGGACCTGGACCTGGGCCACTACGAGCGCTTCATCGACGAGTCCCTCTCGCAGAGCAACAACGTCACGACGGGCCGCATCTACCAGGACATCATCGCCAAGGAGCGGCGGGGCGACTTCCTGGGGGCCACGGTCCAGGTCATCCCGCACGTCACCGACGAGATCAAGGCGAACATTCGCCGGCTGGCCCCCAACCGGCAGGTCGTGATCACGGAGGTCGGGGGCACGGTGGGCGACATCGAGTCCCTCCCGTTCCTCGAGGCGCTCCGGCAGTTCCGCCAGGACGTGGGCCGGGAGAACACGCTCTTCGTCCACCTCACGCTCATCCCGTACATCTCGGCGGCGGGCGAGCTCAAGACCAAGCCCACCCAGCACTCGGTCCGGGAGCTGATGGAGACCGGGATCCAGCCCGACATCCTCATCTGCCGCACCGAGCGGCCGCTCACCGAGGAGGTCCGCCGCAAGATCGCGCGCTTCTGCAACGTGGACGTCCACAACGTCATCGAGTCCAGGGACGTGGAGACCATCTACGAGGTCCCGCTCCGCTACCGCGAGCAGCGGCTGGACGACCACATCCTCGAGCTCCTGAGGCTGGATGCCCCCGAGCCCGAGCTCTCGGACTGGGAGGCGCTCGTCGACCGGATCAAGCACCCCTCGCGGGGGACGGTGCGCATCGCCGTCATCGGCAAGTACACCCGGCTCGTGGACGCCTACCTCTCGGTCCAGCAGGCCCTCATCCACGGGGGAATCGCGTCGGACGCCAGGGTGGAGATCGACTGGATCTCCTCCGAGGACGTGGGGGAGGGTGACCTGGCCTGGCTCGACCGCTACGACGGGATCCTGGTGCCGGGCGGCTTCGGCGTCCGCGGCGTCGAGGGCATGCTCGAGGCCGTCCGCCGCGCCCGCGAGGGCGGGATCCCGTACTTCGGGATCTGCCTGGGCCTCCAGTGCGCGATCATCGAGTTCGCACGGACCGTGTGCGGCCTCGAGGACGCACACTCCTCCGAGTTCGACCGAAAGACGGCGGATCCCGTGATCTCGCTCATGGACTCGCAGCGCCAGGTGACCGACATGGGAGGGACGATGAGGCTCGGAGCCTATCCCTGCCGCCTCAAGGAGGGCAGCTACGCGCGGGAGATCTACGGCGCCGACCACGTCTCCGAGCGCCACCGCCACCGCTACGAGCTGAACAACGAGTACCGCGAGACCCTGGCGGACAACGGCCTGCGGTTCAGCGGGGTCTCGCCCGACGACCAGCTCGTCGAGATCGTCGAGCTCCCGGGCCATCCCCACTTCGTGGCGACCCAGTTCCACCCCGAGCTCCGCTCCCGGCCCAACCACCCGCATCCCCTGTTCGCAGCGTTCGTGGCGGCCGCGCTCCGCCGGCGGGAGTCTCGCGAGCCCGCGGAGGAAGGCGAGGAGGGGGCCGGGGAGCGGGGCGAGCGCGCCGCCGTGGGCGGCTGACGGCGTGGAGGGGTCGCGCACGGACGCGCTCTTCGCTCCCGGCGGCCCCTTCGTGGTCGTGGCGGGGCCGTGTGCCCTGGAGGACCGCGAGCTGAACCTCCGGGTGGCGCGCCACCTGGCCGACGTGGGCGGGCGCCTGGGAGTCCCGGTCGTGTTCAAGGCCTCCTACGACAAGGCCAACCGGACCAGCGTCGCCTCGCCCCGGGGCCCCGGTCTCGAGGAGGGGACGGCCCTCCTGCGCGAAGTGCGGGAGGAGACGGGCTTGCCGGTCCTCACCGACGTCCACGAGAGCGCCCAGGTGGAGGCGGCCGCGGCCGCGGTGGACGTCCTCCAGATCCCGGCCTTCCTCTCTCGCCAGACCGACCTCATCCTGGCCGCCGCCGCGACCGGGCTCCCGCTGAACCTCAAGAAAGGGCAGTGGATGGCGCCCGAGGACATGGGGCACGCGGCCCTCAAGGCACGCGAGGGAGGGGCCGAGCGGCTGGCCGTCACCGAGCGGGGGACCGCCTTCGGCTACGGCCGCTGGGTCGTGGACATGCGGAGCTTCACCCTCATGCGCGAGGCGTGCGGCTGTCCGGCCCTGTTCGACGCGACCCACGCGGTCCAGCTCCCGGGCGCCGCCGGGGACGCGAGCGGGGGCGAGCGCAGGTTCGCCGAGGTGCTGGCCCGCGCGGCCGTGGCGGCCGGGGCCGACGGCCTCTACCTGGAGGTCCACCCCGAGCCCGCCTCGGCTCCTTCCGATGCGGCGACCATGCTGCCCCTGGAGCGGCTCGAGCCGCTGCTCGAGGGGGCGCTCGCGCTGCGCGGCGCCCTGGAGCGGGTGCGGGCGTGAGTGGCGGCGGAGCCATCGAGCGGGAGACGGCCCGGCGGATCGGGCTGGTCGTCCTCGACGCCGACGGCGTGCTCACGGACGGCGGGATCTACGTGGCCGACGGGGCGGACGGTGAGGAGCCCTTCCAGCTCCGCCGCTTCCACGTGCGGGACGGCGTGGGCATCCACCTGATGCAAGCCGCCGGGATCGAGTGCGTCATCGTCTCGGGCCGCTCCTCCCCGGCCGTGAGGGCCCGGGCCGAGGAGCTCGCGATCGAGGAGGTCCGCCAGGTCTCGCCCTGGGACAAGGTCCGGGTCGTGGGGGACCTCCTGGCCTCCCGCGGGCTGGGGTGGGAGGAGGCCGCGTGCCTGGCCGACGACCTCCCCGACCTGGCCGTGCTCGAGCGCGTCGGCCTCCCGGCCGCCGTGGCGGACGCGGCCCCCGAGGTCCGCGAGCGCGCCGCCTGGTGCGGCGAGCTTCCCGGGGGGCGGGGCGCGGTCCGGGAGTTCGCCGAGGCGCTCCTGCGCGGCCGGGGCGAGTGGGACGAGCGGGTCGGCGCCTACCTGGAGCGCGCCCGGACGTCGGGCGGGAGCGGGACGGCGTGACGGACGGCGGCGAGCGGGCCGCGCGGGCCCGGAGCGGACGGGCCGGAACGGGGGACGGCGGAGCCGGGGACGCCGGGCCCGGAGCCCGGCGGGCGGCGAGCGACGAGGAGGTCCTCGAGCGCGGGCTCGAGGTGCTGGCCACCGAGGCCGAGGGCATCCGCGCCGTGGCCGCGAAGACCGGCGAGGCCTTCGTGGAGGCCGTGCGGCGCATGGAGGCGTGCCGCGGCCGGGTCGTCGTGACCGGGATCGGGAAGTCGGGCGTCGTGGCGCGGAAGATCGCCTCGACCCTGGCCTCGACCGGGACGCCCGCGGTCTTCCTGCACCCGGTGGAGGGCGTGCACGGGGACCTCGGCATGCTGGTGCGAGGGGACCTCCTCCTGGCCGTCTCCCGGAGCGGCGAGTCGGAGGAGGTCGTCCGCCTCCTCCCGGCCGTCGAGCGGCTGGAGGTCCCGGTCATCGTGCTCACCGGCCGGCCCGGCTCGACCCTGGGCCGCCAGGCGGACGTGGCGCTCGATGCCGGCGTCCCCGAGGAGGCCTGCCCGCTGGACCTGGCGCCGACCGCGAGCTCGACCGCCGCCATGGCCCTGGGGGACGCGCTGGCCATGGCCCTCCTGGGCCTGCGCGGCTTCGGGCCCGAAGACTTCGCCCGGCTCCACCCGGCGGGGACGCTGGGGCGGCGTCTCCTGTGGCGGGTGCGGGAGGTCATGCTCGAGGAGCCGGGCCAGGTCCCGAGCCTGGGTCCCGAGGCCACGCTGGCCGAGGCCATGCGGGAGATCGCCCACCGCCGGGGGACCGTGCCGATCGTGGACGGGGACCGCCGCGTCACCGGCGTGATCACGGCGGGGGACCTGACCCGCTTCGCCGAGGACCGCCCGGACTTCCTCGAGCGTCCGGTGCGGGAGGCCATGAGCGCGAGCCCCCGCGTCATCGGGCCCGACGCGCTGGCCGCGGAGGCGGTGAGGGTCATGGAGGAGCACGGCATCATGGCGCTCCCCGTCGTGGACGGGGAGGGGATCCTGCAGGGGATCGTCCACCTGCACGACCTCCTGCGGGCGGGGGTGGCGTGAGGGCGCCTCGGCTCCCGGGCGTGCGCCCGGCGGCCCCGGCCGTCGCGCCCGCCCTCGTGGCGGTCCTCCTGGCGGTCCTCCTGGCGGCGTGCGGCGGGGAGGAGAAGGTGGAGGTGGCCAGCTCCGACCTCCTGGACCTGAACGCCGACCAGGTCATGACCGGGGTCGAGCACACCATGACGCGCGAGGGCGTGCGCCGCGCCCACCTGGAGGCGGACACCGCCTACTTCCTCCAGAACGGGTCCGTGGCCCACTTCCGCCACTACGAGATCGACTTCTTCGACCCCGCCGGGACGCGGCGCTCGACCCTGCGCGCCGTGGACGGCATCTACGACATGAAGTCGGGCGACATGAAGGCGAAGGGGGACGTGGTCGTGGTCGACTCGATCGGCGGACAGCGGCTGGAGACGAGCGCGCTCCAGTACGACGCCACGGCCGACCGGCTCCGGAGCGACACGTCCTTCGTCCTCTACCGCCAGCGCGACACGATCCGCGGGCGGGGCTTCGTGACCGACCCGTCGATGGACACCGTCCGGGTGGTGCAGCCCTCGGCCGTCTCCCCGGCCGGCGCCGGGACGGGGGGAGCCGCCGCCGATACGGGGGGGCGCGCCGCCGCCGACTCCGGCCGCGCGCGGGACGCCGCCGGGTCGACCGCGGGCTCCGACTCCGCGGGCGGGACGTGAGCCCCTGCCCGCGTGCGCTGGCGCTGGTCCTGGCGGCGGCCGCGGCCTGGGCGGTCCGTCCGGCCGCCGCCGGAGCGCAGCAGACGGGCGGGGGAGGCCAGGCCGCCCGCGGCTGCCGGCTCGTCCTCGTCCCGGGCAGCGACTCCACCCGGAGCGTGAGCCAGCAGGTGGTGCCGGGACAATACATCACGCACTGGAGCGGCGGACTCCGCTGGACGTGCGGCGCCTCCCGCATGACGGCCGACAGCGCGGTCAAGTTCGACGTGCAGCACCGGCTCGAGGCGATCGGGGCGGTCCACTACCGGGACAGCCTGCGCACGCTCACCGCGGACTCGCTCACCTACTGGCAGGACGAGGACCGGCTGGTCGCCGCCGGGAACGTGCACCTGGTCCGCCTGAGGTCGAAGTCGGAGCTCCACGGTCCGCGGGTCGAGTTCTTCCGGCCGGGCGGGAGCGGGCCGCAGCGCACGGTGGCCACGGGCCGGCCGCACATGACCGTGCGGGACACGACGGGGAAGGGGCCCCCGGCGGAGATCGACGCCGACCGCATGGTGTTCCGGGGCGAGGAGGAGGCGCACCTGAGCGGTGACGTGCGCATCGTGCGGGGCGACACGCGGGCTCGGGCGGACAGCGCGACCTACGTGGACCGAGATCACGTGGGCCGGCTCCTCGGGAGCCCGGTCGTGACGCGGGAGGACTTCCGGCTGGCCGGGAAGACGATCGCCGCCGAGATCGACTCGGGCCAGGTGCGCGCCGTCCAGGCCCGCGGCGACGCGGAGGCCGAGGGCGAGTCCTTCCGCCTGTTCTCGGACGCGATCGACGCCCGTGTGGCCGACGAGACGATCGACCGCCTGTGGGCGCACGGCCAGAGTCCCGCGCTGGCCGTCTCGGCCCCGTACCGGTTGGATGGAGACTCGCTGGTGTTCGCCTTCCGCCACGGCGACATCGACACGCTGAAGGCCGTGGGCCGCGCCAGCGCGGTCGAGGTGGGCGACAGCGCGTCGGGCGCCCTCGGGCCGGCCGACCGCGCGAGCCCGCCACCGGCCGCGGCGGACGAGCAGAACTGGGTGCGGGGGGACACCCTGGTTCTCGCGTTCGAGCCCGCGGAGGCGGTGGCCGGGGGGACGACGGACACGGCGGGCGTCCCGAGCCCGGCCGACTCCGCCGGAAGCGTCCGGACCGACACGGCCGGCGGCGCGGCAGCGGAGGTCGCCTCGGCGGCGGACACGGGCGGCGCGCGGGCGGCCCCCGACGACACCACCGGGGCGGCACCGTCCGACACGGCGGCCGGGACCCGGAAGCGCCGCCTGGAGCTGATCCGGGCGATCGGATCCGCCCGGGCCTACTACCTGGTCCCTCGGGACTCGGCGGGCGCCTCGCGTCCCGCCCGCAACTACCTGGTCGGGAGGGAGGTCACCGTGTTCTTCGCCGAGGGGAAGGCCGACCGCGTGGACGGGGTGGACGCGATCGGCGTCTTCCTGGATCCGGAGGAAGAGGGGGGCGGATGAGCGGATCGGACGGGAGCCCGCCGGGCGGGGCCGCGGGCGGCGGCGCGCGGATCGCCCCCTACCGCCCGGGAGACCGTGAGCGGGCGGAGCCGTCCGCCTCGGCGCGCCGTGAGGGGGGGAGCGTCCTCCGTGCCCAGGGCCTGGTGAAGGCCTTCAAGAAGCGCAGGGTCGTGGACGACGTCGACCTCAGCCTGTGGCAGGGGGAGATCGTCGGGCTTCTCGGCCCCAACGGAGCCGGGAAGACCACCACCTTCTACATGATCGTCGGCCTGCTGCAGGCGGACGAGGGGCGCGTCCTCCTGGACGACGTCGACCTCACCGACGTCCCCATGTACCGCCGGGCCCGGGCCGGGATCGGCTACCTCTCCCAGGAGCCCTCGATCTTCCGGAAGCTCACGGTCGAGGAGAACGTGATGGCCATCCTCGAGACGCTGGACATTCCTGGCGCCGAGCGCCGCCGCCGCCTCGAGAGCCTCCTCGACGAGCTGTCGATCAAGCACCTCCGGGACCGGAAGGCCTACGCCCTCTCGGGAGGGGAGCGCCGCCGCCTGGAGATCACCCGGGCGCTCGTCACCTCGCCCAAGTTCATGCTCCTCGACGAGCCCTTCGCCGGCGTGGACCCGATCGCGGTGGACGACATCCAGCGCATCGTGGCCGAGCTCAGGGAGAAGGGCCTGGGCGTCCTGGTCACCGACCACAACGTGAGGGAGACCCTCTCCATCACGGACAGGGCCTACATCATGTTCAACGGCCGCATCCACATCGAGGGCCCGGCCGAGGTCCTCGTCAACGATCCGGAGGCTCGGAAGATGTACCTGGGGCAGGACTTCCGGCTCTGACGACTCCCATCACAGAGGCCCGACGGAGGCCACCGGCCGTGACGGTCCGGGCGGGATGCCCGCGCGGCGAGGGGGCGGTATTATACATGAAGCATGCCAGCGTGACGGACGCGCCCGGTGTGCGCCGTCCGCGGCGGAAGGATCGGGTCCCGAGGGTGTAGGTGAAGGCCGCCCGATCGCTGGACGAAGAGAAGACGACAACCCGGCCGGAGATAGATGGCGAACGTGAGGAGCGGGCTTTCCCAGGAAGTCCGCATGAAGCAGGAGATGAAGGTCAACCCTCGCCTGTACCAGGCGATGGATCTCCTGTACATGCCTCTCCTGGACCTCCAGCAGCACCTGAAGCAGGAGCTGGTCGCGAACCCGTTCCTCGACCTGGTCGAGCCGGGCGAGGAGGACGAGGAGCTCCTCGAGGAGCTCGAGGAGGAGCTCGAGGACGAGATCGACTGGGAGGAGATCCTCCTGGACGGCTTCGACGCGGGCGGGCGCAAGGCCGAGTACGAGGAGAAGGAGTACTACAGGCCCACGCCCTCCACCAGCGAGGACCTCTGGGACCACCTCCGCGACCAGCTCAAGCTCCTTCCGGTCAACGAGCGGGAGATGCTCCTGGGCGAGGAGATCATCGGCAACATCGACCGGGACGGGTTCCTGACCTGCTCGATCGGGGAGGTCGTCGAGGGCGTCAACGACTTCCTCCTGAACACCGACAACGACTTCTGGGACGGCTACGATCCCTATTCGGAGGAGGACGCGCGTCGCGCCCTCGAGGTCGTGCAGGGGTTCGATCCGCCCGGCGTGGGCGCCCGGGACCTGCGCGAGTGTCTGCTCCTCCAGCTCCGGTCTCGGGACGAGAGCGACACGCTCGCCTACCGGATCGTCCGGGACCACTTCGAGGAGCTCGTGAACCACCGGTGGAGCGAGCTCTCCAAGGAGCACGGCATCTCGGCGCAGGAGGTGCAGTCGGCGGCCGACCACATCTCCAAGCTGGATCCGAAGCCGGGGCTGAAGTACGCGGACACGGGGGACGACTACGTGGTCCCCGACCTCATCGTCGAGAAGATCG
The DNA here is from genome assembly GCA_035267645.1 of Gemmatimonadota bacterium. Lineage (GTDB taxonomy): Bacteria > Gemmatimonadota > Gemmatimonadetes > Palauibacterales > Palauibacteraceae > Humimonas. Next base: position 42,980 of record DATFLN010000015.1, on the reverse strand, counting down.
ACGGGGACTACTACGTCTTCCACAACGACACGTCGCTCCCGCGCCTGCGCCTGTCTCGCGCCTACCGGGAGGTCGCCAAGGACAAGAGCAAGTTCCAGGGCGACAACAAGGCCTTCATCTCCAAGAAGCTCAACAGCGCCCAGTGGATGATCCAGGCCATCGAGCAGCGCCGGCAGACGATGCTCAAGGTCATGAACTTCATCGTCGACCGGCAGCGCGAGTTCTTCGAGAAGGGCGTCGAGCACCTCAGACCCCTCACGCTGCGGGAGGTGGCCGAGCACATCGACATGCACGAGTCCACGGTCTCGCGCGTGACGAACGAGAAGTACGCGCAGACGCCCCGCGGCGTGCTGCCGCTCAAGTACTTCTTCTCGAGCGGCCTCTCGACCGACTACGGCGAGGACGTCTCCGCCCGCGGCGTGCGGGCCAAGATCGAGAAGCTGGTCCAGGAGGAGGACCCGCACGATCCGCTGACCGACCAGTCGATCGTCGACGAGCTCAAGGAGGAGGGCGTCCAGATCGCGCGGCGGACCGTGGCCAAGTACCGGGACCAGCTGGGGATCCTCTCGGCGCGCATGCGCAAGAGGGTATGAGCCGCGAACCCGCCCCGGACGCCGCCGCGGTGTCCGGACCGCCCCCCCACGTCTCCATCCTCGTCCCGGCCCTCGACGAAGCTCCCAACATGCCCGACCTGTTCGGAGAGATCGGGGCCATGCTCTCCGAGAGCGGTCTCGACGCCGAGGTCGTGCTCGTGGACGACGGCTCGGACGACGGGACGCTGGAGGCGGCGCGCCGGGCGGCCCGCGAGGCGGGCGTGGAGCGGACGAGGCTCCTCCGCCACCGCCGGAACCGCGGCAAGACGGACGCCCTCCTGACCGGCGCCCGCGCGGCCCGGGGCGAGATCCTCGTCCTGTTCGACGCCGACCTCCAGCACGCCCCCTCCGAGATCCCGCGCTTCGTCCGGAAGGTGGACGACGGCTGGGACATGGTGGTGGGCCGCAAGGTGGGCCGGTACGAGAAGCGCTTCGTGTCCGGAATCTACAACTGGCTGGCCCGCAAGATCTTCAGGGTGCCGGTGCACGACCTGAACGCCATGAAGGCGTTCCGGCGGGACGTCCTGGACGACCTCCGGCTCCGGAGCGACTGGCACCGGTACCTGGTCGTGCTGGCGCACGCGCGCGGGTACGCGGTGACCGAGATCGAGGTGGACCTCCACCCGCGCCGGCACGGGATCTCCAAGTACTCGGGGAGGAGCCGGATCGTGGTGGGGGTGCTGGACCTGGTCTCGGTGTGGTTCCAGCTGGTGTTCAGCCGGCGGCCGATGCTCCTGTTCGGGGTGACCGGGCTCTTCCTGGTCGGAGCCGGGACGGTGGTGGGGCTGATAGCTCTCTACCTCAGGTTCGTGCTGCGGGCCGGCTACCGCCCGCTCCTCACGCTGGTGCTGCTGCTCATGGTGGTGGGGGTCCTCCTGTTCGCCATCGGCTTCCTGGCCGAGCTCATCGCCTCCCTGAGGGGCGAGGTGGACGACCTCCGCCAGCGGCTTGAGGACCGGCCGTGAGGCACGGCCGGCCCGGCGCGGCCCGGGCCGCGTGACGGGGGAGGGCGTCCCCGCGCCGGGCCGGGAGCGCGTGTGGGGCCTCTCGGCCCGCGCCTGGCTGGCCGCGGCCTGCGGTCTCCACGTGGCGCTCGGCCTCCTCCTGTACGAGCCCACCCTGTTCCCCGGCGGGGACAACGCCGGGTACATGATCCTGGGGAAGGCGCTCCGCAGCTTCTCGGGCTACCGCGACCTCTACCTCCCGGGCGCGCCGCTCCACGCCAAGTATCCTCCGTTCTATCCGCTCGTGCTGGCTGTCCTGGGATGGGTGGGCGGCCTCCAGCTCTTCAAGCTCGCCTCCCTCGCGCTCACCACGGCGGCCGTGGCCCTCACCGGGCTCCTGGGCCGCCGGTGGCTCGGGGCGCGCCTCGGGGTGGCGGCGGCCCTGGTGGTGGCCGTGAACCCCGTGCTCCTCGAGTACGGGCACTACGTCCTCTCGGAGGCGCCCTTCGTGGCGCTCGTCCTCGTGTCGCTGTGGGCGCTGGAGGAGGGGAGCCCGTGGCCGGCGTGGGTGGGGCTCGCGGCGGCCGCCGCGGCCTTCCTCACGCGCACGGCGGGTCTGCCGCTCCTGGCCGCGGCGGTGCTCGCGCCCGCGGCGGCCCGGCGCTGGCGCCAGGCGGCCGTGGCCGCCGCGGTGGCGCTGGCCGCCGCCGGGGGCTGGGCGGCGTGGCAGCACGTGGCGGCGCCCGAGCAGGCGGGCTACCTCCGCCAGCTCGTCCTCGTGAACCCCTACGCGCCCGGCCGGGGGACGGTGGGGGCGGCGGGCCTCCTCGTGCGGGGCGCCCGCAACGCCTGGAGCTACGTTTCCGAGGTCCTCCCGGGCTCGCTCACCGGCGGGCCGGCCGGCTCGGCCGTCCCGGGCGCCGGGAGCGGGCTCCTGACGGCGGCCGGGCTCGCCGTCGCCGCGCTGGCGCTCGTCGGGTGGATCCGGAGGGCCGTCGAGCGCATCGGGGTGGCCGAGATCTTCGCGGTGGCGTACGCGGCGCTCGTCGCTCTGTGGCCGTCGGTGTGGACGGACCGGCGCTTCCTCCTCCCCCTCCTCCCGCTCGTCCTCCTCTACGTCCTGGCCGGCGGGAGGACGCTGGCGGAGGCGGCGGCGGGCCGGGTCGCCGGGGCCGGCGCCGGCTTCCGGGCGTGGCTCGGAGCCGCGACCACCGCCGTCGCGATCGGGACGGCGGGCCTGGCCTACGTGGGCTCGACCGCGCCCGGACGGGTCGAGTGCGTCGCCGCCTACCGGTCCGGGACCCCGTGCGAGCCCCCGGCGCTGGCCAGCTTCTTCGAGGCGGCCCGCTGGGCGAGGGAGGGGACCCAGGAGGACGCGATCATCGCCAACCGGAAGCCGAGGCTGTTCTACCTGGTCTCGAACCGGCGAGGGGACGTCTACCGCTTCACGACGGACGCCGGGCTCCTCCTCCGGGGCCTGGACGACATGGGGGCGAGCTACGTGGTCGTCGACCAGCTCTCCGGCACGACGGCCCGCTACCTCCTCCCGGCGGTCCGGGCCCACGCCGACCGCTTCGCGGTGGTCCACCGGGGCGGGAGCCCGCCCACCTGGGTCCTCGCCTACCGTCCTCCGCCGGACACCGCGCTGCGGTGAGGGTCCTCCACGTGGTCACCGCCTTCCCGCGGTGGCCGGGCGACGTCATCACCCCCTGGATGGTCGAGCTCGTGCGGCGCTCCCGCGAGCGGGGGCTGGACGCGGAGGTCCTGGCCCCGGCCTACCGGGGCGGAGGGGCGCGCGAGGTCGAAGGGATCCCCGTCCGGCGCTTTCGCTACGCCCCGGCCGCCTGGGAGACCCTCACCCACGACGAGACGGTCCCGGACCGGGTGGGACGCTCCCCGGCGTACGCCGCGCTCGTCCCCCTCTACCTGGCCGGCGGGGTGCTCGCGGGCTGGCGCGCGGGAGGCGAGCGGCCGGACGTGGTCCACGTCCACTGGCCGATGCCGCACGCGCTGTTCGGGGCGGCGGCCCGCGCCGCCTCGGGGGGACGGACGGCCCTCGTGTGCAGCTTCTACTCGGTCGAGCTCACCTGGGTCTCGCGCCGGCTCCGTCCCCTCGTGCCCTTCCTGCGCTGGACGGCCCGCACGGCCGACGCCGTGACCGCGATCTCGCGCTCGACGGCGGCCATGGTGCGGGAGCTGGCGGACGTCGAGCCCCGCGTGGTCCCCTTCGCCGCCGCGGCGGGGGACGGCGGGGAGGCGGGGCCGGAGCGGGAGGGCGAGCGGGAGCCCGGCCACGGGTGGGGCGGAGAGAGGCCGCCGCTGTCGGGCGGGCCGGAGGAGCCCCTGCGGCTCCTGTTCGTGGGCCGCCTGGTGGAGCGGAAGGGGGTCGAGCACCTGGTCCGGGCGCTCCCCCGCGTCCGCCGGGAGCGGCCGGCCGAGCTCACGGTGGTGGGGGAGGGGGAGTGGGAGCCCGTGATCCGCGAGGCGGCGCGCGAGGCGGGGGTCGAGGTGCACGTCCGGCTCACCGGGTACGTGGACCGCCCCACCCTCGAGCGCCTCTACCGGGAGGCCGACCTGTTCGTGCTCCCGGCCGTGGTCGATCGGAAGGGCGACACCGAGGGGCTCGGCGTCGTCCTCCTCGAGGCGATGCGCGCCGGGCGGCCGGTGATCGCCTCGCGAGTGGGAGGGATCCCGGATATCGTTGAGCACGAGCGGAGCGGCTGGCTCGTGCCGCCCGCCGAGCCCGGGGCCCTGGCCGGCGCGATCCTGGGCGCCGCCCGTGACCCCGGCGCGGCGCGCGCCGTGGCCGAGGAGGGCCGGAGGCGGGCCACCGAGGAGTTCTCGTGGGACGCGATCCTGGACGGCCTCGAGGCGGCCTACGAGGCGGCCGTGACCGCGCGCAGGGGGGACGGACGGCGATGACGGCGGCGCACGCAGGGGGAGACGAGGCGTGATCGAGGAGGCGAGCGCGTGACGGACCGGAAGGTCCGCGGGGCGGGGAAGGGCGGCGGCGAGGCCGGACGTGCCGTGGAGGGGCCCGGCGCGGGCGGCTGGTGGGAGGCCCTGCGCGCCGCGGGACCGGGCCCCCTCGCGTTCGCCTGCGCCTGCGCGGCCCTGGCGCTGGCCTTCTTCGCCGGCTTCGTCTTCCACCCCGGCCGCATGCTGTTCGGCACCGACATGCTGAGCCAGGCCTACCAGATGCGGGATTTCGCGGTCCAGGAGATCCGGGCGGGCCGCGGCCTCCCGCTGTGGAATCCGTTCGTGTACGGCGGCCAGCCCTTCCTGGGCGTCCTTCCCGGCCCGGCCTTCTACCCCTCGAGCCTCCTCTACCTGGTCATGCCGTTGTGGCGCGCCATCGGCTGGACGTTCGTGCTGCACGTGGCGCTGGCGGGCGTGCTGGCCTACTGGGCGGCCCGGACCCTGGACCTGGGCCGGTGGGCGAGCGCGATCGCGGGCCTGGCCTTCATGTTCGGCGGGTGGTTCATGGCCAACCTGTACGGGGGCCACGACGGGCGGATGTTCGCCGCCGCCCTGCTCCCGGCGGTCTTCGCCCTTCTCGAGCGCGGCATCCGGTCGGGGCGGCTCGCGCCCTTCCTGGCGATGGGGATCGTGGTGGCGCTCCAGATCTTCACGCCCCACGTACAGGTCATGTACTACGGGGCGCTCCTCGTCCTGCTGTACGGGATCCTCCGGACGTTCCTGGTGAGCGCGGACGGGAAGGGCGCGGCCGGCCCGGAGGACCGGGCGCCCTCGCGCCTCCTCCGCCTGGCGGGCTTCACGGCGGCGGGCTTCGTCGTGGCGGCGCTCGTCGGATCGATCCAGCTCCTCCCGACGCTGGACCTCATGCGCCACGCCGTGCGGGGCGGGGGACAGAGCGGGTACGCGTTCGCCTCCTCGTGGGCGCTGCCGCCGCAGGAGGTGTCCGACCTCTTCCTCCCCGACCTCATCGGCTCCCTGCAGACGTACTGGGGGAGCAACCCGTTCAAGCTGAACACGGTCTACCTGGGGGCGGTCCCGCTGGCCCTGGCCGTGATCGGCGTGGCCGGGGCGCGGCGCCGGGACCGGCGGGCTTGGATCCTGGCGGGCGTCGGGCTCCTGGGCCTGCTGTTCACCCTGGGCGCCGCGACGCCGGTGCACCGGATGGCCTACGCGATCGTTCCGTTCGTGAAGAAGTTCCGGGCCCCGTCCCTCATGTTCCCGCCCGTGGCGCTCGTGGCGGCCCTCCTGGCCGGGATCGGCGCCCAGCGGGTGCTGGACGCCCGCGGGGAGGGCGAGGTCGGCGGCGGGGAGCCGGACGCGGACGGCCTCCCGTGGACCTGGATCTGGATGGCCTCGGCGCCCTTCCTCCTCCTGGCGCTCGCGGCGACCCTCTCCCCGCACGGCCTCCTCCGCTGGGTGGGAAGCGCCTGGTTCCCGGCCGGCTACTCGCGGCAGCCGCCGCAGGGGTTGGCCGGAGCGCTCCGGGCCACCGGGCTCGTCGTCCTCGTCCTGTGGTCGGGCACGCTGGCTCTGGGCCAGGCGATCGCGGCGCGGCGCGTCCCGCGCTGGACGCTGGCCGTGCTGGCCGTGCTCCTGGTCGCGGACCTGTGGCGCGTGGACGCCCGTTTCGAGCGCACGGTCGCCGCGCAGGACTACCTGAGGCCCGCGCCCCTCGTCACGCACATGGAGGAGGTCCTGCGGCCCGGGGAGCGGGTGTGGCCGCTGGGGAACAGCTTCGGGCCCAACGACCTCATGCTGTACCGCATCCCGGCCGTGACCGGGATGCAGAACTTCCGGCTGGTGTGGTACGAGCGGCTGGTGGGCGGCACCCAGCGCTACGAGAACCTCCTCCGCGACCCGGCGCTGTGGCCGATGCTGGATCTCCGCCTGGTCGCGGTGCCCCGGGCGCTTCGGACCCCGCTCCTCGTGCCCGACACGACCGCCGGCCAGGTGCGGCTCTACGACGTCGCGGGGAGCCTCGAGCGGCCGCACGCCTTCTTCCCGGCGGCCGTGCGGACCGCCCCGGACACCGCCGCGGCCACCCGGGCCACCCTCGCCGTGGGCGACCCGGCCGACACCGCGGTCGTCGAGCTCCCGGCGGGGGCCGGCGGCGGCGCGCCGGCGGCGGGGCGGGGGAGCGCCCGCCTCGAGACCTGGCACCCGGACGAGGTCACGCTCCGGGTGGACGCCGAGCGCGCCGGGCTCCTGTTCGTGAGCGAGGTGTGGCACCCGAACTGGCACGCCTACGTGGACGGGAGCGAGGTGCCGGTGTACCGGACGGACGTGGCGTTCCGGGGCGTCGAGGTGCCCGCGGGGAGCCACACCGTGCGGTTCGTCTACCGCTCGTCGGCGCTGGGCGTGGCGAAGTGGCTGGCGGGCCTCACGCTCCTGGTCGTGATGGCGGCCCTGGGGTGGCTCGGCTGGCGGTCCCGGTCCGGGACGTGAGCCGCTCCCGGTGGGGCCGGATCCTCACCGGCCTCTTCATCCTGGCCGCGGTGACCTTCGCGGTGCTCGTGGTCCACCGGCAGTGGGGCCAGCTCTCCGGCCTCCGGGGCGGGGAAGGGCCCGCCTTCAGGCTGGTCCCCGGGTGGCTGGCCCTGGCGCTCGCCCTGGCCACCGTCAACCTGGGCTGGATGGGCGCGGTGTGGGTCCACCTGTACCGGTCGGTGGGCGGGGAGCTGAGCTACCGGCGGGGGATCGCCGTGTGGATCACCACGAACATGGGCCGCTACATCCCCGGGAAGGTGTGGCAGCTGTCGGGGCTCGCCCTCCACCTGCGGAGGACCGGCGGCTCCGGGGCGCTGGCCCTCTCGGCGTCGCTCGTCTACCAGGTGGTCATCCTCCTCACCGGGGCGGTGGTCGCCGCCTCGATCCTCGGAGGACGCCTCGCCTCGCTCTCGGTGGGGAATCCGCTCCTGTGGGTGGGCGGGCTCGCGGCCCTGGCCCTCCTCCTCCACCCGGCCTTCCTCCGTCGGGCCACGCGCGTGGCGGCCCGCCTCACCCGAGAGGAGGCTGAGGACGCGGGCACGGGCGTCCCCGGCGGCCGGGACCTGGCCGTGGCGGGGGCGGCCCTCCTGGTCTCGTGGGGCATCTACGGACTGGGCTTCTGGTGTCTCACCCGCGGGCTGTGGTCCCGGTCCCCGGTCTCGCCGGCCTCGGCCACCGGCACCTTCGCGGCGGCCTACGTGGTGGGCTACGCGGTGCTGCTGGCCCCGGGAGGCCTCGTGGTGAGGGAGGGGGCGATGACGGCGCTCCTGGCCGCGCTCTCGCCTCTCGGTACGGGCGCGGCGGCGGCCACGGCCGTCGCGGCCCGTGTGTGGACCGTGGCCAGCGAGCTGGTCGGACTCCTCGCCAGCGCCGGGGCGGCACGCGCCGGGGGCTCGCCGGGGCCCCGGACGGGTACGCCGGCACCGGGCGACGGACGAGGAGAGGGGCCCTCGGCAGACGGGGAGGACGGGGGAACATGAGTGGAGCGGGCGGGCGCGGGGCGGACGGCCGGGGGCGCCGGAGCAGGGCCCTCGTCATCCTCCCCACCTACAACGAGGTCGAGAACCTGGGCGCGATCGTCCCGGCCATCCTGGCCGCCGACGAGCGGCTGGACATCCTGGTCGTCGACGACGACTCCCCGGACGGGACGGGGGGGCTGGCCGACGAGCTGGCGGCCGGGGAGCCCCGGGTCCGAGTCCTCCACCGCGAGGGGAAGCTCGGCCTGGGCTCGGCCTACCTCACGGGCTTCCGTGACGGCCTGGAGCGCGGCTACGGCCTCCTGCTCGAGATGGACGCCGACTTCTCGCACGACCCGGAGTACCTCCCGGGGCTCCTGGAGGCGACCGAGACCTGGGACGTGGCCGTCGGCTCCCGCTACCTCACCGGCGTGAACGTGATCAACTGGCCCATGTCCCGGCTCCTCCTCAGCTATTTCGCCAACAAGTACGCACGGTGGGTAACGGGGCTCCGCGTCACGGACGCGACCAGCGGCTTCAAGTGCTTCCGCAGGGAGGTCCTCGAGGCGCTCGATTTCTCCGAGGTCGACTCGACGGGCTACGCCTTCCAGATCGAGATGAGCTTCCGGGCCTGGAAGCGGGGCTTCTCGGTGGGCGAGGTCCCGATCGTGTTCGTCGACCGCGACACGGGGGAGAGCAAGATGTCGGGCGCGATCGTGCGCGAGGCGGTGTGGCGGGTGTGGGCCCTCCGCCTCAAGTCGCTCTTCGGACGGCTCTGAGGCCGGGGGGGCCGGGCCTCCCGGCGCCGCTCCGCGCTCGCTCCGCCTCTCCGCGCCGGCCTCCGTGGGGCAGATCCGCGCCAGGACCGCCTCAGGGGCCGCTCGGCCGCCTTCCGGCCCCGCGGAAGGGGGGAAGTGCCCCCGGAGCCGCCTCCGCTCCCCGGGACCCCGATCCGCCTTGATTCCGGGCCCGACCTCCCGCTAGTTAACATAATATATATTATGCGCCATGTGGATAACGGCGGGGATAACCGGGAAGCCGGACGGTCCATATGTGTTACAAAGGATGTGCTCACAACGGGTTGGAACCTCTCACCTCGAGCGGCGTCGAGGCTGGGGACTACTCCGGGACCCGGAGGGCGACGCCTCGGCGGGGACCGGGACGACGCGGGTCCGGAGGTGGCCCGCTCTCCCTCAGCTTCCGCCCGCCGTGTCGGAGGCGGCGCCGGAGGCCGCTCCCCCCGCCGTCCCTCCGGCCGCCGACGCCCCGGCTCCGCCCCGGAGCGCCCCGGCGGCGGTCGATTCGGGGACCGTGAGGCCGCTCACGGTCGTGTCCGACGCGGCGGAGGCCGTGTCGAGCGGCGGGCCCGGGGGCGGCTTGGCCCCGGAGGCCTTCAGGGCCAGGACCTCGCCCAGGCGGACGGCGTAGAGGTCCTCCCCGCCGGCCGTGGCGGTCGAGTCCCCGGAGAGCGTCCGGTAGATGGACGCGGCGGAGTCGTAGCGGCCCGCCAGCACGAGGAGCTCGGCCTCGTCGGCGGCCGCCTGGTGGCGCTGGAACGGGAAACGGGCGCCGCGCGCCGCCCGGTCCAGGAGAGCGATGGCCTCGTCGCGGCGTCCGGCGGCCGCGTAGGCGCTCGCCCGGACGCGGGCCGCCGCATAGCCCGTCGGGGTGTCCAGGGGCCGGTCCGAGAGCGGATCGAGGGCGTCGAGCGCCTCGGAAGGCCTGCCCTGGTCCAGCTCGATGCGTCCGAGGAGGAGGCGCGCCTCGTCCGCCGAGGGGGTCCCCCCGAAGCGGCTCAGGTACTCCTGGATCCTCGAGATGGCCTGCTGGGCGCCGGTCGCCGAGCCGAGCTGCCCCTCGAGCTGGGCGAGCTGGGTGGCCGCGCGCGCCGTCAGATTCCGGCGGTAGTCGCGGTAGTAGAACAGCCCGCCGATGAGCACGACGGCGGCGAGCGCGGCGAGGATCACGCCCCGCTGGTGCTTCCTCGCCCAGTCGATCGTGCGCGCGACCGCCAGGACGAAGCCGTCCTCCGCTCCGTCCGGCTGCGATCCGCGCCTTCCTCCGGTACCTCCAGACCCTCTGGCAGCCATCTCCTCTTCCCGTTCCCTGCACGCTCGGTGTACGTGAGACTCTCCACCTGATCCATGCGATCAGATGAAGCGTTATAAAATCAATAGTGACAACAAGTTATAATCTTGCAACCGCGCCCTTCCCTCCAGCGCGTCCAGCTCGACGATGACGCCGAGCCCGGCGACGCCGGCCCCGCGTCGCTCCACGAGGCGGCACGCGGCCTCGAGGGTCCCGCCCGTGGCCAGGAGGTCGTCGACCACGAACACGCGGTCGTTCCCCCCGACGGCCTCCTCCTGCAGCTCGAGCTCGGCCGTCCCGTACTCCAGGGCGTAGCTCTCCACGAGGGTCGAGCCCGGCAGCTTCCCCTGCTTGCGGATCGCGATCAGCGGCAGCCCCAGCTCGTGGGCCACGGGCGCGGCGAACAGGAAGCCGCGCGACTCGATCCCGGCCACGGCGGTCGCGTCCCGCGCGCCGACCTCCCCGGCCAGACGGCGGGTGATGTCCCGGTGGAGCCCGGGCACCCGCAGAACGGGCGTCAGGTCCCGGAACACGATCCCGGGACGGGGGAAGTCCGGATGGTCGACGATCCGCCCGCGGATCCGCTCCGCGAGCTCGTCGTCCCGGCCCGGGCCCTTCCGCGGCGCCCCCAACCTAGGAGACCGCAGCGGAACGCGCCAACCGGCGCGGATCAGCCCCCACCGAGGACCCAGCGCACGGCGACGAATCCGGCCACGAGGAGGACGACGAAGGCCACGGTCAGCACGTTGAACCAGCGGTCGATGAACTCCCGGACCGGCTCTCCGAAGAGCCTGAGGAGGCCCGCGACCAGGAAGAAGCGGGCGCCGCGGCTCACCGCCGAGATCGTGACGAACGAAAGAAGGGGGACCTTGAAGCCGCCGGCCGCGATGGTGAAGACCTTGTAGGGGATGGGGGTGAAGCCGGCCGAGCCCAGGGCCACGACCAGGTTCTGGCGGTAGAGCTCGCCCACGGTCCGGTACACGTCCCCGTAGCCGTACAGCTCGAGGATGGGCCGGCCGATCGTGTCGTACAGCGTGCTGCCGGCCCAGTAGCCCAGGAGCGCTCCGCCCACCGAGCCCACCGTGCACAGGAGGGCGAAGCGGAGCGCGCGCGAGGGGCGTCCGAGGCAGAGCGGGATGAGGAGGACGTCCGGGGGGATGGGGAAGAAGACGGCCTCCGACGCGGCCAGGACGACCAGGGCCAGCGGGCCCGACGGCCGGTCGGCGAAGCCCAGGACCCAGTCGTACAGCCTCCGGATCGGGTTCCGGGGGCGAGCCGTCCCGGCGCCCGCCGCGCGCTCGCTCACCAGCCCGACTCCCCGAGGAGCGGGACGAAGCGGGCGGCGTCCACGGCCTCCTCCTCCCGGTCCTCCCCGGTGCGCCGGACGAGCAGGAGCCGCTGCGCGCTCGCGTTGCCCACCGGCACCAGCATGCGGCCCCCGTCGGCCAGCTGCTCGCGCAGCGGCGCGGGCACGTCCGGGGCGGCCGCCCCGACCAGGATGCCGTCGAAGGGCGCCTCCCCGGGCCAGCCGGTGCTGCCGTCCCCGACCCGCAGGGTCACGTCCTCGAAGCCGAGGCGGGCCAGCCGCTCGCGGGCGAGCTCGGCCAGAGCCTCGATCCGCTCGATCGAGAAGACCCGGGCTCCGAGCGTTGCCAGGAGCGCGGTCTGGTAGCCCGAGCCCGTGCCCACCTCGAGCACCCGGTCGCCGGGCTGTACCTCGAGCAGGCTGAGGTGGAGGGCGTGGACGCCGGGCCGCGAGATGGTCTGCTCGCTCCCGATCGGGAGGGCCACGTTCTCGTACGCACGGTGCGTCACGGCCTCCGGCACGAACAGGTGCCGCGGCACGGCGTCGAACGCGTGCAGGACCGCCAGGTCCTCGATGCCCGCGGCCCGGAGCTCCGCGACCAGCCGGCGCCGGTCGCGCCGGTAGGCGTCCCTCACAGCCCCAGGTCCCACCCTCTCACCTCCTCCATGAGGTCGAACTGCGTGAGGTCGAGCTGGAGCGGCGTGAGCGACACGAACCCGGCCTGCACGGCCCGGAAGTCCGAGTCGTCCCGTCCCCTCCAGCGCGACTCTCCGCCTCCGATCCAGTAGTACTCCCGTCCGCGCGGGTCCTCGCTCCGCGTGAGCGAGTCCAGGTATACCCGCCGGCCCAGGGACGTCACCCGGACTCCGGCCGCATCGGCGGCCGGACGGTCGGGGAGGTTGACGTTGAAGAACGTCTCCGCGGGGAAGTCGCCTCGCGACAGGAGGCCGCCGAGGAGCGTCGCCAGCACGTCCTCGTAGGTGGCCAGGAGCGTCTCGTCCTCCCCGGTGAAGGAGAGCGCCACCGCCGGGATGCCGAGGATCGTGGCCTCCATGGCGGCCGCCACGGTCCCCGAGTACAGGACGTCCTCGCCCATGTTCGGTCCGTGGTTCACCCCCGACAGGACCAGGTGCGGCGGCTCGTCGTACATCTGGCTCACGGCCAGGAGGACGCAGTCGGTGGGCGTGCCGTCGACCACCCACGTCTCCTCGCCCGTGGAGGTGATCCGGAGCGGCCGGTGGAGGGTGAGGGAGTGGCTGCTGGCGCTCTGCTGGCGGTCGGGGGCCACCACGCGCACCCGGCCCAGGCGCCGTGCCACCCGGATCAGGGCCTCGAGCCCGGTGGCGTGGATCCCGTCGTCGTTGGTGCACAGGATGCGGGGACGTCCGTCCCCGCCCGGCAGGGGGATGTCTTCAACGGGGTCCGTCACGAGTCGATGTCGAGCAGGTCCAGGATCTGGTCCACGTCCCTCCGCAGGTCCCGGATCACGCGCGCATCCCAGGCCGCGGCGGAGGCGCGCTCGACCTTCCCCTCCCGGCGCAGCTGGTCGAGCTTCCGCCGTGCGCCGTCGATCGTGTACTTTTCGACGTACAGGAGGTGGCGCAGGAGCTGGACGAGCTTGACCTCCTTGCGGCGGTAGACGCGGTTCCCCGCCTGGTTCTTGGAGGGGCTCAGCGCCGGGAACTGGGTCTCCCAGTAGCGCAGCACGTGCGGCTTGAGACCGGTGATCTCGCACACCTCGCCGATCGAGTAGTACTCCTTGGGGGCGATCCGGTCGTCCACCAACGCGTCAGCTCCAGCGTTCCGGTTTCGGCTCTCGGGCCATGAGATCGGCCAGCGCCTGCCTGGGCCCGACCTCCTCGAACAGGATGGAGTATACGGCGCCGACGATCGGCATCTCCACCCCGTGGGTGAGGGCCAGGTCTCGGGCGGCCCGCGTGGTCGGCACGCCCTCGACCACCATCTGCACCTCCTCGAGCGCCTCGTCCAGGCTCGCGCCGCGTCCGATGGCGAGCCCGGCTCGCCGGTTCCGGCTGAGATCGCCCGTGCACGTGAGGATGAGGTCGCCCACGCCCGCCAGACCGGACAGGGTGTGCTCCTCGGCCCCGAGCTCGAGGGCGAGCCGCACCATCTCGGCCAGCCCCCGGGTGAGAAGAGCCGCCCGGGCGTTGGAGCCGAGCCCGAGCCCGTCGCTGATCCCGGCCGCCAGCGCCATCACGTTCTTGAGCGACCCGCCCAGCTCCGTGCCCACCACGTCCCGGTGCGTGTAGACCCGCAGGTGCTCGTTCTGGAAGAGCGCCTGGCACGCCCCGGCCGCGTCGGACGACCGGGAGGCGGCGGCGACGGCGGTCGGGAGGCCCCGGGCCAGCTCGAGGGCGAAGCTCGGCCCGGAGAGGACGACCAGGTCGCGCGCCCTGTCGGCGCCGAGCTCGGATTCCAGGACCTCGCTCATGCGCGAGCCCGTGGCGATCTCGATCCCCTTGGAGCCGCTGATGAGGAGCGCGTCATCCGGGAGGTGGGGGCGGGCGGCGGCCGCCACTTCCCGCACGGCGTGGGACGGGACGGCCGAGACCACCACTCCCGCGTCCGCGAGCGCCTCGCCCAGCTCCGCGGTGGCCGCGACCGTGTCCGGGAGCTCCGCGTCCACCAGGTAACGCGGGTTGCGGCCGTCCTCACGGATGGCGCGGGCCAGCTCCACGTCGTGCGACCACAGCGTCACGTCGTTCCCGCTCCTGGCGAGCACGAGGCCGAGCGCGGTGCCCCAGCTCCCCGCTCCCAGGACGGCGATCGTCACCGCTCCTCCTCGGACGCGTCGGAGGCGGCGTCGCTCCGCCCGGACCCGAAGGCCAGCTCCTGGCCCCGGCGCAGGCGGGCGATGTTCTCGCGGTGGGTGAACCACACGAGCGCGGCCAGCGCCGCCGTGAACGCGACCGTCGAGGCGGGAGCGTCCGAGAGCCAGGCGATCACCGGAATCACGGTCGCCGCGCTCAGGGAGGCCACCGACACGGTTCGGGTGAGGAGGACGATCCCGGTCCACACGAGGGCGCCCAGCACGAGGGCGAGGGGGGCGAGCGCCAGGAGGACCCCTCCGGAGGTGGCGACCCCCTTCCCTCCTCTGAAGCCCGTGAACACGGGCCAGATGTGGCCCGCGATCGCGCACAGGCCGTAGGCGAGCGCCAGCGCGGCCGCCGGATGGCCGTCCCAGGCCGGGAAGAACCAGGCCGGGAAGAACCCCTTGCCGATGTCGACGAGGACGACCGGGACGGCCGCCTTCCAGCCCAGGACCCGGTAGACGTTCGTGCCCCCCAGGTTGCCGCTCCCGCGCCGGGCCAGGTCGACCCCCGCCAGCCGGCCCGCCAGCCAGCTGCTCGGGATCGAGCCGGCCAGGTAGGACGCCAGGAGGAGGAGGCCCACCTTCACCGGCGGTCCTTGCCCCGCCGCTTGAGGCGGATCCGGATGGGCGTCCCCTCGAAGTTCCACGCGTCCCGGAAGCCGTTCTCGAGGTAGCGCACGTAGTGGTCGGCCAGCTCCGAAGGGCGGTTCACCCACAGCACGAAGGTGGGGGGCGCCGTGCTCACCTGGCTCCCGTAGTAGATGCGGACGTCGCCGCGGCCGCCCTGCGGCGGCTGGCGGCGGGAGGTGAGCTGCTGGAGGACCTCGTTGACCTCCGCGGTCGGGATCCGTCGCTCCCGGTTCTCGGCCACCTCGAGCGCCAGCTCCAGCGCCGTGCGCACCCGGCGCCCCGTAAGGGCGGAGGACGTGAGGATGGGGACCCGGCGCAGGTACGACGCGCGCTCCCGGAGCTCCCGGACGAACGCCTCGAACACGTCCGGGCCCCGGTCCTCGATGAGGTCCCACTTGTTGGCCACGAACACGAGCCCGCAGCCCCCGTCCCACGCGTCCTGGCCGATGCGGAAGTCCTGGTTCCCCGCCCCTTCCCTGCAGTCGACGAGGAGGAGGCACACGTCCGCCCGGCGGATCGCGGAGGTCGCGCGGACCCGGCTGTAGAACTCGACGTCGTCGTCCACGCGCGAGCGTCGCCGCAGGCCCGCCGTGTCCACGAGCCGGATCGGCCGACCCTCGAACTCGAGGAAGGTGTCGATGGCGTCCCGGGTCGTGCCCGCCGCCTCGTGGACGATGACCCGGTCCTCGCCCAGGAGACGGTTCACGAAGCTGGACTTCCCCACGTTCGGCTTCCCGATGACCGCGACGCCGAGCTCGTCGGCGGGCGCCTCGGGGGCCGCGGACCGGTCCGGGAGGCGCTCGAGCAGGGCGTCCAGGAGGTCGCCGCTCCCCTTGCCGCTCAGCGCGCTCACGGGCACCGGGTCCCCCAGCCCGAGCCGGTAGAAGTCCAGGTGGGCCATGGAGCCCACCGGCTCGTCCACTTTGTTCACGGCCAGGAGGAGCGGCCGCCCCGAGCGCCGCAGGAGCTCGGCGATGTGCTCCTCGACCGGCTGCGGGCCGGCCCTCCCGTCCACCACGAACAGGAGCGCGTCGGCGTGGTCGATGGCGGCCAGGACCTGCCGTCGGATCTCGCTCTCCATCGGCCGGTCGGGGGACTCGACGAGGCCGCCGGTGTCCACGAGGACGAAGTCGCGGCCCGACCAGCGCGCGGGCGCGAACTGGCGGTCACGGGTGACGCCGGCCTGCTCGGCGACGATGGCCACCCGTCGGCCCAGGATGCGGTTGAAGAGCGTGGACTTCCCCACGTTCGGACGGCCGATAATGGCCACCGTGGGCCGCCGGCCGGCCGGCGGGGCGGACCGCTCCTCTCGCGTCTCCGTCTGCACGCTCATTCCCTCGGACTGATGATGCCGTCGGTCCCGGGCGGTCGGTCGCGCGGGAGGGGCCGTCCCGCGGCGAGCGCCGCGGGACGGCCGATCCGGTGCTGCTGGGGTCCTCCTACGAGGCGCTCGTGGCCTTTCCGTAGGTGAAGCCGACGATCGGCTGGTCGGACTGGACCTGGAACTGGAACTGGCCCTGCGCGTTCCCCTGGGGAACGTCGATGGTCACGGCCTTCTGCGCCACCGTGCTCCCGTCGGCTCCGTAGAAGGTGAACGGGATCTGCACCTTGGAGCCCGAGGCGGTCCCGCCGGCCACCTGGCCCTGGACCACGTACGCCTGGCCCTGCTGGACCAGGCTGAGGTCGGTGAACTCGAGCGGGAGGCTCTGCATGGTCTTGAGCCGCGCCTGGACCGCCTGCTTGTTGCCGAGCCGGTCCAGCGACTGCGCCACCGCCCGGTACGCGCCCTTGTCGTAGGGGTAGTGGTCCAGCAAGGAGTCGCCGGCCGCCGCCGCCGTCTTGAAGTCGCCGGCCCCCATCGCGGCCTGCACGAGGTCGACGAGGCCCTCGCGGGCGTAGGGGTTGGCCTTGTGGGCCCGCTTGAACGCCTCCTCGGCCGACGCGTAGTCCTGGATCTGCAGGAGGCCGGTGCCGAGGTTGGCCAGGTCGTCGTAGCTCAGGTCCTGCCGCTCGAGCACGGAGGTCATGATGGCCTGGGCGCTGTCCTTCTGGCCGGCCTGCGCCATCCCCACCGCCAGGTTGATCCGGGGCAGGACGGCCTGCGGGTGCTCCGACAGGTAGTCCCGGTAGACCTTGAAGGACGCTTCCTGCTTGCCCTGGGTCTTGAGGAGCTCGGCCAGGTTGATCGTCGCGGCCCGCACCTGGGTCGTGTCTCCGCCCGTCTCGATGGCCGTGCGGTAGATGTCGGCCGCCCGGTCCATGTCGCCCAGCCGCTGGTGCAGCAGGGCGGCGTTGTTCAGGGAGCGCGGGTCCTTGAGGATGATGTTGGCCGTGTCGAAGGCCGCCATGGCCGCCGTGTCCTTGCCGCCCTGGTAGTCGCGGATCCCGGTGTTGTACAGGTTCACCCACGCCTGCTGGCGGAGGTTCTGGGCCAGGGTCGCGCAGCCCGGCTTGAGGGCGACGAACTGCTCGAGCGCCGAGTCGGCCGACGCGTAGTTGCGCAGGCCCACCTGCGCCCGCCCCTTGAGCCAAAGCGCCGCCGGATCCTTGGCGTTCGAGTTCAGGGCCACGGTGATCAGGCGCATCGCGCCCTGGTACTTGCTCGCGGCCGCGGAGTCGCTCTCGGCCTTGGTGGCCTCCCCGAGCATGTCCTCGGCCTTCTGCGTCACGTCGGTTCCGGTCAGGTTGCACTGCTGCTCCTGGCCTTCCTTCTCCTGGGCCCGGGCCGTCACGGGCCCGAGCGCCAGCAGCAGGACCGCCAGGGCCCCGACCAGGCTCGCGTGCCGTCGCCAATCACTCACGGTGCGTTTCCTTTCTCGTGGTTCGCGTTCGTCTCGTCAGGCCAGCTCCGGCCATTCCCGTCGGAGCTCGCGGAGCACCGCCCTCGGGGCCATCCCCTCGGCGGCGGCCGCGGCCGCCACGTCGTCGTGCTCGGGCTTGCCCGTCCACGACCTCCCCTCCGCCGGGCTCCCGCCCGCGGAGAGTTTGACGCGGATCGTGTGTCCGCGCCACTCTCGCTCCTCGACCCTGCGCGCGAGCACGCGCCGGAAACTCCTCCATCCCCGGATCCCGAGGGTGGTCGAGTGCTCGAAGAGCACCTCCTCCACTCGGTCCTGCCGTCCGGGCGGGACGAGCGCTTCGACCCGCCATCCGGGCCGCCCCTTCTTCATCGTCAGCCCGTGGACCGTGGCGTCCAGCGCCCCGGCCTCGAGGCACGCCTCGATGAGCTCGGGCACGTACTCCGGGCCCAGGTCGTCGAGGTCCGCCTGCAGGAGCAGCGCGGCCGGACCGTCGTCCGCGGCCCTCGCCGCCCACACGCGCAGGCAGTTCGGGTGGTCCTCCGGGTCCCGCGTGCCGGCCCCGTATCCCACCCTCTCGACGACCAGGTCGCCCCGCGGCGGGCGTCCGAGCGTCAGCTCCGCGAGGACCGCCGCCCCGGTGGGGGTCGTGCACTCGCCCTCGTACCCGTCCGCCCGGATCGCGGTCCCCTCCAGGAGGTAGGCCGTCGCGGGGGCGGGTACCGGATACTCCCCGTGGTCTATGACGACCGAACCCCCACCCGGCGTCACGGGACGCGTGGCGGCCTCCTCGAAGCCGAGACGGACGAACCCCTCGGCCGCGCCGCAGATGTCCAGGATCGCGTCGACCGCGCCCACCTCGTGGAAGTGGACCTCGTCGGCGGGGACGCCGTGCACGCGGCCCTCCGCTCCGGCCAGGCGGGCGAAGGCTCCGAGCGCCAGGGGGCGGGCCTCCTCGAGGAGCGGCGCCCGCTCCAGCTGCTCGCGGATCTCGGTCCAGCGACGGCCGTGTCCGTGGCCCCCGCCGCCGTGCGCCTCCGCAGCGGGCTCGAGCACGACCCGCGCGGCCTCGAGTCCGCAGCGCACGGCGCGCTCGACCTCGATGACCTCGAACGCCAGCTCGAGCCGGTCGGCCAGGCCCGCCAGCCACTCCCGGTCGAGGCCGAGGTCCATCCAGCAGCCGAGGACCATGTCCCCCGCGATCCCCGCGAAGGGGTCGAAGACGGCCAGACGACCGCCCGCGGGCCCCGGCGCGCCCGCGTCCCCGGTCCCGCCCGTTCCGCCGGGCGCGCCCGCGTGGCCGGTCATCTCAGTAGGTGAGGAGGCTGCCG
Organism: Gemmatimonadota bacterium; assembly: GCA_035267645.1. Taxonomy (GTDB): domain Bacteria; phylum Gemmatimonadota; class Gemmatimonadetes; order Palauibacterales; family Palauibacteraceae; genus Humimonas. The sequence continues at coordinate 24,035 of DATFLN010000015.1, read as the reverse complement.
GTGTCGAACAGCACGACGGTCTCGCCCTCCTGGAGCTCGCCGGCTGCGCGCAGCGCCCGCGCGCCGGCCAGCGTCGCGCCTCCCTCGATCGAGGCGTCGATCCCGGAGGCGCCGAGGTCCCGGGCGCCCCGCCGCATGGCCTCGTCGGAGACGGCCACCGCCCCACCGTCGGTCTCCCGCACCGCGCGCAGGATGAGGAAGTCGCCGAGCGCGCTCGGGACCCGCAGGCCCCACGCCTCCGTGGCCGCGTCCTCCCACGTGGGGGCCTCCTCCAGCCCCTCCTCGAACGCCCGGACCATCGGGGCGCACCCCTCGCTCTGCACCGCGTACATGCGCGTGGGCGCCTCCTCGAGCACGCCGGCCCCGACCAGCTCGTCCAGGACCTTCCAGGAACCGATGAGCCCGGTGCCGCCGCCGGTCGGATACACGATCGCGTCGGGGGCCCTCCAGCCCAGCGCGTCGACGATCTCGAGCATCATCGTCTTCTTCCCCTCGAGCCGGTAGGGCTCGTGGAGGGTGGAGACGGAGAAGGCCCCCGTCTCCTCCGCGTAGGCCGCCGCCTCCCGTCCGCAGTCGGTGATGAGGCCGTCCACCTCGACGACCTGGGCGTCGTAGTGGCGGCAGCGGGCCTTGACGCCGCCGGGCGTGTCCGCGGGCACGTACACGCGCACCGGGAGGCCGGCCCGCGCTCCGTAGGCCGACAGGGCCGCGGCCGCGTTCCCGGCGCTCGGGACGACGAACCCCGGCGCCCCGTCCAGCGAGCCCCGCGTCACGGCGGCCGACAGCCCCCGGTCCTTGAAGCTCCCGGTCGGGTTCCCGGACTCGACCTTCACCCGGAGGTCCAGGTCCAGGTCGCCGCCGAGCCGCGGGATGTCCAGGAGGGGGGTGTCGCCCTCGCCCAGGCTGACCGGCTCCTCGCCGTCGGCCAGGGGGAGGAGCTCCCGGAAGCGCCACATGCCCCCGCCCCGCCGCGAGGCCCACGCCTCGCGGAGCGCGGCCGCGTCCAGGCCGTCCAGGTCGTAGCGAGCCATGAGGGGCTTGCCGCAGGAGGGGCAGACCGTCGCCCCCGGCGTGACCGGCTCGGTCCTCCCGCAGGCCCCGCATTCCAGCTCTCGGTGCGCCATCGTCTTCCTTTCGTCGTTCGGGTGAGCTATGTGTCGTCCGTTCCGAGCCCTTCCAGGGCCCGCTCCAGGCGGCCGAGGGTCCGGTCCCGACCCAGCACGTAGGCCACGTCGGCCAGGTTCGGTCCCTCGAGGGCGCTCGTGAGCGCCGCCCGCACGGGATGGTAGAACCCCGCACCCGACGCGGGCGAGGCCTGCCGGGCCTCCTTCAGCCCGGCTCGCACCTCCTCGCGTCCCCACGCCGGCACGGCGCGCCAGGCCTCGAGGGCGGCCCGCAGCACGGCGGGCGCCTCCGGTGCCTCCAGCGCCTCGGCCGCCTTCCCCGAGGGCGCCGGGACCACGACGAGGCCGGCCAGGAGGTCGGCGCCCTCGCGCAGGGTGCGCATGCGCTCGGCCAGGACCTCCGCCCCCGCCACGAGGTCACGCTCGGAGAGGGCGAGGCCCCGCCCGGCCGTGAAGGGCCCGAGGCGGGCCGCCAGCCGCTCGGCCGGCTCGCGGCGCAGGTGCTCGCCCGAGAGCCAGCGGAGCTTCTCGGGGTCCAGCGCCGCGTCCGAGGCGCCCAGCCGGTCCAGGTCGACCTCCTCCACGATGCGCCCGCGGTCCAGGACCTCGGCCCCCGTGGGGCTCGACCACGACAGGAGGGAGAGGTGGTTGAGCACCGCGTCCGGATGGTAGCCCTCGTCCCGGTACTCGAGGAGGCCACGCGCGCCCCGACGCTTGGAGAGCGGGTGGCCGTCCGGGCCGAGGACGAGCGGGACGTGGACGAACTCGGGGAGCCCGGCCCCGAGCGCGCGATAGAGGAGGACCTGCTTGGGGGTGTTCGGGAGGTGTCCGGCGCCCCGGATCACGTGGGTGATCTCCATGGCCACGTCGTCCACGACCACCGCGAAGTTGTACGTGGGACGGCCGTCGGGGCGCACGATGACGAAGTCCCCGAACTCGGCGGCGTCGATGCCGATCTCGCCCCGGATCCGGTCCCGGAAGCGGACCTCCCCCGGCTCCGTCCGGAAGCGGAGGGCCGGCTCCCGCCCCTCGCCCCGGAGCGCCTCCGCGCGTCCGGCGTCCAGGTCGCGGCAGCGCCCGTCGTAGCGCGGCGGCCGGCCCGCCTCCAGCTCCTCGCGGCGCCGCGCCTCCAGCTCCTCGTCCGTGCAGAAGCACGGATACGCCAGCTCCGCCTCGAGCAGGAGGTCGGCGGCCTCCCGGTAGCGCTCCATCCGCTCGCTCTGACGGTAGGGTCCGAAGGCACCGCCCCGCCGCGGGCCCTCGTCGAGGTCGAGGCCGAGCCAGTCGAGCCCCTCGAGGATGCGCTCGGCCGCTCCCGGGACCTCGCGCTCGACGTCGGTGTCCTCGAAGCGGAGGACCAACGCCCCGCCGTGGCGCCGCGCAAGGGCCCAGTTGAGGACCGCCGTGCGGACGTTGCCCAGGTGGAGCTCGCCGGTGGGGCTGGGGGCGAAGCGGGTCCTGACCCTCACCCGGACCCGTCCTCTCCCCCGCCGGCCGTCCCTACCCCGCCGGCCAGGTCCTCGTGGATGCGGCGGGCCATCCGCTCGCCGATGCCGTCGGTCTCGGCCAGCTCCTCCAGGGTGGCGTCCCGCACGGCCTCCAGGCTCCCGAACCGGCGCAGGAGCTCCTGCTCGCGGGCGGGCCCCACCCCGGGCACCTCGGACAGGCGCGAGCGGAGCGTGCGGCGCCGGCGGAGCGTGCGGTTGTAGCTCAGGGCGAAGCGGTGCGCCTCGTCCCGCACCCGCTGCAGCCAGTGGAGGGCCGGGTCCCGACGCCCGAGGCGGAGGGGCTCCTTCTCGTCCGGGCGGTACACCTCCTCCTCGCGCTTGGCCAGGGCCGCCACGGCGAGGTCCGACACGCCCGCGGCCTCCATGGCCTGGCGGGCCGCGCCCAGCTGCCCGACGCCCCCGTCGATGACCACGAGGTCGGGAAGCTCGCCCCCTTCCCGCACGCGCCGCTGAAAGTAGCGTCCGACCACCTCCTGCATCATGGCGTAGTCGTCCGGCGCCTGGCCGCCCGACTCCCGGATGCGGAACTTCCGGTACTCGGACTTCCGCGGCCGGCCGTCCTCGAGCCATACGGCGCTCCCCACGGAATCGGCGCCCTGCAGGGTCGAGATGTCGAAGCACAGGAGCGCGCGGACGGGCCCGGGCTGGCCGAGCGCTTCGCCCAGCCGGCGGGCCGCCTCGGGCGCCTCGTCTCCGCCCCCCGTCCGGGCCCCGCCGCCGTCCGGGGCGCCCGCCCCGTTCGCGCGCCGGCCGGAGCCCTCGCGCTCCAGGGTGTGGGCCGCGTTCCGCTCGGCCAGCTCGAGGAGGCGCCGGCCCGTGCCCCGCTTCGGGACCCGGATCTCGAACGCCCCGTCCCGCCGGAGGGAGAGGTACTCCTGCACCAGCTCCCGGTCGCCGAACTCCTCGGGGACGAGAAGGACGGGCGGGAGGTCCTCGCGGCGGAGGTAGAAGCCCTCGACCAGCGCCTCGACCACCGGCCCCGGCTCCTCGGACTCCACGTTCCGGACGAAGTGGATCTCCCGGCCCAGGAGGCGTCCCTCCCGGACCCGGAGGAGGACGCCGACCGCCAGGCCCCCGTGCCGCGCCACGCCCAGGACGTCCCGGTCCCCGCCCCGGTAGTCCACCGCGGTCCGCCTCCGCTCGAGCGTGTCGAGTCCGCGGAGCACGTCCCGCAGCTCCGCCGCGCGCTCGAAGTCCAGCTCCTTCGAGGCCGCCTCCATGCGCCCGCGCACGGTTTCCTTCACCTCCCCGTTGTGCCCGGCGAGGATCTCGAGGATCTCGTCGATCATGGCCCGGTAGTCCTCGCGGCCCTGGTAGCCCGCGCACGGCGCCTTGCAGCGGCCGATGTGATAGTCCAGGCAGGGCCGCTCCGGCATCTCCCGGGGCATGTCGTACCGGCAGCTCCGGACGTGGTAGATCTTCTTGATCATGCGGAGCGCGCTCCGCATCGGCCCCACGTCCGTGAAGGGCCCGAAATAGCGCGAGCCGTCCCGCTCCAGCCGCCGGGTCACGAACACCCTCGGGAAGGGCTCGCCCACGGTGACCTTGATGTACGGGTAGCTCTTGTCGTCGCGGAGCTGGATGTTGAACCGCGGCTCGTGCTCCCGGATGAGGTTCCACTCGAGGAGGAGCGCCTCGGCCTCCGAGTCGAGCACGATGGCCTCGACCCGGCGCGCGCGGCGGACCAGCTCGCGGACCTTGAGCGAGCGGCCGGGATCCCGGTTGAGGTAGCTGCGGACCCGCGAGCGGAGGGACTTGGCCTTCCCCACGTAGAGGACCCGGTCGTCCTCTCCGCGGAAGAGGTAGACGCCGGGGCGCGCCGGCAGCTCCGCCGCCTGCGCGCGCAGCGCTTCACGTGCCTCGGTCGGCTGGGTGGGCATGGCTTCCGGCGTCGCCGCGTGGGGGCTTTCCAGCGATCAGGACGTATGATACCCCCGCCGCACCGAGCGTTCCGGCCAGGACGAGGATCCTGCGCGCCAGGCTCGCGCCCTCCGGCGGGACGCCCAGCGCGTGGAGGACGAGCTCGCCCACCGCCGCGGCCGCGAGCGCCGCGGCCACGATTCGGCCCGCCACCGGGAGCACGGGGGACTCGAACAGCGTCCCCAGCCTGCGGCGGAGCCCGCGCCACAGGAGGATCAGGTTGAGCCAGCCACCCGCCGAGCCCCCGAGGATGAGCCCGCTCACCGACAGCGCCCCGAGCCCCCGGCTCCGGAAGGCGAACATGAGCGCCGCGCCGAGCCCGATCCCGACCGTCATGGAGACGGCGGCGATCTTCATGGGCGTCTTCGTGTCCTGCATCGCGTGGAAGCCGCTCGCGAACAGCTTCACCGAGCTCGTGGCCACGAGCCCGAGGGCGAAGGCGAACAGGATCCCCGTGACGAGCGCCGTGCTCCCCGCGCCGAAGGCCGCCCGCTCGAACAGCACCCGCACCATGAGGTTCCCGAACAGAAGGAGCGCCAGGGCCGCCGGGAACGTGAGGTAGAGGATCTGGAGGAAGCCCGACCGGAGCCTCCGCCGCAGGACGTGCGAGCGCGTGTCGCGGGACATCTCGGGCAGCGAGGCGGTGGCCACCGACACCCCCACCAGGCTGAGCGGCAGGTAGGCCAGGCGCTGGGCGTAGTAGATCCCGGCCAGGGCCCCGTGCGCCACGAAGCTGGCCAGGGCCAGGTCCACCAGGCTGGAGATCTGGAAGATGCCCTGGCTCCCGATGACGGGGAGCGCGTTGCCGACCACGCGGCGGAGCGGCTCCCAGTCGGGCTCGAGGCGCGGCCGGAGCCGGCCCAGGAGTCGCACGATCGACGGGAGCTGGACGGCCACCTGGAGACCGCTGCCCACCAGCGTGGCCCACGCCAGGACGTGGACCAGCGATCCCCACCCGAGCCAGCTCCCGGCCAGGAGGCCCCCGATCTGGGCCAGGTTCCAGGCGGCCGGGGCCACGAACGGGAGGAAGAAGCGCCGGTGGCTGTTCAGGACCCCGAGCGCCCACGCCCCGACGATCATCACCCCCGCCATCGGGAACAGGATGCGGACGAGCGACGTCGTGAGCCGGAGGGACGCCCCGCTCCAGTCCGGGACCAGGGCGCGGGTGAGCCACGGGGCCAGGAGCACGCCCGCGGCCGAGAGGAGCCCCGCGATCCCGAGCACGACGCCCAGGACGGCGCGCGCCAGCCGGTCGGCCGCCTCCGGGTCCTCCTCGAGCATGGCGCTGTACACGGGGACGAAGGACGCCGACAGCGTCCCCTCGCCCAGGAGGTTCCGCAGGGTGTTGGGGATGCGGAGGGCAGCGTTGTAGGCGTCCGCCGCGATCCCGGTCCCGAAGAAGGCCGCGATGGCCACGTCCCGGGCGAAGCCCGTGATGCGGGAGACCAGAATGCCGCTGCCGACCGAGACGGCCGAGCGGGCGGTGGAGGGACGCGGCGGGCCGGCGGCCGGAGCGCCCACGGGGGGCGGGGCCGCCTCCTCGGGAGGGCTCACCGGCACGGCTCAGTCAACGCCGGACGGGCCCCTCTCCTCCTCGCCGGGCGAACGGAGGCGGGGAGCCTCCCCGTCGTCGGTCTCGCCCTCGACCAGGGCGCGCAGGAACCGGCTCTCCTCGCGGAGCTCCTCGACCGTGGCCGTGAGGTAGCGGACCTCGGACTCGAGGGCCTCGACGCGCTCGTCGAGCTCGCCAGGGGCGGCCCCGCCGGAGAGCCGGTCGGCCAGGGCGCTCCCGATCTGGGAGTCCAGCACGATGGCCAGGATCGGGATGAGGAGGATGACGATGACGACGAGGGCCCAGATGAGCATCTGGAGGCTCCGGTGCATGCACGAGCGTCGGCCGGACATCCGGCGGCGTGTCCGATTCTACCGGGCTCCCTCCGGGGCGGCAACGTCCCCGGCCTCCCCTTCGGCCCACCCGGAGGCCGCTTCCCGGGCGGCCTCCACGAAGGCCGAGTCGTAGCGAGCCAGGTAGTAGAAGGGGCTCACGACGCGCTCCTGCGGCTCTCCCCCGGGGTAGAGGTGGCGGGCGGCCTTCTCGATCTGGTCGAGGAGGATCCCCTGGCGCTCGCGGACGCGCTCCCGGACGCTCTTCTCGAGCCCGTCGAGCGCCTCGAAGGCCCCGTGGCGCGCCGAGCCCACGGAGCCGCGTACCCCCGGGAGCTCCTCCTCGACCGCCTCCTCGAGGCGTCCGAAGGCCCCGCCCACGCTCCGGCGGGCCTCGGCCAGGGCCGAGCGCACCTTCTCCGGGAGCCCCTCGTCGGTGACCCGCTCCGAGAGCGATCTCCCTCCGTCGGAGAACGCCGCGGGATCCGCTCCCACCTTCTCGAGCACCTTCTCCACCTTGGTCTCGACCAGGGTCCACGACGGCCTGGGCCGGACCGCCGGAAGGGGGACGTCCGCCCACCGGAACAGCGGCGGGAGCTCCGCCCAGTAAGCGGTCTCCGACGGGCCGAGGACGACCGCCGCCACGGGGAGCAGCCACGACTCGAGCACCGGCCGGAGGGCGACGTTGGGGCTGAAGCGCTCGGGATGCTCCTCGAGCTCGGCCAGGATCTCCTCCTCGGCGCGCTCGGGGCCGTCGGAGCCGACCTTCACGCCTCCGCCCTCCCCCGCCAGGAGCCGGGTCCGGCCGTCGGGACCGTCCAGGAACACCGGGATGCCGCCCGAGCGGCGGTGGAGCTGTGCCTCGTAGCCCGCCGCGGACACGCGCTCCTCCCCCGTCCGGAGCGCGCGGGCCACCTCCTCGCGCTCCCGGACCGCCCGCGCGAACAGCTCCGCCCCGGACGCGCGGACCGCCCCGGAGTCGAGCCACGCCAGCGGGACCTCCGGGAGGAGCTCGCCCAGGAGCTCCCCGAACGCCTCGCCGAGCCGCCGTCCCGGCCGGTACGTATCTCGAACGAGCTCGAGGTAGACGCTTCTAAAGTCCGAATCCGGAAGATGTTGAAACAGATCTCCGATGCGGTCCTCGATCCCGTCCGGCGTCTCGGTGAGGCCGACCGCGCGCCCCTCGCGCCCCGGCGGCGGCGCCAGCCGTACCTCCCGGATCCCGCCCTCCGGATCGAGGACCCGCGTGCGGCCGACCTCGGCCCAGTCGTGGTCGTCGGAGGCCACCCAGAACATCCCCAGGACGGGGATCCCGGAGCGCTCCTCGAGCGCCGCGGCCAGGGCGGCCGCCCCCAGCGCCTTGTAGAGGACGTAGAGGGGGCCGAGGAAGAGGTCCGGCTGCTGTCCGGTGGAGACCAGGACGCCCTCCCCCGCCAGGATGCGCTCGAGCTTCCCGCGGGCGGCGACCCCCGTCGTGCCGAAGGCGTCGGTCGAGAGGCGGGCCGGTCCCGTCCCCGCCAGCTCCCGGAGGGCGCCGGCGTCGGCGGGGAGTCCCGGGAGGAGCGCCCGCACCTCGCCCTCCCCCACCAGGAGGTCTCCGGCCGGCGTCCCCTCCGGCGCCAGGACGCGGGGCTCGAACCGGGGACTCCGCGCGCTCACGCCTTCCTCCCGACCAGCACCAGACGCTCGGAGCAGGGCTCGAGCGGGCGGCCGTCGTAGCCGCCGAGCCGGGCCTCGGGCCGGAGGCCTGCCTCGCGCAGCATGGATCCCAGCTCGGCCGGCTCGTACAGCCTCACGCGCTCCTCGTACGTCTCCGGGGTCTCCCGGTCCGGCCGGGAGATCTCGATCTCCTTCACGACGAAGGGGTCCTCGATGCGCCGCCGCTGCACGACGGTCCGGCCGGAGACCTCGTGCCGGTCCTCGGGGACCAGGTGGGCGCGGACGTGGTCGGCGTGGAGGAAGTCCAGGAAGTAGCCGCCCCGGGGCCGGAGGATGCGCCGCACCTCGCGCAGGACCTCCCGGTCCTCCTCCACGGTCGAGAAGTAGCCGAAGGAGGTGAAGAAGCTGGCCACGGCGTCGAGCGCCCGCGTCCCGAACGGGAGGCGCCGCATGTCCCCGCGCACGAGCCGGGGCGCGTCGGCGTCGGGCGCCCCCCGGTGCTCCGCGGCCGCCCTCCGGAGGAGCTCGGCAGAGAGGTCGAGGCCGACGGGCGCGAGGCCGGCGCGCCGCAGGGCCTCCAGGTGGCGCCCGGCGCCGCAGCCGAGGTCCAGGACGCGCGCGCCCTCCCCGGGCTCCAGGGCCTCCAGGAAGAGCTCCACCGCCGCGCGGGCCTCCTCCTCGTCCCGGTGGGGGTAGAGGGCCAGGTACTCGGCCCCGAACCACTCGCGGTACCACGCCTCGCCGCCTCGCCCAACCCCGCCCCCTTCGATGTCAGCCTCCCTTGTGGTACGGCTCGCCCCGCAGGATCGTCCCCGCCCGGTAGAGTTGCTCCGCGAGCACGAGCCGCGCCAGCCCGTGCGGGAGCGTCATCGGGGAGAGCGACATCCTGTGGTCGGCCGCCCCCAGGAGCGAGGGGCCGAGGCCGTGGGCGCCGCCGATGGCGAAGGCCGCCCCGGCGCCCCCGTAGGTGGCCGTGCGCTCCAGGTAGCGCGCCAGTCCGGTCGAGGTGAGGCCCTTCCCCTTCCGGGTGAGGGCGAAGAGGTCGAGCTCCTCGGGCATCCTCCGCAGGAGGGCGGCGGCCTCCTCCTCCATCCGCGCCTCCGGGGAGAGCCCGGCCCCGCCGGGCGTCACCTCCACGGTCTCGAGGTCGAAGTAGCGGGCGGCCCGATCCTCGTACTCGGCGATGAGCTCGGCCAGCGGCCCGCGGCCGGGCCCGCCGACGGCCGCCACCAGGAGCTTCACGCCGCCCGCCCGCGGCAGGCCCTCACGCCGCCAGCACCGTGTCCCGCAGGTAGCGCTCGCTGTCGCGGTGGGGATGGCTCTCCGTGAAGTGGAGCCCGCGGCTCTCGCGGCGCCTGAGGGCACAGCGCACGACCAGGGAGGCCACCCGCGCCAGAAACCCGCACTCCCGGGCGCGCATGGCGCCGTCGCCCGTCCCGCCGCTCCGGACCGGAAGCTGGGCCAGCTCGGTGACTGCCTCCCGGGCCGCGTCGAGCCGCTCGTCCGAGCGCACGATCCCGACCCGGGACCACATGACCTCTCGCAGGCGGGTCTCGACCTCCTCGGGCTCCCATCCGTCCGCGGCGAGCGGCGGCTCCTCGGCCTGCCGGCTCGTGACCCGCGCCAGGTCGGGCAGCTCCTGGGTCAGGCGCCGGGCGGCGCGGTGGGCGTAGACGACGGCCTCGAGGAGCGAGTTCGAGGCCAGCCGGTTGGCGCCGTGCACCCCGGTGCACGCCACCTCCCCCGCGGCGTAGAGGCCGCGGAGCGAGGTGCGGCCGTCCCAGTCCGTGAGGAGCCCGCCGCACTGGTAGTGGGCGGCGGGCACGACCGGGATCGGCTCGTCGGGGACCTCGAGGCCCCGCTCGGCGCACGCCCGCGCGATGTTGGGGAAGCGCTCCCGGAAGCGCCCCGGCGGGAGGTCGGAGAGGTCGAGGACCACGTGGCTCACCCCGCTTCCCCGCAGCTCCCGGTCGATGGCCCGGGCGACGATGTCCCGCGGGGCCAGCGAGCCGGCCGGATGCACGTCCTCGAGGAACGCCCGCCCGCGCACCGTCCGAAGGACCGCGCCCTCCCCCCGCAGCGCCTCGGAGATGAGAAAGGCCTGCTGGCCCGCCGGATACAGGGCCGTGGGGTGGAACTGGACGAACTCGAGGTTGGCGACCGCGGCGCCCGCCTCGTAGCCGATCGCGATCCCGTCGCCCGTGGCAATGGGAGGGTTGGTGGTGTGCCGGTAGAGCCGGCCGCTCCCGCCGGTGGCCAGGAGCACGGCGCGCGCCTCGATGGCCAGGAACCGGCTCCCCTCCACGTCCAGCGCCAGGGCTCCGGTGCAGCGCGAGCGCCAGCTCCTGGCGTCCAGCCCCGTGAGGAGCTCCCATACGAAGTGGTTGTCCAGGACCCGGATCCTCGGGTTCTCGGCCACGGCGGCGAGGAGCGCCCGCTCGATCTCCCGGCCGGTGAGGTCGGCCGCGTGCAGGATGCGCCGCCGGCTGTGGCCCGCCTCCCGCCCCAGGGCCAGGCCGCCGTCCTCTCGGGAGAAGCGGACGCCCCACTCGGCCAGCTCCCGCACCCGGTCGGGGCCCTCCCGGGCCAGCTCCTCGACGGCCCGCGTGTGGCACAGCCCCGCCCCGGCCAGGAGGGTGTCGCGGCGGTGGAGCGCCGGCGAGTCGTCCTCGGCGACCGCGGCGGCCACGCCCCCCTGCGCGTAGTTCGTGTTGCTCTCCACCCTCCCCTTCTTGGTGAGGAGGAGGACCTCCGCCCCCTCCGCCGCCTTGAGGGCGAAGGTGAGGCCGGCGATGCCGCTTCCCACCACGAGCACGTCGGTCTGAACGGCTTCCACTGCCCTCACCTCGCTGTCGCGGTCGTCGCGCCGTCCGCGGGCTCGCCCCGGACGGCCGCCAGGAGTGCGGCACGAAGCTCGTCCACCCCCTCCTCCCACGTCAACCGCTCCTCGACCACCAGGACCGGGACGTCCCCCGGAAACACGTCCGCGAGCCGGGCCGCGTCCTTGGCGGTCGTGACCACGCCCCGGCCGCGCGCCGCCGAGACGATGCGCTCCAGGAGGGGGGCGTCGGGCGTGCCGTGGTCGGGGAGGAGGACCGCGAGCCCGGGCCGGAGCCCGGACGCCCGCACCGCGTCCAGGAAGGGGCCGGGCTTCATGACGCCGGCCAGCGCGACGGCCGGCGAGGCGGCGGCGGCCGCGGCGCCACCGGGCCGGTCCCCGGCCACGGGACCCCGGGCCGCGCCGGCGCTTCCCGCTTCCGGGTCACCGCGGCGCGTCGGGGTCCACGGCCGCAGCCCGTCGGTCTCGAGCGCGCAGCGCGCCACGGGGATCCCGGGAAGGCGGCGCCGGACCCAGCCCGCCAGCCGCTCGGCGGCCTCCGGGCCGGCCTCGCGGCGGGTGACCACGACCGCACCGGCCCGTCCCAGGGCCCCCGGCGGCTCCCGGAAGGGCCCCGCGGGGAGGAGGCTCCAGGGGACCCTGCCCACGAGGTCCGCGTCCAGGGCCACCACGTCCAGACGCCGGTCCAGGCGCCGGTGCTGGAACCCGTCGTCGAGCACGGCGGCCGCCGCGCCCCGGGCGGCGGCCGCCCGGACCGCGCGCGCCCGGTCCGGGTGTCCCAGTACCAGCCGCCCGGGCGCGAGGCGGGCGTGGAGCGCGAGCTCGTCGGGGAAGCCGCGGGTCACGACCGCCGTCCGGATGCCCCCGGCCTCCAGGACGCCCGCCAGCTCGGCGGCGAGCGGCGTCTTCCCGGCGCCCCCGACCGTGACTCCTCCCACCGAGACGACGGGGAGGGCGGGCAGCCCGCCCCCCAGGATCCCGGTCTCGTGGAGAAGGCTCCAGCCGCGCACGCCGGCTCCGTACAGGAAGGAGGCGGCGGCGAGGAGGGGCCCGGGCCCTCCGGTCCACGCCTCCCGCGCCCGACGCTCCGCCCGGCTCCGGGCGTCGACCACGACGGGGCCGTCATCCCGCACCGGCTCCTCCCTTCCCGGCGGCCCGCTCGCACGCGTCGGTGAGCCGGTCCAGGGCCTCCTCGAGCCGGCGGGTGGCGTCGGGATCCGACGGGTCGAGGAGCTCTCCGTGCGCCACCCACACGCGCGCCCCGGGCGCGGGGACCAGGAAGCGGTCCCAGGTGGACAGGCGCCACGCCGGCCGGGCGGCCGCGGCCACGGGCACGAGGTCGAGCCCCGCAGCCGCCGCGGCCCGGGCCGCGCCCCGGTCGGCCCTCCGCCGCGGACCGAGCGGCCCGTCCGGGGTGACGGCCAGCGCCCTCCCCGACCGGCCCGCGCGCACCAGCTCGCGGAAGCCGGAGGGGCCGCCGCGGGTGGTCGAGCCGCGCGCGGTCTCGTAGCCCAGCCGGCCGAGGACCCGCGCCAGGATCTCCCCGTCCCTGTGGCGGCTCACGAGCGCCGCGGCGCCCTGCCCCCGGTGGAGGTAGGCCAGCGGGAGGAGGTGCTCGTGCCACAGCGCGTACACCACGTGCCGGACCGGACAGGGGCTCTCGACCGGTCCTCCGGTGCGGGCGTCCAGGAAGCGCCACGTCTCGCCCAGGACACGGGTGGTGGCCCACGCCAGCGGCGCCGCCAGTCCGGGTCGGATCCTCACCGGGACGTCCGCGCCAGAAGCTCGAGGGCCGCCGACGCCACGCGCGCGGACCCGCCCGGCTCCCCCAGCCGCCCCCTCACCTCCTCCAGCCCCTCCAGGACGCGGCGCCGCTCGGCGGAGCCCGGCTCGAGGAACGGGGAGACCCGGCTCGCAAGCCGCTCCGGGGACATCTCGTCCTGCACGAGCTCGGGGACCAGCCGGCGCCCGGCCACCAGGTTGGCCAGCGCCAGGTGGTCGACCTCCACCAGCCGGCGGGCGATCGAGTAGGTCACCGGGTGCACCCGGTGGCCCACGACCATCGGCACGCCGGCCAGCGCCAGCTGAAGGGTGCTCGTGCCCGACTTGGTGAGGGCCGCCGTTGCCGCGGCCAGGACCTCCTCGGGCGGGTGGAGGTCCGCCGGGTCGGCGCGTCCGTAGGCCGACGGCGGGAGGTCGGCGGCACGTGCCACCAGGACCTCGAGCTCCGGCCGCTCCCCGCGGAGGATCTCGGCCGCGCGCAGGAAGGGCGGGAGCATGCGCGAGACCTCCTGGGCCCTGGAGCCGGGGAAGAGACCGAGCACGGGGGCGCCGCCCGGCTCCCTGCCCTCCGCGCCTTCCCCGCTCCCCCGGACGCGGGGCGCGTCCAGGAGCGGATGGCCCACGAAGCGTGCGCGGGCCCCGTAGCGCTCCAGGAACGCCTTCTCGAACGGCAGGACCACGCACACCAGGTCGGCCGACTCCGCCAGCCGCCGGGCCCGACCGGGCCGCCACGCCCACACCTGCGGGGCGATGTAGTAGAGCACGGGCACGCCCCGCCGGCGTGCCCAGGCGGCCGTCGGCAGGTTGAAGCCCGGATAGTCGATGGGGAGGTAGAGGTCGACGCCCTCCCGCAGGAGGTAGCGGCGGACCCTGCGGCGCAGCGCCAGGAGACGGGGCAGGCGGCCGAGGACCTCGGCCACCCCCATCACGGCCAGGAGGTCGAGGTCGGCCAGGAGCTCGACGCCCGCGTCGGCCATACGGCTCCCGCCCAGCCCCACGAGCCGCAGGTCCGGGTCCTCGGCGAGCAGCTCGCGGGCGAGCCGGGCCCCGTGCTCGTCCCCGGACGCCTCCCCGGCCGACAGGAAGATCGTCCGGCGGCCCGCCCCTCCCCCTATCCCGCCCTTCCCAGGTAGAAGATCAGGAGCAGGACCAGGATGAGGAGCAGGATCAGCGTCCGGGTCCGCGGCCCCTGCTTGGGGGAGCCACCGAGCCTCTTCCTCTCTTCACGTAGCTTCCAGAGCGACATCGGCGAACCGCTGAATGGAGCGACCGATCCGAAGCGCCACCTCGAGGGCGGCGCGACCTTCCCGGGCCGAGACGACGGGCGAAGACTCTCCGCGCACCGCCGCCAGGAAGGCCTCGAGCTCCAGTGCCAGGGGCTCCCGGCCGTCGCCCCTGAGGGGGATCCGCTCCACAATGTCCGCCAGGCTCGGGACGCCCTTCCCGGTCCCGTCTGCCGCAGCGGTCCCCGGGACCGTGCCGTCCCGCCGCCGCAGGAACTCGCCCTGCCCGGCCGCCAGGTCCAGCTTCAGGTATCCGCTCGGCTGGAAGGCCCGGAGGACGCGGAGCCGCTCCTCCGACACCCGGCTGGCCGTGATCTCGGCCACCGTCCCGTCGGCGAAGGTGAGGCGCGCGTTGGCGATGTCCACCGAGTCGGTGAGCACCGGCGTCCCCACCGCGTCCAGCGACTCGACCGGCGCGCCCACCAGCCCGAGGACGAGGTCGATGTCGTGGATCATGAGGTCCAGGACCACGTTCACGTCGGTGCCCCGCGGCTGGAACGGGGCCAGCCTCAGGGACTCGATGAAGCGGGGATCCTGCAGGTGGGGCTCGGCGCTCCGCACCGCGGGGTTGAAGCGCTCGACGTGGCCCACCGCCAGGGTCAGGCCCCGCTCCTCCGAGAGCGACACGAGGTCGTCGGCCTCCTCGAGCGAGGCGGCCAGGGGCTTCTCGGCCAGGACGTGGACGCCGGCCTCCAGCGCCCGGCGCGCCACCCGGTGGTGGGCGGCGGTCGGCACGGCGACCACGAGGGCCTCGCACGCGTCCAGCAGGTCACCCAGCTCGGGGCGGAAGGGGACGCCCGCCGCCTCCGCCACCGAGCGTCCGTGCCCCTCGTCGACGTCGTGCACGCCGACCAGCCGGGCCCCCTCGAGCCCCGCCAGGATGCGGGCGTGCTCGCGCCCCAGGCGACCCACGCCGGCGACGCCGACCGGCACGGCCCTCACGTGGTCACGCCCCGCTCGCTGGCCCGGATGAAGTCGATGAGCGCCCGCACCTCGGGGCCGTGCCCGCCCTCCGCCTCGAGCGTCCGGAGCGCGTCCCCCAGGTTCTCGTCGGACCGGAACAGGACCCGGTAGGCGTGGCGGAGGGCCCGGATCGTCTCATCGGAGAATCCGCGCCGCCGGAGCCCCTCCGTGTTGATCCCGTAGGCCTCGACGGGGTTCCCCGCCACGGTGACGTAGGGGGCGACGTCCTGGGGAATCCGGGAGCCGCCGCCCACGAACGCGTGGACGCCGATCCGCACGAACTGGTGGATGGCCGTCACGCCCCCCACGATGGCCCAGTCGTCGATCTCGACGTGGCCGCCCATGTTGACCGTGTTGGCCAGGATGACGTGGTCCCCCAGGTGGCAGTCGTGCGCCACGTGGGCGTAGGCCATGATCAGGCAGTGGTCGCCCACCGTCGTCCGGCCCGAGGCGCGGGTCCCCCGGTTCAGGGTCGCGTACTCGCGGATGACCGTGTGGCAGCCGACCTCGAGCACGGTGGTCTCGCCCTCGTACTTCATGTCCTGGGGCGCCGTCCCGAGCACCGCCCCGTGATGGATCTCGGAGTCCTCCCCGACCCGCGTGTCGCGCTCGATGAGGACGTGCGAGCCCACCCGGACGTCGGCCTCCAGCCGCACGCCCGGCCCGACGATCGAGTACGGGCCCACGGTGGCCGACTCGGCCAGCTCGGCGCCGGGATCGATGATCGCGGTGGGGTGGCGCGTCCCCGGCTCGAGCTCCACGAGCGGGGCCGCCGGTGGCCCGGGGCGCGGCGCGCTCACCGGTCCACCACCTGGGCCATCATCGTGGCCTCGGCCACGACGTCCCCGTCCACCCGGGCCGTGCCGTGCATCCGGCAGATCCTCCCCCGGAAGCGGAGCATCTCGAGCTCGAAGAGGATCTGGTCGCCGGGGAAGACGGGCTTTCGCCACTTGACGTCGTCCAGGGACATGAAGTAGACGACCTTCTCCTCGGGCCGCTCGAACTCGTTCATGAGGAGGAGGCCTCCCACCTGCCCCATGGCCTCGACGATGAGGACGCCCGGCATCACAGGGTGGCCCGGGAAGTGGCCCTGGAAGAAGGGCTCGTTGATCGTGACGTTCTTGAGGCCGAGGATCCGCCGCCCCGCCTCGAACTCGACGATCCGGTCCACGAGGAGGAAGGGATAGCGGTGGGGGATGTACTCCAGGATCTCGTGGATGTCGAGCACGGGCCCCGGCGTCCGGGCGGCCTCGGCCTCGCGGGCCAGGCGGCGGGCAAGCGCCACGTTGCCCCGGTGCCCGGGCCGCACGGCCAGGACGTGGCCGCGCACCGGGAGTCCCACCAGGGCCAGGTCCCCGACCATGTCGATCAGCTTGTGGCGCACGAACTCGTCGGGCCGGCGCAGCTCGACCCCGGTGGCCAGCCCGTCGTCGGTGAGGACGACGGTGTTCTCGTGCGAGGCCCCGAGCGCGAGCCCTTTCTCCTTGAGCGGCTCGTGCCAGCTCTCGAGCCCGAACGTCCTGGCCGCCGCGATCTCGTCGCAGAAGGCCTCGGCCTCCACCGCGACCGAGGCGAACTGGCTGCCGATGGTCGGGTGCTCGAAGCGGATCTCGGCCGAGGCGCGGTAGCCGTCGTACGGGGTGACCGAGTACGTGGAGTCGCCCTCGGTGACCTCGATCGGGCGGGTGACCGCCAGGACCTCGACGGTGCCCCCGATCTCCTCGCGACCCGCCTCGGCCAGCGCCTCGCACCACGGCGCCGAGCTTCCGTCCAGGGCCGGGGGCTCGGGCCCTTCGAGCGCGATCTCGAGGTCGTCGACGCGGAACGCGGCCACGGCGGCCAGGACGTGCTCGACGGTGCGGACCGAGCCCTCCCCCTTCCCGAGCACCGTCTCCCACTCGACGCCCGTCACGTTCCGGACCGACGCGGCCAGGACGGGCTCGTCCTCGAGGTCCATCCTCCGGAACCGGATCCCCGTTCCCGCCTCCGCGGGGCGGAGCTCCACCCCGACGGATCGGCCGCTGTGGAGTCCGGTGCCCTCGCGGGAGACTGGCCGGGCCAGCGTATGGCGCGCCCCGCCTTCCTCGATGCGGACGGCCGGGCCGCTCACGCGTCCCCTCCCGCGCCTCCGGCCGTGTCGCTCCCGCCGTCCGATCCGCCCGTCCGGCCGGGCGCCTCATCCAGCCGCACCTCGAGACGCCGCATGCGTCGGACGAGATCGGGCAGGCGGAAGAGCGCGGCGCTGGCCCGCATGGCCTCGGCGTGCGGGCGGGCGGGATAGCCCGAGTACGTGGCCTCCGCGGGGACGTCCCCGATGACGCCGGCCTGGGCGGCGATGCGGGCCCCGTCCCCGATCGAGAGGTGCCCGGCGATCCCCGCCTGCCCGGCCAGCTGCACCCTGTCCCCGATGTCGGTGCTCCCGGCCACCCCCACCTGCGCCACGATCATGCAGTTCTCCCCGATGCGGACGTTGTGGCCGACGTGGACGAGGTTGTCGAGCTTGGTGCCGGCTCCGATGACCGTGTCGCCGAGCGCGCCCCGATCCACGGTGGAGTTCGCGCCGATCTCGACGTCGTCACCGATCACGCACCGCCCCACCTGGGGGATCTTCACCGGACGCCCCTCCTCCTGGGCGTAGCCGTAGCCGTCCGTGCCCAGGCGCACGCCCGGGTGGATCCGCACGCGGTCCCCCATGCGCACGCAGCCGAGGATCGTCGCGCTTCCGTCGATCGTGCACTCGCGTCCGAGCACGGCGCCCGCCCCCACGTGCACGTGGGGACCGAGGACCGTCCCGTCCCCGATCTCGCAGCCCGACTCGAGCACCGAGTAGGCGCCGACCGCCACGTCCTCACCCAGCCGGACGCCCTCCCCGAGCACCGCGGTCGGGTGGACGCCCGCCACGGCGTCGTCGCCGTTGGCGCCGGGATAGAACAGGGGGATGAGCCGGCCGAGCGCCACCTGGGGATCGCTCACCCGGATGAGCGCCTCCCCCGGAGCACCGTCCGCCAGGAGGCCGTCCGGCGCGAGCACGGCCGTCGGCCGGATCTCGGAGAGCGCCCTCTCCCAGGAACGGCTGGTCACGAAGGTGAGGTCCCCCGGCCCGGCATCCTCGACGGGAGCGATCCCGGTCACCGTCGCGTCCGGGTCGCCCTCGACCGTCCCGCCCACCCGGGCGGCCAGGTCTCCGACCCTGAACTCGCTCACCGGCCCTCGACCCTCGCGACGATCGGCCGGCACCGCGGCGTGCGGCTCAGCGCCCGCCGCCGTTTCCGCCGGAGGACGTGCCGCTGCCGCCGATGGTGTCGCCCTGGGCCTTGAGCCGTTGGATCACGAGGTCGGTGATGTCCAGGCTCGGGTCGGCCGCCAGGAGCCCGGAGCCCGACGCGTCGAAGACCATCGTGTAGCCCCGCTCCTCGCGGATCGTCTCGATCACGCCGCGGACCTTGTCGAGGATGGGCTTGAGGAGCTCCTGCTGGCGCTGGGCGGCCTGCTGCTCCAGCTGCTGGGTGCGCTGCTGCAGCTCCTGGCGCTTCTGCTGGATCTCCTCCTGCTTCCGCGTCTTGGCGGCCTCGCTCAGCATCGACTCCTGGCGCTGGAAGGCCTGCTCCAGGGAATCCACCTGCGAGGCGAGCTGCTGCACCTGTGACCGGTAGTTCTGGAGCTCCTGGTTCCAGGTCTGCTGCGCCTCGGAGGCGCCCGGCGTGGCCTGGAGGAGCGCCTGGGAGTTGATGTAGACGAACTCCGTCCCCTGCGGCGGCGGTGTGCTCGCCCCGCTCTGCCCGGCGGGGCTCCCCTGCGCCCGGAGCGGCGCCGCGATCGCGGCGGCCAGGGCCAGCGCGAGGGCCGGCCCGCGAAGGATCGATGTCGTATGGGTGTTCCTCACGTCGTGGACTCCTGTGATCAGAAGATGTTCCCGAACTTGAAGTGGAGCTTCCACCCCGGGTCGGGACGTCCGAGGACGTCGCGCCGGTCGAAGCCGTAGGCGTAGTCGATGCCCAGCGGCCCGAACGGGGTCACGAGGCTCACGCCCACGCCCGCTCCCACGAGCAGGTCCGTCGGATTGAACTCGGCCGCCGTGCTCCAGACGTTGCCCGCGTCGACGAAGGCGTCGGCGAACAGGCTGCTCGACAGCTTCACGCCGAACTGCGCCGTGGTCCCGAAGAACGACTCGCCCGCCCGGTCGATGGTCGAGATGTTGCGGTTGGACCTCGGGATGTGGCCGAGGGGGGTCACCGTGCCCTCGTCGTATCCGCGGAGCTGCTCACCGAGCTGGACCCCGCCCATCAGGAACCGCTCCCGGAAGAAGGGGTTGTTCCCGACCACGAAGCCGCCGCGGAAGGTGAGCCCGCCCGTGAACTGGATGGGCGTCTTGCCCAGCCCCCCGCCGATCTCCGCCACCGGCACGTACCACTGGCTCTCGAACTTGTACTTGGCGTAGCCGCCGTCGCCCCCCAGGGGCCCGCCGGTGTAGGCCGCGTCGATCTCGTTCCGGCTGCCCGCCACGGGGAAGAGGCCGCCCTGCCGCGTGTCCCGCACGAGCCTCAGGCTGAACGTGCTCCGCGTGCCGCTCAGGAGGACGCTGGCCTGCTCGGGCGTGAGCCCGACCAGGTTGAGGTTGCTCGTCTTCTCCCGGAAGAGCGAGTAGCCCGCGAACAGCCGCGTGCCGCGCAGGCCGAAGACGGGGAGGCCGAACTCGAGCGAGCCTCCGGTCTGACGCCGCTCGCCCAGGTTCACGTACGTGTAGATGTCCCGGGAGTGGAGGAGCGAGATCGAGCCCGAGTACTTCGAGCCCATGATGGCCGGGTCCTGGTAGCGGACCTCGATGTCCTGGCTGCGTCCCCCGAAGAGCCAGCGGAAGTGTCCGCTCTTGGCCTCGCCGAACAGGTTGGGCTGGTCGTAGCCGATGAACCCGGCCAGGCCGGTCACGGCCGAGGCCGACGCGCCGAAGTTGAGGTTCCCGGTCTGCTTCTCCTTGACCTTCAGCGTGATGTCGACGTCGCCGTTGTCGAGCGGCTGGATCTTCACCGCCTCGTTGGGCGGGAGCTGCTCGAAGAAGCCCGTGGACTGGATGTTCTTGACGCTCTGGATCAGCCTCTGCTGGGAGTAGATGTCCCCCGGCAGGATCGTGAGCTGCTGCCGTATGACGTAGTCGTGCGTGTAGCTGTTGCCCGTGACCTGCACGCGGTGAACGTACGCCGGCTCACCCTCCTCGATGTCCCACGCCACCTTGACCAGGTGCCGGCCGCCCGACTGCGATGGCGGTACGCGCTCGACCTCGGGGACGACCTGGGCCCGCAGGTAGCCCGCGTCGCGGTACAGGTCCCCGATCTTGCCGGTGGCGTCCTGGAAGGCGGCCTGGTCGAAGGGCGGGAGCTCACCCGGCGGCAGGCTGTCGAGCGGAGGTGCGTCGACGGGCCGGAAGCGGCTCTCCAGCGCCTGGGCCGGGAATCGCCGGTTCCCGCGTACCTGGAAGCTGGAGAGCTGATACTGCGGCCCCTCGTCGACCCGGACCTCGATGCGGCCCTTTCCGGTGGTCGGGTCCACGATGACCGTGTCCCCGGCCACGGCCATGTCGATGTAGCCGTGGGCGGCGTAGAAGGCCGGCAGGTTCTCCTGGAGGTCCTGGCGGAACCGGTCGCGCCGGAACTCCCCGGTGTGGGTCCACAGGAATCCCTCCTGCCCGGTCGACATCGCGCCGCGGAGGTCCCCGTCCGGGAAGTGGTCGTTCCCCTCGAAGTCGATGCGGGTGATGGCCAGGCGCGGACCCTCGTCGACGTCGAACACGACCCTGTAGCCGCCCTCGGCCGCCAGCATGGTCGTGTCGATGGCCGGGCGCGGGAAGCCCGCCTTCGAGAGCATGGCGCGGAGGGTCTCCTCGGCCCGCGAGATCCGGGTGGGGCTGAGCGGCTCGCCGTCCACCAGCCGCGCGGTGTCCTTCACCGTGCTCGCGGAGACGTGCTCGAGGCCCCGGAACCCGTAACTGGCGACGAGCGGGCGCTCGGTCACGTCGATGTAGAAGATGGCCGGGGAGCCGGGGGTGACGCTCACCGAGACCGCCTCGAACTGCCCGGAGGCGTAGAGCTTGTGGATGGCGTCCTGGACCGTCGGGAACGAGACCGTCTCTCCGGACCTCAGGCCGCTCAGCTCGATGACGCGCGTGGGCGAGACCCTATGGTTCCCCCGGACCACAACGCTGTCGACCGTCACGGTCCTGGCCGCCGGCTGCTGCTGGGCCCGGGCCGCGACCGGAGCGGCCAGCGCCACCCCCAGGGCGAGGACGGCGAGTGGGAGCCGCCGGCTCACGTCGTGGAGGACGGCGTGGCCGTCCGGAACACCAGCGATTCCGGATCTTCCTCGGATCGTTCCACCAGGATCTCGTCTCCCGGAGTGAACTCGGCCATCAGGATCTTCTCGGAGAGAGGATCCTCGATGTAGCGCTGGATCGTCCTCTTCAGCGGACGCGCGCCGAACTTCTCGTCGTAGCCCTGCTCCACGAGGAAGGCGACGGCCTCGTCCGAGAGGCTGAGCGAGAGCTTCTCATCGACCAGCCGCTCCTCCACGTCGCGGAGCTGGATGTGGACGATCTGGCCGATCTGCTCACGGTCGAGCGGATGGAACACGATGACGTCGTCGAGCCGGTTCAGGAACTCGGGAGCGAAGGTCCGCTCGATCTCCTCCTGCACCCGGTCCTTGATCCGGTCGTAGCCCATCCCCTCCTCGGCGTGGAAGCCCAGGCTCGAGGTCGAGGTGATGTCCCGGGCCCCGACGTTGGAGGTCATGATGATGACCGTGTTCTTGAAATCGATCACCCGCCCGTAGTTGTCCGTCAGCTGCCCGTCGTCGAGCACCTGGAGGAGGATGTTGAACACGTCGGGGTGCGCCTTCTCGATCTCGTCGAGGAGGACCACCGAGTAGGGCCTGCGGCGGACGGCCTTGGTCAGGACGCCGCTCTCCTCGTAGCCCACGTATCCGGGGGGCGCGCCGATCAGGCGGCTCACCGAGAACTTCTCCATGTACTCCGACATGTCCACGCGAACGAGCGCCTGCTCGTCCGCGAACAGGAAGCGTGCGAGGGACCGCGCCAGCTCCGTCTTCCCCACGCCCGTCGGGCCGCAGAAGATGAAGCTGCCGATGGGCCGCCGCGGGTCCTTGAGGCCCGCGCGGCTCCGCCGGATGGCCCGGCTGATGGCCTCGATCGCCTCGTCCTGCCCCACCACGGTCTCGTGGAGCTCCTCCTCCATGCGGAGGAGCCGCTCGGTCTCGGTCTCCCGGAGCCGGGTCACCGGGATGCCGGTCCACCGCGAGACGATGAAGGCGATGTCGTCCTCCTCGACCACGGGCCGGTGCTCGCGGCGCTGCTTCTCCCACTCCTCGCGGCGGCGCTTGATCTCCTCCTGGATCTCCTTCTCGTGGTCCCGGAGCTCGGCCGCCCGCTCGAAGTCCTGGTCCCGAATCGCCTCGTCCTTCCGGTCGGAGAGCTCGTCGAGCTCCTCCTGGAGCTCCTGGACCTCGGGCGGCGGCACCTGCGCGCCCAGCCGCGCCCGGGCCCCGGCCTCGTCGACCACGTCGATGGCCTTGTCCGGCAGGAAGCGGTCGGTGATGTAACGCTCGGACAGCCGGCTCGAGGCCACGAGGGACTCGTCGGGGATCACCACCCTGTGGTGCTCCTCGTAGTGCTTCCTGAGCCCCTTGAGGATGTCGATGGTCTCATCGACGCTGGGAGCCTCGACGATGACCGTCTGAAAGCGCCGCTCGAGCGCGCCGTCCTTCTCGATGTGCTTCCGGTACTCGGAGAGCGTCGACGCGCCCACGCACTGGAGCTCGCCCCTGGCCAGGGCCGGCTTCAGCATGTTGGAGGCGTCGATCGCGCCCTCGGCGGCCCCCGCCCCGACCAGCGTGTGCAGCTCGTCGATGAAGAGGATGATCCCCTCGTTCTGGGAGATCTCGTTCACGATGGCCTTGAGGCGCTCCTCGAACTGCCCGCGGTACTTTGTCCCGGCGATGACCGCGGCCATGTCCAGGGCCAGCACCCTGTGGTCCTGCAGGCTGTCGGGCACGTCCCCGCGCACGATGCGCTGAGCCAGGCCCTCCACGATGGCGGTCTTCCCGACGCCCGGCTCCCCGATGAGGACCGGGTTGTTCTTCTTGCGCCGCGAGAGGACCTCCATGACCCGCTCGATCTCGCCCTCCCGACCGATGGTCGGGTCGAGCTTCCCCTCCGCCGCGAGCTCGGTGAGGTCTCGGCAGAAGTGGTCGAGGGCGGGCGTCTTGGACTTCTTCTCGCCCTTCTGCGCGGAAGGACCCGACGACGGTGTGCTGGAGCCAGAACTGGGCATCTCGGTACCGAGCAGCTTCAGAGTTTCGGAGCGCGCTTCTTCGAGGCCGATCCCGAGCTCGCCGAGGACCTTCGCGGCGAGGCCCTTCTCCTCCCGAAGCAGGCCCAGGAGGAGGTGCTCGGTGCCGACGTAGCTGTGGTTGAGCTCCCTCGCCTCCGCCATGGCGTACTCGAGGACCTTCTTGGCGCGGGACGTATACGGGAGCTCGCCGATCGTGGCCGAGGACTTCCCCTTGTGGACGTGCTCCTCGACCAGCCGCTGAACCTCGTCCAGGTCGGCGGCCAGGTTGGTGAGCACGGCGGCGGCGACCCCCTCCCCTTCCCGGATGAGACCGAGGAGGACGTGCTCGGTCCCCACGTAGTCGTGCTGGAGGCGGATGGCTTCCTCCCGGGCCATCGCGAGGACCTTCCGCACTCGATCCGTGAAGTTGTAGTTCATGCAGGCCTCAGCAAAGGAAGTGTCGGGCAGACCGCCTCACCCTTCGTCCTCCTCGTCCACCTCCGCCGGGTCGCGGGCCTCGGCTCGCGACGTCCGTGCGGCCTCCTCGTCCTCCGCCAGGGCCTCGCGGACGAACGCGGCCCGGTGCACGTCCGCGTCCGCTTCGTCCAGAGATCGCCCCGCCGCGTGCTCGAGATGGGCGGTCTGTCCGTGGATCATGACCCTGTTGAGCGTCTCTACCCGAGGTGTTCGGAGAAGTTTCAGCGTGAGGCCCAGCCTGACGCCCGAGATGAGGTTCA
>DATFLN010000014.1:0-4416 GCA_035267645.1 Gemmatimonadota bacterium | reverse complement strand
CCGCCAGCTCGGCCATCCGGACGATCTCGTTGTACCAGGCCGAGAAGTCCTCGCTCTGGGGCGTCAGTCGCGCGTCGTCCGCCATGTCACTCCCGTTCCAGGATCCTGCTCACTCGAGAAAGTCGGACAGCGGGACCTCCTTCTCGCCGCCCGTATCCATGCTCCGCACGACCACGGCCCCCCGCCCCACCTCGTCGGGACCGAGGACCAGGACCCGGCGTGCGCCGCTCTGGTCGGCCGCCCTGAACTGGCGTCCCACGCTGCGCCCGCGGTAGTCGAAGCCGGCGCGGCGTCCCCGCTCGCGGAGCGCGCCGACCAGGCGGAGCGCGAGGTCGCGCTCCTCGTCCGTGACGTGGACCACGAAGTCCTCGACGGCCGGGGGCACGTCGGGGACGAGGTCCCGCTCCCGCAGGATCTCGGCCAGCACCACGTCCCCCATCCCGAAGCCCAGGGCCGGGAGGTCCGCCCCGCCCAGGGCGGCCAGGAGGTCGTCGTAGCGCCCGCCGCCGCAGATGGCCCGGAGCTCGCCCCCGCGGTCCCACAGCTCGAAGACGAGGCCCGTGTAGTAGGCCAGGCCGCGCACGAGGCCGGCGTCGAACTCGGCGTAGTCGCCGACCCCGAACGCCTCCAGGTGCCCGAAGAAGCGCTCCAGCCGCCCGGCGGCCTCCACCACGTCGCCGGCCTCCCCGTACGCCTCGACGATCTCCTCCAGCGACAGCTCGCCCAGGGCGAGGACCCGGCGCGCGCCCCGCCCGTCCGCGCCGGCGGTCAGCAGCCTCTCGACCGTCTTCTCCTCGGGCTCCCGGTCGGCCTTGTCGAGGGCCTGGAAGGCGTCGAGGAGCCGGTCCTCGGGGATCTCGCACTGGACGAGGACCGCGCGCACGAGCCGGCGGTCGGAGACGCGCGCCACGAAGTCCTCCGGCCCGAGGCCGAACCCACGCAGCATGTCCACCGCCGCGGCCACCAGCTCGGCGTCGGCGATCGCGTCCTCCTCCCCGACGATGTCCAGGTTGAGCTGGAAGTGCTCGCGCGTGCGCCCGCGCTGGGGGCGCTCGTAGCGGAAGAGCTGCGGGATCGAGTACCACTTGATCGGCTTGGGGAGGGCCGCCGCGCGCGACGAGACCATCCGCGCGAAGGTCGGGGTCATCTCGGGCCGCAGGGCCACCTCGCGCCCGCCCTTGTCCTCGAACGCGTAGAGCTGGCCCACGATCTCCTGGCCGGACTTGGCCGTGTACAGATCGAGGGGCTCGAGGGGCGGGCCGTCGTACTCGACGAAGCCGTACCGCTCCGCCACCTCCCGCCACACGCGGAAGATGTGACGCCGGAGGGCCAGGTCCTCGGGATAGAACTCCCGGAAGCCGGGAAGGCTGCTGATGTCCATAGGGCGCCGAATGTAGGAGAGGGCGAGCCGGACGGGCAAGGAAACAGCCCGAACGAAAAGGCCGGCCGGAAGCGTGCCTCCGGCCGGCCCGACGACGAACGCCGCGCTGCCGGACCTCCCGGCCCGGCGCGAGGGCCCGGGATCAGGCCACGGCGCCGCACCAGCGGTCGAAGGCGTCGGTAAGGTCGGAGGCGATGTCCTCGGCGCTCCGCCCCTCGATCTGGTGCCGCTCGAGCATGAACACGAGCTCCCCTCCCCTGAGGAGGGCCAGGGACGGCGAGGAGGGCCGGTAGCCGGTGAAGTACTCCCGGGCCCGCGCGGTGGCCTCGACCTCCATCCCCGCGAACACGGTGACCATCCGGTCGGGGAGGACGTCGTGCTCGGAGGCGATGGAGACGGCCGGGCGGGCGTTGCGCGCGGCGCACCCGCACACCGAGTTCACCACGACGAGCACCGAGCCCGCCGCCTCGCCCAGCGCACGGTCCACGTCCTCGGGCGTCGCGAGCTCCTCCACGCCGAGGCGGGTGAGCTCCTCGCGCATCGGCTTCACCAGCCGGGGATCGTATCGCATGTCGTACCTCCGCTAGATGTCCTGGTCCTCGTCCTTCGCGTCCAGCGCCCGGAGGGCGTCGGCGGCCGTAGAGCACGACCCGGTTACTAGTACCGTGCCGCGTCCCGCGAGTTCGCACGCCCGCCCGAGCGCCGCCCCGAACTCGGGCTCGAGGCTCGTGCCCTCGGGCGCCCGCTCGTGCGCGGCGGCCGGGTCCCACCGGCGCTCCTCCGGCGCCGAGGGCGCCGAGGTGAGGACGACGGGGAGCCCGGCCGCGCGCGCCGAGGCCACCATGGAGCCCCAGTCCTTGTCGGACAGTATGGACAGCACCGCCACGTGGGGCTCGGGGAGGCCGACCCGGCCGAGCGTGTCCAGGGTGCTCGCCAGGGCGGCCGGGTTGTGCGCCACGTCGATCACCCAGGTCCCATCGGGCCGGTCGAGGACCTGGAAGCGCCCGGGCCAGCGGACCCGCTCCAGGCCCATCCGCACCGCGGCGGCCGGAGGGGGCACGGGGGTGGCGTCGAGGGCCAGGAGCGCCGTGCCGGCGTTGAACGCCTGGTGGACCCCCGCGAGGGGCACGGAGAGCTCCAGCCCGCCCGGGCGGTCCTCCGAGACGTACCGAAAGCTCGTGCCGGACCGGTCCACCCGGACGTCCTCGACGCGCGCCTCCCGCCCGAGGCGGCGCAGCGGCGCCCCCACCAGGGTCGCGGTCTCCTCGAACACGTCGCCGGCCGCGGCCGGCACGGGCCCCAGGGCGGCCGGGACGCCCGACTTCAGGATGCCCGCCTTCTCGCGCGCCACCTCCTCGACCGTGTCGCCGAGCCACGCGGTGTGCTCGAGCGACACGCTCGTGAGCGCGCACGCCTCGGGCGTGAGGACGTTCGTCGCGTCGAGCCGCCCGCCGAGGCCCACCTCCACGGCGGCCACCTCGACCCCCGCCTCGCCGAACACCAGGAAGGCCAGCGCTGTGAGGACCTCGAACAGGGTGGCGTCCGACCCGGTCGCGGCCGGGAGGAGGCTGGCCGCGCACGTCTCGACCAGGCCGCGCGGAGCGGGGCGCCCCCGGACCTGGATGCGCTCCTCGAAGCGGAGGAGGTGCGGGGAGATGTAGAGGCCCGTGGCCCGGCCCGAGGCGCGCAGAACCGTCTCGACCATGGCCGAGGCGGCGCCCTTCCCGTTCGTCCCGCCCACGTGGATGGCGCGGAAGCTCTCTTCGGGATGGCCCACCGAGACCAGCAGCTCCCGCGTGCGATCGAGACCCCACCGGATGGCGGTGACGGACCGACCCTCGAGGAGCCGGTCCAGCGCCGAGGCGTCCCCCGGCCCGCCCTCCCCGGGCTCCTCCCGATTCAGCACATGTGGTCGAGGAGGAGGCTCACCGTCTGGCGCAGCTCTCCACGCGGGACGATGCGGTCCACCATGCCGTGCTCGAGGAGGAACTCGGAGCGCTGGAAGCCCTCGGGCAGGTCCTGCCGGATCGTCTCGCGGATGACCCGGGGCCCGGCGAACCCGATCAGGGCGCCGGGCTCGGCCAGGATCACGTCTCCGAGCATCGAGTAGCTGGCCGTGACGCCGCCCGTGGTGGGGTGGGTGAGGATGCTGATGTAGGGGAGCCCCGCCTCGCCCAGCTGCTCGAGGGCCGCCGCCGTCTTGGCCATCTGCATGAGGGAGTAGATCCCCTCCTGCATGCGGGCGCCGCCCGAGGACGAGACGATCAGGAGGGGCTCGGCCCGATCGACCGCCCTCCCGGCCAGACGGCGGATCTTCTCCCCGACCACCGAGCCCATGGAGCCGCCGATGAACCGGAACTCCATGGCTCCGAGCAGCACGTGCCGGCCCTCGATGTGGCCGGAGCCGGTCCGGATGGCGTCCTGGGGGCCGACCTCCTCGATGGCGGCCTCCACGCGGTCACTGTAGCTCTTGGAGTCCACGAACCCCAGCGGGTCCGCCGACCGCAGGTGCGTGTCGAACTCCTCCTCGAAGCCGTCGTCCAGGAGGAGGTCGGCGTAGGCCCCCGCCTCGATGCGGAAGTGGTGCCCGCAGGAGGGGCACACGTAGTCGTTCTCGGCCAGCCGGCCGCTGTAGAGGATCTCGCCGCAGCCGTCGCACTTCTCCCAGACGTCGGGCGGGAGCTCGCGCTTCTGCGACGTCAGCTTCTGCTTGGGCTTCTTGAACCAGGACATCGACTCCCTCGCAGGCTCGGTTCAGGGCGCGGGCAATATAAGGCAGCCGCCGCCGCGTCGGCGAACCTATCTCGCGCTCCCCGGCCGGGGGCGGCGGAGGGTCGCCCGGCGCCGGGTCACGCCTCGGCGGACACCCGCTCGACGATGGCCAGCCCTACCCACACCGAGACCAGGAAGCTCCCCCCGTAGCTCAGGAACGGCAGCGGGAGGCCCGTGATGGGCATGAGGCCGACCGTCATCCCGATGTTGATGAGGACGTGCGCGAACCACACGCCGAACAGGCTGAAGGCGACGATCCCTCC
>DATFLN010000013.1:0-35207 GCA_035267645.1 Gemmatimonadota bacterium | reverse complement strand
AGGACTGGGACGTGTAGACCCCCTCCCGAACGCCGGCTCCGAGCCGGTGTATCCATGAGCGTCGCCCGGCCCCGGGCGCGCGACCCTTCGCAGGCGGAGGATGGATCCGTGAGGGACGACGAGACCGGCCACGACGCCGAGGCCCAGCCCGACGAGGAGAAGGTCCGCCGGGCGCTCATGGCGTTCGCGGAGCTGATCCAGAGGCTGGAGCGCGAGGGCCGGCTCGAGCGCGCCACGCCCCTCCTCCTGGGCCGGCTCGGAGACCTCCGGCGGCTCCTGTTCGAGTTCGAGGTGCGCTACACCGAGCGGCTCCTCCCCATCGAGGACCCCCTCGAGCGGGAGTCGCGGCGCATCGTCCGCGAGGCCCTCGAGCGCCAGCGCGAGTTGCTCGAGGAGTGGGAGCGCGGGGACGAGGACGACGAGCCGGAGGGCCCCGCGGCCTGACCGGGGGGCGCGGCCGCTCCGGGCGCGCGCGGCGCCGCCCGTGCCCGCCTCCCTTCAGCTCGCCCGCACGTAGTGCAGCCGCTCGCGCACCCTGTCGCGGGCGTAGGTCCGGTTGGGGCCGTCCCCGTCGCTCCGGTAGCGGCGGTAGGGCCGCCCGAAGCACCGGTAGCTGTCCGGGTCGCCCCACGCCCTGAGCGCCGCCTCGATCCGGTCGGCCGGAATCAGCCCCTCGTCGTTGTAGCTCATGAGGAGGTGGCCGGCGTCGGCGGCCCCGAGGACGGCCTCCAGGGCCTCCTCGCACCGGGCCCTCCGGCACCAGTCCGAGCGCCGGTCGTCGTCGGGGATGAGGCCCGTCTTCCCCCGCAGCTCGGGCGGCTCCCACCACCCCTGGGCCAGGAGCTCGGGCAGGTGGTAGTAGGCCGGGTACTGCCGCTCGTTGTAGGGCGGGTCCAGGTACAGGAGGTCCACGGTCCCCACCTCCCGCAGGCGTCGGCCGGCCGGGCCTCGGTAGGCGGTCGAGCCCGCCGCCCCGTTCGGTCCCGTCACGGGCGAGAGGGGGCGGAGCTCGAGGTCCTTGAGCGCGTTCGGCTGCCAGCTCTTCACGAACGAGCAGTAGACCCCGGTCGTGTTGGCGACCCGGTCGGCGGCCTCGATCAGGGTGGCCAGGAGGAGCTGCTCGCCCGCCCGGTCCAGGTGCCCGGCCCGCGACCAGGCCTCGATGCGCTCGCGCACGGCGTCGATGCGGCGGGCGTTCTCGGGCGTGAAGTACATGCGGCCGTGGCGCTCGCCGGCCTCGCCGGCGGGCGTGTAGTGCTCGGTGACGAAGCCGTGGCGCGGGGGCAGGCCGGCCAGCCGCTCGAGCACGGTGGCGTAGGGGAGCCCCTCTCCCCCATCCTCGGGCGGGAGGTCGAAGCGGGGGACGCGGTCCAGCTCCACGCGGACCACCTGCAGCGCGAAGGAGGAGGCCAGGAGGTCGCCGGCGTGCACGCGCCACCCGAGCGCCTTGAGCGCCGAGGCCACGCTGGCCGTGCCCGCGAACGGGTCGCAGGCCACCCCCGGCTCGACGCCCAGCCCGTCCACGTGTCCGAGCAGGAAGTCGAGGAGCCGCGTCTTGTTGCCGAGGAACCGCATCGCCCACTCCCCTCGCCGCCGGGCCGCCCGAGCGTCCGGCCTAGAATACGGGGCGGCCGCGTGAGGTCCAAGCCGTGACGGCGCCGGAGGCCGGCCGGGGTGGCGCGTCCGCGCGCGGAGCGGAGACCGGGGTGGGGCCCGGAGCGGAGCCCGGGCGGAGAGCCGGGCCGGGCGCCGGCCCCACGCCCGCCGAGCGGCTGTGGAGCCTCACCGTGGCGGCGGCCCGGCCCCTCCTGCCGCTGGCCGGCCTCCTCTCCGAGAAGGTGGCCCGCGGGGTGGACGCGCGCCGCCGCGCGGTGGCGGAGCTGGAGACGTGGGCCGCGTCCGGCCGGGACCCCGACCTCCCGCTCCTGTGGGTGCACGGCGCCTCGGCGGGCGAGCTCCTCGCGGCCGTCCCGGCGCTGGAGGCGCTCCGCGCCCGGCGGGACCTCCAGCTCCTCGTCACGCACTTTTCCCCGTCGGGCGCCGCCGCCGTTCCGGCGCTCTCCCCGGACGCCGCCTCGCCGCTTCCGCTCGACACCCTGGGCCAGACCGGCCGGGCCCTGGACGCCGTCCGGCCCGCCGCCCTGGCCTTCTCCAAGCTCGACGTGTGGCCGGCCCTCACCGCCTCCGCGGCCGGGCGCGGGGTGCCGCTCGGCCTCGTGAACGGCACCGTACGGCCCGACAGCTCCCGGCTCCGGTGGCCGTCGCGTCCGCTCCTCCACGACGCCTACGCGCGGATCGGACGCGCCGGCGCGGTGTCAGGGGAGGACGCGGCCCGCCTCGAGCGGATCGGGGTGCGGCCGGAGGCGCTCCAGGTGACCGGGGACGCGGCCTTCGATCGGGCCTCCGCCCGGATCGAGGAGGCCCGCCGGCCCGGCTCGGCCGCCGAGCGCCTCCGCGCCGCGCTCCCGGCCGACGCGCCCGTCCTCCTGGGAGGCTCCACCTGGCGCCGGGACGAGACGCTGCTGATCGGCGCGGCCGCCGACCTGGCCGCCGCCGGGCGCCCCGTGTCCCTCGTCCTCGCGCCCCACGAGCCCGACCGCGGCGCCGTCGAGCGGGTCACGGCCCTCAGCCGACGGCTCCTGGGGTGCGAGCCGCGGCTGTGGTCGGAGGTCGGGGGGGCGGCCGCGCGGCGGGCCGACGAGGGGCCACACGCCCCGGCGCTCCTCGCGCCCCTCCTCGTCGACTCGGTCGGGCTCCTGGCGGGCCTGTACGCCGTGGCCGACCTGGCCTACGTCGGCGGCGGCCTCGGGCGCGGCGGCCTCCACTCGGTCGTCGAGCCGGCGGCGGCCGGGATCCCGGTGCTGTTCGGGCCGCGCCACGCCCGCCGCGAGGCCGACGACCTGCTGGAGCGGGGCGGGGCGCTGGAGGTGGACCCCGACTCGGCGGCCCAGGTCCTGGGCCGGCTCCTGGCCGACGGGGAGGAGCGCGTCCGCATGGGCCGCGCGGCGGGCGCGTACGTGGAGGAGGGGAGGGGCGCGGCCGAGCGCACGGCCGACCTGCTGGAGGCGCTGCTGGAGGACGCGGTGCCGTGAGGGCCCCCCTCCGCGGCCAGGAGCCGTCGGGGGCGCCGCCGCCCGCCGGCCGCCCGCGCCGCGGGCTCCCGCCTGGCGTCTCGGCTCGTCCGCCTGACGCCGCCGGCTCCCGCCTACCGCCTCGGGTCGTCCGCCTGGACCCGCTTCGGGTCCTCCTCGCCCTCCCCCCTCCGCGGCCAGGAGCCGTCGGGGGCGCCGCCGCCCCCGGCGATGCGGGGCTTGGGGCCCAGGACGAACCAGAACAGCGCGCCGATCACGGGGCACAGGACCACGACCGCGGTCCACAGGAGACGCTCCCGCCGCGAGGCGGACGAGCGGAGGATGAGCTGGACGGCCCACACGTCCACCGCGGCCAGGTAGATCACCAGGAGCCAGCGCGTGTCGATCCGCGCGGCCGCGGCCACCGGATCGAAGATCACCGCCCCCTCCCCGGCCGGCCCGGGTCGCCCGCTTCGCGCCCGCCCGCGCCCACGACGACCCCCGCCGCGCTCACGCCGCGCTCGGGGCCGACTCGAACTGCAGGCGGTGGAGGCGGGCGTAGAGGCCGCCCTTCTCCAGGAGCTCCTCGTGGGTCCCCGACTCGCGGACCTGTCCGTGGTGGAGGACCAGGATCCGGTCGGCGTTCCGGATCGTCGAGAGGCGGTGGGCCACGACCAGGCTCGTCCGCCCCTCCATCAGCTCCTCGAGCGCCTCCTCGATCCGCGCCTCGATCTCCGAGTCCACCGAGCTGGTGGCCTCGTCCAGGAGGAGGATCGGGGGGTCGCCGGCCAGGGCGCGGGCGAAGGAGAGGAGCTGGCGCTCGCCCACGCTGAGGTGGCTCCCCCGCTCGCCGAGCGGGCGGTCGTAGCCGCCGGCCACGCGGCGGATGAGCGGGTCGACGCCCACCCTGCGCGACGCCTCGAGCATGTCCTCCTCGGTCACGCCCTCGCGCCCCAGCCGAACGTTCTTCGAGGCGCTCCCCGAGAACAGGTAGATGTCCTGGAGGACGAGGCCCATCTGCGAGCGCAGGATCTCGAGCGGGACGTCCCGGATGTCCACGCCGTCCAGCGTGATCCTCCCCCGCTGGGGCTCGTAGAATCGCATGAGGAGGTTGATGATCGTGGTCTTCCCCTCGCCGGTCGGGCCCACGATGGCCACGCGCTGGCCCGGCTCGACCGTGAAGTCGACACCCTCGAGCACCCACTCGCGGCGCGGGCCCTCGCCCTCGAGGCCCTCGGGCAGGGCGGGCGGCGCCTGGCCCGGCTCCAGGTAGCGGAACCACACGTCCTCGAACGCGATCCGGCCGCGGACCGGCGTCCCGAGCCGCGCGGGCTCGGGGGTGTCCATGATCCCCGGGTCCTCGTCCAGGAGACGGAAGATGCGCTCGGACGAGGCCATGGCGCCCTGCAGGATGTTGTACTTCTCGGAGAGGTCCTGGATGGGGCGGAAGAAGCGCTGCGCGTACTGGAGGAAGGCGGCGATCGTCCCGAGCGTGACCGCCCCCCGCAGCGCGGCGCTCCCGCCGTACCAGATGATGAGGGCCAGGGCCACCGAGGAGAGGAGTCCCACCACCGGGAAGAACAGCGCGTAGTAAGTGATCGAGCGGAGGTGCGCGTCCAGGTAGCTGTCGTTGATCTCCGAGAACCAGCCCCGGGTGGGCTCCTCCTGCCGGAAGAGCTGCACCACCGTCATCCCGCTGATCCGCTCCTGCAGGAAGGCGTTGATCCGGGCCAGCCGCACCCGGATGTCCCGGTAGGCGTCCCGCACCCGGGCCCGGAAGATCCACGCGGCCCCCGCCACGAGCGGGAGCACCGTGAACGTCACGAGCGCCAGCCGCCAGTCCATGATGAGCATGGCGGCCATGATGAAGATCACCGTGAAGATGTCGCCGAAGATCGTCACCACGCCCGAGGTGAACATCTCGTTCAGGACCTCGACGTCGCTCGTCACCCGGGTCATGAGCCGCCCCACCGGGTTCCGGTCGAAGTACCGGACGTCCAGCTCCTGCAGGTGCCCGAAGATCTCGCCCCGGAGGTCCTTCATGACCTGCTGGCCGATCCAGGTGGTGAGGATCGTCCGCGCGTACTCGAGGCCGGCCGAGAGGACGAGGGAGAGGGCGTAGGCGCCCGCCAGGAGCGAGAGCAGGCTGGCGTCCTTCCCGGGGAAGGCCCGGTCGATCGCGACCTTGGTGAGCCCGGGGCCCACCAGCTCCAGCCCCGAGGCGGCGATGAGCATGAGCACGGCCCCGACCACCTGCTTCCGGTAGGGACGCAGGTACTCCAGGAGGCGGCGCATGAGGCGGGCGTCGTACGCCTTCCCCAGCGCATCCTCTTCGCGGATCGGGCCTTCGGGGCTGGTCTGCATGTCTCGGGGTCCGGAGCTGTCTCGAGAGGGCTCGGCGGTCGCGCGCGCCGTCCGTCGGGGGACGGCACGGGAATCAACATACCCGCGAGCCGCGAAAGGAGCCACGCGGGTGACGTTCCCGGAGCGCAGGCCCCGTGCCGAAGCCGCCGGGCCGCCGCCCGGCCGGGGGCTTGACCCGCCGCCTGCCGCCGCGCGACGTTGGGCCGTTCTCCGACCGCGGGGAGGACGGATGCACGGGATCGGCCGCGGGAACCTGGAGGAGACATGAACGTCGTCGGCTCGTCCGCGCTCGCCCTCGCCCTGGCCCTGGCAGGCCACGCCCCCGGCGCGGCCCCGCCGCCGCACGCGACGCCCGCTCGTGCGGCCCCGCCGGCGGAGGCCCTCCGCCGCGCCGTCCCCGACACCACGCCGGGGGACACCGCTGCGGCCGCGGACACGGCCGGCCCGCACGTCCACTTCCGCCTCTCCGACCTGCGCCGGCTGGTGGGGGTGGGGAGCCCCGAGATCAGCCCGGACGGGCGTCGGATCGCGGTGACGGTGACGCGGGAGGACTGGGAGAAGGATGAGTCGCGCACCGAGCTGGACGTGGTGGACCCGGCCACCGGCGCCGTCCGCCCGCTCACCTACCGCCGCGACGGCGTCTCCTCGCCCCGCTGGTCCCCCTCGGGGGACCGGCTGGCTTTCGTGGCCGAGGACACCGCCACGAAGAAGTCGCAGGTGTGGGTGGCCCGCATGGACGGGGGCGACCCGATGAGGGTCACCGACTCGAAGACCGGGATCTCCTCCTACTCCTGGAGTCCCGGCGGGGGCGCGATCGCCTACGTGGCCCGGGACACCGTCCCCGACCCGAAGGCCATCGAGCACCACGAGGACGCCTTCCGGGTCACCGACGGCAACTACCGGGTCCGGAAGACCGTCCAGCCCTGGCACCTGTGGATCGTTCCGGCGAGCGGTGGGGAGGCGAAACGGCTCACGTCCGGGAGCCGCAGCCTGCAGACGCAGCCGGGTGGGGCGGCGCCGCCGGCGTGGAGCCCCGACGGGTCCTCCCTGGTGGTCGTCCGCCATCCCGACGTGTGGTACGGGAACGCGTACCGGTCCGTGCTGGTCCGGGTCGACACCGCGGGCGGCGAGCCGTCGCTCGTCGTGGGGACGGAGGACACGGCCGCCACGCGGATCGGGACGACCGGGGACACGCTCAGGGCCGGCGAGGGCGCGGGCGGCCCGAAGTTCGCGCCGTCCGGCGGCGCCCTGGCCTTCCGGAGGGCCCGGGGCGGCGACCTCAACAACGGGAGCGCCGTGTACGTGGCGCGCGGCGGCCGCGTGCGCGACGTCACGGCGGACATGGCCCGCGACATCGGCGGCTTCGAGTGGCTGCCCGGCGGCCGCTCGCTCCTCCTGGCCGGCCCCCTCGGGGCGCGCTCGGTGCTGTGGGAGAAGCCGCTCGAAGGTCCGGCCCGCGTCCTGGACCTGGGCGGCGTGCAGCCCTCGCGCGGGATGAGCGTCTCCGGCGACGGCGCGGTGGCGTTCGTGGGGTCCACGGCCGGCCAGCCGGGCGACCTCTACTACATGGCCTCGACCGACGCGGCGCCGAAGCGGCTCACGCACTTCAACGACTTCCTGGACTCGCTGCGGCTCGGGCGGGTCGACACGCTGGCCTGGACCGGCCCCGACGGCTTCCGCGAGGACGGCGTCCTCACCTACCCGCCCGACTACGACGGCGGCGCGAAGCTCCCCCTCGTCCTCGTCATCCACGGGGGGCCCGAGGGGGCCTCGACCTCCGGCTTCTCCTCGCTCCCCCAGCTCCTGGCCGCGAAGGGCTTCCTGGTGTTCGAGCCCAACTACCGCGGCTCGATCAACCTGGGCGACGCCTACCAGCACGCGATCTACCGCGACACGGGCGAGGGACCGGGGAAGGACGTCATGGCGGGGCTGGACGCGGTCGAGGCGCTGGGCGTCGTGGACACGGCGCGGATCGGCGTCTCGGGCTGGTCGTACGGGGGGTACATGACCACGTGGCTCACCGGCCACTATCACCCGTGGAAGGCGGCGGTGGCCGGCGCGGCGCTCACCGACTGGGTCATGGACTACACGATCGCCTTCTACCAGAAGGGCGACCTCTACTTCTTCGGCGGCTCGCCCTGGAAGGCGGAGCACCGGGACATCTGGCGCGAGCAGTCGCCGATCGCGTACGCGGCGAACGTGACCGCACCCACGCTGGTCATGGGGGACATCGGGGACCCGAACGTCCCCATCGTGAACAGCTTCGAGTGGTACCACGCGATCCGCGACAACGGGGTCGAGACGGAGTTCTGGGCGTATCCGGCCGACTCCCACTTCCCCCGGGACATCGTGCGGACCACCGACGTCTACCGGCGGTGGATCGGCTGGATGGAGAGTCACCTGGAGCCGTAGCGGTCCGGTCGACGGCGCGGGCGCGGAGCGCGCCGGGCTCGCGCCCGGCCCGCTCCCCTCCGCCGGCCCCTCAGCCTCCGTACACGTGCGGGGCGATCGTGCCGGTCGCGGTGAGCGTCCACACGACCACGTCACCCGGCGTCACGTAGACGGGGAAGGAGAACCTCCGGGCGGTCCCGCCCAGCGGGCTCGCGGCGATCCGGATGCGCCGGTCCGTCCCCAGGAACGTCTCGGGGACCTTCGCGGTCAGCGTGTCGGAGATGGCCACGGTGCCCAGGAAGTTCGACTGCCCGCCGCCCAGCAGCGTGACCTGCATGGGCGTCGAGTGCTCGTTCACGACCTGGACCATCGCCGTCGAGTCCCGGGCCGCCGCCGCCATCGCGGACGGCTGCCCGCCGCCCGACCCCGAGGCGCAGGCGCCGAGCCCGAGCGTCGCGGCCACGAGCGCGGCCGCCGCGGCCACGGCTCCGATCCGCCCGCCGGCGCCGCGGCGGGCTCTTCGTCCGTTGCTCTCGTCGCTCGTTGAGCGGCTCATCGTATCTATGCCTCCATCTCGAGAGACCCTCTCGCGTCGGTCTCCACTCGCATCATCGAGCAACACGCGTTCCCCGTGGCGCGGACGCCGTCTCGAGCGCGGGACTGGAGGGGCGGGACGGGCGCCACGGGACGGGGGCCGTGCCCCGGGCGTGAACCCTGAGGCGCTGCGGAGTATGATGAGGCCCCGCGGAGCCCGGCCCCGAGGCGAGGCCGGCGCCGAGGACCGCGGGCCGGCCCCCGGGCCGGGCGCATTCACGTCAGGGAAGGGCTTCGTGACCGATGTGATCCGCGTCCTCGGGGCGCGACAGCACAACCTCAAGGGAATCGACCTGGAGATCCCGCGCCGGGCGCTCACCGTGCTCACGGGGCCCTCCGGCTCGGGGAAGTCCAGCCTGGCCTTCGACACCATCTACGCCGAGGGCCAGCGCCGGTACATCGAGTCCCTCTCCACCTACGCCAAGCAGTTCCTGGAGCGGATGGAGAAGCCGGCGGTCGAGCGCCTGGAGGGCGTGAGCCCCTCGGTCGCCATCGACCAGAGGAACACCGTGCAGACGAGCCGCTCCACGGTGGGCACGGTGACGGAGGTCTACGACTACCTGCGCCTGCTGTGGGCGCGCGTCGGCCGCACGTACTGCCCCGAGTGCGGTGTCCACGTGGTCCCCGACACCGTGACCTCCGCGGTGGACGCGCTCCTCGAGCTGGAGCCCGGGACCCGCCTGGTCGTGACCTTCCCGCTCGAGCTCTCGGAGGAGATCACCCACGCCATGGCGGTCTCCAACCTCCAGGAGCAGGGCTACCTCAGGGTCCGCGCCGACGGGCGGGAGATCTACCTTCCCGACCTCCGGACGGAGGAGGAAGGCGAGGAGGGGGACGCGGGCGGGGCGGGCGCCGACGCCGGGGCGGGCGCCGACGCCGGGGCGGACCCCGACCTCACCCTCGCCCGGGAGCTCCTGGTCGTGGTCGACCGGCTCGTGGCCGACCCGGAGGACCGCGAGCGGCTGGCCGACGCGCTCGCGGCCGCCTTCGCGGAGGGCGAGGGGCACGCGGTCGTGCTCGAGGTCGAGAGGGGCGAGGACGGGATGGACGTGACCGCCCGCCACCCCTTCACCGAGTCGTTCCGCTGCCCGGAGTGCGGGCGGGACTTCCCCGAGCCGCGCCCCTCGCTGTTCAGCTTCAACAGCCCGGCGGGCG
Source organism: Gemmatimonadota bacterium (assembly GCA_035267645.1). Classification (GTDB taxonomy): domain Bacteria; phylum Gemmatimonadota; class Gemmatimonadetes; order Palauibacterales; family Palauibacteraceae; genus Humimonas. The sequence continues at coordinate 25,632 of DATFLN010000013.1, read as the reverse complement.
CCTGCCCGACCTGCCGCGGCTTCGGGGCCACGCTCGAGTACGACCGGGACCTCATGATCCCCGATCCGTCCCGAACCCTGGCGGAGGGCGCGCTCGACCCGTGGGAGGCGCCGCGCTACTCGCGCCAGCGCGGGCGGCTCCGGGAGTACGCGGAGGAGCGCGGGATCCCGATGGACGAGCCGTGGGAGAGCCTCCCGGAGGAGGCGCGCCGCGACCTCCTCGAGGGGACCGACGGGTTCCAGGGCGTCCTCCCCTTCCTCCGCTCGCGCGAGTCCAAGAAGTACAAGCGTTACATCCGCGTCTACCTGAGGGGCTACCAGCTCCCCGTCCGCTGCCGGGACTGCGGCGGCGCGCGGCTCCGGCCCGAGGCCCTGAACGTCCGGGTGGGCGGGCGCACGATCCCGGAGGTGGCGGCGCTCACCGTGGAGAGGATCCGGGCGTGGCTGGAGGCCGTCGAGCTCGAGCCGTTCGAGCGGAAGGTCGCCGAGCGGGTCCTGGGCGAGCTCTCCGACCGCCTCCGCTTCCTGGACGAGGTGGGCCTCGGCTACCTCACCCTGGACCGGCAGGCGCGCACGCTCTCGGGGGGCGAGATGCAGCGCATCCGCCTGGCCAGCTGCCTGGGGAGCCGCCTGGTGGAGACCCTCTACGTGCTGGACGAGCCCACGATCGGGCTCCACCCGCACGACGTCGACCGCTTCCTGGGCGTCCTCTCCGGCCTCCGCGACGGCGGGAACACGGTCCTCATGGTCGAGCACGAGCCCGAGGCCATGCGCCGGGCCGACCGCATCGTCGAGCTCGGCCCCGGCTCGGGCGAGCGGGGCGGGCAGGTGGTGTTCGAGGGCGACTGGGACGGCCTCCTGGAGGCGGACACGGTCACGGGCCGCCTCCTGGCCGGCCGCGAGGAGCGGAAGCTCCGGGCGCGCCGCGCGCCCGGGAAGCGGTGGCTCGCCCTCCGCGGCGCCACCCTCCACAACCTGGAGGACGTGGACGCCCGCATCCCGCTCGGGGCGCTCACCCTGGTGACCGGTGTCTCGGGCTCGGGGAAGTCCACGCTCGTCCACGACCTCCTGTTCCACGCCCTCGAGCGCGAGCTCCACGGGACGACGAGCGCCAGGGAGCACCTGGGCGAGGAGACCGGCACCTACCGGGCCCTGGAGGGCGCCGGCGCCCTGGACGAGGTCGTCCTCGTCGACCAGAGCCCCATCGGCCGCACGCCCCGCTCCAACCCGGTGACCTACATCAAGGCCTTCGACTCGATCCGGGACCTGTTCGCCGAGCAGCCCCTGTCGAAGAGCCGGGGGTACACCCCGGGCCACTTCAGCTTCAACGTGAAGGGCGGGCGCTGCGAGGCCTGCAAGGGGGCGGGGGAGGAGGAGGTCGACATGGTGTTCATGGCCGACGTCTCCACCCCCTGCGAGGCGTGCGGCGGGAAGCGCTACCGGGACGAGATCCTGGAGGTCGAGTACCGCGGCCTCAGCATCCACGACGTCCTGCAGCTCACCGTGGACGAGGCCATCCGCTTCTTCCTCCGACAGGACCGGGTGGGGCAGGCGCTGTGGCAGCTCCAGCGGGTCGGGCTCGGCTACCTGCGGCTCGGCCAGCCGGCCACGACCCTCTCGGGCGGCGAGGCGCAGCGGCTCAAGGTGGCCCGCGAGCTGGCCCGGGCCGCAGGCTCGGGCCGCCGCCTCTACATCCTGGACGAGCCCACGGTGGGCCTCGGGGTGGGGGAGGTCGGACAGCTCGTGCGCGTGCTGGACGAGCTGGTGGCGGCCGGGCACGCGGTGGTGGTGGTCGAGCACGACCTGGACGTGATCCGGAGCGCGGACTGGATCCTGGACCTCGGGCCGGGCGCCGCCGCCGAGGGCGGCCGCATCGTGGCCGCGGGCCCGCCCGACGCCATCGCCGCCTCGGCCGAGTCGCGCACGGGGGCCTACCTTCGGGGCGAGGGCGCGCGCGACGTGGCGGTCAACGGCTCGGAGGCGCCGGCTGTTTCCAGAAAAGCGAGCCGGGACGGATGAACGGCTCTTCCCCATCCCCACCGACCCCGAACGTGTGGTCAGGAGGACCCATGAAGCACCGTATCGCGCGACGATCGGCCACGCTGGCCCTCACGGCGCTGGCGGCCTGGCTGGTCCCGGCGCCGGTCCACGCCCAGGACGCGGGCGGGGACGCCGCCGGCTCGATCCCCTACCAGGCCTACCGGCTCGACAACGGCCTCCAGGTCATGCTCTCGGAGGACCACTCGACGCCGATCACGGCCGTGGACGTCTGGTATCACGTCGGCGCCCGGAACGAGACCAGGGGGCGGTACGGCTTCGCTCACCTGTTCGAGCACATGATGTTCCAGGGGTCGGCCCACGTGGGGAAGACCGAGCACCTGACCCGCATCGAGGCCGTGGGGGGCTCGGTGAACGGCTCGACCACCGAGGACCGGACCAACTACTACGAGGTCGTCCCGTCCGACCGGGTGAACCTGGCGCTGTGGATGGAGGCCGACCGCATGCGCTCCCTGGCCGTGAACCAGACCAACCTCGAGAACCAGCAGAAGACGGTCTCCGAGGAGCTGCGCCAGCGGATCGACAACCAGCCCTACGCCACGGCCCTCCTCCTGTCGCGCTACACGAGCGCCTACCACGGCATGGACTGCCCCGGCTACGCACACCCGCCCTCGGGCTCGATCCAGGACGTGGAGGCGGCCACCCTGGGGGACGTGAAGGCGTTCCACGCGACCTACTACCAGCCCAACAACGCCACGCTGACCGTGGTCGGGGACTTCGATCCGGAGCAGGTCAGGGGCTTCATCCAGGACTACTTCGGGGGGATCCCGAGGGCGTCGTCTCCGCCCGCGGTGGCCTGCGACGTGAGCTACTCGCCCGGCTTCCGGATGGACACGGTCGAGGACTCCAAGGCCAACGTCCCGGCCGTGATGTGGAGCTACCGGGTGCCGCCGGACTCCTCGGCCGACCACTACCCGCTGGCGCTCCTGGCGGTGCTGTTCGGACAGGGCCAGAGCTCGCGGCTCTACCGGGCGCTGGTGAGCGACGCCGGGGCGGCGCTGCAGGCGTCGGCGGGCCTCGACTCGCGGGTGGGGCCGGGCCTCCTCTTCGGCTTCGCGCTCGCCAACCAGGGGGTGAGTCCCGACTCGCTCCTGGGCCTCGTGCAGGACCAGGTGGCACGGCTGAAGACCGACCCGCCCACGGAGGCGGAGCTCCGGAAGGCCAGGAACACGTTCGAGTCCAACTACGTGGAGGGCCGGCAGCGCGTCCTCTCCAAGGCGGAGGCGCTGCAGCACTACGCGCTCTTCCGCCCCGACCTCTCGGAGGTGAACCAGGACCTGTCGCGCTACGAGGCGGTGACCGTGGACGACCTGAAGCGGGTGATCGACCGCTACCTGACCCGGGACAACCTGACCGTGGTGTTCGACGTGCCGCCCGGCACGGGCGGAGGGGACTCCGGCGGCGGCGGTGGCGCCAGCGGCGGAGATGCCGCCGGCGGCTCCGCGGGCCCGGCGAAGGGAGGTGACCGATGAGGGCGCCGCGCACGACCACGGCTCTCGCCGCCGCGCTCCTGGCGGGGGCGCTCGGCCTCGTCGCAGGCCCGGGCGGGCTGGCGGCCCAGCAGGACGGCGGCTTCCCGGACCACGCGCCGCCGCCGCTGAAGCCCGAGCCCGTCCACTTCCCGAGCGTGGGCCGGGACACCCTGCCCAACGGCCTGCGGCTGGTGGTCGTCGAGAACCACGAGCAGCCGGTCGTCTCGGTGCGGATGTACCTGCCCGCCGGGGCCACAGCCGACCCCGACGGGAAGTCGGGCCTGGCGGACATGGCCGCCTCTCTCATCGACAAGGGCACGGAGACGCGGAGCGCCGAGGAGATCGCCTCGGCGGTCGAGGGCGTCGGAGCCTCGCTGAACGCGGGGGCCGACGACGACTTCACCTACGTGAGCGCCACCACGCTCACGAGTCACCTCCCGACCGTGCTGGAGCTGTTCGCGGACGTGGTGCGGGATCCCACCTTCCCGTCCGACCAGCTCGAGACGATGCGCAAGCGCCGGCTCTCGGCCCTCCAGGTCCAGCTCAGCCAGCCCTCCACGCTGGCCTCCAGGGAGTTCTCGAAGGAGATCTACGGCGAGCACCCCTACGCGAACGCGCCGACCCCGCAGAGCACGCGGGCCATCACGCGACAGGACCTCGTGGCCTTCCACGACGCGCGCTACGTGCCCTCGGGCGCGCTGCTCGTGTTCGCCGGCGACATCGACCTGGACGCGGCCCGGGAGGCCGCCCGGAAGTGGTTCGGGGACTGGAGCGGGAAGCCGCCCGAGGAGGCCGCCCCGCCCGCCCCGCCAGAGCCGAGCCCGACCTCGATCACGCTCATCGACCGGCCGGGGTCGGTCCAGTCCAACATCCGGATGGGGAACCTGGGGATCCGGCCCGACAATCCGGACGCCGTGCCCCTGGACGTCGCCAACCGGATCCTGGGCGGCGGCGCCAACGCGCGCCTCTTCCTCATCCTCCGGGAGCAGAAGGGGTGGACGTACGGGGCCTACAGCCGCATCAGCGACCCCCGGGACCGCGGCTACTTCGTGGCCACGGCCGAGGTGCGGACGCCGGTCACCGACAGCTCGGTGAACGAGATGCTGCGCCAGATCCGCCGCATGCGGACCGAGACGGTGCCGGACTCGGAGGTGCAGACGGCCGAGGACTACCTGACCGGCCACTTTCCGATCGAGATCGAGACGCCCGAGCAGGTGGCCTCGCGCGTGGCGGACGTCCTTCTCCGGGGGCTCGGCATCGGCTGGCTCGAGAGCTACCGCGACCGGGTCTCGAAGGTGACGCCGGCGGACGTCCGGCGCGTGGCCCGGACGTACCTCCACCCCGACAGCCTGGACATCGTCGTCGTCGGCGATGCCTCCAGGCTCTACGGGAAGCTGAAGGCCATCGCCCCGGTGCGGCTCCTGGACGTGCAGGGCGACCCGATCCAGCCCTCGGACCTCGGGACCAAGGCCTCGAACGTCCAGCTCGACGTCACGCGGGCCAGGATGGGGACCTTCACCTACGACCTCCAGGTGCAGGGGCAGAGCTACGGGACCTACACGATCTCGCTGGCCCCCGAGCAGGGGAAGCCCACGTGGCGACTGGAAGAAGACTTCCAGGGAGCGATGGGGAACCAGAAGGGGACCTACACCTTCCGGAAGGACCTGGGCCCGGTCTCGGCGTCCCAGGAGGGGGCGGCCTCCCAGGACCTGACTTACACGAAGGGGCACGTGAGCGGCACGGCCACCGTGCCGATGCCGCAGGGCAAGACCGAGAAGACCACGATCGACACGGACGTGCCCGAGGGGACGCTGGACGGAGGCGCCTCGATGGCCATCGTCCTCGCGAGCCCGCTCTCCGAGGGCCTCTCCTTCCAGGTGCCGGTGTTCTCGCCCGGGAAGGGCGTGACGAACATGACGGCCCGCGTCACCGGGCAGGACTCGGTCACCGTGCCGGCCGGGACCTACGACGTCTACACGGTGCAGGCCTCGGGGCCGCAGGGGCTCACCCTGATCTACTCCGTGACGCGCCAGGCCCCGCACCTCCTGGTGAAGCAGGAGTTCCAGGGGAGGCCCGTGTCGATCGTGCTCACGAGAGAGGAGCACTGAGCCGACCGGCCGTCTCGGTCCTCCTCCCGTGCCGCGACGCGGAGGCGTGGCTCCCCGAGTGCATCGAGAGCCTCGAGGCGCAGACCTTACGGGACCTCGAGGTCGTGGCGGTGGACGACGGCTCCGCGGACGCCAGCGGCGCGCTGCTGGAGGCGTGGCGGGGCCGTGACCCGCGGGTCCGGCTCCTCTCCACGCCCGGGGTCGGCGTGGCGGGCGCCCTGTCGGCCGCCGCGGCGGCCGCCCGGGCCCCCCTCCTGGCCCGCATGGACGCCGACGACGTGGCCGACCCCCGGCGCCTCGAGCTCCAGGCGGGGCTCCTCCGCGAGCGTCCCGACCTGGCCGCGTGCGGGGCGGGCGTCGAGCTCTTCCCGGACGAGGAGGTCGGGCCGGGCTACCGCCGCTACGAGGCCTGGCTGAACGAGCTCCGGAGCCCGGAGGACCTCCGCCGCGACCTGTTCGTCGAGTGCCCGGTCGCCCATCCCGCCCTCGTCCTCCGGGCCTCCGTGCTGCGGGGCCTGGGCGGCTACCGGGACCGCGGCTGGCCCGAGGACTACGACCTCCTCCTCCGCCTCCACGCGGCGGGCCTGCGGGCCGCCAACCTGGACCGCGTCCTCCTGCGCTGGCGGGTGCGCCCCGGCCGCCTCTCCCTGGACGCGCCGGCCTACTCGCCCGCATCCTTCCGGCGCTGCAAGGTCCATTTCCTGGTCCACGGAGGACTCCCCGAGGGCCGGGCGCTCGTGCTGTGGGGCGCCGGCCGCGTCGGGAAGCCCCTGGCGCGCGAGCTCGCCCGCCGGGGCCGCCCCGCCCGGGCGTTCGTGGACCTGGACCCGCGGAAGATCGGCCAGGAGATCCACGGCCTCCCGGTCCTGCCGCCGGAGGGCCTCGGGCGCCTGCCGGGCGCCTACGTCCTGGCCGCCGTCGGCGCCCCCGGGGCGCGGGAGGACATCCGCCGCACGCTGGAGGCCGCCGGCCGCGAGGAGATCACCGACTTCCGGGCCGTGGCCTGATTCACCCCTTCCAGGAGCGAAGCCCATGAGGAGACGAGACGCGACGAGGAGACCCCGTGCGCCCGCCGCGCCGGGCCGGACGCTGGCGGCCGCCGCGGCGGCCCTGGCGGTCCTCGCGGCCGGCGCCTGCGCCACGGCCGGGTCGGCCGGTCCGGCCGCGGCGAACGGGCCCGCGGCGACCGCCGCCGGCGCGGACGGCGCCGCCGCCTCCGGCGCGGCCTCGGCCGATCGCGAGGTCCGCGACCTCCTGTACGGGATGCCGAACGGCGCCTGGGAGTCCACCTACCGGCCCCTCCCCTCGAACGCCACCCTCATCCGGGGCGGGACGGTCATGACGGCGGCCGGCCGCACGATCGAGGGCGGTGACGTCCTCCTCGAGGACGGGAAGGTCGCCGCGGTCGGGAAAGGGCTCGAGGCGCCCGCCGGCGCGGTCGTGGTGGACGCGGCGGGCCGGTACGTCACGCCGGGCCTCATCGACGTCCACTCCCACATGGGCGACTACCCGGACCCGGGCGTCCAGGCCCACTCGGACGGCAACGAGGCCACCTCGCCCGTCACCGCGCAGGTGTGGGCCGAGCACTCGGTGTGGCCGCAGGACCCGTCCTTCACGCGGGCCCTGGCGGGGGGCGTCACCACGGTGGAGGTCCTGCCGGGGAGCGCCAACCTCATCGGCGGCAGGGGGATCACCCTGAAGCTCGTTCCGGGCCGCACCGTGCAGGACATGATGTTCCCGGGCGCCCCCATGGCCCTCAAGATGGCGTGCGGGGAGAACCCCAAGCGCGTGTACGGGAGCCGCGGGCGCTTCCCCTCCACCCGCATGGGGAACGTGGCCGGCTACCGCGAGGCCTTCATTCACGCGGCCGCCTACCGGAAGAAGTGGGACGCGTGGATCGAGGGCGGCCGGGAGGGCGATCCTCCCGCCCGCGACCTGGCCCTGGAGACGCTGGCCGAGGTGCTGCGGGGCCACCTGTATCCCCAGATCCACTGCTACCGGGCCGACGAGATGGTGCAGATGATCAACCTGGCCCGGGAGTTCGGCTTCCACATCCGCGCCTTCCACCACGGCGTGGAGGCCTACAAGGTCCGCGACATCCTGGCCCGCGACTCCATCGGCGCCGCCCTGTGGTTCGACTGGTGGGGCTTCAAGATGGAGGCGTTCGACGGGATCAGGGAGAACCTGGCGCTCGTGAGCCGGGCCGGCGTGCACGCCATCCTGCACACCGACGACGACATGGGCGTCCAGATCATGAACCAGAACGCCGCCCGCGCCATGTACGCGGGCCGCGAGGCGGGGATCGACGTCTCGCGGGACGAGGCGCTCCGCTGGATCACGGCCGAGCCCGCCTGGGCCCTGGGGATCGACGACCGGGTCGGGACGCTCGAGCCCGGCAGGAACGCGGACGTCACCGTGTGGTCGGGGGACCCGTTCAGCATCTACACGCGCGCCGACCAGGTCTTCATCGACGGCGCGCTCGTCTACGACCGGACGCGGAAGGAGCTCCAGCCCACGTCCGACTTCGAGATCGGCATCCTGCCGGGCCGCGGCTCGGCGTCGGACGAAGGGGGTGAGCGATGAGGGAGGCGAAGATGCGGCGGACGGAGAGCGCGGCCCCGGCGGCGCGGGCGTGGGCGGGCCTGCGGGCGGCGCCGGCGGCGACCACGGCCCTGGCCACCCTCGCGGCCCTGGCGGCGCTCGCTACTGCGCCCGCCCCCACGGCGGCCCAGACCGTCGCGATCACGGGCGGGACCGTCCACCCCGTCTCGGGCCCGCCCCTCGAGGGCGCCACGGTGCTCGTCCGCGACGGGAAGATCGTGGCCGTCGGGAAGGACGTCCGCGTCCCGGAGGGCGCCCGGCGGATCGACGCCACCGGGAAGGTCGTGACCCCGGGCCTCGTCGACGCCTCGACCACGATCGGTCTCGTCGAGGTGGGCGCGGTGGGCGACACGCGCGACTACGCGGTGAGCTCGGACGACCCGATCACCGCCGCCTTCGACGTGGTGGACGGGATCAACCCGGCCTCGACGCTCATCCCGATCAACCGCCTGGGCGGCGTCACGACGGTCCTCACGGCTCCCCGCGGCGGGCTCATCGCCGGCCGGGGGGCCGTCATCGACCTGGCCGGATCCACGGTCGCGGAGATGCTCGTGAAGCCGCGGGCCGCCATGCTGGCCAGCTACGACGCCGGCGAGGCCGGAGGTGCGCGCGGGGAGGCCTCCCTGCGGCTACGCGAGGCGCTGGACGACGGGAGGTTCTGGAAGGCCCACCGCGGCGCGTTCGACCGGGGCGCGTCCCGCTCCCTGGCCGCCTCGCGGCTGGACCTGGAGGCCCTGCAGCCCGTGCTCGATGGCTCGATGCCGCTCGTCGTCCACGCGGACCGCGCCTCCGACATCTCGGCCGTCCTCCGCATCGCGCGCGACTACGGGCTCCGGCTCGTGATCACGGGCGGCGCCGAGGCGTGGCGCGTGGCCGGCCAGCTGGCGAGCGCCCGGGTGCCGGTGGTGCTCGAGCCGCTCACCGATGCGCCCACCGACTTCTCGCACCTGGGCGCCCGCTTCGACAACGCGGCGCTCCTGGCGGAGGCCGGGGTCCCGGTCGTGATCAGCACCTTCGACGCCCACAACGTGCGGAACCTGGCATTCGAGGCGGGGAACGCGGTGCGCTTCGGCCTCCCGTGGGAAGCGGCGCTCCGGGCCGTGACCCTCGAGCCGGCCCGGGCCCTGGGGATCGACGAGCGCTACGGCTCGCTGGAGCCGGGGAAGGTGGCCGACGTGGTCGTGTGGTCGGGCGACCCGTTCGAGCTGTCCACGGAGCCCGAGACGGTGATGATCCGGGGGAGGATCGTGCCGGACGCCTCCCGGCAGAAGTCGCTCCTCGAGCGCTACCGGAGCCTGGATCCGGACCGCCCCCCGGAGTACAGGGGCGGCGAGGGAGGCGACGGCACCGGCGGCGGCTGATCGGGGCCTCCCGGGAGGCCCCGGACCCCCCTTCGCATCGGGGTCGGGCGCGGCGCCTCCATCGGGGTCCGCCGGCCCCCTCGCACGGTTCGCCCGACACGGGGAAAACCCTTACATTCTCCGGACTGTACACGGGTCGTGGAGCGCGGCGGAGCCCGCGTCCCGAACGAGCCACGCCCGGCGGCGGGACGACCGGCCGCGGGCACCCGGAAGCGGCAGCGATGAAGGCCTGCACGAGGTGACATGAGCACACCCGAAAAGACCGACCACGTGGAGCCGCGCCTCCTCGAGGAGGAGATGCGCGAGTCGTTCATCGACTACTCGATGAGCGTCATCGTGCAGCGGGCCCTGCCCGACGTGCGCGACGGCCTCAAGCCCGTCCACCGACGCATCCTCTACTCGATGGACGAGCTCGGCCTCGCCTCCAACCGGCCGTACAAGAAGAGCGCGACGGTGGTGGGGGACGTGCTCGGGAAGTACCACCCCCACGGCGACGCGGCGGTGTACGACTCCCTGGTCCGCATGGTCCAGGACTTCTCGCTCCGCTACCCGCTGGTGGACGGCCAGGGGAACTTCGGCTCGATCGACGGCGACAGCGCCGCGGCCTACCGGTACACGGAGGCGCGCCTGGCCTCGATCGCCCAGGAGATGCTGGCCGACATCGACAAGGAGACGGTCGACTTCGCGCCCAACTTCGACGACCGCCTCCAGGAGCCCCGGGTCCTCCCCTCCAAGGTCCCCAACCTCCTGGTGAACGGCTCCTCGGGGATCGCGGTCGGGATGGCCACGAACATCCCGCCCCACGACCTGAGGGAGGTCGTCGGGGCCCTCGAGGTCCTCATCGACGACCCCGGAGCCGACCTGGACGACCTCATGGAGCACGTCCGGGGTCCCGACTTCCCCACCGGCGGCTTCATCTTCGGCTCTGATGGGATCCGCGACGCCTACGAGTCGGGCCGCGGCAGGGTCGTCATGCGCGCGCGCGCCAGCGTGGAGGAGCGCGAGCGGGGCGGCGAGCGAATCGTCATCTCCGAGATCCCCTTCATGGTCAACAAGACGCGGCTCATCGAGCAGATCGCCGGCCTGGTCCGGGAGAAGAAGGTCGAGGACATCTCCGACCTCCGGGACGAGTCCGACCGCGACGGGATCCGCCTCGTGATCGAGCTCAAGCGGGACGCCTCGCCGCGCATCGTCCTCAACAAGCTGTTCAAGATGACGCAGATGCAGTCGACCTTCGGCGTCATCATGCTCGCGCTCGTGGACGGCGTGCCGCGGGTCATGGGCCTGAAGGAGATGCTCCAGCACTTCATCGACCACCGCCACGACGTGGTCGTGCGCCGGAGCGAGTACGACCTGCGGAACGCGAAGGACCGCGAGCACGTCCTCGAGGGCCTCGAGATCGCGGTCGACAACATCGACGAGGTCATCGGGATCATCCGGGCCGCCTCCGACGCCGACGAGGCCGGGGCCCGCCTGCGCGAGCGCTTCGAGCTCACCGAGGTCCAGTCGAAGGCGATCCTGGACATGCGGCTGGCGCGCCTCACCGGCCTCGAGATCGAGAAGCTCGAGGAGGAGCTCACCGAGGTCAGGGCCGAGATCGCGCGGCTGGAGGAGATCCTGGGCGACCACGACCTCCGGATGGACATCATCAAGGGCGAGCTCCGCGAGATCGCCGAGAAGTTCGGCGATGAGCGGCGCACCGAGATCGTGGACGTGGCCGTCGACTTCACCGAGGAGGACCTCATCGCCGAGGAGGCGATGGTCATCACGGTGAGCCGGCAGGGCTACGTGAAGCGGCTCGCGCCCGACGTCTACCGCCAGCAGCGGCGCGGCGGGCGCGGCGTGGCCGGCATGGGGACCAAGGACGAGGACTGGGTCGAGCACCTCTTCCTGGCCTCGACCCACGACTACCTGATGTTCTTCACGGCCCGGGGCCACTGCTACTGGCTCAAGGTCTACGAGATTCCCCAGGTCTCCCGCACCGCCCGCGGACGGCCGATCGTGAACCTCCTCTCGATCGACAAGGACGAGGTCATCGCCTCGATGATCCCGGTCCGGGAGTTCCGGGAGGACCGCGACCTCGTGTTCGCCACGAGGGACGGCCTCGTGAAGAAGACGAGCCTGGCCGCCTACTCCAACGTGCGTGCGCCGGGCGTCAACGCGATCAACATCGTCGAGGGCGACCAGCTCATCGACGTCCAGATGACCGACGGCACGAACGACATCATCCTCGCCACCCGCGAGGGCATGGCCATCCGGTTCGCGGAGAGCGAGATCCGCGAGATGGGGCGCGCCACGCAGGGCGTGAAGGGGATCGACCTCCAGGACGAGGACCACGTGGTCGGGATGGTCATCGTCCGGCGCGGCGCCACGCTTCTCACCGTCACCGACCGCGGCATGGGAAAGCGGACCGACGTGGACGAGTACCGGGCCCAGCACCGGGGCGGGAAGGGCCTCATCAACCTCCGCCTCACCGGGAAGACCGGACGGGTGGTGGCGGTCAAGGAGGTCACCGACGAGGACGAGCTCATGCTCGTCACCCGCAACGGCGTCGTGAACCGGCAGCCCGCCCGCGAGATCCGGGTCATCGGCCGCAACACGCAGGGCGTCCGCCTGGTGAGCCTGGACGCGGGCGACGAGCTGGTGGACGTGGCCCGAGTCGTCGAGACCGAGGGGAAGGAGGATGAGGAAGGGGGCGCGCTCGAGGGCCCGGAGGCCGTGAAGGAGCTGGCCGAGCGGGTCGAGGCGGAGGCCGAGGCCGAGCTGGAGCCCTCCTCCGACGGCAGCGCGGCGGAGTCCGGGGAGGAGGGCTGAGGTGACGGACGACCGGGCGTCCGGAGGAGCCGGACCCGAGCTCGTCGACGTGCGCGCCGTCCAGGAGGCGGCGGGCCGACTGGAGGGCGTCGCGCTCCGCACGCCCCTCCTCCCGGGCGAGCTCCCGGGCGGGGTCCGGGTGTGGCTCAAGTGCGAGAGCCTGCAGCATGCGGGCGCCTTCAAGGTCCGGGGCGCCTACAACTTCGTGAGCCTGCTGCCCGGCGACCGGCGGGAGGCGGGGCTCGTCACCTTCTCCTCCGGGAACCACGCGCAGGGGGTCGCCTACGCGGCCCGCGAGTTCGGCGTCCCGGCCACCATCGTCATGCCGACCGACGCGCCGGCCGTGAAGCTGGCCGGCACCCGCCGGCTGGGCGGCCGGGTGGTCCAGTGCGGGACGACGACCGTCGAGCGGAAGGCCCGGGCCGAGGAGATCCTCGAGGAGGAGGGCGGGACGATGGTGCCGCCCTTCGATCACCCGGACATCATCGCGGGGCAGGGCACGGTGGCGCTCGAGCTGTGGGACCAGCTGGACGAAGCGGCGTCCCGTGGCGAGGGGGCCGTCGGCGACCCGGGGCTCGTCCTCGTCCCCATCGGAGGCGGAGGCCTCATCTCGGGCTGCGCGGCCGTCCTCCGGGAGCTGGCGCCCGACTGCCGCGTGGTGGGCGTCGAGGCCGAGGGAGCGGCCTCCATGAAGGTCTCCCTCGAGGCCGGCCATCCGGTCCAGCTCGAGAAGGTGGACACGATCGCCGACGGCCTGAAGCCCGTCCGGCCCGGCGACCTCACCTTCGCGCACGTCCGGGAGCTGGTGGACGAGGTGGTCACGGTGACCGACGATGCCATCGTCGAGGCCGTCCGCTGGTGCTTCCGCCGCCGCCTGGTCGTCGAGCCGAGCGGCGCCGCCACGATCGCGGCGCTCATCTCCGGCGTGGTCGATACCGCCGGGGGCGGCGGCGGGGACGTCGCCGCGGTGCTCTCGGGCGGGAACGTCGACCCCGCCATGCTGGCGGGCTGGATCGAGGACATGACGGAGGAGGGGGCGGCCGGGGACGAGGAGGCGGCCGGGTCCGCCCGGGAGGGCGAAGGGGCGTGAGCGGCCGGAAGCCCCTCGTGGCCGTGACCGGCGCCGTCCGGCCCGGGAGCGAGGAGCACCCCGGGCGCCGGGTGGTCGTCGAGGAGGGCTACCTGGACGGCGTGCGCGTGGCGGGCGGTCTCCCCTTGATCCTCGGCCCCACGCTCTCCCCGGACGAGACCCGGGACCTGGTCCGACGCACGGACGGCCTCCTCCTCACCGGAGGGGAGGATCTGGCCCCGTCGCTCTACGGGCAGGAGCCGCACGGCGCGAAGGCCGTCTCGCCCGAGCGGGACGCCATGGAGCTGGCGGCGCTCGAGACCGCGCTCGAGGAGGGGATCCCGGTCCTGGCCATCTGCCGGGGACTGCAGCTCCTGGACGTCCACTTCGGGGGCTCGCTGTGGCAGGACCTGCCCTCGGAGCGCCCCAGCGAGGTGAACCACGACCGGCCCGGCCCGGACGCCTCCAGGCCGGTGCACGCCATCCGGGTCGGCGAGCCCGAGATCCTCGAGGGCGTGTTCGAGAACCTCAGCATGCGCACGAACTCGAGCCACCACCAGGCCATCCACGACCTGGGCCGCGACGTGGAGGCGGTGGCCTGGTCGGAGGACGGGCTGGTCGAGGCCATCGAGCTCCGCGGCCGGCCGGGCGGCGCTCCCGTCGTGGGCGTGCAGTGGCACCCGGAGCGCATGCTGGACGAGCGCACCGGGACCAACCGCCGCCTGTTCGAGTGGTTCGGCCGGGCGGTGGCGGGCGCGGCGGGCCGCCGCATGGCCGTGTGAGGGCCCCCGCGCGATGAGCGGGGAGCGGAGCGGGCGCACGCTGACCGCGGTCGAGGGGCTGGCCGTCGGCCACGCCGACGACCCGCGGGCGCGCACGGGCTGCACGGCCATCCTGGGGCCGTTCACGGCGGCCGTCGAGGTGATGGGCCTCGCCACCGGGTCGCGGGAGCTGGACGCCCTCTCCCCCCTCCACGTCGTCCCGCGCTGCGACGCGATCCTCCTCACCGGCGGCTCGGCCTTCGGCCTGGGCGCGGCCGACGGCGTCGTGGCCTGGCTCGAGGAGCGGGGGCGGGGCTTCCGGACCGCGGCCGCCCGCGTGCCCATCGTGCCCGCCGCGGTCATCTACGACCTGGCCGTGGGGGACGCCTCCGTGCGTCCGGGGCCGGCCATGGGCCGGGAGGCCGCCGGGGCCGCCTCCGCCGGGCCCGTGCCGGAGGGCGCGGTCGGGGTCGGGTGCGGCGCCACGGTCGGGAAGCTCGCCGGCCCCGAGCGGTCCGAGCCCTCCGGGATCGGGGGCTGGGCCGTGGACGGCCGCGAGGGGACGGTGGCCGCCCTGGCCGTGGTCAACGCCTTCGGGGACGTGGTCGACCGGACGGGCGCCATCCTGGCCGGCTGCCGGGCCCCCTCGGGCGGCCACCTGGACACGGCCCGGGCGCTGCGCGAGGGGGACGCGCCCGGGGCCTTCGGCGAGCGCGGCCCGGCCCAGAACACCACGCTCGCGGTCGTGGCCACGGACGTCCCCCTCGGCCAGCTGGACCTCCAGGTCCTGGCCCGGCAGGCCGCGCACGGGCTCGTCCGCCGCATCCGTCCCTCCGGCACCTCCTTCGACGGCGACATCGTCTTCGCCCTCTCCACGGGCGCACCGGGCGAGCGGCTGGCGCAGCGTCCTCCGCACGAGCTCCTGCCCCTGGCCCTGCGGGGCGAGGAGGCCGTGGCGACGGCCATCGAGCGCGCGGTGCGCCGGCCCGGGGGAGACGGAGCGTGAGCGGCGATGACGCCCCGGTGAGGCGGCTGCTCCTCTTCGACGTGGACGGGACGCTCGTGGACGTGGGCGGGGCGGGACGGGCCGCGCTCCGTGGAGCGCTCGAGGAGGTGTTCGGGGAGGCCGGTCCGCTGGAGCGGGTCGACTTCCACGGGAGGACCGACCCCTCGATCGTCCGGGAGGTGCTGCGGGCGCTCGGTTGCGAGGACCCGTGGATCGACGGACGCCTGGCGGACGTGTGGTCGCCCTACCTGGCGCGGCTGGAGGAGGAGCTGGCGGCCCGGGACGGCCGGGTGCGGACCTGCGCGGGGGTGCCCGGGCTCCTCGGAGAGCTGGCACGCCGGGAGGGCGTGACGCTCGGTCTCGTGACCGGGAACGTGGAGGGCGGCGCGCGCCGCAAGCTGGCCGCGGCCGGCGTGGACGCACCGTTCCCGGTGGGGGCGTTCGGCTCCGACGCCGAGGCCCGGGACGACCTCCCGCCGGTGGCCCTGCGGCGGGCGGAGCGCCTGGGCCTGCGCTTCCGGGCCCGGGAGGTATGGGTGGTCGGGGACACGCCGGACGACATCCGCTGCGGCCGGGCCTCGGGCCTCAGGACCCTGGCCGTGGCCACCGGGCGCCACGGCGTGGACGAGCTCGCGGCGCACGGCGCCGACCGCGTGCTCGGGGACCTCTCCGACACCGAGGCCGTGCTGGAGGCGCTCCTCTCGTGAGCGGCGCGGGAGGGGCCGCGGAGACCGGGCGCAGCGGCGGGACGGGCGCGCGCGGGGCCGCGAGGCCGGCGGGTGCGGCCGAGTTCGAGCTCAAGGGCCGGCTCGGTGGCGAGCTCCCGGGCCCCGACGCCCTCCGCGTCGCCCTCGAGGAGGGCGGCTGGAGACGGACCTTCAGGGGGGAGATGATCGACCGGCGGCTCGACACGGAGGCCGGCGAGCTCGAGGCGAAGGACGAGGTCGTCCGCATCCGCCGCTTCCGTCCCGACGAGGGGACGGAGCGGGCGGTGCTGGGCTGGAAGGGGCCGGCCTCGGAGGCGGGAGGCTTCAAGCGGCGCGAGGAGATCGAGACGGACGTGGCCGACGGCGAGGCCGCCCGCGCGCTCCTGGCGCGCATGGGCCTGGACCGGGTCGCCCTGGCGCTCGACCGCCGGATCGAGGTGTGGGAGAAGGACGGCGTGACCGTGCGGATCGAGGCGTACCCGGTCATGGACGTCCTCGCGGAGATCGAGGGCGAGCCGGCGGAGGTGGAGGCGCGGATCGAGGAGCTCGGCCTGCCCCGGGATCCCTGGAAGCCCTGGCCGCTCGCGCGCTTCGTCGAGCGCTTCGAGGCGCGGACGGGGTCGGCCGCCCGGCTGGCCCGGGAGGAGGCCGGCGATGGCTGAGGAGAGCGTCCTTCGGCTGGACGCCTGGTCGCACGGGGGCGGGACGCTCCGGGACGTCCCGGTCCGGGTCGGGGACGAGGCCCTCGAGGTGGAGGACCTCCGGGTCCCCCTGAACGAGATCTTCTGGACCTCCCGCCGGGCGGGGCTCCTGATGGTGTTCTCGGAGCGGGACGTGATGGCCCTCCGGGGGAGCGGCCGCGACCTGGACCGGGCCGTGCGGGAGCTCGAGAAGCACGTGAGCCGGGCCGACCAGCGGCGCCGACTCCCCGACGCCGTGACGACCGAGGGCGTCCTGTGCACGGCGGGCGTGGCGGCCGTGGGCCGCATCGGCGGCGCCGAGGTGCGCGGCCTCCGCCTGGCCGTCGTGACCCGACGCGCCCTCCACCTCCTGGGGGCGGGCGAGCGGCGGAGGCTGGCGTGGCCGGCCGCCGAGGTCCGGGAGCTGGAGGCGGAGCGGGCGGGCGGTCGCGGTCCGGCCCTCGAGGTCGGGAGCGACGGCGACCGCGTCCGGCTCCTCTACCTGTTCCCGGAGGAGCTCCGCCTGGCCGCCCGCGCCGCCCGGGGGCAGCCGGAGTCGAGCGGTCCCGAGCTCGAGCTGTTCGCCCGGCGCGACGTGGCGCCGCCGGTGGCGGCGCAGATGCCGGCGCTCCGCCTCAACGTGGACGTCCTCCAGGAGCTGGCCGAGGAGGTGACCGGGAAGCTCCCGCTCCGCACCGCCGAGCGGACCGGGCTCGGGTCCTCGTTCTTCGAGACCCACTTCCTGGAGCTGGGCGAGGTGGCGCTGGGGCCGCTCCTCCTCCGGAAGTCGGCCGCGAGCGGGGCGGGGAGCCTGGCCCGCGCGGTCGAGGCCATGGACGCGGGGGAGCTGCAGGAGGACACGAGGGCGGCGGTCTCCAACGCCGCCGCCCGGGTGGGCGAGGCCTACGACCGGCAGCTCCGGGGGCTCCTCCGGGCGCGGCGTGCCTCCTCCCGGGTGGAGTCCCGCTACGCGCTCTCGGAGGAGAGCCGGGAGGAGATCCGCCTCCGCATCCTGGGGCCGTTCGAGCGCCTGATCCCCCTCCTCCGCCGCCTGGAAGAGCAGCAGCGGGAGCTTTCCGAGCGCCTGGAGCGGGTCGAGGCCGGCCCGCCCGAGGCCGAGGAAGGGCCGCTCCGGGAGAGCCTTGAGGCGTGGAAGCGGACCCTCCGGAAGGTGGACGCGGCCTACGAGGAGGCCTGGCGCGACGGGCTCGGAGAGATCCGCGAGGTGTGGGGTACGCGTCTCCTGCCGCTCCTGGCCGAGGTCGCCGCCATGCGGCGCCGGCGGGTGCCCGAGTGGCTCCAGCTGGCGCTGATCGCCGCGCTCGCGCTGCTGGCGGCGGCCGCGATCACGATCTGGCTGGTGTGGTAGTCGTGGCGGCCGGACGTCCGCCCGGAAGCGCGCGGGCGGCCCCGAGGGCCCCGAAAGCCCCGGGGCGGTCCGCCGGAACCTGAACCGAGAGAGCGAGGAAGGACAGCGTGGCCAACAAGAGCAGAAAGCGTGGCGGCAGGAAGTCGAGCGGAGGGCCGGGGAGGACGTTCTACATCGTCCTGGCCCTGGTCGTGGCGGCCGGGGTGGTGGCCCTGTTCGCGCTGAGGGGCGGCGGAGGCGAGCAGCCGGTCTCTCAGCCGATGTCGGTGGCCGCGCTGAACCAGCCGGCCGACTCGAGCGCCGGGATCGTCGAGGGCTCGGCCGACGCGCCGGTGACGATCGCCGAGTTCGGGGACTACACCTGTCCCCACTGCGCCGAGTTCACCCGGGTGACGGGGCGGGCCCTCCGGCAGAACTACGTGGAGACGGGCAAGGTGAAGTGGATCTTCTACGACTTCCCGCTGAACCAGAGCACCAACGCCATCCCGGCGGCGCTGGCCGCCCGCTGCGCCGGCGAGCAGGGAAGGTACTGGCCCATGCACGACCTCCTCTACGCCAACCAGCTCCAGTGGGTGCGCTCGAACGACCCCCAGGGCCGCTTCGAGGACTATGCCGGCCAGGCCGGCGTCGGCGACATGGACCGGTGGAAGCAGTGCTACGAGAGCCAGAATTACGTGCCGCGGATCATGGCCTCGCGCGCCTACGGGGACCAGCTCGGCGTGAACGCCACGCCGACGATCTTCCTGAACGGCAGGGAGGTGCCCCTCCGCCAGGCCGACTACGGCTCGCTCGAGAGGCTCATCCAGCAGGCCACACCGGGCGGCTCTTCGACGGGATCGCCGTGAGCCGCGGGACGATCCGGCGCCGGATGGCCATCGCCATCCTGGCGCTGATCGGCCTGTTCATCTCCCTCTACCTGCTCCTCTACCACATGGGCTGGTACGGGGGGCTGGCCTGCGGGAGCGGGGCGCACTCGTGCGAGTACGTCCAGAGCTCCCGCTACGCGAGCTTCCTGGGCTGGCCCGTGCCCGGCTGGGGGGTGGCGTGGTACGGGTCGGTGCTCGGGATCGCGCTCCTGGGCGTCCAGCCGACGTTCGGCGGCCATCCCTGGACCGGGAGGCTCCTGTCGCTCCTTGCCGTGGGCGGGCTGGCCTTCACGGTCTACCTGACGTCCGTCGAGCTCTTCGTCCTCCGGGCCGTGTGCCGCTGGTGCGTCGGGAGCGCCGTGATCACGACGGCCATCTTCCTGCTCGTGGCGTGGGGCTGGGGAAGGAAGGACGGGCCGCCGGAAGGCCGGGAGGCCTGAGGGGCGGGGCCTCCCGATGCAGCGGGGCCGCCGGTCGCCCTCGTGGCGCCGGCGGCCCTCGTCTTCCCGCCGCGGGTGCAGCCTGCGTGTCTCTGCGCGCCGTCAGGCGCTCGCCCGCCAGAACCCTTCCAGCGCGCCGCCGTCGGGCGACTGGCGCAGCTTCTCGAAGGCGCGGTTCCGGATCTGGCGGATCCGCTCGCGGGTGACGCCCAGGAGCTCTCCGATCTGCTCCAGGGTCATCTCCTCGCCGTCGTCCAGGCCGTAGTAGAGGACCAGGATCTTGCGCTCCCGCTCGGTGAGGTACTCCTCGAACATCCGCTCGAGGAACTCGCGGCGGGCCTGGGACTCGACGTCCTCCTCGATCTCCTCCTCGTCCATCCCGGCAAAGCGCTCCCCGAACGAGGCGCTGTCCCGGTCGGACTTGTCGAGGGGCGCGTCCAGGCTGAGCTCGGCGGAGGCCACGCGCCGCAGGGCGCGGACCGTCTCGACCGGCTCCTCCATCTCCTCGGCGATCTCCCGGTCGGTGGGCGTGCGGCCCAGCTTCTGGGTGAGCGCCGTCTCCGTACGGGAGAGCTTCACCAGGTTGGAGTTCTGGTTCAGCGGGATGCGGACCGAGCGGGTCTGCTCGGCCAGGGCCTGGAGGACCGTCTGGCGGATCCACCACACGGCGTAGGAGATGAACTTCACGCCCTTCTCGGGATCGAACTTCTTGACGGCCTTGAGCAGGCCCTCGTTCCCGATGCACACGAGCTCGGCCAGGTTCAGGCCGCGGCCCTGGTACTTCTTCACGTACGAGATCACGAACCGCAGGTTGGCCGTGACCAGCCGCTCGGCGGCTGCACGGTCTCCCTCGCGGGCCCTGCGCGCGATCTCGCGCTCCTCCAGGGGATCGTCGATCAGCGGATAGCGCTCGACGTCCTGAAGGTACTGATCGAACGAATCGAGAGCGCGCGACTCGAAGAACATGAGCCTCCGGCTCTGGGGGTTCAGACTGTGGCCGATGCACGGCGCGGATGTGGAGGAAGATCCCTCCCACCGCGCGGCTCGGCTCCTTCGACGCGCGGGAGAGATACAAGCCCGATCTCAGGATGTTCCCGCGCGCTTCGCGGTCAGGCGCCCTCGTCCCGTCGCTCCTGCAGCGCCCGCTCCAACCAGGCCTCCTCGTCCCGCGAGAGTTCCGCCGACATCGGCGCCTCCCCGGGCCCTGTGCCGGCCCCCGTACCGGCACCCGGCGCGGGGGCCGCCGTCTCCGCGTCCTCGTCGCTCCCCGCCGCCCTCCGCTTGACGTAGAGGACCGCCAGGCCGAACCCGACCACCAGGACCGCCGCCGGGAACAGGTAGACCAGGATCGTAAGCCCGTGCGCGGGCGGCTTGAGCAGGATCCACTCCCCGTAGCGGCTCACGAAGTAGGCCCTGACCTGCTCGGGGCTCTGGCCCTCCGCCAGACGGCGGCGGATCTCCGCCTGCATCTCCTTGGAGAGCGTGGCCGTGGACTCCAGGACGGACTGTCCGCGGCACACCGGGCAGCGGAGCTGCGCCGCCACCTCGGCCGTCGCGTTGTCCAGCTTCTCGCCCGAGAGCCCGGTCGATCGGGCGGCCGCGGAGGACGTCCCCGCCGCCTGGCCCGCGTCCGCCGGGGCCGCGCCCGCGTCCTGGGCCAGGACCGGGGCGGGCGCAGCCAGGCAGGCGGTGAGCGCCAGGAGCGGGAGCGTCCGCGCGAGCTTCATCGCTGCGTCCGCGCGCCGGAGCCGGTCGCCTCCGGGCCGGCCGCCGCGTCCGCGCCGACCCCGGCCGTCCCCGACGCGGCCGTCGTGTCCGGCGCCGCGCCCTTCCCGGACGCCAGGAGCGAGTCGACGGTGGAGCTCAGGAGGTCCCAGGTGAGCGGGCCCACGTGCTTCTGGACCACGCGCCCGGTCGGGTCGACGAAGTACGTCTCCGGGACGCCGTACACCCCGTAGCTGATGGCCACGCGGCTGCTGGGGTCGAGGACGCTCGGCCAGCCGCCGCCGTGCTGCTCCAGGAAGCGCCTGGCGTTGCTCCGGGTGTCCTGGTAGACGACGCCGATCAGCCTCACGCCCTTTCCGTCGTAGCGCTTGTCGGCCATCTCGAGCACCGGGTGCTCCTCCCGGCACGGGATGCACCACGAGGCCCAGAAGTTCAGGAGCACGACCTGGCCCTGGAGCGAGGACAGGTCGATGCTGTCGCCGTCCAGGGTCTCCAGGTCGAACTGCGGCGCCTTCTGCCCGATGATGGCGGACGGGAGCACCTGCGCGTCCCGCGTCAGCCCGAAGCCGAGCACGCCCAGGAACGCCGCCGCGAGGGCCAGCGCCACGAGGGCCTTCCAGCGCTTCACGCCGGGACGGCCTCCTGCTCCCGCTCGGAGGTTCCGGAGGCGTCCGCCTCGGGGCGCCCACCGCCGCGCTCCAACGTCATGCCGTGCCTGCGCCGCGCGCGGATGGCGATGATCGCGCCCAGGCCCACGATGAGGCCACCCAACCACAGCCACGGCACTCCGGGGTTCAGGATGGCGCGGACCGTGGCGTGCTCGCCCTGCTGGCGGTCGAAGGCCATGAGCGTGAGGTAGAGGTCACCGGCCGGCGTCGAGCGCACGGCGGGCGTCGTGACCGGCTGCTGCTGGGAGCGGTAGAAGTTGAGGCTGGGCGTCATGATGGAGATCTGCTTGCCGCCCTTCGAGATCGGGAAGGTCCCCTTGACCACGAAACGCTGGGGCTCCTCGGTGACGGACACCTGGTCGAAGCCGATCGTGTACGCGCCCAGCGTGGCCGTCTCGCCCCGGTGCAGCGTGAGCTCGCGCTCGGAGCGCCAGTGCTGGGAGACCGCCAGCGCCACGATCACGGTCACGACTCCCGTGTGGACCACGTAGCCGCCGTACCGGCGGCCGTTCCGCGTCAGGAGCTCCCACAGGGCCACGGGCCCGCGCGAGCCCGAGATGCGCCGCCGGGCGCCCATGCCCTTGCGGAACTCGTCCACGATGGTGGTCATCACGAAGGCGCCCAGCCCGAAGGTGATGAGCGGGTAGGGGGCCCGGATCCCGACCGCGAACAGGACCGCGGCCGCCACCACGCCCACCGCGAACGGCTTCCACAGCCGCTCGACCACCCGGGAGGCCGTCACCGCGCCCCAGGGGAGCTGCGGCCCCACCCCCATCAGGAAGAGGAGGAGGAGGCCGAGCGGGGCGGCCACCATGTCGAAGTAGGGCGGCCCCACGCTGATCCGCTGCCCGTTCGTGGCCTCGACCACGAGCGGGAAGACGGTCCCCAGGAGGACCGTGAACGTGAGCGCCACGAACAGGAGGTTGTTCACGATGAACGCGCTCTCGCGCGAGGCGGCGCCCTCGATCGTGCCGGCAGCGTGGAGCCGGTCGCTACGCCAGGCGATGAAGGCCAGCGTGGAGATCGTGATGAGCGCCACGAAGCCCAGGAGGAGCGGCCCGACCGCGCCCTCGGTGAACGCGTGCACCGAGTCCAGCACCCCCGAGCGCGTCAGGAACGTCCCGAACAGCGTGAGCATGAACGTGCCCACGATGAGCGACAGGTTCCACGTCTTCAGCATCCCGCGTCGCTCCTGCACCATGGCCGAGTGCAGGAAGGCGGTGGCGGTGAGCCACGGGAGGAAGGAGGCGTTCTCGACCGGGTCCCACGCCCAGTAGCCGCCCCAGCCCAGCACGTCGTAGGACCACCACGCTCCGGCCACGATCCCCAGCGACAGGAAGGCCCACGGGGCCAGCGTCCACCGGCGGGTGGCGTGCAGCCAGCGCTCGCCGATGTTCCCCGAGAGGAGCGCCGCGATCCCGAACGAGAAGGGCACGGCCATCCCGACGTACCCCAGGTAGAGGAGCGGCGGGTGGAGGCCCATCAGGGGGTGGTTCTGCAGCAGGGGGTTCGGTCCCGGCCCGTTGGCCGGCGCCGGGCTCAGGTGGCCGAACGGGTTGGCCGGCCCGACCAGGAGCCCGAAGAAGAAGATCCCCACGATCATGAGCGTGCCGTTCACGAACGGCGTATAGCGCGGGTAGCGGTCCCGGTTCACCCAGGCCACCAGCGTGGCGTACGCCCCCAGGATCCATCCCCAGAACAGGATGGACCCATCCAGGCTGCTCCACAGCGAGATCGCCGTGAAGTAGGTGGGGGTCTCCCGGCTCCCGACCTCGGCCACGTAAGAGACGCTGAAGTCGTGGGTGAGGAGCGCGATCTCCATCACGGCCACCGCCGCGGAGATGCAGAAGAAGACGAAGTAGATGCCGTAGCGCGAGGCGTCGGTGGCCACCGGGCGCTGCTTGAAGCCCCCGTACATGCCCGCCACGGAGGTGAAGATGGCGCCGAGGAGGGCCGCCAGCACGGCGGCCGATCCGAGCGTGCTCAGCATCGTCCTACTCCCCGCCGCCGGAGCCGCTCTTCTGAATCAGCGTCTTGAACGTCTCGTCGGGGGAGTGGCCCTTCTCGGGGGGCCTGTACTCGTTCGAGTGCTTGACCATCAGGTTGTCGCTCTGGAACACGCCGTCCGAGCGGAACTGGCCCTCGACCACGACGCCGATTCCCTCCTGGAACATGGAGGGCGGGGCGCCCGTGGAGTGGACGGGGATCTGCGTCTTCCCGTCCGTCACCACGAAGCGCAGGTCGCGGGCGTCGGCGTTCCACTCGACGCTCCCCTTCTCGACCTGGCCCCCCAGCCGGACGGCCTCGCCGACCGCTGAGGTGCCGCGCGCCTCGAGCTCGCTGGGCGTGAGGAAGTAGACCACGTTGTCCTTCAGGCCGCCTCCCACCAGGAGGACGAGCGCCGCGGCCACGGCCGCGAGGCCCACCCCCGCCCAGATCTTCCTCTTCGCCGATCCCTTCTTCCTTCTATGTTCGGCCATGATCGCCCTCCGGTCGTCGCCGTTCGTCGGCCCGATCCCGCTCCGTCTCGCGCAGGCGTCGGCCGACCTGGCGGGCCCGCGCCTCGAGACGCCAGGCGAACCACACCATGGCGACCCACGTCAGCACGTACCCGACCCAAAGATAGCCCATCTCAGTCCTCCGCCCGCCGCGCGTCGAGCTCCTGCTCGGCCACGGCCACCTGGTAGCGGCGCAGCAGCAGGTAGGCATATACCAGCGTGAAGGCCACCAGGTTCAGCATCAGCGTCCACAGCATCGAGGACGCCATGCTCTGGGGGCTCGAGGGCGGCTGGTGGAGGCTCCTCCACCAGGTGACCGACAGGTAGACGATGGGCACGTCCGCGAACCCGACGATCCCCACCACGGCCGACCAGCGCGCCGCCCGCTCGGGGTCGGCGGCGAAGGAGCGCACGGCCAGGTAGCCCACGTAGATGACCAGCAGGATCGCGGTCGTCGTGAGCCGCGGGTCCCAGGTCCACCACACCCCCCAGATCGGCTTCCCCCACAGCGAGCCGAGCACGAGCGTCAGGGCCGTGAACAGCACCCCGACCTCGGCCGAGCTCGCCGCCAGCAGGTCCCACCTCGGGTCGCGCTGGATGAGGTAGAGCACGCTCATCACGAACACGACGAAGAAGGCCAGGAACGCCAGCCACGCGGCGGGCACGTGCAGATACATCAACCGCTGGACGTCGCCCTGCATGGCGTCCGGCGGCACCACCCACAGCCCGATCGCGCTCCCCACGACGGCGGTGACCACGGCCAGGAAGGCCAGGACCAGGTGCGGGGCTCGGAGTCGGGGAAGGGGGGAAGGGTCGGTCACCGTTCCAGGAGCACGGGGAAGGTCCATGTACAGACCACAAAATAGAGGATGTCGAACGCTACGAGCAACCGTATCCAGCCGCCCAGCCCCCCCGCCGTCTCCGGCGTGAGGAGCGCCGCCGTGGCGCTCACTGCACCCAGCAAGACGGGGACCAGCAGGGGGAGGACGAGGAGCGGGAGCATGACCTCGCGGGCGCGGAGGTGGAGGGTGAGCGCCGAGTAGAACGTGCCCACCACCGAGAAGCCGAACGTGCCCAGGATCGCCACCCCCGCCGTCGAGAGGAAGTGGCCGCCCAGGTCCACGTGGAAGAGGACGGCCGCCACCGGGTAGAGGATGGCCTCGACCAGGAGGAGGACGACCAGGTTCCCCACCAGCTTGCCCAGGAAGATGGCCCGGGGCTCCCCCGGGTACAGCAGGAGGGCCTCCAGCCCGCCGGCCATCTCCTCGCTGTGGTAGGTCCGGGCCAGCGCCAGGAGGCCCGTGAACGTGATCGCGATCCACAGGAGCCCGGCCCCCAGCCGGCGGAGGAGGGCGGCGTCGGGCCCGATCGCGAAGCTGAAGATGAAGAGGACGAGGGCCGCGAAGAACGCCATGGCGTTGAACGTCCCC
>DATFLN010000012.1:0-4558 GCA_035267645.1 Gemmatimonadota bacterium | reverse complement strand
GCACGTGGTGATCGCCCCGGCCACGATCGAGGAGTGCTTCCACGTCATGGTCATGGCGCGCCGGATCGCCGAGACCTTCCGCGCCGTGGTCATCGTCCTCTCCGACGCCAACCTGGCCACGGGCGTCCAGCCCTTCCCGCGCCCCGAGCCGAAGCTCGAGTGGCAGGGCTCGCCGCCCGACCAGAGCCCGGTGCCCGAGGGGACCCGCCCCTACGAGTGGGACCCCCGCACCGGCCTGTCGCGGCGGCTGGTCCCGGGCCAGGAGAACGGACAGTTCACGGCCACGGGCCTGGCGCACGACGAGGAGAGCCACGTGGCCTACGACCCGGAGATCAACCAGCGCTCCTCGCGGGCCCGCAGCCGGAAGCTGGCGGTGCTGCAGAGCACGCTCACGCCGCCGGAGATCTACGGTGACGACTCGGGCGACCTCCTCCTGGTCGGATGGGGGTCGACGAAGGGCGCGATCGAGGAGGCGGTGGACCGGGCGCGGGCGGAGGGCCTCTCCGTCTCGTCCACCCACCTGACGTTCCTCTCGCCGCTGCCGCCGGGCCTCGGCGAGATCTTCGGCCGCTTCGGCCGCGTCATGACGGTCGAGATCAACTACAGCGACGAACCGGACGATCCGTTCATCACGGAGGAGAACCGCCGGCGCGGACAGCTGGCCTGGCTCCTCCGCGCGCAGACGCTGGTGGACGTGGACTGCTGGACGCGGGTCATGGCCGAGCCGCTGCGGCCCGGGCGGATCCTCGAGGTGATCCGGGACAGGCTGGCCGTGAAGGGAGGTGCCGCATGAACGACGTCGCGACCTGCTCCCTACTCCGCGTCTCCGTGGAGGAGGACCGCATCTTCGAGTTGGGGGACTACGAGGGCCCGGTGGCCCGCTGGTGCCCCGGCTGCGGCGACCATTCCGTGCTCGCGGCCTCGCAGCGGCTCCTCCGCGAGGAGCAGCTCGCCCCCGAGGAGACCGTGTTCGTCTCGGGCATCGGATGCTCCGGCCGCTTCCCCCACCACCTGGGGACGTACGGCTTCCACGGGATCCACGGCCGCGCGCTGCCGCTGGCCACGGGGATGAAGCTGCACAGGCCCGAGCTGAACGTGTTCGCGGTCATGGGCGACGGCGACTGCGCATCGATCGGCGCGGGTCACTGGATCCACGCGATCCGCTACAACACCGACATGGTCGCCTTCATGCTCGACAACCACATTTACGGACTGACCAAGAAACAGACGTCGCCGACCACGCCCCGGGGCTACCGGACCAACACGCAGCCGCACGGGAGCTTCCTCCCGTCGCTGAACCCGCTGACGGCCACCCTCGGCGTGACCAACGCGTCCTTCGTGGCGCAGACCGCCGAGTGGATCCCGCAGCACCTCCAGGCCACCCTGCGGGCGGCCTTCCGGCACAGGGGCTTCGCTTTCGTGCGCATACTCCAGCGCTGCCCGCACTACACTCTGTCCATGTTCATCGACGCGGTGCGCGATCCGGACAGGATCGAGCTCCTCGTCCACGAGGACGGCATCCGGGTGGACGGTCTGGAGAAGATCTACCAGCACGTGAGGCCGCACGACCCGTCCGACCTGGACTTCGCCCGGCGCCTGGCCGAGGAGGACTCCGACCCCGAGCGGCCCATCCGCCTGGGCGTGTTCTTCCGCGACCCGTCGCGGGCGGTCTACGACGAGCTCCGCCGCGTGCCCGCGCGCTCGGCGGACGAGAAGGTGAAGACGCTGAACCGGGAGCTGGACCGCCATGCCATCTGAAGAGCGTGTGGACCTGGCCCTGAAGAGCCTCGGCGCGCCCCTGGAGGCCTTCCGCTCCGCGGTGGCCCGGGCGGTCGACGAGGTGCGCGGCGAGCTCGAGCGCCGGCGGCAGCCGGCCGGAGTCGGCGGCGCGAGCGAGGAGCTGGGGGGGCTGGCCTCCCGGCTCATGGATGCCGGGCGCTTCGCCGGCCTGTTCGCCGAGGAGAGCGTGCTCGACCCGGACCAGGCGGCCCTCCTGGAGGCCGCGCACGACACGCTGGCCTCGCTGGACGCGGCCGACGACCGGGCGTTCGCCCGGGCGGTCGGGCCGGAGGAGATGCTGAGGGACGCGGTCCTGGCCGGCCTGGGCCGGCTGGGGGCCGCCTTCGGGGCGGCGCGCGCGGCCGAGCTGGCCCGGGAGGGCCGCCGGGTCGACGCCGCCGGGGAGGCTCCCGACCCGCTCTTCTCCCTGCCGCCGGCCTCCTGGAACCGGGCGGAGCGCGGCATCGCGCCCCCGCTGGTCGTCGAGACGCCGGGCTCGAAGCTCCGGGCCGGGGAGCTGGCCGAGTTCGTGGACGGAGCCCAGAAGCTCCTCCTGGTCGTGGACGGGCCGGCGCCCGCCGCGGCGCTCGTGCGGCTCATCAGCCCGGGCGTGTTCGTGCTCCAGACCGAGGACCCGGCCGAGCTCGAGAGGGCCACGGACTTCCCCGGACCGGCGGTCGCCGCCCTCCTCCCCGAGGGCTCGGGCGCCGCGCGGTTCGCGCACGACCCCGCCGCGGGCCAGACGCTGGCCGAGCGGCTCACGATCGAGGAGATCCCGGCCGCCGATGGGCTCCGCCCGGTGGGTCCGATCAGCGTGTGGCAGCAGGCCGAGGAGCTGGCCCAGCTGGCCAGCCTGACCGCGCCGGCCGGCGCGGTCGGAGCGCCCTCGACCAACGGCGACCACGCTCCGGAGGCCGGGTCCGGCGCGGAAGCGGCGCAGCCGGCCGACCGGCTGGCCGCGTGGCTCCTCCGCCAGGCCGACCTCAGGGACCTGGGGTGACGGACCGATGGACGTGATCGCGATCCTGATCCCGGTCGGCATCCTGGCCGGCATCGGCGTCTTCCTGGGCGGGGCCATCGCCGCCGCCAACCGCACGTTCTGGGTGTGGGAGGACCCCCGGATCGACGAGGCCGAAGGCCTCCTCCCCGGCAACAACTGCGGGGCGTGCGGCCAGCCGGGCTGCCGCGCCTTCGCGGAGGGCCTGGTGGCGGGACGGCTTGCGCCGGCCGAGTGCACGGTGATGGGCGACGAGGAGCGCGGCGAGGTGGCCGCCCTGCTCGGCGTCGACGCGGGCGAGGCCGAGAAGCGGGTGGCCCGCCTCCTGTGCGCGGGCGGCTCGAACGTGGCCCCACGCAAGGCGTTCTACGAGGGCGCGATGAGCTGCGCGGCCGCCGCCGCCGTGACCGGCGGCGGCAAGGCCTGTCCCTGGGGCTGCATCGGGCTGGCCGACTGCGCCATCTCCTGCGACTACGACGCGATCCACATGAACGACGTGGACCTGCCCGTGGTCGACCCCGAGCTGTGCATCGCGTGCGAGGACTGCGTCGAGGCCTGCCCGCTGGACCTGTTCACGATCATGCCGATGAGCCAGCAGCTCATCGTCCAGTGCCGGAGCCTCCTCGAGGGCGACGCCGCCACGGAGCTGTGCGCGGTGGCTTGCGACGCCTGCGGCCGCTGCGCGGTGGACGCGGCGGACGGCCTCATCGAGATGCGGGACGGCCTGCCGGTGATCGACTACTCCAGGAACGAGCTGGTCGGGCCCGAGGCCACGGCCAGGTGCCCGACGGGCGCCATCCGGTGGGTCGTCGGCACCCAGTTCGCCGACGACGGGGCGGCGCGCGAGGCGGAGGAAGACGCCCGGGACCGCGTGGTGCCGATCCGGACCCGAGAGACGGCCGGCCGCGTCCGCGCGGCCGGAGGGACGACCTGAAGGGAGCAGCCGAGATGATCTGGCCGATAAAGAACGTGACGCGCGGGAGCTCCGCGAGCGAGGACCGGACGCCCGACGCCCCGGCGGAGACCGGGAGCCCGGCGCCCGCCACGCCCGAGGAGGCGCGCTTCCCCGGGAGCCTGGTGGCCATGGACGGCAGCGAGGCCGTGGCCGCCGTGGAGACCGAGGCCAGCGAGGCCGCGGGCGCCTACCCGATCACGCCGGCCACCCAGATGGGAGAGTACTGGGCCGCCGCCGTGGCCGGGGGGAAGACCAACGCCTTCGGACGGCGCCTGGTCTTCTTCGAGCCCGAGGGCGAGCACGCCGCCGCGGGCGTGACCGCCGGGCTGTCGATGTCGGGCCTCAGGTCGGCCAACTTCTCGGCCAGCCAGGGCATCGCCTACATGCACGAGTCCCTGTACGCGGCCGCCGGCAAGCGCCTCACCTACGTGCTCAACATGGCGTGCCGGGCCATGACCAAGCAGGCGCTGAACATCCACGCCGGCCACGACGACTATCACGCCATCGACGACACGGGCTTCTTCCAGCTCTTCGCGAAGAACGTCCAGGAGGCGGCCGACCTCAACCTCATCGCCCACCGGATCGCCGAGCTGGCGCTGAACCCGGGCGTGCTGGCGCAGGACGGCTTCCTCACCAGCCACGTCATCGAGTCGCTCCGCCTCCCGGAGCCGGAGCTGGTGCGCGAGTACCTGGGCGACCCGGCCGACCGCATCCCCTCCCCGACGCCGGCCCAGCGGCTGGTGTTCGGCGAGGAGCGCCGGCGCATCCCGATCCTGTTCGACTTCGACTACCCGACCATGCTGGGCACCGTCCAGAACCAGGACTCC
>DATFLN010000011.1:0-22050 GCA_035267645.1 Gemmatimonadota bacterium | reverse complement strand
CCGGAGCTCCGCCACCCGCGTCTCGCTCTCGTAGAGCGTAGGCGAGAGACCGAAGACGCGCTCGAACGCCCGGCGCATCTCGGCGACCAGTCCCTGGTTGTTGGCCCCCATGGCCAGGCGGATTCCGGCGCGGGGACTGCCGCTGCCCTCGGCCAGGTAGAAGCCCAGGAGCGTCATGAGCTCGGGGGAGACGTCGACGTATCGGGGCACCCCGCGGTCCGCGTTCTTCTCGGGCGTGAGCTCGAGGTCCTCCCTCTCCTCGAACCACTCCAGGTCCTCGGGCTCCAGGTCCGAGAGCCGGACGTAGGGACGGACGCGGTTGGCGGGCGCTCCCGCGTACTGCGTCTCCCAGATGTGCTGGAGCCGGCTCGGGACGACCCGGACCCGGTCCATGACCGCGTTCCGGTCCTCGCCGATGGCGTCCAGGTAGGCCCACCAGTTCTCGAGGGTGGGCTTTGACATCCCCTTCTCCCACGCGTAGAACGTGACCGGCTGGCGGATCCCCACCTTCTCGCACAACCGCGGATTCGAACGTCCGCTGGCCCTTCGGGAGATCGCCAGCTCGCGGCCGACGTCCGCCGGGACCTCGACCCCGGGCGAGGTGAACTCCGCATCGTCCGGGTGGTCCTGGACCACCCGGCTCCTGTACCAGGCCTCGACCGCCGAGCCGCGGACCCACACCTGATCGGCCGCCTCGGGCACGGAATGGAGGCGCCGGAGGAGATCGATGCGCTCGGGGGCATCCTCCGGGAGGCGGATGCGGCGCGGAGCCACCACCCGATCCCCGACCTCGACCTCGTCCCCCCGCTTCTTCCGGACCTGGCCGTCCTCGTACACGAACACGCTGTGGCTCCCCGTCACCCGGACCGACCGGCCGTAGGCCGTCTCGATCTCGAACAACGGCTCCTGGGTCGGGTGACGGATCACGGCCTTGATCGGCCGGAAGCGGACCTCGTGATCGTCCTTGCCGAAGCACAGGACCTCCCCCAGCTCGCCGCTGGTCGGTCCCATGGCCCGGACCTTCTCGTAGCCCGTCGGGTCGGCGGCCGGGTCCGACTCGTTGAGGAAGCCCTCCACCCGGCTCGCGTTCTCCTCGACGACCCGGTCGATGAACTCGCCGATCTTCACCATACGGGTCACCCCGTCCTCGCGGACGAAGGCGTGCTCTTCCCCGTCCACGCTCATCAGGATGACCTTGTGGTAGCGGGACTCCCCGATGTCGAACTCCTCGCCGATTCCGGCGCCGATGGCCGTGATGATCGCGCGGATCTCGTCGTTGGAGAGGATCTTGTCGATCCTGGCCTTCTCCACGTTCAGGATCTTCCCGCGCAGCGGCAGGATGGCCTGGAAGGCACGGTTTCGGCCCTGCTTGGCACTGTTGTGGACGAACACGCCGCTGGCCAGCGCGAAGTTGTGCGTTCCGGGGACCTCCAGATCGTACACGTCCACGGTTCGTGACAGGCGCTCGAACCCGGCGACCTTGTGATTGACGCCCACCCTGAGAGGCTCGAAGTCGACGGTCCTTCCGCTCTCATCCGTATCCGACACCTTCCGGTAGAGCGGCATGAGCGAGTCGTCCGGCGTCAGCTCGTCTGCCCGCCGGTAGCCGCCGTCCCGCAGCATGAACCGGTGATCCGGCGTGCAGGTGATCTTCTCCCCGTTGTCCAGGGTGACCCGTATCACCTCGGCGTCCCGCCGTGTCCGCCGGACGTTCCGGATCAGCTCCAGACCGATGGTGCCTTCCCGCCGGATCGTATGGCAGAAGTTCTCTCGGCCGGCTTCCTGTTCCTCGATGAGCTCGACGAAGCTGAGCTCGCGGCCGTCGGCCAGCGCGATCTTCGTGTCGCCCGAAAAACAGCCCCCGGCGCTGTCACCCTCTACGATGAAGATCTCCGAGAGCTCCGGATCGGTCACGGAGCAGTCGGCCAGCTTCCCGGGCAGGATCCCCGTCTCCAGGGCCGAGCGCTTGCGGGTGAGGTCGCGCGCCTTGCGGGCCGCCTCCCGGGCGCGCGCCGCCTGGACCGCCTTGTCGATGATAGAGCGGCCGGCCGAAGGGTTCTCGTCGAGCCAGGTCGAGAGCTTGTCGTTCACCAGGCTCTCGACGATCCCCCGCACCTCGCTGTTCCCGAGCTTGGTCTTGGTCTGTCCCTCGAACTGCGGCTCGAGGACCTTGACCGAGAGCACGGCCGTGAGGCCCTCGCGCGCGTCGTCGCCCGAGAGGCCGGGGTCGTTCTTCTTGAGGAGGCTGTTCTTGTCGGCGTACGCGTTGATCGTGCGCGTGAGGGCGGCCTTGAAGCCGGTCAGGTGCGTGCCGCCCTCGTGGGTGTTGATGTTGTTGACGAAGGTGAAGGTGTCCTCGTTGTAGCCGTCCGTGTACTGCATGGCCAGCTGGACCTCCACGTCCTCCTGCGTCCCCTCCACGTAGATCACGTCGTCGTGGAGCGGGCTCTTCTTGCCCCGCAGGTACTCGACGAACTGGACGATCCCGCCGTCGAAGTGGAAGTCCTCGACCCGGGGCTCGTCCTCGCGCTCGTCGGCCAGGACGATGCGGGTGCCCCGGTTCAGGTAGGCCAGCTCGCGCAGCCGGCTGGCCAGCGTGTCGAAGTTGAAGCGGAGCTCGGTGAAGATCTCCGGGTCGGGCCTGAAGCGGACCGTGGTGCCGGTCTCGTCGGTCTTCTCGCCCTTCGCCAGGTCGTCGGTCTTGAGGCCGCGCTCGAAGTGCTGCTTCCACACGTGCCCGTCGCGCCACACTTCCACCTCGAGCCACTCCGAGAGGGCGTTCACGACCGAGACGCCCACGCCGTGCAGGCCGCCCGAGACCTTGTAGCTCTGCTTGTCGAACTTCCCGCCCGCGTGCAGGGTGGTCAGGGCCAGCTCGACGCCCGGCACCTTCTCGGTGGGGTGGATGTCGACCGGGATCCCCCGTCCGTCGTCCACCACCGTGACCGAGCCGTCGTCCAACAGCGTGACGCGGATCTCGCTGCAGTATCCGGCCATCGCCTCGTCCACGGAGTTGTCCACCACCTCGTAGACCAGGTGGTGGAGGCCCCGCGCGGCGGTGGAGCCGATGTACATGCCCGGACGCTTGCGGACGGCCTCCAGGCCCTTGAGGACCTGGATCTGGCGCGACGTATAGTCGCCCGCCTCGACCTTGCGCTTGACCTTGTCGCGCAGGGCCTCGTCCGTCTTCGACTTCGTCTTCGTCTCGCTCTTGGCCATCCAGTTCCGTCCTCGTGTGGTCGCTTCGTGTCCCGTCACTTCCTCCGGCCATCGGCCTGGAGGAAGACGATCTTCTCGATCCTGCCTTCGTCGCGGCCCGCGTTGATCCGGCGCAGGAGGTCGCGCCGCATCATGCTGAGCTCCGTCATCCACGCCGCCCCTTCGACCTCGACGAAGAGGGTGCGTCCGGAGACCCGCGCGTTCCGCGTCACGTCCGCGATGCGCGGACCCACGAGCTCCTCCCAGTCCGAGGCGGCCCGCGCCCTCTCGACGCGCCCGCGGATGCCCCACGCGTCCAGGAGGGCGCCCACCACGCCGCCGATCCGCTCGGGCCTGCCGCTCCGCTCTCCCGCCGGGTCGTCCCGGCGGTGGCGACGCGGACGCCACGGGCCGGGGCGGTCCCGGTAGCTTCCGGGCCTCTCCCTGGCCTCGGCGGGCCGCTCGCTCCCGGCGGGCCGGCGCCCCTCGCTCACGTCTCCAGCCTCCCGTCCCGGATCCGCCACATCTCGAGCCCGCCCCGGATCTCGACCTCCGACGGCTTGGGCGCCGTCACGATCACCTGGCCGGAGCGCCCCTCGTCCAGGAGCCGCAGGACCCGCTCCGAGCGCTCCGCGTCCAGCTCGGCGAACACGTCGTCCAGGAGGTAGATGGGCTCGCGCCCGAGCCGCTCCCGCAGGGTGTCCGCCTCCGCCAGCCGCAGGGCCAGCGCGGCCGTGCGCTGCTGCCCGCCCGAGCCGTACGTCCTCAGTTCCCGCTCCTCCTCGCCCGCCACCTGGGCCGTGAAGCCCAGCTCGTCCCGGTGCGGGCCGACCACGGTGACGCCGCGCCGCCGCTCCCGCTCCCGCGTGCGGGCGAGCGCGGCCCGGAACCCCTCCGCCCAGGCCGTGCGGTCGGGATCCTCCGACCCCTCCGGCCACCCGGCGGACGGCTCGTAGCTCATCACGCCACGACCGCCCCCGGCGATGCGCTCGTGGTAGGCGTCGAAGGCCTCCCGGCGGTCCGACACCCAGCGCTGCCGGGCGTCCATGACCCGCGCGCCGTCCTCCACGAGCCCGCTCGACCACGCCTGGAGCGTGGCCGCGTCGGCGCCCTCCTTGAGCGCCTCGTTCCTCTGCGACAGGGCCGAGCGGTAGCGGCTCAGCGCCTCCACGTAGCCCGGCTCCACCAGCGACAGGAGGATGTCCAGGAAGCGCCGCCGCCCCGAGGGCGACCCGCGCACGATCTCGACATCCTCCAGGCTGAACACCACCGCGCCCAGCGTCCCGATCGCGTCCGACAGGCGCGCGACCTCCCGCCGGTCCACCTCCACCTTCTTCCGGCGCTCGGAGACCATGTAGGCCGCCGCGATCCGCCGCTCGTCGTCGGCGCCGACGGCGGTGGCCTCCACGCGGAAGACGTCCTGGCCGAAGCGGACCAGCTCCCGGTCGCTCGCCCCCCGGAAGGACCGGAAGACCTCCAGGTAGTACACCGCTTCGAGGAGGTTGGTCTTCCCGGAGCCGTTGGGGCCGACGATCGCGACCCCGGCCGCGGGGAGCTCGCACTCGAGCTGCTCGAAGCTCCGGAAGTCGCGCAGCCGGAGCCGCCCCAGGTGGACGGCCTCCGTCGCCGGCTCCGCGCCCCCCCCACCGCCCGCCTCCAGCGGGCGGCGCCCGATCGCGCTCTGCGGCATCGCTCCTCGGCTCCAGGGCCCCATTCGACGAACGTGCAAAGATACCCGGAAAGCCGCGTCGCTGCAACGAAAAACCCGCATCCGCGGCCCGGCTTGCGGCCCCCCGCGGCAGGCGCCCAGATTCGGGCGTCATGAGGCCCCGAACGAGCCATCCCCGAGCCCTCGCGCCGGCCCCGGCCCTGCCGGCCGTCCTGCCGGCGGTCCTGGCCGCGGCCCTGGCCGTGGCCCCGGCCCCGTGCGCGGCCGCCCCGGCGTCGCACGCCGTGCAGGGGGCCCCGCCCCCCGCCTCCTCCCGGGCCGACACGACCGCAGCCTCCGGGGAGCCCGCCCTCCTCCCGGCGCCGGCGGGCTGGGCTTTGGTCGGCGCGTCCGGCCTGGGGGCCCTCGTCGCCTCCGACGCGTGGGTGCGCGACCTGGCCCGCCAGCTCCAGGGCCCGACCGGCGACTGGCTCTCCCGCCACGCGCGCTGGTTCGGGGACTGGCACGCCAGCCTCCCGTGGCTCGTGGGCGGGAGCGTGGCCTACGGGGCCGTCACCGGCGGGAAGAGCGGACTCGAGAAGGCCGCGGCCGTGCTGGCGGGCGCCGCGGCCGGCTCGGCGGCCAACGAGATCGTGAACGAGGCCGTGGGGCGGTCGCGCCCCATCTGGGGCCGGGGCGACCTCACCTTCGACCCCCTGTCGGGGCACACCTCCTTCCCGTCCGGCCACGCCGCTTACACCTTTGCCGTGGCCGGCGCGATCGACGCGGTCACCGACGGCTGGCTCCCGGCGGCCGCGGCCTACGCGGTGGCGAGCGCCACGGCCCTCTCGCGGGTCTACGACGACAAGCACTGGCTCTCGGACATCGTGGTGGGCTCCGCGCTCGGGGGCCTCGTCGGGCGCCTCGCGGCCGGCCGCGTCCTGCGGGCGCTGCAGGGCGGCTCACAGCCGGCGTCGGCCGGCGGCCAGGGCGCGAGCGCACCCCGCTCGGGCCGGTTCGCGACACGCCCGGACGCAAGCGCGCCCGGAAGCCCATCGGGCCTCCGGGCGAGTCCGATCCTGGCGCCGGGCCTGGTCGGGGTGAGCCTCCGGTTCTGAGCCGCGGCCTCCCGCTCAGGAGCCCGGACAGATCCCCGATCCGGCGGTCTGCGTGGCCACGGCGGTGTGGTCGTCGCTGCCGGTGTTTCCGGGCTGGTCGTCACTGTACGCGATCGAGGCCCGTCCGGTGGTCGGGTCCACCGCGACGCCGAAGTCGTCGTAGAGGTCCCGGTTCCCCGTGCACGTCACCCCGCTCTCGCACACGCCTCCATAGTGCACGACCGGCGTCGCCGCGCCCTGCGAGAACCTGGTCCCGGCCTCGTCCGCCTTGCGGTTCTGCGCGAAGTACACGCGCCAGGCCGCCGAGGCGGGGTACGTGTCGGGCGACAGCGTGTCCGCGTAGAACGGCGTGCCGTACCAGACCACGTCCAGCTGTCCGGGATCGCAGGCCACCGACCACGGCATGATGGACGTCTCCGACGGACTCTGGTCGATCCGGAGCGGCCCGGTCCACGTCCGCCCGTGATCGCCCGAGAAGCTGTAATAGAGGTGGTGGTCGTCGGAGTACACGACGTAGACCGTCCCGGCGCGGTCCACGGTCACGTTCACGAACTGGTGCCCGAAGTCCCTGGACGTGTCCTCGTCGATGTGGACGGCGTAGTCCGTGAAGGTCTGCCCGCCATCGTGCGAGACGGCGATCCAGACGGCGTGGAAGGCCGGTCCGGCCACGACGGCCTCCGCGGCGGAGCCGATCCCGCTCAGCGACTGGTAGACGGTGTGGTCGCTCGGATCGATCGCCAGATTGCCGATGGCGTTGTCGTCGATGAGCCAGGCGTGCTCGGCGTCGATGGCCGTTCCGACCTGCGTGAAGCTGGCCCCGGCGTCGAAGCTGCAGCTGACCTCGATGTTGAAGGTCACCACATCGTGGTAGGAGATGCAGACCTTGCTCGCGCCGTCGGCGGCGATCCACTCCCGGTCGTCACCGGGAATCGTGGCGCTGGTGACGTTCCTGGACCACGTGGCGCCCCCGTCCACGCTCGCGCTCACCGTGACGTCGGCCAGGCTGAGGCTCGCCACGTAGACGTTGTGGACCCCGTCTGCGTTGGGCTCGGGCGCGGTCGCCAGGTCCGTGTCCCCGCCGCCGGGCGCGAGGTCCTCGCTCGACGTCGACAGCTGGTTGGGCGAGGTGAGCGCCGTATAGTGGAGCCCCCCATCCGCCGACTTCCAGGCCAGCGTTCCGGCCGAGAGCCCGAGCTCGGACGTCACGTAGAAGTTGCCCGCGCCATCGGCTCGGATGGCCGGCTCGGCTGCCCTGTTCGTACAACCCGGCCCGCTCGGACAGGTGGTGCCCGGCTCGGCGCCGAGCTCGAATTGCACGAACTGGAACGGCCCCGCGCTCGAGGAGACCGCAGCGGCCGCAGGTCCTCCTGCGGCCGGCCCGGACGGCGAGGCGCCCGGCTCGCAGCCGACCGCGAGGACGCAGGCCAGCGCCGTCGCTCCGGCGGGCACCGCCCAGCGAAGCCAGCGATCGGGCCGTC
The DNA here is from genome assembly GCA_035267645.1 of Gemmatimonadota bacterium. GTDB lineage: Bacteria > Gemmatimonadota > Gemmatimonadetes > Palauibacterales > Palauibacteraceae > Humimonas. The sequence continues at coordinate 14,608 of DATFLN010000011.1, read as the reverse complement.
GGCTCTCGCCGCGGTCGGCCGCGGCGGACGGCGAGCGTGCTTCGATCTTCATTCGCTCCCTCCTCGTGTGGGTGAGACATCGCGTGCGAGTCGACCGCACGGCTGGGCGGGCGTCAGCCCGCCCCGGAGTCGGACACGATCCGGACATGGGTGGGCGGGGTGGGCGGGACGTCGTCCGTTCCGCTGGATGCGCCGGATCCCGTGGTCGCCGTGGCCGTGTCGCTCCGCCCGCTCTCGAGCCCCGCACCGTTCACCGCCGAGACCCGGTAGGCGTGGCTCGTCCCGGGCTGGAGGCCCGTGTCCGTGTAGCCCGTCCCCGACGGCGAGGCCACCCGGCTCCCGTCCCGGTAGACCCGGTAGCCCGTCACCCCGCTCTGCGGGTCGCTCGAAGCCGACCACGACAGCGCGATCCGGCTCGTGTCCACCGCCGACGCGCTCAGCCCCGCGGGCACCGTCGGCGGCGTCGTGTCCGCGGCCGGCGGCCTCGCGTCCGTGGTGGCCGTGGCCGTGTCGCTCGGCGAGCTCTCGGTCCCGAGCACGTCCACGGCCGTGACGTAGTAGGTGTAGGTCGTCCCGGGCTGGAGGCCCGAGTCCGCGAAGGTCGTGTCGGACGTCGAGGCGACCCGCGTACCGTCCCGGTAGACCCGGTAGCCGCTCAGCGTGATGCTGCCCAGGCCCGAGGGCCGCTGCCAGACGAGGTCGATCTCGGCGGTGTCCACGACGGATGCCCGCAGGTTGCGGGGTGGCGGCACGGACGATTGGGGCCGGGCCGCGGACGGCGTAAGCCACATTCCGACGGCGGCCAGGACGACCGCCAGCCGGTACGCGCCCGGGCCCGGCCCACTTCGCCCGGACGGCTCCCGAGCTCGTCCGAGTCGTCGCTCCAGCACGCCGTGTCCTCCGTCGTCGAGACCGCGTAGGCGGAAACGCGCGGTCGGCCCGGCGCACCCGGTCCTTCCGCCTGCCTCCTCGGCTGGAGCAACCCTCCTGCCGGGGCGCGGCCGCGCCCGGGGCCCGACGGCCACGGTGCGTCAGGTGAGGCTCAACTCGTTTGCCTGCAACGGTTCATGTCGGCGCACGGAGATCTGCACCTGGAGGCCCGGAGCCGGAGCCAGGTCGGAAGCTGACGCAATTCGCGACACCGCATGTCGCAGAGCGCATCGGAGGATCGGGGCAGAAGGGGGTTCCGGACACGGCCGGCCGCGGTGGAAGCGAGCTGAAGGATGCGGCGGAGCACACGTCGGCCGACCGTGTGCACGGGATGGACGCGGCCGCGTGGCGGGGCGAGCGCCCCGACGGCGCTCGCCCCCCGCGTCGTCTCCCGCTCGGGCGGAGACCTACCGCTTCACGAAGTCGTTCACGACCGGCTCGTCGCCGCTGTAGTCGTAGAAGCCCGCGCCCGACTTCCGGCCGTAGTGGCCGGCCGTGACCATGCGCTTGAGGAGGGAGGGCGACGCGAACCGCTTCTCCCGGTACTCGTCGAACATGATCTCGGTGATCTTGTGGAGGGTGTCCAGCCCGACGAAGTCGCCGAGCGTGAACGGCCCCATCGGGTAGCCGCACCCGAGCTTCATCCCCTTGTCGATGTCCTCGATCGAGCCGATCCCCTCCTCGTAGGCCCGGATCGCGTCCAGCATGTAGGGGACGAGGAGGCGGTTCACGATGAAGCCCGAGTTGTCGCGGCAGGCGACCGGCTGCTTGCCCACGGACTCGGCGAACGCCCAGGCCGCGTCGAACGTCTCGTCGGAGGTGAAGCCGGTCCTGACCACTTCGACCAGCGCCATGACGGGGACGGGGTTGAAGAAGTGGAGGCCGACGAAGCGCTCGGGCCGCTCGGTGACCGACGCCATCTCGGTCACGGTGAGGCTCGACGTGTTCGAGGCGAAGATCGTCTCCGGGCCGCACAGGCCGTCCAGCTTCCCGAACACCTCCTCCTTGACGGAGAGGTCCTCGACCACCGCCTCGACCACGATGTCGCGGTCGGCGAGGGGGCCGAAGTCCACGGTGCCGGTGATGCGGCCCAGCACCTCGTCGCGCTCCTCGGCCGTCACCTTCTCCTTCTTCACGGCCCGGTCCAGGTTCTTCCGGATGCTCTCCAGGCCCCGGTCCAGGGACTCCTGGTCGATCTCGCGCACGACCGTGTCGTAGCCCGCCTGTGCGCTCACCTGGGCGATCCCGCTGCCCATGAGGCCGCAGCCGAGCACGCCGACCTTCTGTATGGACGCCACCGTTCCGCTCCTTTCGCTGATCTCGTGGGGATGGGGCTCCTCGGAGCCTCGCGCCCCGCCGCGGCCGGGAATCCGGCCCGCGGGGCCGCGGGCATCGGCACGCAGGCTACGTGCCGAGCAGCTTCTCGCGCCAGCCGGGTCCGGACGCGTCGAGCGGGCCGCCCGACTCCAGCCGGTCCAGGAGGCCGGCCACGGCCATCTCGATCCGCTGGCGGCGACGGGCGAAGGTGAGGCCCGGGCCCGCGGCCGCCGCGCCCGCCGAGGCGCCGACGGCCAGGAGACCGGCCCCGACCGGCGGGAAGGCCGTGGTGAGGATGAGGGCGACGGCGGCGAGGCCGAAGAAGGGGAGGGATCCCCCGAACCAGCCGGCCACGTGGCGGGCCCGGAGGTTCCCCAGGTCGGCCGTGACCGTGGCCAGCGACCAGCCTTCCTCGAGGCCCACCACGGCCAGCTCGACCCTCCGCGTGTCGGCCAGGAGATAGCCGCGCCCGCCCAGGTCCAGCCCCCGCTCCATCTTGCTCAGGATGCTGCTCGAGGGCTCCCACACCGAGCGGCCCAGGCGGCGGCGCACCTCGCGCAGGCTCTCGCGCTCGCGGAAGTGCTCCTCGACCCGGCCCTGGACCGCCGAAGGGGTGCCGGGGACGACGCGGCTCCCCCGCACCAGCGCGGAGCCCCACAGCCGGCCCGAGAGGAGCCCCTCGGCGGGGGGCTCGGGGAGGAGGGCGTCGGCCCGGACCTCGGCCAGGGCCTGGCGGACGTGGCGCGGCTCGAGGCCCACCTCCCCGCCGATCCGAACGATCTCGTCGGCGTCCAGGTACTCCGTCCGCTCCTCGCCGGCCGCCGACTGCAGCTCGGCCGCGCGCCGGATCACGCGCTCGAGGTCGGACGAGGGGACCGAGGCCGGCGGGGCGCCCCGTCCGGCCTCTCCGCGCGCGCTCTCCCCGGGCGCGGCCTCCGGCGGACCGTCCGGTCCCGGCGTCCCGCCTACGGCTGCCACGCCGGCGCGAGGTCCGCCAGGCCCGACTGCGTGAGGTCCACCGCCCCCGAGCCGTCCGCGTTCACGGCCCACACCTCGAAGTCACCGGTCCTGTCGCTCACGAAGGCGATGGCCGAGCCGAACGGCGACCACACGGGGTCCGTGTCCTGGCTCGCCCCGCCCTGCGTGAGGTCGACCTGGGACGAGCCGTCGGCGTTCATGAGCCACACGTCCCGCGCGCCCGTCCTCGCGCTCACGAACGCGATCTGCGCGCCGAAGGGCGACCAGCGGGGGCTGTCGTCGGCGCCCGGCGCGCTGGTGAGCTGCACCTGGCCGGAGCCGTCCGCGTTCATGGCCCAGACCTCGGCGTCCCCCGTCCGGTCGCTCGTGAAGGCGATCACCGAGCCGTCGGGCGACCAGTCGGGCTGGGTGTCGGCGCCCCCGGAGTTGTCGCTGGCGTCGTACGTCCCGGATCCGTCCGCGGCCACGACCCACACGTCCGGGTCCCCCGTCCGGGCGCTCACGTAGGCGATCAGAGTGCCGAAGGGCGACCAGCGGGGGCTGTCGTCGGTACCGACGGCGTTGGTGAGCCGGGTCTGGCCGGAGCCGTCCGCGCTCATGACCCAGATCTCGGCGCTCCCGGACCGGTCGCTCACGAACGCGATCCGCGATCCGTCCGGTGACCAGGTGGGCTCGCTCTCGGCGCCCGAGGAGCCGAAGGTGAGGTCGGTCGCCCCCGAGCCGTCGGCGGCCACGACCCAGATGTCCTGGCTCCCCGAGCTCGAGCTCACGTACGCGATCCGGGTGCCGTCCGGCGACCACGCCGGGCCGTCCTCGGGCGAGCCCGAGCCCCCCGTGAGGTCGACCGGGCCCGACCCGTCCGCGCTCATGATCCACACGTCGCGGCTCCCCGCGCGGTCGCTCACGAACGCGATCCGGGCGCCCAGCGGACAGGAGACCAGGAAGGTCGCCGCGGTCGTGGCCGAGGCCGACACCGAGACCGTGAGCGGATCGGCCATCGGGACGAAGCAGTTGGAGGCCAGCCCCGAGAGCGTCACCTGGTGGGAGCCCGCGCTCAGGCTGTCCAGGGTCACGGTGTCCCCCACCGCGAGGGCCAGGCCGGTCCCCCCGTCCACCGAGACCGAGTAGCCGTCCGAGTCGGGGGCGGCCCCGGTGGTCAGAGAGGTGACCCGTAGCGTCCCCGTGTCCGGGCCCGGACCCGGGCCGGGGCCGCTCGTGGACGAGCAGCCCGCCGCGGCCAGGACCACGAGGGCCCCGGCCAGCCCGAGCCTTCCCGGCTTACGCACGCCCTTCGACCGTCTCATCACGGCTCCTCCTACACCTCCACGATCACGGCCGCGCCCTGCCCCCCGCCGATGCAGGCGGTGCCGAGGCCGACCCCGCCGCCGCGGCGCGTCAGCTCGTAGAGCAGGTGGCCGGTGATCCTGGCCCCCGTGGCGCCCAGCGGATGGGTGAGCGCGATCGCGCCACCGTTCACGTTCACCTTCTCGCGGTCGAGCTCGAGCTCCTTCTCCACCGCCACGTACTGCGGCGCGAACGCCTCGTTCACCTCGATGAGGTCGATGTCGTCCCAGGTCAGGCCCGCACGCTCGAGGGCGGCCCGGGAGGCGGGGGCGGGCCCGAGGCCCATGATCCGGGGCGGCACGCCCGCTACCGCCCAGGACACCAGCCGGCCCATCGGCTCCAGGCCGTGCGCCTGCGCGTACTCGGCGTCCGCGATCACGAGCGACGCCGCGCCATCGCCGATCCCGCTGGCGTTGCCCGCCGTCACGAGGCCGTCCTCCTTGAAGTACGGGCGGAGCTTCGAGAGGCCCTCGAGGGTGGTCTCGGGCCGCATGTGCTCGTCCAGGTGGAACTCGGTCTCCTTCCCCCGCTTCCTCACCGTGACGGGGATGACCTCCTCGTCGAACTTCCCCTCGTCCCAGGCGGCCCTGGCCCGCTGCTGGCTCCGGAGCGCGTACTCGTCCACCTCCTCGCGGGTGACATCGTACTCCTCGGCCAGGTTCTCGGCCGTCTCCGCCATGGAGTAGCCGCAGTACGGGTCGGTGAGCGCCTCCCACAGCGCGTCCTCGAACGGCACGGCGGGCCCGAGGCGCAGGCCCCAGCGGGCGCCGCGCACGACGTGGGGCGCCTGGCTCATGGACTCCGTCCCGCCCGTGAGGCACACGCTCGCCTGCCCGAGCAGGATCTCCTGGGCGCCGTCGATCACGGCCTGAAAGCCGGAGCCGCACAGGCGGTTCACCGTGCACGCCGGCGTCTCGATCGGGAGTCCGGCCTTGAGGCCGACGTGGCGCGCGATGTAGATGGCATCCTTGGAGGTCTGGATCACGTTCCCGACGAAGACGTGGTCGTACTCGCCCTCGTCCACGCCGGCCCGCTTCACGGCGGCCAGCGAGCTCAGCACGCCCAGCTCCGTGGCCGTGCGGTCCTTCAGCGTCCCGCCGAAGGCGCCGAACGGCGTGCGCGCCGCCGAGAGGAAGACCACGTCCCTGCCCGATCCCATCGTGCCCATCGTCTATCTCCTCACTCGTGTCATGGATTCGAGATCTCACGCACCAGCCAGGCGCCGACCTCTTCGGTGCTGCGGTCGCCGCCCAGGTCGGGGGTCCGGACGCCCTCGGCCAGGGCCCGGTCCACGGCCGCCTCGACGCGGTCGGCCGCCTCGTCCGCGCCGCCGTCCCGCAGGAGCAGGGCGGCGCTGAGGACCGCCCCCACGGGGTTTGCACGGCCCGTGCCCGCGATGTCCGGGGCGGAGCCGTGCACCGGCTCGTACAGACCGTGGCGGCCCGGATGGACGTTGGCCGAGGGGGCCACACCCATGCCGCCCACCAGCTCGGCGCCGAGGTCGGAGAGGATGTCGCCGAGGAGGTTCTCGGCCACCACCACCCCGAAGCGCTCCGGGGCCCGCACGAACTCCATCGCGAGCGCGTCCACGTAGCGCATCTCCGACTCGACGTCGGAGTACTCCTCCGCCACCTCCCGGAAGACGCGGCGCCACAGCCCGTACACGTGGGGCACGGCGTTGGCCTTGTCCCCGAGGGTGACGAGCCCGCGTCCGTCGACCCGGGCGCGCTCGAAGGCCGCCCGCACGATGCGCTCGACCCCGCGACGGGTGGCCAGCGACTCGCTCACCGCCACCTCGTCGGGCGTCCCCTCGCGCAGGGTGCCCCCCGCCCCCGTGTAGAAGCCCTCGGTGTTCTCCCGGAAGATCAGGAAGTCGATGTCCCGCTCGCGGCGGAGCGGGCACAGGTCGGGCGCCCTGAGGCGCACCGGCCGCAGGTTGATGAACAGGTCCAGGCGGAAGCGGAGCCCCAGGAGGATGTCCCGGGCGTGCTCGTTGCCGGGCACCCGCGGATCGCCTACCGCGCCCAGGAGGATGGCGTCGAAGTCGTCCCGGAGGCGCTCGAACGCCTCCTGCCCCAGCGTCTCGCCGGTCTCCAGGTAGTGGTCGGCTCCGTGGGGGAAGGTCTCGAGCGAGAGCTCGGCCAGGCCCGCCTCGCCCACGGCCTCGAGCACCCGCCGGGCCTGGGCGGCGACCTCCGGGCCGACGCCGTCGCCCGGGATGAGCGCGACGCGGATCACGCGGGACGCCTCGACCGGAGCTGCCCTTCTCGACTCCGTCGCCGGGGCCGCGAGGGCCGTCCCCCGCGCTCCGGGTCGCGCCTCAGCCGCCGTGGCTCAGCGTCCAGACGTAGGCCGCCACGGCGCGCACCTGCTCGTCGGTGAGGTTGGCCCCGGCCCGGGGCGGCATGGGGATCCCCGTCGTCGAGCGCTCGGCCGGAACCCCCTTCTCGACCGTGCTCACGATGGCGCGGTAGGAGCCGTCCGAGTGCCGCCACTCGCCGTCGGTGAGGTCCCCCGCGAGACCCTGGAGTCCGCGGGCGTTCTGGCCGTGGCAGGTCGAGCACAGACCGGGGCCGGCGAACAGCCGCTCCCCCTCGCGGACCATGTCCGACGTCACCCCCGCGGGAAGGCCCTGGAGGCGGGCGCCGCGCGCCGCACGGGCGCCGTCCGGGCGCGCCGCGCTCTCGGCCCCGGTCGCCCGCACGGGAAACCGTCCCGCGGGCACGCCGATCTCGGAGCCGCGCGCCGCGCCTGCGCCCCACACGGCGCCCGCCACGAGCGCCGGGACCAGCATTGATCGCAGGCTCGTCATGGCTGCCTCCTGGACTGCTCTCGCCGGAGGGCGGCCGCGAGGGGCGTTCCCTCACCGATCCGCCGCCCCCGGCTCCACCGGCCGGCCGCAACTCGGGCAGTAGCGCCAGTCGGGCTCGATCTCCTCACCGCACGCCCTGCACCGCATCGGCCCCTGCTCGGCCCCGCAGTGGGGGCAGAACCGGATCTCCCGGCTTTCCGGGAGGGAGACGCCGCACGAGCGGCAGCGGTCCTCCGCCGCCGACCTCGCGGCCTCCGCGTCCGGCGCTTGCTGCGCGTCCGGCGTTTGCTGCGCGTCCGGACGGCTCTGTGTGTCCGGCCCGCTCCGCGCGTCCGGCCGGGGGCTCGCGTCCGGCCGGGCCTCCGCGGACATCCGGCCCGCCCCGGCCGTCTCCGCGGACCGCTCCCGGCCCTCCGCGCTCGCGCTCCGGCGGCGCCGCGAGCCCCTTCCGATCTTCCCGCCCGTCAGTCCGGGCCCCAGGCCCACGACCGTCGAGTCGAAGCCCCGGAGCACATCCAGCTCCGGTTCGGCCGAGGACAGCTCCCGGGCCACCGCCTCCCGGAGCTCCTCGTTCTCGACCTCGACCAGGTCCGGCTCGCTCAGCAGCCCGAGGAGCGCCAGGTCGTACTCCGCCTTCGTGGCCAGGTCCAGCTCGCTCCGGCACAGGCGGTACGGCAACAGCCGGCTCCGGACGTCCGCCACGGTCAGCGGCTCGCCGGATCCGCCTCCCTCCTCCTCCATCCTCCGGACGAGGAGGCGCCCGAGCGCCACGGCGCTCATCGCTCGATGCTGAGGATCCCGGCGCGGGCGGAGGCCCGGAGGAACTCCTCCGGATCGTCGTCCGGGATCTGTACCCCGGTGAGGCTGCGCACGACCCGCGCGGCATCCCTCATGTAGTCGACGATGGAGACGCTCGGATCGGACGCCTCGTCACGCATGGCCTCCACGATCGAGGCCCAGTCGCCCGTGTAAAGTCTTCCGCTACTGGCCCTTACGGCGTGCACGCCCGGCTCCCTGGCCTGGGGGCGTGCGCTCTCGAGGACGAAGAGATCCAGCTGCTGGCGGTCGCGGGACGGTCCGGAGGCGCCCAACGGGTCGGCGGCGGCCTCGACCTCCGCGATGAGCCGGTCCTCGGGGGAGGGCTCCTCGGTCAGACCCTCGAGCTGGCGCAGGAGGAGCTGCACCTCCCGGGAGTCGTTCTCCAGGCCCCGGAAGCCGCGCAGGAGCTCCACGGCCCGCCACACCGCCAGCGGGTCCCACATCTTCCCGGGGGGGACGGCCTCGAAGGCCCGCAGGGCGCGGCCGTAGTCGCCCCGGTCGTAGAGCAGGTTCCCGTAGAACACCCGCGCCTCGTGGTGGGTCGGGTTCCGACGGAGCGCCCGCTCGAGGAGCGGAAGCGCCGCGTCGGCGCGGCTCATCTGGTAGAGAGTGTAGGCCAGCTCCGCGGCCGCGTCGGCAGCCGTGGCATCGGCCGACGCCTCGGCCGGGAGCTCGGAGGCCGCCTCCGCGGCGGCCAGCGCCAGCTGGTAGAAGCGCTCCGAGCGCTCGTACAGCTCCTCCCGGTACAGGGCCCGGGCCACCGCCAGCATCAGGTCGGGATCCGCGGCGAAGCCCAGCTCGAGCACCGCGTCGAAGGCCGCGAAGGCCCGGGCGCGCTCGCCCAGCTTGAGGAGGACGTCGCCGAGGCCGACCATGGCCTCCTCGTGGCCCTCGTCCAGCTCCAGGGCCCGCCCGAACGCCTCCCGGGCCCAGGCGAACTCCTCGCGGGCCAGCTGCGTGTAGCCCAGGGAGATCCACAGCTCGGCGGAGTCGGGATAGAGCGTCAGCCCTTCCCGCAGGAGATCGAGCGACTCCTCGAACGCGCCGCGGTCGTACGCCTCCTGCGCGTGCGCGTCGTACTCCTCCCACTCCCAGAAGTCCCGTCCCATGGGGGGTCTCACCTCGTCTCGAGGAGCGTCAAGAGGCCGTTGAGGAATTGGGGTGCGGCCGCGTTGCGGACGCCGCGGGTCCAGCTCCAAGGCGGTCCGACGAATGCGGTGCCGGAGGCACCGGGGAGGAGGACCAACGCGGGAGATGGGCCCGCGCCGCCGCAACCCGAAGGGCGCAGGGGGGTTGCGCGCTCATACCGCGTCTCTCCTCGTCGCCGATGGCCTTGGACATCGACTCCTCGTCGTTCCTTGTCTGAGCGCGCAAGACCCCTGCGCGCAGCTCGCCCCAGTTCCTCAACGGCCTCTTAAGGCGGGCTGCTCCCGCCCATCATAGCCGTGCGGGGCGCCGAAGCCCACCCGTGGGCTCACGCGGTCGGATCCTCCGACGGCCGCTCCTCACCGTCGCCGGCGGCGGCGCCCGCCGGGGGCGCCCCGGCCGGCGGCCGGTGCAGCTCCAGCCGCGTCACCCGCCGGTCCCGGGTCTCGAGCACCTCGACCTCGGCGGGCCCCAGCGCCACCCTCTCGCCCGGCGAGGGGATGTGGCCCAGCTCCCCGATCACGAAGCCGGCCACGGTGTCGTACTCCTCGCCGATGCCCGGGAGCTCGAACTCCTCCTCCAGGTCCGAGAGGGAGGCGCCGCCGTCGACCAGGACGCGGCCGTCGGGCTCGACCCGGATCTCGGCGCGGGCCACGTCGTGCTCGTCGTAGATCTCGCCCACGACCTCCTCGATGAGGTCCTCGAGCGTGACGACCCCGTCCGTGCCGCCGAACTCGTCGACCACCACGGCCAGGTGGACCTTGGCCCTGCGGAGCTCGGCCAGGAGGTCGTCGACCGGCTTGGTGTCCGGGACGAAGTACGCCTCGCGCGCCACCTTCTCGGCCCGGAACGCCTCCGGGTCCGGCCGCCGGATCCAGGGGAGGAGGTCCTTGACCAGGACGACGCCCACCACGTCGTCGATCGAGTCACGATAGACCGGGAGCCGCGAGAAGCCCGACTCGGCCGCCACGCCCAGCACCTCGTCCAGGGAGGCGTCCGTGCGTACGGCCACGATGTCGGTCCGCGGCGTCATGACCTCCCGCGCCACCGTGCGCGTGAGCTCGAAGACGCCGTGGATCATGGCCTCCTCGTCCTGCTCCACCACGCCCCGCTCCAGGCTCTGCTGCAGGAGCATCTGGATCTCCTCGGGGCTGTGGACGTGCTCGTCCCCGCCCGCCGTGCCCCAGCCCATGGCCCGGACGACCAGGCTGGCCGAGCTGTCCAGGATCCACACGGCCGGAGCCGCGATGCGGTTGAACAGGTTGAGAGGGGCCGCCACGAAGCGGCTCACGGCCTCGGGCCGGAGGAGCGCCACCGTCTTGGGCGCCAGCTCCCCGAGCACGATGTGGAGGTAGGTGATGAGGGCGAAGGAGATGGCCACCGCCACGCCGTGGGTGGCCACGACCGACCACGGCCGCGACAGCCCCGAGAACAGGTGGCTCAGCGTGTCGGCCACGGCCGGCTCCCCGATCCAGCCCAGCCCGATCGAGGCGATCGTGATGCCGAGCTGCGTGCCGGAGATCGAGCGGTCGAGATCGGCCTGCGCGGCCTCCACCGAGCGGGCCAGGAGGTCGCCCTCCTGGACCAGCTCGCGGATGCGGGTCCGCCGCGCCTTGACCAGGGCGAACTCCGCGGCCACGAAGAAGCCGTTCGCCCCCACGAGGAGGACGACGGCCAGGAGTTTGAGGGCTAAGGCTGGGTCCATCGCACCAGAACGAAGAGCCCGTGGCGGGCGGACGCGGAGTCCGCCGCATCCGGGCCCGACAGGGTCGGCGCTTCAGGCCTCGGACCCGGTCCGGACGACCGGGCCGGTGAGAGGCGCGGGGCCGATGGTCGGAGGCTCCCGCTCAGGCCGCGGTGACCTCGTCGACCCCGGACTCCTCCCATGCATCGCTGGCGTCCGCATCCCCGTGAGGGATGGCGGGGCGGCAGTAGCGATCGCCGATCTTCTTGAGCTCGCCCAGCTCCTGGCGCGAAAGAGACGGATACCGCTCCGCCAGGAACTCGATGGTGTCCTCCATCCACTCCTCGCGCTGGCTCTCCTCCGCCTCCAGCACCCCGCAGCGCTGGATGTGGCTGAACAGCTCGTCGCGGGCTCGCTCCAGGTCGGTCGGCTCGTACTTGCCCTTACCCAAATGCCCCTCCGTCGGATCGTAGTCGGTGGATTCGTCGCATGCGCCGTGCAGATACGGTATTCGGCACGTTCCGTTCCAATCTAACCGGGCCGAGGAAGGCGGGCAAAAGCTCACCGGGGCGGCCGGTAGTCCTTCAGGTACAGGTTCAGGCGACCCACCTTCATGGACGTCTCGAGCTGCACGATGACGCGGCGCGCGTCGTCGCTGAAGTACACCTCCGCCTGCCCTCCCTCCCCGAACAGGCCGCCCGTCCGGATGATGGGCCGCACCACGACCGTCCGGAAGCGCCCGGCCGGCACCGTGACCGTCTCCCGCCGCAGGACCTCGAGGACGACCGGGTTCCCCTCGGCCTCGAAGTAGCGCGTGAACCGGTAGGTCCGGCCGGGCTCGAGCGGCAGCGTGCGGGCGAAGTACAGGAAGGCGATCTCGTCGAGCGCCGCGGGAGGCATCGGGATCCCCTGCTCGACGTACTCCTCGCCCGCCGGCGGACGCCAGCTCCCGTCCTCGGCCCGGTCGAAGCGCCGGTAGCGCCCCGCCTCCTGGTCCAGCCGGTAGAGCCGGTCCCTCCGGTAGCCCCCCTCCCGCAGGTGCTGCTCGAAGCGGAGCGAGCGGAACGGCCGCGGGGCCACCCAGCTCACCTGGCGGTCGTCCAGGTGGTAGAAGAAGGTCCCCCCCTCGATCCCCATGGCCAGGCGCCGTGCCGGCGTCCCGCGGACCGTGTCGACCGCCTCGACCGCGAGCGTCGCGCGGCCCACCTTGACCGGACCGAACGTGACCACGTAGCGCGCCCGCTCCCCGACGTCGAACGGCCAGGGCCGCCCCGCCGAGTCCGGGGCGAGGCCGGCCCCGGCCGTGTCCGAGGGGGGAGCCGTCCCCGTCGTGTCCGCCGGCGTCTGTGCCGCCAGGGCCCCGGCCGCGAGGAGGGCCGCCGCGGCCAGCGCCGCCGCGCGCCGCCTCACCCCGATCCGCCCTCGGCCTGCAGCTTCCCGCCCCCGCCGCGGAGGCGCGGGTCGCGTCCCATGCGCAGGAGGCCCCAGAGCTGGGCCAGGAGCCGGAAGCGCGAGTCCCGGTAGCGGCGCGTGTAGATCTCCGGGTACTCGACCTCCTCGACGCGGCGGGCGTGCGGGAGGGCGCGCGCCAGGAGCTCGGCGTTGGCCGCCCAGCCCTCGTGCCCCAGCCGGCGGCCGTCCGCCGCCTGCGGGCCCGCCAGCGCCCGCTCGAGCACGAAGAGCCGGTAGAGGCGGAAGCCCCCCACCAGCTCCTCGACCCGGGCCGCGGCCGGGAGCCCGCGCGTCAGGAAGCCCGCCGCCATCCGCCCCAGGCGGACCGTCGCCGGCGGACGCTCCTCGGGACGCGGCACGCCGAGCATCAGGTCGGCGCCGCTCCGGAACCGCCGGATCATCTCGGGGATGATCTCGGGCGCGTCGGTGAAGTCCCCCTGGAGCGTGAGGAGGCCGTCGCGCCGATGGTACTCGGAGCGCTCCAGCACCTCGTCGATGATCCGCTCCAGCGAGGCCGCGTAGCCGCGTAGCCGCTCGTGGTGGATCACCGTGAGCGGGAGGATGCGCCGGTAGGGCTCCAGGACGTCGTCCGTCCCGTCCTCCGACGCGTCGTCGACGACCACGATGTGGAAGTCGCCGCCCTCCTCGAGGAGCAGCTTCCGGATGCGCCACAGGAGCGGGCCGATCGTGTGCCGCTCGTCGTGGACCGGGACCCCGATGTAGATCACGTGCGCCTCTCCTCCGTGGACCTGTTCCGAGTCGATGCATTACCCGCCCGGCGGGCCGCCGTGCCCCGGCGGGGGCGGCGCGGCGGCCGGGGGCGACCCGCTCCGGCCGCCGGATCGGGCGTCGGCGCCGGCCCGCCCGCGGTCACGGCCGCGTCTTCCAGCGTCGGTGGAACCAGAAGTACTGTCCCGGGCGCTCGCGGACCGCCGCCTCCAGCCGGGAGGTCCACCGGCGCGTGAGCTCCTCCTCCGCGCCCGGACCGGGCTCGGGGCGCTCCACCTCCTCGGCCGCCATCCGGTAGCCCGCCGGGGCTCCCGGGTCCGGCCCGGCGTCGGGACCGCCCGCCGTGTCCCGGACGAGCTTCCCGAACAGGAGCGGGACGCCCTCCCGGAGGGCCAGCCGCGCCGGCCCGCGGAAGGTCGAGGCGGGCCGGCCCAGGAAGGGCACGAACACCCCGCGGCTCCCGGCGTCCTGGTCGGCCACGAGCGCCACCACGGCGCCCTCCGCCAGCGCCGCCGGCAGGCGGCGGCCGGCCGCCGCCATCGGGACCGTCTCGATCCCGAGCCTCCGGCGCAGCGCCTCCACCCTGCGGTCGAAGCGGCGGTTGGCCTGCGGCTTGACCACGGCGACCACCGGGTAGCCGAGCCCCGCCACGACCGCGCCCGCCAGCTCCCAGTTCCCCAGGTGCCCCGTCACGACGATGCGCCCCCCGCCGGGCCGCCCGGCCGGCGGCCGCTCCCCGGCTGCCAGGGCGCCGGCCAGCTGCTCGGTGCCGGCCGTGGCGCCCGCCAGGCGCTCCGGGTCGACCCGCGAGAGGCGGGCGAGCGCCGCGGCCTCGCGGCCGTAGTGGCGGTAGCACGCCTCGACCACCCCGCGGACCCAGGCCTCGCCCCGTCCGGGGAAGGCGGCCGCCACCTGGCGGAGGGCGACCTCCCGCCGGACGCCCAGGGCCCGCGCCAGGCCGCCGGCCGCCGCGCCGAGCGCGAGCCCCGCCCGCTCCGGCAGCGAAGAGAGGGCCCCCTCCAGCGCCCGCGCCGCCAGGTACTCCGGGAGGTCGCTCATCGCCGGCGGCGGAGCGCGGCTCGGTAGGCGTCCAGCGTCCCCTCCGTCATGCGGTCGGCCGTGAACCGTCCCGCCCGCTCCCGGGCGGCGGCCGCCACCCGCGCCCTGCGGCCGGGGGCGGCCAGGAGGCCGAGCACGGCCCCGGCCAGGGCCTCCGGGTCCGAGGGCGGGACCGAGGGGAGCTCGCCGCCGGCCACGTCGGCCAGGCCGCCGGCCCTGGCCAGGACCGGCGCGACGCCGGCGGCGAGGGCCTCGAGGGCGGCCGACCCCAGTCCCTCTCCGCTCGAGGACATGACGAACAGGTCCAGGTCGCCGAACGAGCGGGCCGCGTCCTCCAC
>DATFLN010000010.1:0-16606 GCA_035267645.1 Gemmatimonadota bacterium | reverse complement strand
GTGGTTCTGGCCGTCGAGGGCGACGAAGCGCGCGTCGGGCAGGCGGGCGGCCAGGCCGCGGCCCGCCTCGAACGGGATCACCTCGTCGTCGCGGGCGTGCAGGACGAGCGCCGGACACCGGACGTCGTCGAGGACGTCCCGCACGTCGATGTCCCCGAACTCCTCCTCCAGCCGGACGGCGATGTGGGGCGAGGTGGTCCGGCGCTGGAGCTCGTTGAACCACCGCGCCTGCTCCCGCGTGCCGCCGGGGATGAACAGCGAGGTGAAGACCTGGCGAAAGGCCGGGTTGTCCCGCCCCCAGCCGTCCGCCATGAGGCTCTTGAGGGCCTCCTCCCGGCGGCGGAACCCGGGGGTGCCCCGATGCTTCCACCCCACCGCGTAGCTCCCGTACAGGACCAGCCGCGAGACCCGCTCCGGGTGGCGCGCGGCGTACGCCAGGGCCACCGGACCTCCCTGGGACATCCCGAACAGGGGGAAGCGCTCGAGCCCGGCGGCCTCCGCGACCGCCTCCAGGTCCTCCACCCAGCGCTCGAAGGAGAGGTCCTCGACCTCGCGGTCGGAGAGGCCGCAGCCCCGCTCATCGTAGCGGACCAGCGTGTGGTCCCGGGAGAGCGCCTCCAGCCAGTGGCGCCACACGGGGCTCTCCCGGTCGAACTCCAGGTGGGTGAGCCAGTTGGCGGTCTTGACGAGCGGCGGGCCGGACCCCGAGACCGCGTAGGCGATGAGGGTCCCGTCCCGGGAGCGGGCGAAGCGCGTGGAAGGTTTCATGTCATCGAAAAACTCGGCCGCGGGCGGGCGTCGATCAACCCGGCGGCGCACCCGGCCCCGCCGGACGGCCCCTTGACGCGGCGGGCTCGCGCATCGACCCGCGGACGGACCCGCCCTCAGCCGGACGGCCCCGCTCGGGTCAGCAGGCGCAGGAGGCCCCGCCCCCCTCTCCCGCGTCCTCCGTCCAGGCCGCGAGGCGCTCGACCAGCGCGGCCACGGCCTCGCGCCGTACCGAGTGGAAGACCCACGTCCCCTCCTGGCGGCTCCGGATGAGGCCCGCCTCGCGCAGGACCTTCAGGTGGTGGGAGATCGTCGGCTGGGAGAGGTCCAGGCGGTCGGCGAACTCGCACACGCAGATCTCGCCTCCCCCCTCGTGGATGAGCTCGACGATTCGGAAGCGCGCGGGATGCGCGAGCGCCTTGAGCGCCTCGACCTCCCATCCGGGCCCGGCTCGAACCGGCGTCGTGGTCATCGAGTCTCCTCCCTCTCAGCGTGTCGTCGCGCGCCCGGGCCGCGGTCGCGGTCCCGCGGCTCCTACCTTGACAACCATCAATATAGACGTTTATCTATGTTATGCAAGCGAGCCGGCCCGCTTCTTCGACGCGCGAGCCGGAGCACGTCCTGCGAGGCACACGGGAGGAGAGCATGCCGGACGACGTGAGAGAGGTCGTTCGAGGCAAATACGCGGACGCGGCGCGGCGGGTCGCCGCCCGCCGCGAGGGCGAGGGCTGCGGGTGCGGATGCGGCGGCCCCGAGGGCGGGGGCGACGCGATCACCCGCGACCTGTACGAAGTGGAGGAGACCGAGGGGCTCCCCGAGGACGCGCTGGCCGCGTCGCTCGGGTGCGGAAACCCGGCGGCCCTGGCCGAGCTCCACCCCGGCGAGGTCGTCCTGGATCTGGGCTCGGGCGGGGGGATCGACGTCCTCCTCTCGGCCCGCCGGGTCGCGCCGGGGGGGAAGGCCTACGGGCTGGACATGACCGACGAGATGCTCGAGCTCGCGCGCCGGAACCAGCGCGAGATGGGGGTCGAGAACGCCGAGTTCCTGAAGGGCCAGATCGAGGACGTCCCCCTGCCCGACGCCTCGGTGGACGTCGTGATCTCCAACTGCGTGGTCAACCTCTCGGGCGACAAGCGGCGGACGCTCCGGGAGGCCTTCCGGGTCCTGCGCCCGGGCGGACGCTTCGCCGTCTCCGACGTGGTGGTCCGCGGCCGGGTGCCCGAGGAGGTCCGCCGCAACATGGAGCTGTGGGCCGGCTGCGTGGCCGGGGCGCTGGAGGAGGAGGAGTTCCGCGCGCTTCTCGAGGAGGCCGGCTTCGAGGAGGTCTCCATCGAGCCCACCCGCGTGTACGCCATCGAGGAGGCCCGGAGCTTCCTCGAGGGAGCGGGCCTCGACCCCGACCGCATCGCCCCCGAGATCGAGGGAAAGTTCGCCGCGGGCTTCGTGCGGGCCAGGAAGCCGCCGGCGGCCGGCACGCGCGAGTGAGCCGCCGGTGAGGTACGCCATCCTCTCGGACGTCCACGGCAACCTCCCCGCCCTCGAGGCCGTCCTCGAGGACATCGACCGCCGGGGCGACGTGGACGCGGTCCACCACCTGGGAGACCTGGTGGGCTACGCCCCCTGGCCGAACGAGGTGGCCTCCCTCCTGGCCGGGCGGGGCGTGACCGGGGTGGCCGGGAACTACGACTCGACGACGGCCACCCGCTACGAGCACTGCGGATGCCGGTACGAGGATCCCGCGCAGGAGGAGCTCGCCCACCGGAGCTACGCCTGGACGCTGGAGCACGTGAGCGAGGAGACCCGCCGTCGGCTCGCGGCCCTCCCCTTCCGCATCGATCTGCGTCCGGCGGGCGGGCACGCCCCGGGGCCCCGGGCCGTCCTGGTCCACGGCGCGCCGACGCTGAGCACCCTGTACTGGACCGAGGACCGCTCCGACGAGTTCTGCCGGACGATGACGGCACGGGCGGGGCTGTCCGATGGGGACGCCATCCTGTTCGGACACACGCACCTGCCGTGGAGCCGGAAGGAGGACGGGGTGCTGTTCGTGAACACGGGGTCCGTGGGGCGCCCGAAGGACGGCGACCCCAGAGCGGGCTACGTCCTGCTGGAGGCCCCCGCCTGGCGCGCCGAGCACGTGCGGGTGCCCTACGACGTCGAGCGCGCCGCCCGGGCCGTGGAGGCGAGCGGTCTTCCCGACGCGTTCGCCCGCCACCTGCGGGAGGGGCGGACGTGAGGGCGGGCCGCCTCTCGTTCCTCGACCGCTACCTCACGGCGTGGATCTTCGCGGCCATGGGGGCGGGTGTCGGGATCGGCTCCCTGTGGCCGGAGGCGGTCCGGGCGCTGAGCCGGGCCACGCAGGTGGGGACCACGTCCCTGCCGATCGCGGTCGGGCTGATCGTCATGATGTACCCGCCGCTGGCGAAGGTGCGCTACGAGGAGCTGGGCGACGTCTTCCGGGACCGGAAGGTCCTGGGGCTCTCCCTCGTCCAGAACTGGGTGGTGGGCCCCATCCTGATGACCGGCCTGGCCGTCCTCTTCCTGAGGGGCCACCCCGAGCTCATGATCGGTCTCATCCTCATCGGGCTGGCCCGCTGCATCGCCATGGTCATCGTGTGGAACGACCTGGCCGACGGCGATCCCGAGTACGCGGCCGGGCTCGTGGCCTTCAACTCGGTCTTCCAGGTCCTCTTCTTCTCCGCCTACGCCTACCTCTTCGTGACGCTCGTCCCGAGGTGGCTGGGGATCGAAGGGGCGGTGGTGCACGTCACGATGGGGGAGATCGCCAGGAGCGTGTTCATCTACCTGGGGATCCCGTTCGTGGCGGGCATGGCCACCCGGGCCGTGCTCGTGCGCAGGAAGGGCCGGCGGTGGTACGAGGAGGCGTTCGCGCCCCGGATCGCGCCGCTCACGCTCGTGGCGCTGCTGTTCACGATCGTGGTCATGTTCTCGATCCAGGGAGAGCGCATCCTGCGGGAGCCCCTCACCGTGCTGCTCGTGGCCGTCCCGCTCCTCCTCTACTTCGTGATCATGTTCGCGATCACCTTCTTCACCAGCCGCGTGGCCGGGGCCGACTACCCCCGCACCGCGACCCTCTCGTTCACCGCCGCCTCCAACAACTTCGAGCTCGCGATCGCGGTGGCCGTCGGCACGTTCGGGATCGCGCACGGCGCCGCCTTCGCCGCGGTGATCGGCCCGCTGGTGGAGGTCCCCGTGCTCATATCTCTCGTGGGGGTGGCCCTACGCTGGCGGGAGCGGTTCTTCTCGGGGGCGGAGGCGACGGCCGCCCCCCGACCCACCAGCGCGGCGGCGCCGGAGGGGGGTCCCGCGACCGCCGACCGCTGACAGCTGGCCCCTGGCCGCGGACGGCTGGCCGCTGGCCGCGAGCGGCTGGCGTCCGCCCGGGCCGCGCCGTAGTCTCGGAGGCTCGCCCGTCCGTCGTCCCCGCGACGGCCCATCCCCATCGTCCACGGGAGCTCCGCCCATGTCGAAGGCCCATCGCCCACGCCGTGCCCCCGGCGACCTCGGCGCCCGCTCCGCGGACGCGCCGGGGCGGAACGGCCCCGCGGCTCCGTTCGCCTGCCTGGTGGCCGCGGCCGCGCTGCTGGCCGCGCCCGCCTTCGCGACCACCGCGGGCCTCGCCGCCCAGGAGGGCGCCCGCGACACCGCGGCGGCCCGGCCGGCCGCCGACCCGGCCGACGTCTCCTCGATGGACGCGATCCTCGCGGCCCTCTACGACGTGATCTCGGGGCCGGCGGGCCAGAAGCGCGACTGGGACCGCATGCGCTCGCTCTTCATCCCCGGCGCCCGCCTCGTCCCGACCGGTGTGGACTCCGCCGGCACGACCCGGTGGAGGACGATGTCGGTCGACGACTACATACGGTGGTCCGGGCCCTACCTGGAGAAGAACGGCTTCTTCGAGAAGGAGATCGGCCGCACGGTCGAGCGCTACGGGACGATCGCCCAGGTGTTCTCGGCCTACGCCTCCCGGCACGAGGCCGACGACGCCGAGCCCTTCCAGCGCGGGATCAACAGCGTCCAGCTCCTGTGGGACGGGAGCCGCTGGTGGGTGGTGACGATCTTCTGGGAGCCGGAGCGCCCCGGTCACCCGATCCCCGAGCGCTTCGGCGGCTGAGGCCTCCGCACGGGTGACGGCCGCGATCCGCGGCCGGCACCCCACCGCGTCCGCGGGGCGAGGCGGCCGCCGCCACAGGTGCCGCCGCCTCGCCCCGGGGCTCGCCCTCAGCCGCCGCCTGCCTGCACCACCGGCATCTCGATGCGACTCGCCCGGCCGGGGGCGTGCCACACGCGCATCGTCGCCTTCCGGAAGTCCTCCGGCTTCGCCTCGAAGATGCTCGGCACGTACGTCTGCGGGTTCCGGTCGTAGAGCGGGAACCAGCTCGATTGGACCTGGACCATGATGCGGTGGCCCGGCCGGAAGACGTGGTTGGCCGTAGGGAGGTGGAAGGTGTATTCGAGCGCCGTGTCGGGCTGGATCGGGTGCGGCGTCGAGAGGCTCTCACGGTAGCGGCCGCGGAAGATGTCCATGGAGACGGCCAGCTGGAAGCCCCCCATCTCCGGCTGCGCGGCCACCTGCGGCGGGTAGACGTCGATGAGCTTCACCACCCAGTCCGCGTCCGTCCCGGTGGTCGAGGCGAGGAGGTGGACGAGCGGCCGGCCCGCGATCCGAACGGAGTCGGTGAGCACGGGCGACTCGAAGGTGAGGACGTCGGGCCGGGCCGAGGCGGGACGCTGGTCGTTCACCAGCCAGTTCCGCCAGGCGTCCCCTCCCCTCGCCGGGACGGGCCGCGGCCGGTACGGGATCGGGTGCTCCGGATCGGAAACGTAGGCGTCGAAGGCGGAGTCGCCCGCGGCGGGCGCGCTCCAGCTCACCGTGCCCCCGGCCCGCAGGTACAGGGGCGTCGGGGCCGGCTCGCACCCGTCCGCGCATCCCGACGGCCAGCTCCGCAGCCGCTCCCAGCGGTCGGCGCCCGTCTCGTAGGCGGTCACCGGCGCCACGCTGTCGGGCGGCGCGCCGTCCTTCAGGTAGTGGGCCAGGAAGGGCGCCAGGACGTGGAGGCGGAACCACTTCCCCGTGTCGGTCCCGAACCGGAGGGCGCCCAGCGTGCTCCCGTCCCCGATCTCGCCCCCGTGGTGCCAGGGCCCCATGACCAGGTAGACGCTGTCGTTGTGCGTGTCCTTGGGCTCGAGCGCCCGGTAGACGGCGGGCGCCCCGTAGATGTCCTCCTGGTCCCAGAGGCTCGCGACCAGCATCACCGGGACCTTCAGGGGCTCCTTCGCGAGGACGCTGTCCATGGCCTGGAGCTGCCACCAGCGGTCGTAGGCCGGATGGGCCAGGACCTTCCGCCAGAAGCCCACCTGCTCCATCCCGCGCGACCGGCCCAGGGGGGCCGCCGCGCCGGCCCTCAGGTAGAGCTCGTAGTCGTCGTGGTAGCCGCTCCACCACGCGTAGTCGTTGGTCCGCGAGGCCTCCTGCTCCAGGATGTAGGGCATCATCGTCTGGCGGAAGGCGCCGTTGTGGAACCAGTCGTCCCCGCGCCAGCCGTCCACCATCGGGTTCATGGGGACCGAGACCTTGAGGGCCGGGTGCGGGTGGACGAGCGCGGTGAGGCAGGTCCACCCGTCGTAGGAGATCCCGAGGATCCCGACCCTCCCGTTGGACTCGGGGAGGTTCTTCACCAGCCAGTCGATCGTGTCCCACGTGTCGGTGGACTCGTCCACGTCCGTCGGGTTGAGCGGCCCCCTCATGGGGCGGTTCATCACGTAGTCGCCCTCCGAGCCGTACTTCCCCCTGATGTCCTGCACGACCCGGATGTAGCCGCCCCGGACGATGACGTCGGCGGCGTTGTCGTAGCCCTGCAGGATGGGCCCCAGGTGCGGGCTCGCGTCGTGGCTGGTGAGCGCCGTGGCGTCGTAGGGCGTGCGCGTGAGAAGGATCGGCGCATCCTCGGCCCCCTTCGGGATGAGGATCACCGTGTGGAGCTTCACCCCGTCCCGCATCGGTATCATCACGTCCCGGCGCACGTACTCGAAGCTCGAGTCGACCGGCTGGAACCGCGCCGGCGTCTCGCTCGGCAGGGAGTCGACCGGGATGTCCTGCTGGGCGGCGGCGGGAGCTGGGCCGAGCCAGGGCGCCGGGATCGCCAGGACGAAGGCGAGAAGGAGCGAAGCCGAGGAAGGCGAGCGGACGGGTCGGCCGATCCTGATCATGCGTGCTCTCCGCCTGTGGGTTCCTGCCGCCCGCTCCGGCCGAACGCGGCCTCGGCGGGCCGTGACGGGAGAAGCTTCCGGTCAGGAGGGACCGGCGCAACCATGGGACGACCATGGTCGGTGCGGTCATCTCGCAAGCCGTCACGGGAACGGGTCCGCCCGGCTCGCTCCCCTGCCCCCCGCTCCGGGACTATGCGGGCGTCTACGAGAGCCCGGTCCTCGGGACGATGACGTGGCGCGTGACGGCCGCCGGAGGGACGTTCACGAGGGTGGAAGCGGACGGGGGGTCGCGGCGGCGCTGAGCCCTCCCGGGACTCCGGGTGAGCGGGCGCCCTCGATCCGTGCCTCGCGGCGCGCCTCTAGCCCGGCCTTCTCTCCGTCGTACCACGCCAGGAAGGCCTCGGCGGTGACCTCGGAGGCGAGCACGGCCACCCCGCCCAGGGTCTCCACCCAGCGCGCGTCCTCCTCATCGAACACGCGGACCAGGGTCCGGCTCCGCCCCGCCACGCGGCGGAGGAGCGCTGCGTTGTCCCGCGGTCGGTGGACGGTAGACACGACCGCATCGGCCCGCTCGATCCCGGCGCGGTCGAGCGCGCCGGAATCCGAGACGTCACCCCTGACCGTCGCGACGCCCGCGGCGTCGAGCGCCCGGAGGACGGCGGGGTCCTCGTCCATGACCAGGATGGGCCGTCCCTGCGTGACCAGGACGTCCAGCACGCGCCTTCCCGTCGAGCCGCAGCCCGCGAGCAGGACGTGCCCGACGGGAGGTCCGCCCCGCGGCCGCCGAAGCCAGCGGGCAGGATGGAGGTGGGTGAGCCGCCACGCCACCGCCTCGTCGGAGAGGAAGGGCGTGAGCAGCATCGTGCCTCCGGTCACGAGCGCCAGCACGGTGAACGTGGAGCCCGACAGGTGTCCGGCGGCGAGGCCGGAGAGGCCGACCACCAGCGAGATCTCGCTGGTCTGGGCCAGGAGGAGGCCGGCCTCGATGGAGGAGCGGGCGCTGAGCCCCGCCCGCTCGGCCACCAGCGTGACGAGGAGGGGGGTCGCGGTCACGACGAGGAGCGTCAGGACCCCCGCCTGCAGGAGCTGCGCGGGACCGGGCACGCCGACCACCGACCCCAGAGCCACGAAGAAGACCGCCGCGAAGAAGTCTCCCACCGGGGTCAGCTCGGCCCTCACGTAGGCGCTCACGGGGAAGGTCGAGAGCGACGCCCCGGCCAGGAAGGCGCCCACGACCAGGGGAAGACCCAGACCGACGGCCGCTCCCATGAAGGCGAAGAGCACGGCCAGCGCCCCCACCAGCTGCACCTCCCCCTCCCCGGCGGCCCCCAGGAAGAGCGGAGCCAGCCAGCGCCTCACGGCCAGGCTCGAGCCGGCCAGGATCGCCACGGCGCCCAGCCGGGGCAGGGTGTCCGCCCAGCTCCCCCCGATGAGGGAGACGAACGGGACGAGGAGGAGCACGAGCGCATCCTGGAGGAGGAGCACGCCGACCACCAGCCTGCCGAACGGCTCGAACAGCTGCTGCCGGCGCTGGAGGAGCCGCACACCGACCAGCGTGGAGCTCGCCGCGAGCGCGAGCGCCACGTAGCCGGCCTCGACGGCGCGGAGGCCGAGGGCCGAGGCGGCGGCGAGCCCGAGCCCGCCGAGGGCCGTGAACTGCACCGTTCCCACGAGGAGGGCCGCTCTCCACCGGGCGCGCACCCGGCGCAGGTCGAGCTCGAGCCCGGCGACGAAGACCAGGAGCGCCGTCCCGAGCACGAGCGCCTCCTGCAGGGTCCCCGTCGAAGGCCGGTGGAGGATCGACAGCGCCACCCCGGCCAGGAGGAGGAAGGGGATGGGCGGAAGCCGCCCGACCCGGGCCGCCACGTGGCCCGCGGCGGCCGCGGCCAGGAGGAGCGCCACCCCGTGCATCAACCCACGACCCCGGCGGCTCTGAGCTCGCCGATCAGACGACGGGCCGCCTCGTGCTTCGAGACCATGAGGTGGTCGGCTCCGGCCTCGAGGAGCTCCTCGACCTGGCCGGACTCGAACGCGTGGACGCTCACCGGCACACCCTCCTCGCGGCAGCGGTGCGTCAGCAGCCCGTTCACGTCCTCGATCCTCAGGGCGGAGACCAGGAGCAGCGCGCCCGACAGGTCGGCCTCCTCCAGGACGTCCGGAAGGCCCACGTCGCCGACCACCCGGCGCGCCGGGAGGCCGGCGAGCTTCTCCTCATCGGTGTCCACCGCGACCACGGACTCTCCCCGCTCGGCCAGGCCTTCGACCACGCGTCGGCCCAGCGTGTTCATGCCGACGACCACCACGTGCCCGGCCGGCGGCTCCGGCCTCGTCCCGTCCGCGCGCGGCTCCGGGAAGGGGATGCCGAGCCGCACGGAGAGCAGCTCGTAGACACGCCCGCCCCGCGGCGCGAGGAGCGCGGAGGCGCCGATCGTCAGGAGACCCACGATGCCGACGAGCGCCACGAGCGACGGTGAGGCCAGGCCCGCGCCGACGGCCAGCGCCACCAGGACGAAGCCGAACTCGCTGACCTGTCCCAGCGTCAGGCCGGCGAGCAGCGCCTCCCGGCCGCCGTGGCCCGTGCGCAGCAGGAGGAAGGTCACGATGGCCGGCTTGACCAGGAGGACGAAGAGCGAGAGGGCCAGCGCCGCCGGCCAGTCCACGCCGGATCCGCCGGGATCGAGACCGGCCCCGAGGGAGACGAAGAAGACGACGATGAAGAAGTCGACCAGGGGATGCACGTACCGGCGCAGCACGCGGCTCTCGGGTAGCTGGGCCAGGGCCACCCCGGCCACGAACGCCCCCAGCTCCGTGGACACGTGCATCGCCTCGGCGGCCAGGATGAAGCCGAAGCACCACGTGAGGCTCGCGATGAACAGCGCCTCGCGCGTGCGGGCGAGCCAGCCGAGGAGCACGGGGAGGCCCCAACGCACGGCCGCCGCCGCGACGCCCACCAGGAGCGCCATCCCGCCGAAGGAGCGAGCCAGCCCGCCGGCGATCCCGACGGGATCCGGCGCCGCGCCGCCCGTCCCGAGGCCGGCGAGCAGCGTGAGGGCGATCGCCACGAGGACATCCTGCACCAGGAGCACGCCGATCGAGACCCGGCCCCAGGTCTCCTCCAGCCCTCCGACCCGGTCCAGGAGCTTGATCACGACCACGGTGCTGCTGAAAGCGGTGACGAGCCCCAGGAGCAGCGCCTCCCGGGGTCCGAAGCCGAAGGCCGAAGCCAGCAGCGCCCCTCCCGCGAGCGTCACCAGGACCTGCCAGACGCCTGCCACGAGCGCCGTGCGCCCGACCTCCCGGACCCTCGCCAGGCTCAGCTCCAGCCCGACCAGGAAGAGGAGCAGGGACACGCCGATCTCGGAGAACAGCTCGAGAGAGGGAGAGACCCGGAGGACGCCGGTCAGGGGACCCAGGCCCAGCCCGGCCAGCAGATAGGCCAGGATGGGCGGGAGGCCCAGGAGCCGCGTCGCGACCAGGAGGAGGGCGCCGCCGGTCACCACGAGGCCGAGGTCGAAGAGGATGGCTGCGTCGCTCATGGTCCTCGTAGCGCGGGTCCGTGCGGCAGGGTACGTTCAAGGTAGCCCCCCACCCGCGCGCCCGGGACTACCGCATGACCCTCGAGATCCTCGTCGTCTACGGCGTCATCGTCCTCGCGCTCGTCCTGTTCGTCGCGGAGCGCTATCCGATGGAACAGGTGGCGCTGGGCGTGCCGGTGGTCCTTCTGGCGGCGGGGGTGATCGGCGCCGAGGAGGCCGTGGCCGGCCTCAGCAGCCCGGCCACGGTCACGGTGGGGGCCATGCTCGTGCTCGGCCTGGGGCTCACCAAGACCGGGGCGGTCGAGGCGGTGGGCCGGTGGGCGCGCGCGGCGCCGCCGGGCGAGCCGGGCGTCCGCCTCTTCGCCCTCTGCGCCCTGGCCGCGGCGGTCTCGCCCTTCCTCAACAACACGGCCGTGGTCGTGGTCTTCCTCCCGGTGTTCCTGGAGGTGGCCCGCCACGTGGGCGAGGCTCCGTCGCGCTTCCTCATCCCCCTCTCCTACTCGGCCATCCTGGGCGGCACGGTGACCCTCGTGGGCACATCCACCAACCTGGTGGTCGACGGCCTTGCCCGCTCCAGGGGCTACGCCGGGCTCGGGATCTTCTCGATCGCGCCCCTGGGCCTCGTCTATCTCGGAGTCGGCTTCCTCTACCTCTTCACGGTGGGACGGAGGCTCCTGCCGACGCGCGAGGGGCCCCTCGATCTCTCGGGCAAGTACGACGTCCGGAAGTTCCTCGCCGAGCTCCAGGTCGAGCCGGGCTCGCCGGTGGTGGGGAGCACCCTGGAGGAGCTCGGGTGGGGCGAGCTGTACGGCGTCTCGGTGGTGGGCATCCAGCGCGGTCCCAGGGAGATTCCCGCGCCCGAAGCGCGCCGCACGGCGCGCGCCGGCGACATCTTCCTCGTACAGGGGGACACCGACCGGCTCCTCCGGCTGGCCAGGGAGCAGCGCCTCTCCACCCCGTCGGCCCGCATGCCGGAGGAGGAGCCCGGTCGGCGGGACGTCCGGCTGGTGGAGCTCCTCGTGGCGCCGGGCTCGCCCCTGGCCGGGAGCACGCTGCGCGAGACGCGCTTCCAGCAGCGCTACGGCGCGGTGGTGGTGGCCATCCAGCACCACGGGATCACCCTGCACGAGCGCCTTCCGGACCGGACCTTCGAGCCCGGAGACATCCTGCTGGTGCACGGTCCGGCGGGCGCCCTGGACGCCCTGGCCGACGAGAGCGGATTCGTCCCCCTGGGCGAGGTCGAGCGGCACCGGGAGACGCGGCCGCGGGCGCTCGTGGCCATCCTCATCCTGGCAGGGGTGGTCGCCGCGGCCGCCACCGGCCTCACGACCATCCTGTCGGCGGCCCTCGCCGGATCCGTCCTCATGCTGTTCACCGGATGCGTGAGGATCCGCGAGGTCTACGACGAGCTCGACTGGCGCGTGGTCTTCCTCCTGGCCGGGCTCGTCCCGCTCGGCATCGCGATGGACACGAGCGGGGCGGCCGACCAGGTGGCCGGGGGGCTCGCGGGCCTCCTCGCCTCCTCCGGTCCCGTGGTGGCCGTGGCGGTGGTGTACGTGGTCGTCTCGCTCCTCACCGAGGTGATGTCGAACACCGCGGCGGCCATCGTCCTCACACCCGTCGCCCTCCGGACGGCTCTCGAGCTGAACATGAACCCTTACGCGCTCCTGGTGGCGGTGATGTTCGGGGCCTCGGCCTCGTTCATGACCCCCGTGGGCTATCAGACCAACACCCTGGTTCTCGGTCCGGGCGGCTACCGCTTCTCCGATTACCTCCGGGTGGGCGCTCCCCTCAACCTCCTCCTCCTGGTGACGGCCTCCCTGCTCATCCCCGTGTTCTGGCCGAGCTGAGGGCGCGCACCGGGCCGGGCTCGGGCCGCGTGAGCGCACCGGGCCCGACTTGACGGAGGACCTCTCCCCCCCGAACGTGTAACGACCATGAGCGCGACCGCGAGGACCTGGTGGTGGACGTACGCGTACCGCGGCTCTCCTAGGGGGGCCGGGAGGGAGGCTGCGTCGGTGTAGGTCACGCGCTCGCAGCAGTCAGTCCCGCGGAGCCCCCGAGATCGGGGGCTCTTTTTTTGTGATGACCCGGGTCCACGCAGACGGGAGACGACATGTTCGCTATCCGCGGAGCGGTCCGCATCGACCGCAACGACCGTGATTCGATCGCCGAGGGGACACGCGCGCTGCTCGGCGAGATCCTCGCCCGAAACGAGCTCGACCCGAGCCGTATCGTGGCCGCCCACTTCACGATGACCCCGGACCTCGACGCGGCGTTTCCGGCCGCGACGGCCAGGGAGATGGGCTGGACGGACGTGCCGATGCTCGGGGCGCAGGAGACGGCCGTGCCGGGAGCGCCCGACCGAATGCTCCGCGTCCTCCTTTTCATCCGGGGCGAGGGCGAGGCCCTTCCCGTCTACCTGGGGGAGGCGGCCGAGCTGCGGCCCGACCTGCCGGGAGCCGACCCCGACGGTGCCGACGCCGACGATGCCGACGCCGACGAGCCCCGGGCCGGCGGGGAGACCGGCGGCCTCGGGACCCTGCTCGTCGTCGGGCTCGGACTCATCGGTGGCTCGGCGGCCCTGGCTTTCCGATCCAGCGGCCTCTTCGAGACGATCCTGGGCACGGACGTGCGTGGCACGGCGGTGGAGGCCGCGGAGGTCGCGGGCGTCATCGACCGCGGCGACATCGACCCGGTGCCGCTCCTCCGGGAGGCGGACGTCGCGCTCCTGACGATCCCGGTCGACGCCATTCCGTCGTGGCTCCGCCACCGGGGCCGGTCGATGCGCCCCGGCATGCTGGTGATGGACGCCGGAAGCACGAAGACGGCGGTCATCCGGGCCATGGACGAGCTCTCGGAGACCGTGCGGGCGGTGGGCGGCCATCCGATGGCCGGCTCCGAGCGGAGCGGGCTCGAGCACGCGACGGCCGGCCTGTTCAGGGGCGCGACCTGGGCGCTGGTCGAGTCCCGGCGGACCGGCGACACGACGCGCGCTACGGCGGAGGCGATGGTCCGGGCGGTCGGCGCGCGCCCGGTGTGGATCGACGCCGCGAGCCACGACCGGGGAGTCGCGGCGACGAGCCATCTTCCCTACCTGGCCGCGTCCACCCTGGCCCGGCAGCTGGAGGACGGCGATCCGACGACGGAGAGCCGCCTGTGGGGACCCGGCGCCCGGGACATGACGCGCCTGGCCCGGACGGACCCCCGGATGATGGCCGGCGTCCTGGCCACGAACTGGCCCGACGTTCGCTCGGAGATGCTCACCCTGGAGGTGGGGCTACGGAAGCTGCGCCTCCGGCTGGACGCCGCCGCCGGCACGGACCGGTCGCTCGTCGAGCGGGTCGAGCGGACCGAGGAGACGCTGCGGGCGCTGATCTCGTAGACATGGGGCGGCCGGCAGCCCGTAGATGACCGTGAGCGGAGCCGGGCGTCCGACCCGAGGCCGGACCCGGCGCCCCCCCGCCGCATCTCCCGTCTCAGGCGAAGCGCCGCCTCCCGATCCGGGCGACCTCCTCCGGCCGGACGTCCGTGGCGGCCTCCCAGTGGAGCCGCTCGCTCCACATGACGTCCGAGCGGAGGAGCGGCCCGAAGCAGGCCCGGGCCACGAGCCGGACGAAGAGCGGCGGGCCGCCTCCTCCGGCCGGTCCGCCGTAGCACGCCAGGTTGAAGCTCTGGAACCCCAGCTCGTCATAGAGGCCCAGGGCCAGACAGAGGCCGCGGGCCAGCTCGCCCAGCAGGTGGTCGTCCATCTCCTCCGGAGAGGCGACCCCCGGCACGAGGGCGCGGATCTCCGCAGGCCCCACGGGAGCGAAAGCCGCGACCCACGCGATGGGACCGGTCGAGCCGAGCCCGCGGCCGCCCGCGAGCTCGGCTTCGAGGTACGCCTCGAGGAGCCCCTCCGGCTGCTCCGCCAGCAGCCGCTGGACGGTGGTCGGCGTCGGGTTCACGGCGCCCTGGAGGTGCGGGTGGAGGATGGAGCTTCCCGACGGCGGGAGGAAGTTGGCGTTGATGGACGCCCACACGGAGTCCGGGTCGTGGGCTCGCACCGCGCGGATGAAGACCGCCTGTGCGGCCAGATTGTCCTCCATGAGGCCGGGCGTGATTTGGCCGATGGGCAGCAGGTGGCGTCCGGGGGAGTAGATGGAGACCGAGCTCCACTTCGCGTAGGGCACGAGGTTGGGAAAGAGCACGGCCTCCCCGACGCGGATCCTGCCGTCCGGCCACACCTCGGCGGGGAGGCGCGGCGTCACCTCCTCCACCCTCTCGCCGCAGAAGGGGCAGCTCTCCCGGCTCGAGCGCGCCATCTCCTCGAGGTCCTGCCTCTCGGGGCGCGGGAGGCTCCCCCGGGGAAGAATCCGGCAGGACTGGCCGGTCAGGGGGTCCCGGCGGAGCTCGACCTCCTTGCGAGCGGGCTCGAAACCCTTCCGGGGGTCGAGGATCTCGGCGACGAACCGCTGGCTGTGGAGCTCCATGTCCGCTGGCCTCCCGTGGCCGGACCGCACTCCTGGCGCCGGAACGCCTCCGGCGGCGCTCTTCCCTCCGGTCCGCTCACCACGATCCGCGGCGACGGCCCGGCGGGCAAACGCGGGGTCGCGCGGACGACTTCATCTGGCCCCGGAGCCCCCACCCCCCGCACACTGCATCGTCCGACATCCACGACCCCGGCCGGCCCCGCCGGCCCTCCAGGAGGCAGCCACGTGCGCACGCGCTCCACGTCATCCGGTCCGGCCCGCCCGCCCCTCGCGACCGCCCCGATTCTGGCGGCCCGGCTCGCCCGCGCGGTCCCACGCGGCCTGCCGGCCGCCGTCGTGATGGCCTTCGCGGCGGCCCTCGCGGCCGTCGCCGGCACGGCCCGTCCCGCCGCAGCGCAGGCGGCCGCGCGCTCGGCCGACCCGGACACCGCCCTCTACGCCGACATGCACTGGCGCGCCATCGGACCCACGCGCGCGGGACGGACCCGCGCGCTGGACGGCGTGCCGGGCGACCCGGACGTCCTCTACATCGGCTTCGACAACGGCGGCGTGTGGCGCTCGACCGACTACGGCGCCAACTGGGTGCCGCTGTTCGACGACCAGCCGGTGAGCTCGATCGGGGCCATCGCGGTGGCGCCCTCGAACCCGAACGTCATCTACGTGGGCACGGGGGCCGGGATCATCCGGCCCGACCTGTCCACGGGGGATGGGGTCTACAGGTCCACCGACGCCGGGAAGACGTGGACGCACCTGGGCCTCCGAGACAGCCAGATGATCGCCGACATCGTGGTCGACCCCACGAACCCCGACCGGCTGTTCGTCGCGGTCCTCGGCCACCCGTACGGCCCCAACCCCCAGCGCGGCATCTTCCGCTCGACCGACGGCGGGAAGACGTTCCGGAAGGTCCTCTATCGGGACGAGTACACGAGCGGGAACGACGTGATGCTCGACCCGTCGAACCCGCAGGTCGTGTACGCGACCCTGTGGCAGCAGCAGCAGAGCTTCCGGGAGAGCTACGAGTTCGGCGGCTCGGGGAACGGCCTCTTCAAGTCGACGGACGGCGGCGACACCTGGCGCCCCCTGACCGAGGGGCTTCCGAGCGTGATCGAGGCCAACCTGGCCGTAGCGCCCGGCG
Source organism: Gemmatimonadota bacterium (assembly GCA_035267645.1). Taxonomy (GTDB): domain Bacteria; phylum Gemmatimonadota; class Gemmatimonadetes; order Palauibacterales; family Palauibacteraceae; genus Humimonas. The sequence continues at coordinate 464 of DATFLN010000010.1, read as the reverse complement.
ACCCGAACCTCCTGTACGCCATGGTGGCGGGCACGCCCGAGGCCGGACACGGCGAGGGCCCGGGCCGTGACGGCGGGACGACCGGGATCGTGGGCTTCTACCGGTCCACCGACGCCGGCGAGCACTGGACCGCCGTGGACGTCCCCGAGGGCCCGATGGGCGCGGCCACGGCCCACGTGGACGCCCGTCCGCTGCGCCGGATCGGGGGCGGCGACCTCCCCACCATCACCGTCGACCCGGCCGACCCGCAGGTCGTCTACAGCGCCACGGTGGTCATGTGGCGGAGCGACGACGGGGGCGAGCACTGGTCGGCGGTCCGCGGCGCGTACGGCGGGGACGACTACCAGAAGATCTGGATCGACCCCACCGACCGGAACACGATCCTGGCCGTCTCCGACCAGGGCGCGGTCGTCTCCACCAACCGCGGCGTCTCCTGGAGCGACTGGTACAACCAGCCCACCGCG
>DATFLN010000009.1:0-23674 GCA_035267645.1 Gemmatimonadota bacterium | reverse complement strand
CCGCGAGAAGCTGCAGGAGCGGCTGGCCAAGCTGGCCGGCGGCGTCGCGGTGATCAACGTCGGCGCGGCCACCGAGACCGAGATGAAGGAGAAGAAGGCGCGCGTCGAGGACGCCCTGCACGCCACGCGTGCGGCCGTCGAGGAGGGCATCGTGCCCGGCGGCGGCGTGGCGCTCCTCTGGTGCCAGAGCGCGCTGGGCGACCTCCGCTCCCTGGGCATCCGGAAGGACTCCGACGAGGCGATCGGCGTGAGCATCGTGCGCCGCGCCCTCGAGGAGCCGATCCGTCAGATCGCCCACAACGCGGGCGCCGAGGGCTCGATCATCGTCGAGAGGGTCCGCGAGAAGTCCGAGCTCAACTGGGGCTACAACGCGGCCACGGACGAGTACGAGGACCTCGTCAAGGCGGGCGTCATCGACCCGACCATGGTCACCCGCACGGCGCTGCAGAACGCCTCCTCGATCGCGGGTCTGCTCCTGACCACCGAGTGCGTGGTCACCGAGCACCCCGACAAGGAGAGCGAGAACGGCGGTGGCGGCGGTGGCGGCATGGGCGGCATGGGCGGCATGGAGGGCATGTACTAGAGCCTCCGGCCGCCGGGCTCCCGTGACAGGGGGCCCGCGCCACACGCCCCGCGATGGAGAGCCCGGCCTCGTGCCGGGCTCTCGTCGTTTCTGGGGCTGCCGGACCTTTGGAGGCCCAGCGGAGGTAGGCTATTTGCTCCGCGGAACGTGACCTGGCGCGTGTGCGTTACGTCCGTGTCGAGAAGGCGAGGGATGGAGATCCACGACGTCCAGGAGGCGAGGGTGGTCGAGATCCGAAGGTGGAAGGCGGACGTGCGGCGCGCCGGGACGGCGATCGTCCTGGTCGCGGCCGCCGGCCTCGTGGCGGCGTGCGGGGGGGACGGCGGGACCGGCCCGGGCGGCTCGGTCAAGTCGGTGGACCTGAACCTGGCCGCCGGAGAATCCCGGGTCGTGCCGGCCGGCGCGAACGTCCTGGAGCTGAACCTCCCGGCGGCGAGCTCCGATCGCGAGTACCGTGTCGCCGTCCAGAACGCGTCGACGAGCGACGGGACGCAGTCGATGCGGCTGGTGACGGGGACGGGCCCGGGCGCTTCGGGCAGCGTGTCGCCCGCGCTGTCCCTCTCGCCCAGCGGAGCTGCAGGCCCTCCCGTGGACCTCGACATGGGCCGGCTCCGGCGCGACGAGCGCGCCGAGCTCCGGCTCCGGGCCAACGTCCGTGCCACGCTGGAGCGCTACCGTCCCGAGCCGGCACGCCTGGGCGTCGGCGGCGGACGCCGGGCCTCCGCCGCCCTCATCGGGAGCGGGGCTTCCGCGGGCGACACGCTCCACATCAACTTCCCGATCGAGGGGCAGAGCCTGAGCGTCACCCCCTGCGACACGGCCGCGCCCGACACGATCGCGGCCGTCATCCGGAGGGTGAGCAACCGGGCCATCTTCGCCGAGGACGTGGACAACCCGGACCAGTTCTCGTCCAGCGACTACGATCAGCTGGCCAACGAGTTCGACAACTACATCTTCGCGGTGGACAGCGCCTACTTCGGCGCGCCCGCCGACATCGACGGGAACGGGCACGTGATCGTCCTGTTCACGAAGCGGGTGAACGAACTGACGCCCGCGAACTCCCAGACCTATTTCGGCGGCTTCTTCCTGCCGACCGACCTGGCGCGGGAGTCGGCCGGCTCCGCCAACGGATCCCAGTCGGCGGGCTACTGCGAGCACTCCAACGTGGCCGAGCTCGTATACCTCGTGGCGCCCGACCCGAACGGGGACGTGGGGCCGCAGTTCTCGGTGGCCGAGGCCAAGGACAACGCCCGCGTCACGAGCTCCCACGAGTTCCAGCACCTCCTGAGCGCCGAGGACCGGGTCATCAAGCAGAGCGGCACCTTCGACGACCTGCAGGACACCTGGCTGGACGAGGGGATGTCCCACATCGCCGAGGAGATCGTCGGCCTCGTGATCGGGAACCACGGCACCCGGCAGAACCTCACGTTCTCGGACGTGACCGGGAACGGGACGGTGGCGCTCGGGGACACGACGACCCAGACCACGGTCTTCAACGTCTTCCTCCTTCAGAACTTCGCCCGGCTGGCCCAGTACTGGATGGCCCCGGCCACGACGCAGGCGCTGGCCCTGAAGGACCCGGGGAGCATCGCCTCCCTGAAGATGCGCGGGTTCGCCTACGTGCTCCTCCGGTGGCTGGGGGACCAGTTCGGCCCCGCCGGGAGCGGCGGCGCCGTACCCGGGAGCGACGAGGAGGCCCTGTTCCGGAGGATCGCCAGTGGAGGCTCGGGCCTCCAGACCGGCGTGGACGACATCCTCGGAGCGGTCTCCGAGGTGTCCGGGCAGTCACCCAGCTGGGCGCAGCTCCTGGGGGACTTCTCGATCATGGCCGACGTGGACGACATCGGCGTCCCGCTCGCCCGCAGCGAGCAGACGATCCCGACCTGGGACCTGCGCGACATCTACAGCGGCCTCTACAACGCCAACTGGAGCGGGAGCCGGCCCGACGCCTTCAGCCAGCCCTACCCGCTGGCGGTGGTGGCCGGCGGCTTCACGGCCGATACGACCTCGCTCGACATCCGGGCTGCGACCGCCCGCTACTTCGAGCTCAGCGGCACCGGCTCGGTGCCGGCGTTCACCCTCACCCTGACCGACCCGAGCGGCGCCGCGCTCACGGCCTCCGTGAACGCGCAGGTGACGGTGGTGCGGACCAAGTGAGGCATTCTCCGGCCGAAGGGAGGCGATCATGACGAGGACTTCGAAGAGGACGGCCACGAGGACGGCGGCGTTCGCGGCGCTCGCGCTGGTCGGGACGCTGGGGCTGGTGGGATCGGCGGCCTGCTCGCGGCAGGTCCGTGTCGAGTCCGGGCCGGCCGACAGCACGCCGGGCGACACCGTGAGCGGCACGGTCCGGCAGGTCGGGAACAGTCCCTTCGTCCGCACCGTGGTCCAGTCGGACCAGCGCTCGGTCCAGGTCGTCGGGCCCGAGGAGGAGGAGATCTCCCACCTGGTCGGCGCGCGCGTGAGCGTCGTGGGCGAGATCGAGGAGGGCTCGGAGGAGCAGGCCATGGGTCCGCGCCTCCGCGCGTCGGGCTACACGATCGTCTCGGTGGACGGCGACCGGCCGCAGGTCGGGTATCTCCGCCAGGGCGACGGCGGCGAATTCTTCCTGCGGACGGAGGACGGGGACCGCGTGCCGCTCACGACGGTCTCCTCGACCCTGGCCGAGAAGGTGGGCGCCAAGGTGTGGGTCGTGACGAACGACCGCGGGGCCGTCACGCGCTACGGGATCCTGCGCGAGCCGACCTGACCGAAGGACCGGCCGGCGGCGACAGGCCGGACGCGGCGACCGGCGGTCGCCTCCCGGCCCCGTAGCGATGCGGGCGACCGCGGGTCCGCCCCGCGGCGTCCGTCCGGCTGGCCCGGCCCCGCCGCCCCACCTACCTTCCCGCCTCCGGGCGGAAGAGCGCACATCATCGACGGGTAAGCGATGAGCGAGCAGACCATCTCCATCACCCTCCCCGACGGATCCGAAAAGAAGCTCCCCGGGGGAGCCACGGCCGCCGACCTGGCGGCCTCGGTCGGCCCCGGCCTGGCCCGCGACGCGGTCGCGGCGAAGGCCGACGGCGAGCTCCGGGACCTCGAGCGACCGCTCCCCGACGGGACGCGCGTCGAGATCGTGACCCGGGACGACGAGGACCCCGACGCCCTGTACGTCCTGCGGCACACGGCGGCCCACGTCCTGGCCACGGCGGTCCGGGAGATCCACCCGGACGCGGGCATCGGGTTCGGGCCGCCGATCGACGAGGGCTTCTACTACGACTTCGACGTCCCCGAGCCGTTCACGCCCGAGGACCTCGAGCGCATCGAGGCCCGCATGCGGGAGGTCGTCGAGGCCGACCACCCGATGGAGCGGCGCGAGGTGAGCCGCGACGAGGCGCGCGAGCTCTTCTCGGACGACCCCTACAAGCTCGAGCGGCTGGCGGAGATCCCCGAGGGCGAGACGATCTCGGTGTACCGGGACGGCCCGTTCGTCGACCTGTGCCGGGGGCCGCACGTGCGGAGGACCGGGGAGGTCGAGCACTTCCAGCTCCTCTCGGCGGCCGGCGCGTACTGGCGGGGCGACGAGACCCGGCCCATGCTCCAGCGCATCTACGGGACGGCCTTCTACAGCGAGAAAGCGCTCGAGGAGCATCTGGAGCGGCTCGAGCAGGCGCGCCGGAGGGACCACCGGAAGCTGGGCCGGGAGCTCGATCTGTTCTCGATCGAGGAGGATGCGGGAGCCGGCCTCGTGTTCTGGCACCCGAAGGGCGCCACCGTCCAGCTCCACCTGCGCCGCTGGATCGAGGACCTCCTCGCCGCGCAGGACTACGAGTTCGTCTACACCCCGCACGTGACCAGCGAGAAGCTCTTCGAGCGCTCCGGTCACCTGCAGGCCTACTCGGAGAACATGTTCCCGAGGATGCAGGGCGAGGAGGGGGAGGAGGCCTACCGGGTGAAGCCGATGAACTGCCCGGGCCACACCCTCATCTACGCCTCGCGCCAGCGGAGCTACCGGGACCTGCCGCTCCGCCTCTCCGAGATCGCCAACGTCTACCGGTACGAGCGCTCGGGCACCCTGCACGGCCTCCTGCGCGTGCGCATGCTCACCATGGACGACGGCCACCTGTTCTGCACGCCCGAGCAGGTCGAGGACGAGATCTTCACCTGCCTGGACCTGGTGGACACGGTGATGGGCACCCTGGGCCTCGAGTACCGCTTCGACCTCTCCACCCGTCCCGAGAAGCGGATCGGCGAGGACGAGACGTGGGACCGGGCCGAGGAGGCGCTCCGCCAGGCGCTCGAGCGGGCCGAGGCCGACTACGGGCTGGACGAGGGGGGAGGCGCGTTCTACGGACCCAAGATCGACATCAAGTTCCGGGACGCCATCGGCCGCGAGTGGCAGGGGGCCACGATCCAGCTCGACTTCAACCTGCCCGAGCGCTTCGAGCTCGAGTACATCGGGCCGGACAACGCGCCGCACCGCCCGGTCATGATCCACCGGGCCATCTTCGGCACGCTGGAGCGCTTCACGGGCGTCCTCATCGAGCACTTCGCCGGGGCCTTCCCGACGTGGCTCGCGCCGGTACAGGCCCGGGTGATCCCGATCACCGAGGACCAGGAGGCGGGGGCGGAGGAGATCCTCGGGCGCCTGAAGGCGGCCGGGGTACGGGCGGAGATCGACGCCCGCTCGGACACGCTCAGCTACCGCGTCCGCGACGGGGAGCTGAACAAGGTGCCCTACCTCCTGGTGGTGGGCGCCCGCGAGCTGGAGGAGGGGACCGTGGCCGTCCGTGCCCGCGGCGCGGAGAAGAAGCAGGTGCCGATGACGATCGACGCGTTCATCGAGCGCGTGCTCGAGGAGGCCGGGACGAGGGCCCTCGCCCCGGCCTGACCGGGGCCGCGCCACCCGGGGATCGCGCCGAGGTGGGCCCGGCCGGCGGCGCCGGGGGCGGCCCGGCGGGAGGCCGGCCGGCCGCGGCCGCCGTCCGGCTCAGCCGCCCGAAGCCTCTCCCGTCTCCCCGGTGGAGTCGCTTCCCGGCACCTCCGCTCCCTCGCCGGCGTGCTCGTGCTCGTGCTCCTCGACGAGAGAGTCGGGCAGGGAGGCGACCATCTGCCGGTACTCCTCGGCCGTGAGCGAGTGGACCCGCTCCACGAAGGCCAGGAGGTCCCAGATCGCGTCGTCGGAGTGCTCGTCCCCGAAGGCGGGCATGGGCGTCATGGCGACGCCGTGCTTCACGATCCAGAAGTTCTCCCGCATCTCCTCGCGCTCGTGCTGCTCGCGCCGCTCGCGCTCGGCCTGCGTGGGCTCCTGGCCCTCGGCCTGCTGCATCCGCTCCTGCCGCCGCGCCAGCTCCTCGGGCGTGCGGAAGAAGCGGGGCGGGCTCGGGTGCATGTCGGAGGCGAACTCCTCGCGGCCCTCGCCCGGCACGCCGTGGCAGACGGCGCAGTCATCACGGTAGTGGACGAGCCCTCGAATCACCCGGGCGGAATCCTCGAGGTCCGGGACGGTGATGTCCTTCGACCGCCTCTCGATGGAGTGGCTGCGGACGGTGTTGGCCACCCAACGCTCCAGCCCGGACGGCGGCTTGGAGGCCGCCACGTCGTAGATGCCGGAGTACATGAACGCCAGGCCGAGGCCCGCGAGGACGACGAGGACGACGATCACGGTGCCGACGATCGTGCCGAACCTGGATCCCTTCACGTGCAGCGCTCCTCTCGGGGTGTGCGTGGAGGCAGAATCGATGCGGCCCGCAGTGTACGGCATCGTGCCCCGCGCGTCGAGTCGGCCGCCAGCTGGACGGACGGGTGGGGCATCGCCCGCCGTCGACCGGCGGGCGGGCCCCGCACCGATTGACGCAAGACCCCTTCCGGCGTAGCTTGGCGCCCACAAGACGGAAGAGGAGCAGAGGCTCCCACCCGTCGGCGCGCCGGACCGAGGGCGCAGCCACCGGGTCCGAGTGGGCGGCGGAGACGGTCCGCGGGGAACGCGGTCGCGCTCCGCGCGTACGGACCCGGACGGCATCGCCGAGCCGGGTCTTTTTCGTTGTACGGATCCTGCTCGGAGAATGGGCGGCGGCCCGGCCACCGGCCGGAAGCTCCGCCCGGAGCCTGGAAGCGAACAGAGGGGAAGCACGTCATGCCGAAGATGAAGACCAACCGATCGGCCGCGAAGCGCTTCAAGAAGACGGGAAGCGGCAAGTTCAGGCGGAACCGGGCGGGCAAGAGCCACATCCTCACCAAGAAGAGCCAGAAGAGGAAGCGCCGCCTGCGGAAGTCCACGGACGTCTCCAAGGCGGACGAGCAGCGGGTGCGACGCCTGCTGGCGGGAGGCTGACCCATGCCCCGGGTGAAGACGAACGTCGCGCGCAACAAGCGGCGCAAGAAGATCCTCGAGGAGGCCAAGGGCTACTTCGGGGGCCGCTCCAAGCTGTACCGCCCGGCCAGGAACGCCGTCGAGCGCGGCTGGTCCTACGCCTACCGTGACCGCCGGCGGAAGAAGCGGGACTTCCGGAGGCTCTGGATCTCGCGCATCAACGCGGCCGCCCGCCAGCACGGGCTCTCCTATTCGCGCTTCATCGCCGGCCTCAAGGCGGCGGACGTGGAGCTGAACCGGAAGATCCTGGCCGACCTGGCGGTGCGCGAGCCGGAGGCGTTCGCCGAGCTGGCCCGCATCGCCTCCGAGCAGCTCGGTTGAGCGAGGGGGCTCGCCCCCTCCTCGAGCGGCTGGAGTCCATCGAGGAGGAGGGACTGGCCGCCCTCCGTGAGGCCGAGGACGAGGAAGCGCTCGAGGCCGCCCGGGTCCGCTACCTGGGGCGGAGCGGCGCGCTGACCGAGGCGCTGGGCGAGATCGGCGGCCTCCCCGCCGGAGACCGCCCGGCCGCGGGCCGGAAGGGGAACGAGGTCAAGGGGCTCCTGGAGGAGGCCCACGAGTCCCGCGCCGCCGAGCTCCGGCGGGAAGCCAGGGCCAGGGAGGCCTCCGAGCGCGACCTCACGCTCCCCGGCCGCCGTCCGTTCCGGGGCGGGACCCATCCCGTCACGCGCGTCATCGATGAGATCTGCGACATCTTCGCCGAGCTCGGATTCACGCGCGTGCGCGGGCCCGAGGTGGAGACCGAGTGGTACAACTTCACGGCGCTCAACATCCCCCTCGACCACCCGGCCGCCGACGTCCACGACACCTTCTACGTGGACGAGGGCGTGGTCCTGCGCACGCACACCTCGCCGGTCCAGGCCAGGGTCATGCAGGCTCACGAGCCGCCGGTGCGCGTGGTCGTGCCCGGACTGTGCTACCGGAGGGACGCCTTCGACGCCTCGCACGCCCCCGCTTTCGAGCAGATCGAGGGGCTGGCCGTGGACGAGGGCGTCGACTTCATCGAGTTTCGCTCGGCCATCGACCACTTCGTCCGCCGCTTCTTCGGGCCGGACGTGAAGACCCGGCTCCGGCCGGACTTCTTCCCGTTCACCGAGCCCTCGGCGCAGGTCGAGGTGAGCTGCACGATCTGCGGGGGCTCGGGCTGCTCGACCTGCAAGGGGACGGGCTGGATCGAGATCATGGGCGCGGGGATGGTGGACCCGGCCGTGTTCGAGGCGGTCGGCTACGACCCCGAGCGCTACACGGGCTTTGCCTTCGGCATGGGGCCGGCCCGGATCGCGATCCTCCGCCACCGGATCCCCGACATCCGCCTTCTCTACGACGGAGACGTCCGCTTCCTGCGGCAGCTGGCCGGGCCGGAGGGCGGCTGATGCGGGTCTCCGTGCGCTGGCTGCGGGACCTGGTCCCGGGCCTGGAGGGCGGAGCCGGGGAGCTGGCCGACCGGCTCAGCATGGCCGCCACGGGGGTCGAGGAGATCCTCGAGGTGGGTGGGGGGCTGGACGGAATCGTGGTGGCCCGTGTCCTCGAGGTCGAGCCGCACCCGGACGCCGACCGGCTCAGCCTGTGCCGCGTGGACGCGGGCGGCGAGCCGGCCGACGTCGTGTGCGGCGCCCCGGTCATCGAGGCCGGCGCGCTCTACCCGTTCGTGGCGCCGGGCCGCTCGCTTCCCGACGGGCTCGTGATCGAGGAGCGGGCCATCCGCGGGGTGACGAGCCACGGCATGCTGTGCTCCGAGCGGGAGCTGGGCCTCGGAGGCGACGCCTCCGGGATCCTCCGCCTCCCCGACGGGCTCGAGCCCGGCCGGGACCTGGCGGAGGCGCTCGGCCTTCCGGACGAGTCGCTGGACCTCGAGATCACGCCGAACCGGGTCGACCTGGCCTGCCACCTGGGCGTGGCGCGCGAGCTGGCCGCCGAGGGCGGCCTCGAGGCTCGGCTCCCGGCGCTCGGCGGGCCCGGGTGGGAGCCGGCGTGGGCCGATGGGGAGACCGAGGCCTCGGCGGCGGGCGTCACCGTGCGGATCGAGGACCCGGATCGCTGCGGACGCTACCTGGGCGCCGTGATCCGCGGGGTCCGGGTCGGGCCGTCGCCCGCGTGGCTCCAGGGCAGGCTCCGGGCGGTCGGCGCCCGGCCCATCAACAACGTGGTGGACGCCACCAACTACGTCCTCCGGGAGATGAACCAGCCGCTCCACGCCTTCGACCTCGGGACGCTGCGGGGCGCCGAGATCCGGGTGCGGGCGGCCGGGAAGGGCGAGCGCCTGGTCACCCTGGACGGGAAGGAGCGGAAGCTCGGGCCCGAGGCCACCGTGATCGCCGACGCGGAGGGCCCTGTGGCGCTGGCCGGGGTCATGGGGGGCGAGGAGAGCGAGGTCACGGCCGGGACGACCGAGGTGTTCCTGGAGTGCGCCTGGTTCGACCCGACCCACACCCGCCACACGGCGCGCTCGGTCGACCTCTCCACCGACGCCTCCTACCGCTTCGAGCGCGGCGTCGATCGCCGCGCCGCCGAAGCGGCGCTGGTCCGGTGCGTGGAGCTGGTGCTGGCCACCGCGGGCGGGAAGGCGGAGGAGGGGGCCGTGCGCGTCGGGCCGCTCCCCGGACCTCGGACCGAGCTCCCGCTCCGGCCGGCGCGGGTCCGCCAGGTGCTGGGCCTCGACCTCGACGTGGGCCAGATCGCCGCGCTCCTCGCGCCGCTCGGGTTCGAGCGCTCGGAGGAGGGGGGGGGCGCGGAGGCGCCGACCTTCCTGGTCCCGGGCTGGCGCGAGGGCGACGTGACCCGCGAGGCCGACCTGGTCGAGGAGGTGGCGCGCCGGCACGGCTACGAGGCCTTCCCGTCCGAGCTCCGGCGCGTGCGCCCCTCGGCGGTGCCGGCCGACCCGGCCTTCGCGCGCTCGGACCTGGTGCGCCGGGCGCTGGCGGCCCGCGGCTTCCTCGAGGCGCGGAGCTCGAGCCTCGTGTCGCGCGCCGAGGCCGACCCGGAGCGGCCGCTGGAGCTCCTCCACCCGCTCTCGGCCGAGGAGGGCTACCTGCGCGGCGCCCTGGTGCCGGTCCTCCTCCGCCGGCTGGAGCACAACTTCTCCCGCGGCGAGCGGGACGTGCGGCTGTACGAGATCGGGACGGCCTTCCGGGGGCGGGAGGATGCCGGCGGCGAGGTCCCGGCCGAGGAGTCGCTCCGCGCCGGCGCGGTGCTCACGGGACGCCGCCGTCCCGAGCACTGGTCCGAGGCCGTCCCCGACGCGGACGTGTGGGACCTGAAGGGCCTGGCCGGTTCGGTGGCCGAGGGGCTGTGCGGCGCCCGGCTCGTCCCGGCGGCGGGCGGCGCGACCGGCGGCGCCGGGCCCGCCGCGGCCGGCCCGGACGGCGGCGCGGCCGGCCCGGATCCCTTCGGCTCCCGCACGTGGCTCGGGGCCGAGCGCTTCGTCCTCGAGGGCGAGGACGGGCCGGTCGGCATCGCCGGCCGGGTGCGTCCCGAGGCGGTCGACGCGCCGCCGTGGGCGGGCCCGGTGTGGGCGCTCGAGTTCTCGCTCGGGGCCGTCCGGGCCGAGGACAGGCCGGTCTACGCGCCCGTCTCGCCGTATCCCGCCGTGCCCCGGGACCTCGCGCTCCTCGTCCCCGAGGGGGTCGAGGCCGCCGAGGTCGGGGCGGTGGCCCGGGAGGCCGGGCCGGAGTGGCTCGAGGACGTCCGGCTGTTCGACGTCTACGAGGGCGAGGGGCTCGAGTCCGGGTACCGCAGCCTGGCCTTCCGCTTTCGCTTCCGGGCGCCGGACCGTACGCTGGAGGATGCCGAGGTCGAGGAGGCGCTGGAAGGGATCACCCGGCGACTGGAGGAGCGCTTCGATGCCCGCGTCCGATCGTCCTGACGCGAACGAGAGCCAGGAGGGGGCCGCCGGCCCTGCGCCCGACGGGCCGGACCTCGAGGGGAAGGTCGAGGCGCTGGCCGGGGCGATCGAGCGCCTGCTCGAGCAGCACCTCTCGCTTCGGGAGCACGCCGCCCGGGCGGAGCGCCTCGAGCGCGGCCTCTCCGACACCCTCCGGGACTCCGAGCTCGAGGGCCTGAGCTCGGCCGACGTCTCCGAGCGCCTGCGGGAGCTGGCCGAGGAGAACGAGCGCCTGCGGAAGGTCATCCGGGAGAGCCGGGAGCGCGCCGAGCGCATCCGCAGCCGCCTCGTGCTGATGGAGGACGAGGCGTGAGCGCGGAGGAGACGACGCCGGTCCGGGTCACGATCTTCGGCGAGGAGTACACGCTCCGCTCCGAGGCCCCCGAGGAGCACACCCGGGCGTGCGCGCAGTACGTGGACGAGGCCATACGGGACGCCCACCTCCAGAGCCACGTCTCCGAGCCCCACCGCGCCGCGATCCTGGCGGCCCTCGAGATCACCGACCAGCTCTTCCGGGTGCGGGAGGAGGCGGAGAGCCGGGACGAGCGCCTGGCCGAGCGGCTCGAGAGCCTTCGCCGCCGCGTCGAGGAGGCCCTGGGGCAGGAGTAGAGAGGGCCGCCGGACGAGGGCGTTCCGCCCGTCTCACTTCGCTTGCGGGTGCGAGTGTCGTCGGGCAACTTGCAATCGACGTGGTGGCGCCGGCGCCTTCGCGCCGGGCCGGGAAGCGTCGCTCCGGGCCGGAGACGGCCCGTTCGCATAGATGTCGGGAGTCGTCCTATGAGCGTACCACTCACCCTGGCCCTGATCGGGGCCGGCCTCGTCGTCGGTATCCTCGCCGGGAGGATGTGGTCCGGCCGCGTCGCCGGAAGACACGCGGACGCCGCCGAGGAGGAGGCCCGGGAGCTGGTCGAGGCGGCCACGCGCGAGGCCGCCAGCATCCGCCGCGAGGCCGAGCTGGCCGGCCGCGAGGAGGCCCACCAGCTCAAGGAGAAGATCGAGGAGGAGGTCCGGGAGCGGCGCGAGGAGATCGAGCGCACCGAGACCCGCCTCGACGAGCGGGAGCAGATGCTGGAGCGGAAGCTCTCGCTCCTGGACGAGCGGCAGACGCGCCAGGAGGAGCGGCTCGCGCGGCTCGAGGAGAAGGAGGAGGCGCTGGAGGGAATGGCCTCCAGCGTGGAAGAGCGCGAGGAGGACGCCCGCGCCCGCCTCGAGGAGATCGCCGGGATCGGCCGCGAGGAGGCCCGGCGCAAGCTCGTCGCCGAGATCGAGGACGAGGCGAAGGCCGAGGCCGCCCAGCACGTCAGGGAGCTGCGCGAGAACGCCCGGCGCGAGGCCGAGCGCGAGGCCAAGAAGATCATCTCGATGGCCATCGAGAAGCTGGCCGTCGACCACGCCTCCGAGACGACCGTCTCGGTGGTCTCCCTGCCCAGCGACGACATGAAGGGGCGGATCATCGGCCGGGAAGGCCGTAACATCCGCGCCTTCGAGGGCGCCACGGGCGTGGACGTCGTGGTCGACGACACCCCCGAGGCGGTCATCCTCTCGTGCTTCGACCCGATCCGCCGCGAGGTGGCGCGCGTGGCCATGGACCGGCTCGTCGCCGACGGGAGGATCCACCCCGGCCGGATCGAGGAGATCGTCCAGAAGGCCCGCGAGGACGTGCAGACCTCGATGCGGGAGGCGGCAGAGGAGGTCCTGTACGAGCTCGGGATCCACGACCTGAACCCGCACCTGGTGGACCTCCTGGGGCAGCTCCGCTACCGGACCAGCTACGGCCAGAACCAGCTCCAGCACGCCCGCGAGGTGGCCTTGCTCTCGGCCAACATGGCCGCGGAGCTGGGGCTCGACGTGCAGATGACCAAGCGCATGGGGCTCCTCCACGACATCGGGAAGGCGCTCACGCACGAGCAGGAGGGGAGCCACGTGGAGCTGGGTCACGAGGTGGCCCGGCGCTACGGCGAGCCCGACCAGGTCCTGAACGCCATCCGGGCGCACCACGACGAGGAGCCGGCGCGCTACCCGGAGAGCTTCCTGGTCACGGCGGCGGACGCGATCTCGGGCGCGCGGCCGGGGGCCCGGCGGGAGTCCTTCGAGCACTACGTGAAGCGCCTGGAGAAGCTCGAGGCGATCGCCGCCTCGTTCGAGGGGGTGGAGAAGGTGTATGCCATCCAGGCGGGCCGCGAGATCCGGGTCATGGTCATGCCCGACCGTGTGACCGACCAGGACATGAGCGAGCTGTCCGAGAAGACGGCCCGGACCATCGAGGACGAGCTGCAGTATCCGGGACAGATCAAGGTGGTCGTGGTCCGGGAGACCCGGTCCGTCGACTTCGCGCGATAGATCCGAGAGAACGGGCGGGAGTGGAGAGGTGCCGGCAGAGCTGATCGACGGGAAGGCCATCGCCGCGGACGTGCGCCGCGAGGTGGCGGCGGCGGCGGCGGACCTGGCCGAGGCGGGGACGCGCCCGGGCCTGGCGGTGGTCCTCGTGGGCGTGGACCCCGCGTCGCAGGTCTACGTCCGCATGAAGACGCGGGCGTGCGAGGAGGTGGGGATCGCGGCGCGGGACATCGAGCTCCCGGCCGACACGCCCCAGGAGGAGCTCGAGGCGCTGGTCGACGGGCTGAACGCGGACCCCGGGGTGCACGGCATCCTGGTCCAGCTCCCCCTGCCCGGGGACCTGGACGAGACGCCGGTGGTCGAGCGGGTCCGGCCCGAGAAGGATGTGGACGGGCTCCATCCCGTGAACGTGGGCCGACTCGCGCTCGGGGACCCGGACGCGGTCCGCCCCTGCACCCCGGCGGGAATCCAGGAGCTCCTCCGGCGCATCGACTTCGACCCCGAGGGCCGGCGGGTCGTGATCGTGGGGAGGTCGAACCTGGTCGGCCGTCCCCTCGCCTCCATCCTCCTCCAGAAGGAGCCCTTCGCGAACGCCACGGTCACCGTGGCGCACAGCCGCACGCGGGAGCTCGGGGCGGTGACGCGCGAGGCCGAGCTCCTGGTGGCGGCCGTGGGCCGGCCGGAGATCATCACCGCGGACATGGTGCGGGAGGGCGCCGTGGTGATCGACGTCGGGGTGAACCGGGTCGACGACCCCTCGGACGAGCGGGGCTACCGGCTGGTGGGCGACGTGGCGTTCGACGAGGTGCGCGAGGTGGCCTCGTGGATCACGCCCGTGCCGGGCGGCGTCGGGCCCATGACCATCGCCATGCTCCTCCACAACACGGTCACCGCGGCCGGCCGCGCCGCGGCGCGCGGGGCCGGCGCCGGGGCGGCCGCCGGGGACGCGTGACGTCCGGGGCCGACGGGGGCGAGGGGCGCGGAGGCGCCCCGCAGATCTCGCTGTTCGGGGAGGAGGAGCGGGAGGCGGAGGGGGGCGCCTCGGAGGAGACCGGGGCGGCGGACGCTTGCGCGCCCCCATCGCTCCCGGCCGAGACGTCCGCGGACGCCGGGGCGGCAGCGCCCGAGGAGCCGGTCGCCGCGCCCGCCCCCGAGGCCGCCGGCGCCGCGCCGCCCCCCGAGCCTGAGCCCGGGCCCTCCTCCGCCGCGCCCGACGGGGGCCCTCCCGGCTCCTCGCGGGAGGCCGCCATCTCCGTATCCGGCCTCAACGCCGCCGCGCGGCGGCTTCTCGAGGACGCCTTCCCGCCGCTGTGGGTCGTCGGCGAGGTGGCCAACTGGCGGCGCGTGAGCTCGGGGCACTGCTATTTCAGCCTCCGCGACGAGGACGCGCAGATCTCCTGCGTCATGTGGCGGAGCGACGCCCGCAGGCTCCCCACCGACCCCGAGGAGGGGATGGAGGTCCTGGCCCACGGCGAGGTCTCGCTGTACGAGGTGCGCGGGACGTACCAGCTCATCGTCCGGGCCCTGGAGGCGCGCGGGGAGGGGCTCTGGCGCCTCGCTTTCGAGCGGCTCAAGCGGAAGCTGGCGGCCGAGGGGCTCCTGGACGAGGCCCGGAAGCGGCCGCTCCCCAGGGTGCCGCTCCGGGTCGGGGTGGTGACCTCGAGGACGGGTGCCGCGCTCCGGGACGTCATCACGGTGGTCCGGCGGCGGGCGCCGTGGACCCGCATCCTGGTCTCCGACTGCCGGGTGCAGGGGGACGGGGCGGCCGACGAGATCGTCCGCGCGCTGGACCGCCTGGTCCGGGACGGCCGGGTCGAGGTCATCGTGGTCACGCGGGGCGGGGGCTCCGTCGAGGACCTGTGGGCCTTCAACGAGGAGCCGGTCGCCCGCGCCGTGGCCGCCTGTCCGGTCCCGGTCATCTCCGCGGTCGGCCACGAGATCGACGTGACGATCACCGACCTCGTGGCCGACGTGCGGGCGCCGACGCCCTCGGCGGCGGGGGAGATGGCGGTGCCCGATGGCCGGGCGCTCCGGGCGCAGCTCACCAAGCTGGGCGACCGGCTCGTGAGCGGGCTCCGCGACCGCACGCGGCGCGGGACCGAGCGGGCCCGGCGGGCGGCCGAGCGGCTCGTGGGCGGCATGGACCGGCGCCTCGAGCGCCTGGAGGGGAGGGTCGAGCAGCTGGGCGGCCGGCTGGACGCGCTCAGCCCGCTCGGCACGCTCCGCCGGGGCTACGCGGTGCCGCTCGACGAGGACGGCCGCGTCCTCCGGACGGTGGACGGGTTCCCGGAGGGGCGGAGCTTCCTCCTCCGGGTCGTGGATGGACGGGTGATGTGCGCCGTGGAGGGCGCGGAGCCGATCGAGGAGGGGACGGGTGGCTGAGGAGTCGCGGAACGCGTCGGAGTTCGAGGAGGCGCTCGAGGAGCTCGAGCGCATCGTGGCGCGGCTGGACCGCGAGGAGCTGGACCTGGACGAGGCGCTCCATCTGTTCGAGACCGGCGTGGGCCACCTCCGGACGGCCAGCCGCCACCTGACCGAGGCGCGGGGCGTGGTCGAGGAGCTGATCGAGGCCGCCTCGGGCGACCTCGAGGCCGTGGAGTTCGGCCTCCCCACCGAGGGAGAGGACGGCCCGGGCGGTGGCTGAGGCCGTGCGGACGAGGAAGGGAAGGGATGCGGCGGGCGACGCGGGGCGCACCCCCGGCGCTCCGGCGCGCGCCGGGGGCGACCCCGTACCCGGCGGCCCCGGGGCCGTGCGCGCCCGCGTCGACGCGGCCCTCGCCCGCATCCTGGACCGCGAGGCCGCGGGACTCCCGGCCGGGGCGGCCGACGTCCTGCGCTGGGCCGTCCTCGGGCCGGGCAAGCGCCTGCGGCCCGCGCTCCTGCTCGCAGCCCACCGGGCCGCGGGCGGGGATCCCGACGCGGAGGCCGCCGTCGAGCTCGGGTGCAGCGTCGAGCTCGTGCATGCCTATTCCCTGGTCCACGACGACCTTCCGTGCATGGACGACGATGTCCTCCGGCGCGGCCGGCCCACGGTGCACGTGAAGCACGGGACCCCGGCCGCCGTGCTGGCGGGCGCCGTCCTCATGCCGATCGCGGCGACGACGGTGTGGCGCGCCGCCTCCGATCTGGGCCTGGACGAGGGGCGGGCCCGCCGCCTGCTGGCCGCACTGACGCAGGCGGCCGGCGCCGGCGGCATGGTGGGGGGGCAGCTGGCCGACCTCCGCGCCGAGGGCCGGCCCGTCTCCCGGAAGGAGCTGGAGGGGATCCACCGGCGGAAGACGGCCGCGCTCATGTCGGCCGCCGTGCGCATGGGGGCGCTCGCCGCACGCGCGCCGGAGGAGGCGGTCGAGCGGCTCACCCGCTTCGGGCGGACGCTGGGCCTGGCCTTCCAGGCGGTGGACGACATCCTGGACGTCACCGGCCAGGACGCCGAGATGGGGAAGACGAGCGGCCGCGACGCGGCCCTCGGGAAGGCCACCTACCCGTCCGTGCTCGGGCTCGAGGAGGCCGGGCGAGTGAGCCGGGAGCTGGCCGCCCGCGCCCGGGAGGAGCTCGGGGGGATCGGCGGCACCTCCGAGCTCGAGGCCCTGGTGGACGCCGTGGTGGAGCGCCGCCGGTGAGGGTCTCGCGGCTGGGCGTCCTCGGGAACCCGGAGCACGCCGACCTCGCGGGCGTGCTCGAGCGCGTGGCGGACGCGGCGGGGCCGCTCGGGGTCGAGCTGGCCTACGGCCCGGAGACCCTGGGGGTGGCCCGCGACGAGCTCGGAAGGGCCGACGCCGTCCCCCTCGAGGAGGCATGGGACGACGTGGACGTCCTCCTCACCCTGGGGGGAGACGGGACCCTCCTCCGCGGCGCGCGCCAGGCGGGCCCGCGCGGCGTGCCGGTGGTGGGCTGCAACCTGGGCCACCTGGGCTTCATGACCGCCGGCCCCCTGGAGGCGCTCGACCGCATGCTGGAGCGCCTCGTGGAGGGGGAGTGCGAGGAGGAGGAGCGGCTGGCGCTGGACATCACGGTCGTGCGCGCCGACGCGGAGGAGCCCGAGCGTTACTACGCCCTCAACGACGTGGTCGTCCACAAGAGCGGCTTCGCCCGCCTCATCACCCTCCGGCTGTGGTCGGACGGCGAGGAGGTCGCGCAGTACAGCGCCGACGGGATCATCGTCTCGACGGCCACCGGCTCGACCGCCTACAGCCTCTCGGCGGGGGGGCCGGTCCTGGTCCCCACCCTGGACGCCATCGTGGCCACGCCGATCTCGCCCCACACCCTGGCCGTCCGCCCCGTGGTCGTGCCGGCCGAGGCCCGGGTCACCGTGGAGGTCTGCCCGCGGAGCGAGGAGACGATCGTCACGGTGGACGGGCAGGCGGGGAGCGACATCTCGGTCGGGGACCGGGTGGAGGCGGCCCGCTCCGACCATCCGGTCCGGCTTCTCAAGTTCCCCGGGCAGAGCTTCTTCTCGGTCCTCCGCCGCAAGCTCCGCTGGGGGGACGTGAGGCCGCGGGACCGGTGACAGGGGCAGGCCGGCCGGCCAGCCTCCGGGGCGGGGGCGGCACGGGGCCGGGCCAGCGGTCCGGGCCGGCCGTGAGGCTATGTTGAGGGACACGCGCACGCTGGACGGGCGCCCCGCGCTTCCACGACACGCCGGGTGACGACGTGCTGAGAGAGCTCCGCATCCAGAACTATGCGGTCATCGACGACCTCTCCCTGGAGCTCGGGCCGGGCCTCACGGCCCTCACGGGCGAGACCGGGGCAGGGAAGTCCATCATCGTGGGCGCCCTCTCCCTCCTCCTCGGCGAGCGCGCCTCGGCCGAGGACGTCCGCGCCGGGGAGGACCGCGCGCGGGTCGAGGCCGCCTTCGACGTCACCGGCCGCCGGGAGGTCCTCGAGCGCTGCGAGGAGGCCGGCCTCGAGGTCGAGGACGGGTGGCTCATCCTCCGGCGCGAGGTGCAGCGCGAGGGCCGGAACCGCGCCTGGGTGAACGGTTCGCCCGCCACCGCGGGGCTCATCTGGGAGCTGGGCTCGGGCCTCGTCGAGCTCCACGGCCAGCACGAGCACCAGCGGCTCCTGGACCGCGAGGAGCAGCGCCGCCTCCTGGACGCGCTCGCCGGGGCCGGGGACGTGGCCGGGGAGGTCCGCCGGGCCCACGGGGCGCTGGCCGACGTCCGGGCCGAGGCCGAGCAGGTCCGCCGCCGCGCGCGGGAGGCGCGCGAGCGCGCCGACTGGCTCCGGTTCAAGGCCGAGGAGATCGAGAAGGCCAGGCTCGAGCCGGGCGAGGAGGAGGGCCTCCGGGGAGAGGCGCGCCGCCTGGAGCACTCCGAGGAGCTCCTGGAGCTGGCCGGCCGCCTGCACGAGGCCGTCTACGGGGACGAGGGTTCGGTCGTGGACCGCCTGGGCGAGCTCCGCCGCCCCCTCCGCGAGCTCATGGGGATCGACCCCGACACGGAGGGCCTCGAGGAGCTCCTCGCGACCGCGCTCGCCTCCCTGGAGGAGATGGGCCGCGAGCTGGCGCGCTACAGGGACTCGGTCGACCACGACCCCGCCCGCCTCCAGCGCGTACGCTCCCGCCTGGACGAGATCTTCCGGCTCGAGCGGAAGTACGGGGACGACCTCGAGTCCGTGATCGAGGAGGGCCGCGAGGCCCGGGAGGAGCTGGAGGCGCTCGAGAGCTCCGACCTCCGACTCCGCGAGCTGGAGGCCGAGGAGCGCGAGCGCGCCGCCGAGCTCGAGGACGCCGCGCGGCGCCTGGGCGAGGCCCGGCGCGAGGCCGCCTCCCGGCTCGAGGAGGAGGTCGGGCCGCTCCTCGAGGAGCTGGGCATGGCGGGCGGCGTCTTCCGGGTGGCGCTCGAGCCGCTCGAGGAGCCGGGCCCGCGCGGCGGGGAGACCGTGGAGTTCCGCGTCTCCCTCAACCCCGGCTTCGAGCCCGGCCCGGTGTCGCGGATCGCCTCGGGCGGCGAGCTCAGCCGCGTCATGCTGGCCCTGAAGACCGTCCTCGTCCGCGGGGAGCAGGTCCCCACGCTCGTCTTCGACGAGATCGACGCGGGCGTGGGCGGCGAGGTCGCCCACCGGGTGGCCGAGCGCCTGGCCGCGCTGGCCAGCGACCGGCAGCTGTTCGCGATCACCCACCTCCCGCAGATCGCCGCCCGCGCCGAGGCGCACGTCCGGGTCGAGAAGCGGAGCGTCCGCGGCCGGGCGGCCACGCGCGTCCAGGCCCTGGAGGGCGAGGAGCGGGTGGAGGAGCTGGCGCGCATGCTGGGGGGAGATCCCTCGAGCGAGGTGTCGCGCCATCACGCGCGCGAGCTCCTGGGCGTGCCCGAGGAGGCGGCGAGCTAGAACACCTTCGCCGGTATCCGGATGTGGA
This sequence comes from Gemmatimonadota bacterium, assembly GCA_035267645.1. Classification (GTDB taxonomy): domain Bacteria; phylum Gemmatimonadota; class Gemmatimonadetes; order Palauibacterales; family Palauibacteraceae; genus Humimonas. Next base: position 4,167 of record DATFLN010000009.1, on the reverse strand, counting down.
AGGTGGTGAGCCCCGAGGCGCGGGTGAGCCGCCCGCGCCCGGCGATCACGGTCTGGTAGACGAAGCCGACCTCCCCCTGCGAGTCCGGGCCGCCGGGCCGGTAGGTCACGCCGACCCCGAGCCGGTGCCACGTCTGGCCGGTCCCCGAGACCAGGGTGGCGACGGCCGGGTCGACGCCGCCGCCCGGCGTGGTGTAGGCGTCGGCCCACTTGTGCCAGTAGCGGTACTCGGCGCCCACGTACATGTGCTCGGCCAGGGACAGGCGGGGGGCCACCCTCACCCGCACGTAGTCGCCCGGGTCCCGCACCACCTCCTGCGCGACCGACGGCACGGGGAAGGGACGGGACGGCGGGTGGGGCCGCACCTCCATCCGGTCTGACATCTGGAGACCGTAGCTGCCCCGGGCGTCCAGCTCCAGCCAGCCGCCCAGCCGGAAGTCCTGGTAGAGCGTGAGCTCCACGTCCCGCTGGCCGTCGCCCACCGGAACCCCCAGGAAGTCGCCGGCCACGTAGTAGGGGAGGGCGTCGCCGCCGCGGACCGGGAAGCGGCCCAGGACGCCGACCGTGGTCCGCAGGCGGAGGCCCGAGCCGGCCGAGTCCGCCGCGAAGCCGTCCAGGAGGTCGACCCGGAGCCCGGCCTCGAGCTCTCCGGCCGTCCAGCTCCGCACCGTGGCGCTCAGCGGCCGGCCCTGGAGGAACGCACCGCCGAAGTAGCCCGCCAGATCCTGGAAGGTGGCGGCCGACGGGAGCGACAGGCCGGGCGCCGAGACGCCGAAGTCCCCGAAGCCGCTCTGGAGGCCCGCCCAGTAGGCCAGCATCTGCTGGCCCGCCGGCGTCGCGGCCAGGGGGATGAGGTCATCGGTGAGAGCCCGCCGGCGGAGGGCGTCCAGAAAGCCCGAGGATGCGTCGAGGAGGGCCTGCGCCCGAGCTTCCTGGGAGGCCGAGAGGTCCCCGGCGTCGATCCGGTCCTGGAGGTCCTGCATGGCGACCGCGAGCCCGCTGAAGAAGCTCACCCGGTCCGGGAGCGAGCTCCCGGCGGCCACCGTGGCGCCGGCCGAGTCGAAGGCGAGGAACGGCTCGGCCTTGGTCCACACCGCGGGAATCGCCGCCTCCACCGAGAAGCGGCCCAGGATGCCGAACTCGATCCTGAGCGGGACCGCGCGAATCTCGCGGTTCAGCTCGGACATGTCCACCGCGCCGAGCGAGGTCTGGCCGGCCTGCACGGGATCGTAGCCGAGCGCGTCCGCGTCCGCGTTCAGGTCCTGCGCGGCGGCCTCGGGTCCAGGGTAGAGCAGGGAGGCGAGCGGTCCGCTGTAGTCGGAGGCCAGGGGGTGGCGGCTCCCGTCCCCGCCGAAGCGCTCGTCCCACCCCTGGAACGTGGGCGCCACCTCGATCCACAGCTCGCCGCTGCGGGGGATCTGGGCGTCGATGGTGCGGGCCGTGATGTTCTGGGCCGCGGCGGGGCGGGGAAGCGCGAGGACGAGGGACGCCGCGGCGGCGAGGGACGCCGCGGCGACGGCGGGGACGGTGCGGTGACGAAGATCCTGGGTGGACACGTGGCTCCGGGCTGTGGACGCGACGCGGCCGGCTCCCGACGCCGGCCGGCCGGGCCGTTCGGACCGCTCTTCCAGCCGGGAGTATAGGAAGCGCCGGCGGTCCGGGACAGGCGGGGCTTTTCCCGTCCCCGCCCCGGCCCTAACCTTGGAGGCGTCCGGCCGGTCCCCGAGGGTGGCGCCTTGCGGGGTCGGGCCGGGCGCCCGACCCCGGCGCCGTGGCCGAGTGGCTAGGCAGGGGCCTGCAAAGCCCCCTACTCCGGTTCGAATCCGGACGGCGCCTCTCTCTGCTCCCCGGTGCGGCTTCGACATCCGCGGGCGTCTGCGGACCGCCGCGCTTCTCGAGGATCGGCGGGCTCCGCGACCGGCCGCCGGCACTCCCGCTCGTCCCGGCCTTGACGCCGGCGTCGGGCCGATATATAGATTATCGACATATAGACCGCCGAAACACGAACGGGAGGGGAACCGGTGTCGCTGGACACCCAGAGCGTGGGCCGCCGCATCAACGAGCTCCTCGTCCTCTCGAGCGTCCGGGAGGAGGCCAAGCACGGCTACCAGATCGCCCTGGACGTGGAGGAGGAGACGGGGGGAGCGTTCGAGCTCCAGCACGGGACGCTCTACCCGATCCTCCACCGCCTGGAGAAGGAGGGTCTCATCGAGGGCGAGTGGACCGAGGAGGGCCGGCGGCGCAAGGAATATCGGCTGACAGACGCCGGTCGCCGGCGTGTGGGCGAGGAGGCGGGGAGCCTGTCCTCGGCCTTCGACCGGCTCCTGGACATCCTGGAGGAGGTGCGGCGTGTCGGCGTTCGACCACGTCCTGCAGAGGGCTGAGGCCGAGCTGGGGATCCCGGAGCCGCGGCGCTCCAGGATCCTGCTCGAGATGGCCTCGGACCTGGAGGACCTGTACGGGACCTACCGCGAGCGGGGCCTGGGGGAGGCGGAGGCCCGGGAGCGGGCCGTCCGGCTCCTGGGGGCCTCCCCCGAGGTCCTGACCGAGCTCCGGCGGGAGCACGGCTCCCGGATGGCCGGGCTCCTGGACCGGCTGGCCGGAGATCGCGCGCACCGGCTCGAGAGCGCGCTCCTGGCGCTGGCCGCGGGACTGGCGGTGGCCGGCGGCGGCTACGGCGTGGCGGCCTCGGGCGTCGTGGCGGATCCCTCCCCGTGGGTGTGGGCGGTGGCGGCCCTGGCGGCTGGCGGGATCGGGCTGGTCGGGGCCCGGGCCCTCGCCCTGTACGTGCGTCCCGCGAGGCTGGGGCCGCGGCCGGTCGAGGCGCTCCGCGTCGTGGTCGGCGTCGCGGCCGCCTGCCTCACGGTGAGCGCGCTCGGCTCCCTCGTGGAGCTCTCGGCCGCGGCCGGCGCCGCCCAGCGCGCGGCGTCGCCGCCGGACCTCCTGTGGAGGCGGCTCTCCGCCGCGGCCGGCCTCTCCGCCCTCGGGCTCACGGTGGCGCTCCTCCTGGCCGGCGGCTGGCTCCTCCTCAGGAAGCGCGCGCGGGCCATCGAGCAGGCGCGCGAAGCCCTGCGCGACGTGCTCTCCGGGGTCCTCGGGGCTCCCCCCGGAGCGGATCGCGATGACGGGCCCCACACCCTCAGCGAAGGAGACGGACGATGAGCGAGTGGTTTCGGGCGGGTGGCGTGATGATGTGGCCGATCCTGGCGGCGGCCCTGCTCGTCGTCGGCGCGGCCGTGGCCGAGGCGCGGAAGCTTCGCTCCGGGGCCGGGGACGCCGAGATCGGGGTCGTCCTGGCCTTGGGCGGCCTGGCGGCCGTGTTCGGTGTGCTCGGCACGCTCGTGGGCGTGGTCCAGATGGCGAACGCCGTGCAGCGCGTGGCGGGAGCCGGCGGCGTGGCGCCCGGGATCCTGTGGGGCGGGCTCGGCGTCACGCTCATCACCAGCATCTTCGGCTTCTGCGTGTTCGGGCTTTCGCTCCTGGCGTGGTTCGGGCTGCGGGCGATCCGGTCGAGAGGCGTGTGGAGGGCGACCGAGGAAAGCGCGACGGCCTAGTACTACTGTGTCACAAACCCTTGCCCCGTGGGTCGGAGGGTGAGGTCGTCGTCTTATGGAGACGCCCCCCGGCAACCGGACGCACTTCGAGAGCTACGTGGAAATGGTGGCGGAGGCGGTGGGTCATGCCGACCGCCGCCCGCCGCTGGAGGCCTACCTCACCGTTCTGCTCCTGGCGGGGGAACGGAAGAAGGTGGAGCGGATGGCGGCGAAGATCGATCCCCGCCACGTGAGCCGCCTCCATCAATCCATGCACCACTTCTCGGCTACCAGCCCGCGGGAGACGATCTCCAGTTCCTCCAGCGTGAGTCTCGCTCCAGGCACCGTCGCTCCTCTCGGGTCGAGTCACAGACTCCGATTCCCCGAGGGTGTTGCAACGATGGGTTGAGCGCGAGCAGCCTATTTGACACAACTCTCCCCAGGGCCGTGGTTTATCCTGCAAGTCCGCTGGAAGGTCTTGAGGAAGGGCTGGTTGTTCTGGGATGGTAATCACCTGACAGTCGGGCCCCAAAAATAAGGACGGTGGCCAGCCGCCCTCGCCGGAGCTAATTGAGAGATGTCGAAGTCGCTCACTTAGCTCGGGAGGAGAGGATGACCACCGCCCAGAAGGAGAA
>DATFLN010000008.1:0-12141 GCA_035267645.1 Gemmatimonadota bacterium | reverse complement strand
TCCCCACCACGAGGTCCCGCTCGATGAGCTCGAGGGTGGCCTCGAGGAGGAGCTTCTCGGTGAACGGATCGCCCACCTGGACCTGAGGCCGGCTCTCGGAGGTCTCCTCGCTCAGCTCCTCGGAGGCGAAGGACGCCCCGTGGATCCCGTCCCGGCCCGTCCGCGAGCCGACGGCCATGACCACGTTCCCCGGACCGCCGGTCCCGGCCCGCGTCAGGCGGTCGAGCCGCACCAGGCCCAGGCACATGACGTTCACGAGCGGGTTCCGCTCGTACACGGGGTCGAAGACCGTCTCGCCCCCGACGGTCGGGATCCCCACGCAGTTCCCGTAGTCGCCGACGCCGCGGACCACGCCGTCCAGGAGGTAGCGCGAGCGCGGCGAGTCCAGGGAGCCGAAGCGCAGGCTGTCGAAGAGCGCGATCGGGCGCGCGCCCATGGTGAACACGTCCCGGAGGATGCCGCCCGAGCCGGTGGCCGCGCCCTGGTAGGGCTCGACAGCCGAGGGGTGGTTGTGCGACTCGATCTTGAAGGCCAGCCCCCAGCCCTCGCCCACGTCCACGACGCCGGCGTTCTCGCCGGGGCCCTGGACCACGGCGGGCCCCTCCGTGGGGAGGGTGCGGAGGAGGGGACGGGAGCTCTTGTAGCTGCAGTGCTCCGACCACATGGCCGAGAACACGCCGAGCTCGGCCATCGTGGGCTCGCGCCCCAGGATCCCCAGGACGCGCTCCCACTCCTCGCGGGTGAGCCCGTGCTCGGCGGCCAGCTCCGGGCCCATCGCCGCGCGCGCCGTCCCGGCCGTCACGATGCGGCCCCCGCGGCCGCCTCGAGAGCCGAGCGGAACACGCCGAGCCCGTCCGCCGAGCCGAGGATCTCGTGGTAGGCCCGGTCGGGGTGGGGCATGAGGCCGACCACGTTCCGCCCCCCGTTCGTGACGCCGGCGATGGAGCGGAGGGAGCCGTTGGGGTTCGCCCGGTCGGTGGCGCGCCCCTCCTCGTCCACGTAGCGGAAGACCACCCGACCTTCCTCCTCCAGGCGGTCGAGCGTCGCCTCGTCCGCCACGTAGCGGCCCTCGCCGTGGGAGAGCGGCATGCGCAGGACCTGCCCTTCCCGGTAGGCATTCGTGAAGGGGGTGTCGGTGCACTCCACCCGGAGGTGGACGTCGTGCGAGAGGAATCGGAGGCCCGCGTTTCGGGCGAGCGCCCCGGGAAGGAGCCCGGCCTCGCACAGGATCTGGAAGCCGTTGCAGATCCCGAGCACCGGCCCTCCGCGCCGGGCGAAGGCCTCGACCGCCTTCATGATCGGGCTGAAGCGCGCGATCGCGCCGGCCCTGAGGTAGTCGCCGTAGGCGAAGCCGCCGGGGAGAAGGACGACGTCCGCTCCCTCGAGCCCCGTCTGGCGGTGCCACAGGTAGAAGGCCTCCTCGCCGAGGCCCTCGGTCACGCTCTTGAAGCAGTCCTGGTCGCAGTTGGAGCCGGGGAAGCGGACGATCCCGAACCTCACCCGCCCACCTCCCGCACGTCGATCTCGTAGTCCTCGATGACGGGGTTGGCCAGGAGCTCCTCGCACATGCCCGCCGTCCGCTCGAGCGCCTCCCGCTCGTCGTCGGCCTCGAGCGTGAGGCGGATCACGCGGCCCGCGCGGACGCTGCCCACCTCCTCGTAGCCCAGCTCTCCCAGGGCACGGCCGATCGTCTGTCCCTCGGGATCCAGGATGCCCTCGCGGGGCATCACCCGGATCTCCATCGCGTAGCTGGCTATGGCTTCCTCCCCCTGCGCCGCTCTACGGGTTCGTGTCCCGGTCGGGAAGCTCCTCCCCGGTGAGCCTTCGGTACGCCTGCAGATAGCGGTCGGTCGTGGCCCGCACCACCTCCCCGGTGAGGTCGGGGGCGGGCGGCTGCCGGTCCCACTCGCCGGCCTCCACCAGCCCGTCCAGGAAGTCCCGGACCGGCTGCTTGTCGAGGGAGGGCTGGGTGCGGCCGGGCTCCCACGTGTCCGCGGGCCAGAAGCGGGAGGAGTCGGGCGTGAGCGCCTCGTCGATGAGCAGGATCTCGCCGCTGCCGAGGCTCGTCCCGAACTCGAACTTGGTGTCGGCCAGGATGATGCCCCGCTCCCGGGCCTCGTCCCGACCGCGGCGGTAGACCGAGAGGCTGAACTCCTTCAGGATCGTGGCCGTGTTGAGGCCGAGGATCTCCCGCATGTCCTCGAAGGTGATGTTCTCGTCGTGTCCCTCCTCGGCCTTGGTGGCCGGGGTGAACCTGGGCTCGTCGAGCTCGCCCCCCTCGAGCAGCCCGTCGGGGAGCCGCTCGCCGATCAGGGTGCCGTGGTCGCGGTACTCCCGCCATCCCGAGCCGGCCAGGTAGCCGCGCACCACGCACTCGACGGGGAAGGGCTCGGCTCGCTCGACCAGCATGCCCCGTCCGGCCCAGCCGTCGCGGCACTCGGCCAGCCCGGGACGGAGCCGCACGATCTCGTCCGGGTCCGCGCTCAGGCAGTGGTTGCGGACGATGTCGCTCGTGCGCGCGAACCAGAAGGCCGAGATCTGGGTGAGGACCGCGCCCTTCCGGGGGATCGGCTGCGGAAGGACGCAGTCGTAGGCGCTGATCCGGTCGCTGGCCACCAGCAGCAGGGTGCTCGGGTCGACCTCGTACACGTCCCGCACCTTGCCCCGGTGGAGGAGGGAAAGGGGAAGATCCGTCCTGTCGATCACCGCCATGTGCGCCTCTCGTCCGCGGTCAACCGGCGTCCGTCCTCTCCGCGCCTCGCCCGGGACCCGCCGGCCGGCTTCGTCACACGCGGAGCGTCACGTCCGGGTCGGCCGCCGCTCCGGCTCGCTCCACGATCGGGTCCACGCGCTCCCGCAGGAAGCGCTCCACCTGCTCGGGCGCGCGGCCCACCAGGTCGGCCGGGCGCGCCAGCGCCTCCAGCCGCGATCGGTCGAGCCCGAACGCCGGGTCCCCGGCCACCCGGTCCAGGAAGTCGTTGTCCCCGGCGCCCTCATCCAGCCGCCGCCGCGCCTCCATGGCGTGCCCTCGGACGCGCTCGTGGAGCTCCTGGCGGTCCCCGCCGGCCTCGACCCCGGCCACGAGCACCTCCTCGACGACCAGGAAGGGGAGCTGCCGCCGGAGGCGCCGCTCGACCACCGCCGGGTGGACCACGAGCCCCGCGGCCACGTTCGTCTGGAGCCGGAGGACGGCGTCCGCCGACAGGTACGCCTCCGGCAGGGAGATCCGGCGGTTGGCCGAGTCGTCCAGCGTGCGCTCCATCCACTGCACCGAGGCCGTCCAGCTAGCGTCCAGCTCGAGGACGCACAGGTGCCGGGCCAGGGCGCAGATCCGCTCCGAGCGCATCGGGTTCCTCTTGTAGGGCATGGCCGAGGAGCCGATCTGACGGCTGCCGAAGGGCTCCTCCGCCTCCCCGAACGACTGGAGGAGCCGGATGTCGTGCCCGAAGCGGGCCGTGCTCGCCCCGATCCCGGCCAGCGCGGCCAGGCAGCGGTGGTCCACCTTGCGCGGGTAGGTCTGCCCCACGACGTCGTAGGTCCCGGGGAAGCCGAAGCGCTCGGCCAGGTCGGCGTTGAGCCGATCCACGGCCTTCCCGCTCCCCAGGAGGCGGAGGAAGCTGGCCTCGGTCCCCGTGGTCCCGCGCGCGCCGCGGAGGCGCAAGTCCTCGAGGGCGCGGTCGACCTCCGCCAGGTCGAGGAGGAGGTCCTGGATCCACAGGCAGGCGCGCTTGCCCATCGTGGTCGGCTGGGCGGGCTGGAGGTGCGTGTAGCCGAGCGCGGCCAGGCCGGCGTGCTCGCGGGCGAAGCGTCCGAGCGCGGCCACCGCTCCGACCAGCCGGCGGCGCACGAGCCGCAGCGCCTCGCGGTGCTGGAGGAGGCCGGCGTTGTCGGTGACGAAGCAGCTCGTGGCGCCCAGGTGGATGTGGCCCCGCGCCTCCGGCGCGACCTCGCCGAAGTGGTGGACGTGCGCCATCACGTCGTGGCGGAGCTCGGCCTCGAGCTCCGCCACCCGCCCCAGGTCGATCTCCTCGCGGGTCTCCCGCATGGCCTCGAGCGCGCCGTCCGGGATCTCCACTCCCAGGTCGCGCTCGGCCTCGGCGAGCGCGATCCACAGGTCACGCCACAGGAGCGCCTGGCGCCGGGGCGAGAAGATCGCCGCCATCTCCGGGGAGGCGTACCGGTCCAGGAGAGGGTGCGGGTACGCCTCCGGGGCGCCCGGGGCCCGGCTCATCGGATGCCGCCGGACGCCACGCCCCGCGGGGCCGGCCCCCGGTCCATGACCGTCCGCCTCCCGCCCGCGCTCATCGGAGCCCGAAGGAGGTGACGAGCGACTCCCCGTCCCGGTAGATCCATACGCGCACGAACCCCCGCTGCGTGGCCGCCTTGAACAGGCGGGCGGCGTCGTCGGCGGTCTGCACCTCGCGCCGGTCGATGGCCACGATCACGTCTCCCTCCTGCATGCCGGTGGAGCTGGCCACGTCCTGGCTCACGTCCACGATGAGCGCGCCCTGGTCGACCTGCAGGTGGCGCTCCACGGCGATCTGCGGCGTCACGCTCACCAGCTGGAGGCCGCGGAGGACCTCGACCCGGTGGGCCTGCTCCGAGGGGAGCTCGCGCACCGTGAGGCCCGCGGTCCGCGTCCGCCCGTTCCGCTCGAAGCGGAGCCTGGCCGTCGATCCCACGCCGATGTCCAGGAGGCCCACCTCCCAGTCGAGCGGCCCCCGCACGTGCCGGCCGTTCAGCGTGAGGAGGACGTCCCCCTTCCGGAGATCGGCCTCGGCGGCGGGCGAGCCCGGCGCCACGCGGCGCACCACCGTGCGCGAGACCAGGCTGTCCGAGGCGACGCTGGCCACGTCCAGACCCACGTACGGCCGCCGGATGCGGCCGAACTTCCGAAGCTCGTCGGCGATCTTGAGCGCCCGGTCGATCGGGATGGCGAAGCCCAGCCCCTCCGAGCCCCCCGACTTGGAGAGGATGAAGGAGTTGACCCCCACCACCCGGCCGTCGGCGTTGACGAGCGGGCCCCCGCTGTTCCCCGGGTTGATGGCCGCGTCGGTCTGGATCATGTCGGCGTAGAGCACCTCGCGCTGGCCGTTTCCGCGATAGTCCCGGTTCACCCCCGAGATGACGCCCGAGGTGACCGTGGCCTCGGGGTTCGAGAGGTAGAAGCCGAAAGGGTTCCCGATCGCCACGGCGGGCTCTCCGACCAGGAGGTCCGCCGACGTGCCGAGCGGCGCGGGAGGCACCTTCCTCGCCGGGATCTTGATCACGGCCACGTCGGTGAGGGCGTCGGACCCGACCAGCTGGCCGGTGTACCGGTGGCCGGAGGCGTCGACCACGACGATCTGGCTGGCGTTCTCGACCACGTGGGCGTTGGTGAGGATGTACCCCCGGTCGTCCACCGCGAACCCCGAGCCGAGGCCGCGCACCCGCCGCTGGCCCCCGAAGAACATCCCGAACGGACCCTGCGGCCGGGCCGACTCGTTGGCGACCACGTTGATGGAGACCACCGAGGCCCGGACGGCGCGCGCCGCGGTCACGGTGGGCGTCACGCGGCGGTCGCTGGCGGGGAGGGTGTCGGACGTCGCGGCGTCCCGGGAGAGGCCGGGGCTCCCGCTCGCGGGGTCGCCCGCGGTCCGCCGCCCGCCCGCCTCCGGCGCCCCGAGCGGGACGTCCCCCGCCGGCGAGGAGGCGTCGGCGAACTCCGTCCCCGGCCCCGAATCGGAGACCGTCGCCGCCGCGGCGTCCTCCGCCGGCCGGGAGCCGCCGCGCAGGAGCGTCCCCACGGCCAGGCCGCCCACGAACAGCACCGCCGCCGCCAGCAGGAGCCGGAGCTTCCGTCCGCGCGGCATCCTCATGTCGTCCTCGTCACGGTCTCGCCTCCGCGCGGAGTCCGTCCGCGCCGTCCTCGGGTCCGGCCGCCCCGTCCGCCGCGCCGGGCGCGGTCAGGCCCGGCACGCCCGGGCCCCGGTTCCAGCCGTCCTCGTAGCGCACCCCCGTCAGGTAGAGGCCCTCGGCCGGGGCGGGAGAGGGCGGCCGGACGCGCGGATCGTGCTGCAGGAGGAGCGCCAACTCCTCCCGCTCCCTCCGGCCCGTCGCGATCTCCACCTGCGTTCGCACGAGGTATCGTACCATGTGGTGGAGGAAGCGGTTCGCCACGATCGTGTACCGGAGGTCTCCGAGGGCCGTGGCGGACCACCGCGAGGCCCGGATGGTACACACGTCGCCGAGCTCTTCCTGTCCCGACTTGGCGAAGGCCCGGAACGAGTGCTCGCCGGAAAGACGGGCGGCGGCGCTCAGGAGGAGCTCCGGGTCGGGCACGGCGTCCAGCCGCCACACGCGGCCGGCTCGCAGGGGGGAGGCGGCGTCCGGGCCGGAGGCCAGGAAGTACTCGTAGCGCCGGGCGCGGGCATCGAAGCGGGGATGAAACTCTCGCGACGTCTCTCTAAGTTGCTCGATCCAGATGTCCGCCGGCAGCACGGCGTTCATCGCGCGGTGCAGCTCGGCCGCGGACCAGCGGTCCGGGGCGGGGAACGCGACCTCCTGCCCGGTGGCGTGGACCCCGCGGTCGGTTCGGCCGGAGGCCGCCACGGTCACCCGTCGCGAGAGCAGCCCGGACAGGGCCTCTTCGAGCGCGTCCTGGACGGTCCGCTGGTCGGGCTGGCTCTGCCAGCCGTGGAAGGCGGAGCCGTCGTAGTGCACGGTGGCGCGGAAGCGCACGGAGGTCCGTTCCTGCACGGCGGCAAGCTACCGGGCGCCGTCGTGGGGTGTCAAGCACGCCCGCGCGCGCCGTCGCGACAGGGATGGCCATGACACGAACCTCGACCGACGGAAGGAGCGAGAGGGTGGTGGATCCGATCCACGAGCGGGCGTCCGAGCGGCCGCTGACCGCGGAGGAGGCGGAGGCCGCCTTCGGCCGCATCATGCGGGGCGAGGCGGCCGACGAGCACACGGCGGCCCTCCTCCTGGCGCTGCGCGAGCGCGGCGAGACGCCGTCCGAGGTGGCCGCCGGGGTGCGGGCACTGCGGAGCGCCATGGTCGAGGTCCGGCTCGAGGCCGATGGCCTCGTCGACACGTGCGGGACCGGGGGCGGGAAGATGACGACGTTCAACATCTCGACCGTGGCCGCGCTCGCGGCCGCGGGCGGGGGCGTCCCGGTGGCCAAGCACGGGAACCGCTCCTTCACGTCGAAGTGCGGGAGCGCCGACGTCCTCGAGGCGCTGGGGGTGGCGGTCGATCTGGGCCCGGACCGGGTGGCCGCGGTGTTCGAGGCCACCGGGTTCTGCTTCATGTACGCGCCCCGCTTCCACCCGGCCATGCGCCACGTGGCGCCGGTCCGGCGGCGGCTGGGCGTCACGACGATCATGAACCTCCTGGGCCCGCTCACGAGCCCGGCGCGCGTCCGCCGGCAGGTGGTGGGGGTCCCCGACCCGGAGCTCCTGGAGCTCATCGCGGGGGCGCTCCTCGAGCTGGGCCACGAGCGCGCCCTGGTCGTGCACGGCGAGCCGGGCCTGGACGAGCTGAGCCCCCTCGGGACGACGCGCGGGATGCGCCTCGAGGAGGGCCGCCTCGAGCCGTTCGAGGTCCGGCCGGAGCGGTTCGGGTGGAACGGCCTGGACCCTGAAGGGCTCCGGGGCGGGGAGCCGGCCGAGAACGCCCGGCTGGCCGAGCGCATCCTGTCGGGCGAGGAGCGAGGGGCGGCGCGCGCGGCGGTCGAGCTGAACGCCGGCGCCGCGTTCTGGGCGGCCGGCCGGGCCGAGACGCTGGAGGAGGGGGTCGAGGCGGCCCGCGCGTCCCTGGACGAGGGCCGCGCGCTGGAGACCCTGGAGCGCCTGCGGACGCTCTCCGGGCGCGCGGACGGCTGAACCGGGGGCGGGCCGCGGGCCGCTGCGTCGGCGCCGGCTCGGCGGCCCGCGACTCGGTACTTCTCAGTACTTCCGGATGACGCCCACCACCACGCCGCGGACCCTTACCCGCTCGGCGTCGACCACCAGGGGCGAGAGCGAGGGGTTGGCCGGCTGCAGCCGCACCCGGCCGTCCTCCTCGTGGTAGAGCTTCTTCATCGTGGCGCTCTCGCCGTCGATGAGCGCGATGACCATCTCGCCCTCGTGCGCCGTGTCCCGCGACTGGACGATCACGTAGTCGCCGCTCCGGATCTGCTCGTCGATCATGGAGTCGCCCCGGACGCGGAGCACGTAGTGCTCGTTCCGGCTCCCGGTCACCATGTCCTCCGGGACGCCCAGCGTCTCCGTGTCCTCGATGGCCTCGATCGGCTCGCCGGCCGCCACCAGCCCCAGCAACGGGAGGGTGGTCGTGCCCCCGCTCCGCGTCGAGCGGGCGACCTCGATGGAGCGGCTTTCGTTGTAGTTCTTCCGGATGTAGCCCTTCTCCTCGAGGTTGCACAGGTGCTCGTGCACCGTGGCCAGGGACCGGTACCCGAAGTGCTCGGCGATCTCCTCGAAGCTGGGCGAGTAGCCACGGTCTTCGAGGAAGCTCTCGATGAAGTCGAGGATCTCCTTCTGACGCTTCGTGAGGGCCATGGTCTCCTTCTTCCCGCGTGCCCGCGTGCAGCCGTCCGTTCCCGCGCTCCCGATCGCCCCCTCGAGGCGGCCCCGAGGGCCGTTCCCGAAGGGAAACCGAAGACAAGCTACCCGAACAGGGACCGAAACGCAACCGCCCGTATCGACGGCGCGGGCTTTGCGCTGTCCTGGAGATGAAATACGGAAACCGGCGGGAGGCGGCCGGCCGGCCGCGGACTCGCGGCCGGACCCGCGCCGCAGCCAGCTCGAACGCGACGACACGGGAGGGTAGCGAGTTGCTTCTGGACGAGATCGTAGCCACGAAGGCGGAGGAGGCGTCGGCCCTGCGGCGCTGGAAGGGACATCTCGAGAACAGGGCCGAGGAGGCGCAGGCGCCCCGCGACCTGGAGGCCGCGCTGCGCACCGCCGGAGCCTCGGAGACCGTGGCGGTGATCGGGGAGTTCAAGCGGCGCTCCCCCTCCGCCGAGGAGCTGGCTCCGGAGGCCGACCCGGTCGCGGTCACCACGGCCTACGAGGAGGGCGGCGCCGCGGCGATCTCGGTCCTCACCGACGGCCCCCACTTCGGAGGATCCCTCTCGGACCTGGAGAAGGTGAGCGGGGCGGTGTCGATCCCGGTCCTGAGGAAGGACTTCCTGCTGGACCCGATCCAGGTGCTCGAGGCCCGGGCGGCCGGAGCCGACGCGGTGCTCCTCATCAGCCGCATCCTGGACGACTCCCGCCTCCGGGACCTCCTGGCGGCCGTGCAGGCGCACGGCATGACGCCCCTGGTCGAGGTCCACGACCGCGAGGAGCTGGACCGGGCGGTGGAGGCCGATGCGCGGGTGATCGGGGTGAACGCCCGGGACCTGGCCAGCCTGGAGATCGATCTGGAGGCTGCGCGCGAGCTGCTGGGCCAGGTTCCGCCCGACCGGATCGCGGTCGCGGAGAGCGGCGTGTCGGGGCCGGAGGACGTGGCGGAGCTGGGCGAGGCGGGCGCCGACGCCGTCCTCGTGGGCACCTGGCTCATGCGCGAGGGCGCGTCCCGGATCGCCGACCTCACCGGACAGGCCCGCTCGGCTCGCGGCGCCGCGAGCGGCGCGACGGCCGGCCCCGGCCTCGGCTGAGCCCACGGCGCGGCGCGGCGCGGTGAACGGCACCTCCCGCGTCAAGATCTGCGGGCTCCGCCGGGCGGAGGACGTCCGCGCCGCCGCCTCGGCGGGCGCCGACTACCTGGGCTTCGTCCTCGCCGGCGGTCCGCGTCACGTCGAGCCGGAGACGGCGCGCGACCTCCACGAGGCCGTCGGCTCGCCCGCGGTGCCGCGAAGCGTGGGGGACGCCCACTCCTCCCCCGAGCGTCCCCGTCCGGTGGCCGTCCTCGTGGACGCCTCCGCGGAGGACGCCCTGGCGTCCGCCTCGGCCGCCGGCGCCGGCATCGTCCAGCTCCACGGCGCCGAGACCCCCGAGACCTGCCGCGCGCTGCGCGAGGCCGGCCTCGAGGTGTGGAAGGCGCTGCGGCCGCGCTCGGAGGAGGAGCTACGGACCCTCGTCGGCCGCTACCGCGAGGTCGTCGACGGGATCCACGTCGAGGGCTGGTCCGCACGCGCCGCGGGCGGCACGGGGACGGGCTTTCCGTGGATCTGGGCCGAGGCGCTCCGGGACGATCTGACGCCCGGCCCCGCGCTCATCCTGGCCGGCGGCCTCACGCCCGAGAACGTCTCCGAGGCGGTGCGCCGCGTGCGTCCCTTCGCCGTGGACGTCTCGAGCGGGGTCGAGCTCCGGCCGGGCGTCAAGGACCCGGAGCGGGTCCGGGCGTTCGTGGAACGGGCGCGGGAGGCGTCGCGACCCCGCGCCTGACGGCCGGCTACTGGCCGAGGGTGTAGACCTTGCTCACCGCCACGCTGGCCGCGATGACGTAGATGAGCGCCGCGGTCCCGGCCGCGATTCCGCCCACGAGGAGCGCGGTCTTGCCTCCGTCGGTCCGGCGGGCCTGCAGTCCCTCGACCTCCGAGAGCGGAACCGCGACGCGGCTCCCGTCCCCGTCGATCCCCACGACGCTGTCCCCCTGCACGGTGGCGTGGTGCAGCCGCAGCTCGTCCGAGGAGCCTCCGCGGTCCACCCGAACCTCGGCCGGACCCTCGCGCTGGAGGTAGTCGCCGGCGGGGCGGTCGGGGACGCTCCAGGAGTAGCAGGCCGAGAGGAAGGTCGTCGCGAGCAGCAGGCATACGGCGCGGCGGACGGGCGTGGGGGCGGTTCGGGATGGCATGGTCGACTCCGCGTCGGGGTTCGTCGGCTCGGGCTGAAGACGGCCCGGGCTCCGCGCCGAAGCGGCGGGGCACCGGCTCGCCGCTCGGCCGGGATCGGAGCCGCTCTGCGGCAAAGGACGTTCCGTTCCCGTGACGTCGATGTCGACAACGACGTAAACAATGACAGTGCAGCGTGTTGCGCGATGTTCGTCGGCAGCAACCCCGCCACGCCAGCGTGCGCCGCGAGTTCATCGAATGCGGGATCTCGCACGACGTTGTGGATTTCCGCCCCGGCAGGGCCGCGAGCGGCCGGCGGCCGGTTGGCCCCGCCTCTCGACCCCTCTATGTTGCCGGGTCCGGGAAGGAAGCCCGCCCGTCGGGCCGCTCCCGCCCGGGGAGCCGCCGACGGGGCGGCGCCCGGAGCCGAATCGAACAGGACGAAGGCAGAGCAGGGTGAGCGACACAGGATCCGCGGCCGACGCGGCCGCCGACGCAGCCGCCGGACGCTTCGGGAGCTTCGGCGGCCGGTACGTGCCCGAGACGCTCATCCCGGCCCTCGAGGAGCTCGAGGCGGCCTTCGATGAGGCCGCCTCGGACCCGGCCTTCCGCGAGGAGCTGGACGAGCTCCTCCGGGACTACGTCGGCCGGCCGAGCCCCATCTGGCGCGCCGACCGCCTCGGCCAGGCGCTGGGCGGCGTCCGCCTGTGGCTCAAGCGCGAGGACCTGAACCACACCGGCGCTCACAAGATCAACAACACGCTCGGCCAGGCGCTGGTGGCCCGCCGCATGGGCAAGCGCCGGATCATCGCCGAGACGGGGGCCGGCCAGCACGGTGTGGCCACGGCCACGGTCTGCGCGCTCTTCGGCCTGGAGTGCGTCGTCTACATGGGCCGGGAGGACATGCGCCGGCAGGCGCTCAACGTGGAGCGCATGCGGCTCCTGGGCGCCGAGATCCGGCCGGTGGACTCGGGGCGCGGCACCCTGAAGGACGCCACCAACGAGGCCATCCGCGACTGGGTCGAGAACGTGCGCGATACCCATTACATCATCGGCTCGGTGGTGGGCCCCGACCCCTATCCGCGGATGGTGCGTGACTTCCAGCGGGTGATCGGGGACGAGGCCCGGGAGCAGCTGGCCGACCTCGATGTCCGGCCTGCCGGCGTGTTCGCGTGCGTGGGAGGCGGCTCGAACGCCATCGGGATCTTCACGGCCTTCCTCGCGGACGAGGACGTGGAGCTGGTGGGCGTCGAGGCCGCGGGCGAGGGACTCTCGACGGGGCGCCACGCGGCGTCGCTGGCCGCCGGCTCGCCCGGCGTCCTGCACGGCTCGCTGAGCTACCTCCTCCAGGACGAGGGCGGGCAGGTCCTCCCGGCCCATTC
>DATFLN010000007.1:0-28315 GCA_035267645.1 Gemmatimonadota bacterium | reverse complement strand
CAGGAGGCCCGTGAACGTGATCGCGATCCACAGGAGCCCGGCCCCCAGCCGGCGGAGGAGGGCGGCGTCGGGCCCGATCGCGAAGCTGAAGATGAAGAGGACGAGGGCCGCGAAGAACGCCATGGCGTTGAACGTCCCCTTCGTCCGCACCTCGATGAGGATGTCCTTCCAGAGGATCGCCCACGTCCGGAGCCAGGTCTCCATCTCAGGCCCCGCTTCCCGTCGCGGGCCGCTCGCCCGGCGTCCCCGCCGCGCCGGCCCGCTCGGGTCCGGGCGTCCCGGCCAGGGCCCCGCCGGCGTCCCGGCGCTCCGCCCAGGCCGCCGGCGTCCCGGTCCACACGATCCGGCCCCGCTCCATGACGACCAGCCGGTCGGCGTCCCGGATGGCCCGCTCCCAGCGGTGGGAGGCCAGGAGGATCGTCCGCCCGCTCTCCCGCAGCTCGTCGATGATGCCGTCCACGAGGTCGATTCCGTCGGCGTCCAGGCTCGCGTACGGCTCGTCCATGAGGACCAGCGGAGGCGTGCGCAGGAGCAGGCGGGCCAGGGAGAGGCGCTTCAGCATCCCCGAGGAGTAGCCGCCCACGCGCTCGTCGGCGGCGCGCACCAGGTCCACCCTGGCCAGGACGTCCAGGAGCTCCTCGCGCGAGGGCTTCGTCCCGGCCATGAGCCGGGCGAAGCGCAGGTTCTCGAGTCCGGTGAGCTGCTCGTACAGGAAGCCGTGCGGGGGGAGGAGCGTGCTCTCCCGCCGGACCAACTCCTCGTCGCCGGGGATCTCGAGCCCGAAGATCTCCGCCCGTCCGGCCGTGGCCCTGTGGAGCGCCCCCACCAGGCGGAGGAGCGTGGTCTTGCCCGCGCCGTTGGGGCCGACCAGGGCCACCAGCTCGGCCGGCGCGACCTCCATGCTCACGTCCCGGAGCGCCCAGGTGTGGCCGAATCGCTTCCCGATCCCCTCCAGGCGGAGCGCCGGTCCGGCGCCCACCCCGCCCTCCGGCTCAGGGGCCACGGGCGCCCCCTTTCCGGGCCGTCCGCGCGGCCGCCGGGGCGCCGCCGGATCGGCCGGGATCCGGGTTGGCCGGCACGGAGGGTGCGCATACCTTCCATGGCCGCCGGCCCTCCGCCGGCGGTCGGAGATCACCCACAGCGAGAGGAGGGACATGGAACCGCGGGACCTGGCGGAGCTGTCGCAGCCGTCCGATGCCAAGGTGCTCCTCCTCGTCATGGACGGGCTCGGCGGGCTCCCGGTGGAGCCCGGCGGCCGCACGGAGCTGGAGACGGCGCGCACGCCCAACCTGGACCGCCTCCTGCGCGAGGGGGGCGGCGGCCTCCACGACCCCGTCTCGCCGGGGATCACCCCAGGGAGCGGGCCCGGGCACCTGGCCCTGTTCGGCTACGATCCCCTCGAGTACCGGATCGGCCGCGGCGTCCTCGAGGCGCTGGGGATCGACTTCGACCTCCGGCCCGGGGACGTGGCCGCCCGCGGGAACCTGGCCACGGTCGACGACGGCGGCGTGATCACCGACCGGCGGGCCGGACGGATCTCCTCCGAGGCCGCCGCGCCGCTGTGCGAGCGGCTGGATGGCCTCGAGGTCGAGGGCGCCCGGGCCATCGTTCGGCCCGTCAAGGAGCACCGCTTCCTCCTCGTCCTCCGCTTCTCCGAGCGCCTCGAGGCGGACCTCGAGGACACCGATCCGGGCCGCGAGGGCGTCCGCCCGCTCGACCCCGAGCCCCGCACCGAGGCCTCGAAGCGGGTGGCCGGGGTCGTCCGCGACTGGCTCGGGAAGGCGCGGGAGGTGCTGGCCGGGGAGAGCCCCGCCAACGCCGTCCTCCTGCGCGGCTTCGCCACGCGGCCCCACTGGCCCGCCTTCCCGGAGGTCACGGGGATGCGCGCCTTCGCGGCCGCGGCCTACCCGATGTACCGGGGCGTGGCCCGGCTCGTCGGCATGGAGGCCACGACCGTGGAGGACGGGATGGACCCGCTGGCCTCGGCGCTCGGGGAGCACTTCGACGCGCACGACTTCTTCTTCCTCCACGTGAAGGGGACGGACAAGGCGGGCGAGGACGGGGACTTCGACCGCAAGGTCTCGATCATCGAGGACGTGGATGGTGCCATACCCCGCCTCATCGAGGCCGGTCCGGGCGTCGTCCTCGTCACCGGGGACCACTCGACGCCCGCGCGGCTGGGGAGGCACAGCGCCCATCCCGTGCCCTTCCTGATCTGGGGCGGCCCGGGGCGGACCGAGCGCGCGCAGGAGTTCGGGGAGTCGGGGTGCGCCGGAGGCGTGTACGGGAAGGTCCGGTCGTGTCACCTGCTTCCCCTGACCCTGGCCAGGGCCGGACGCCTGGCCAAGTTCGGGGCGTGAGGAGCGTGCCCGATCAGGCCGGATGCCGGGAGCGCCCCCCGTACTCGATGGCCGCGCCCGAGAGCGCGACGCCCGACGCGACGGTGAGGATCCCGAACACCAGGTCGTTCCAGTACGGGTCCGACCACATCAGGTACCCGAAGATGAACGGCGAGAACATGCTGAACGCGCCCACGGCGATGAGCAGCCATCCGGCGACCCGGCTCCATCCGATGAGGAAGGAGCCCGAGAGCACCAGGACGGCGGCGCCGATGATGATGTCCAGCCACCAGTTGAGCTTCCAGTCCGCCGAGTACCCCCACGCGAACGGGGCGACGATGTACCAGACACCTATGGCCATGGCCAGGAACCGCGATTTCATCTCCTGCTCCCTCTTCTCCTCGGACCCCGGGATCCCTCCTGCACGGGTGCATGATATGGCCGCCCGTGGCCTCGCCGGCAAGCCGGCCCGGAGGACCCCGTGAAGTGCCCGAGGTGCGGCACGGAAGGCGAGGGCAACTTCTGCGCGCGATGCGGGACGGCGCTGCCGGGCGGCGGCGAGAGCTTCTGCCCCGAGTGCGGGGCCGGCGTGGCGGCGGACGACCTGTTCTGCGGCGAGTGCGGCGAGCCCCTCCGCGAGCGGCCCCGGAAGGGGATGGCGGCCTACCTGCCGTGGATCCTCTCGGCCCTGGCCCTCGTGGTCTTCGCCATCGGGATCGTGCTCCTGGTCCAGCGCAACAACACGCCGCGCGGCCAGGGCGGGACGATCACCGGCGGCGTGATCCAGCCCTCGAGCGACGCCGCGGGCGCCGGGGCCGCCGGCGCCGGTGCCATGGGCGGCGGCGCCTCGGGCGGCTCGATGCCGACCGCGCAGGAGCTGGCGAACATGCCGCCGCGCGAGGCGGCCGACCGCCTCTACAACCGGGCCATGGAGATGCAGGAGCAGGGCGCGCCCCGGGCGTCCTTCTTCGCGAACATGGGCGTGCAGGCCTACCAGAGGGTCCCGCCCGACCAGGTGGACGCCGACCTCCGCTTCCACGTGGGGCTGCTGCAGCTGGCGGGGGGGAACCCGGCCGCCGCCCGCGCCGAGGCCGACACGATCCTCGGATCGGCGCCGAAGGACCTGTTCGGCCTCCTGCTGGCGGCCCGCGCGGCGCGCGCCGAGGGGAACGGCCAGGAGGCCGACAGCTTCATGAGCCGCTACCGGCAGGCGTTCGGCCGGGCGGACCTGAGCTCCCGGCAGGACTACGAGGCCCACCGGGAGCTCCTCCAGAAGGCGGCCGGCCAGGGCGGCTGAGCTGCGGCCGCGCCTCCGGCTCAGGCGGCCGCGGCCCTCCCCGCCGGCGCGGCACGTCCGCTCTCCGGCGCGGGCGCGGCTCCGCCCGCCGCCGGGGTCCGCCGCGCCCCGATATCCGCCTTCCGCAGGCGGTTGGCGTTCGCCACGACGTTGATCGAGCTCATCGCCATGGCGGCCTCGGCGATCAGCGGGTGCAGGAGGCCCGCGAACGCCACCGGGATCGCGATCGTGTTGTAGAAGTAGGCCCAGAACAGGTTCTGCCGGATCTTCCGGAACGTGGCCCGCGCCAGGCGGACCGCGCTCACCACCGCCGAGAGGTCGCCCTTCACGAGGGTGATGTCGGCCGCCTCGATCGCGATGTCGGTCCCGGTCCCGAGCGCGAGGCCCACGTTCGCCTGCTTGAGGGACGGGGCGTCGTTGATGCCGTCCCCCACCATGGCCACCGCGTGCCCCTCCTCCTGCATCTCGCGCAGGAGCTCGACCTTGCCGTCGGGCAGGAGGCCGGCGTGGAAGCGCCGGATCCCCACCTGCTCGGCCACGGCGGCCGCGGTGCGCTCGTTGTCGCCGGTCAGCATCACGGGCTCCAGGCCCAGCTCCCGCAGCTCGGCCACGGCGGCGGCCGAGGTCTCCTTGATCGGGTCGGCGATGGCCAGCAGCCCGACCACTTCCGGGGGCGTGCCGGCGCCGCTGCCGTCCTCGTCGCCGCCGCGGGCCCCATCCCCGCCGCCGGCCGCCACGTACACCACGGTGTGCGCGCGCCGCTCCAGGTCGAGGGCGTCCTCGGTCAGCGCGGAGACGTCGACCCCCTCCTCGTCCATGAGGCGGGGCGAGCCGACGAGGACGCCGGTCCCGTCCACGCGGCCGCGCACGCCGCGGCCCGTGATCGCCTCGAACGCCTCGGCCTTCGGGAGGCCCAGGCCGCGGTCGGTGGCCTCGCGGACCACCGCCTCCCCGAGCGGGTGCTCGGAGCCCTTCTCGAGCGCGGCGGCCGTCCGCAGGACGTCCTCCTCCGAGCGGCCGGGGGCCGGACGGACCGCGGTCACGCTCGGCTCGCCCCGGGTCAGCGTCCCGGTCTTGTCGAAGGCCACCACGTCGGCGCCCTCGAGGACCTGGATGGCCGCGCCGTCACGGACCAGGATGCCGTGCTCGGCGCCGAGGCCCGTCCCCACCATGAGCGCGGTGGGGGTGGCCAGGCCGAGCGCGCACGGGCAGGCGATGACCAGGACGGCCACCGCCGCGAAGGTGGCCAGCGACAGCGTCCCCAGCCCCGGCTGGACCCAGGGCAGGAAGCCCGACGCCCACGCCGCGACCCCCCGGAAGAAGTCCGGGAAGACCAGCCACGCCACGAACGAGGCGGCCGCCACGACCAGGATGGTCGGTACGAACACCGCCGTCACGCGGTCGGCGAACTCCTGGATCGGGACCTTGGAGCCCTGCGCCTCCTCGACCATGCGGACGACCTGGGAGAGGAAGGTGCTCTCGCCGACCCCCGTGGCCTCCACGCGCAGGACGCCCTGCCGGTTCACCGTGGCGCCGATGACGTCGTCGCCCGCCGTCTTCTCGACCGGCATCGATTCGCCGGTGGCCAGGGACTCGTCCACGGCGCTCGCGCCGTCCACGACCACGCCGTCGGTCGGGATCTTCTCGCCCGGCCGCACGACCATGACGTCGCCGACGGCGACCTCGCTCACCGGCACCTCGACCTCCCGGCCGTCCCTCACCACGCGCGCCGTGCGCGCCTCCAGCGACAGGAGCTTCTGGATGGCCGAGGACGCCCGCCCGCGCGCCTTCGTCTCCACGAAGCGCCCGGTGAGGTGGATGGCCATGATCATGGCGCCGATCCCCGCGTAGTTCATGATCGGGATGCCGGCGCCCAGGTCGTGGAGCACGGCGCCCACGCCCGTGAGCACGGCCACGCCGCTGCCCATGGCGATGAGGACATCCATGTTGGGGACGAGCCCCCGGGCGGACTTCCAGGCGCCCTTCAGGGTCTCCCGCCCCGGGCCCAGGAGGACGGGCAGGGCCAGGAGGACCATCCCCAGGTCGAAGGCGAGCTCGGTCGGCCAGGCGACCCCGAAGAACATCTCCGGGACCATCCACGCTATGATCGGGACCGTGAGGCCCCAGGCGATCCACATGCGCCGCCGGGCGGCCGCGAGCTTCTCGCGGTCGGCCTCCAGCCTGCGGCGCTCGCGCTCGGCCCGGTCCTCGCCCGTCTCGGGCGGGGCCTCGAGATCGTAGCCCGCGTCCTCGACGGCCTTCCGGAGGTCCTCGAAGGTGATCCCCTCGGGGAAGGTGACGGTGGCCGACTCGGACGGGAGGCTCACGGCGGCCTCCACGCCCTCGAGCGCGTTCAGCTTCTTCTCGACCGCGGAGCTGCAGCCCGCGCAGTGCATGCCGCCCACCCGGAACGTCCGGCGGCGGCGGCCGTCGGCTCCCCTCGCGTCCTTCCGGTCGGCCGCGTCCCCGGCCCCCGGGACCGCGGCGTCGGCGCTCGTCCGGTCCGTCGCGTCCTTCGTCGTCGTATCCATGGTCCGTCTCCTCGTCCTCAGCGGGCGTGGCGGTACATCAGGTTCACCAGCTCGTCGTACATGTCCTCGGCCTCCTCGCCGCCGGCCTGGATGGCGCGTGTGGCGCAGTAGGCCAGGTGGTTCCGCATCAGCTCCCGGCCCACCGAGCGCAGCGCCTCGTGGACCGAGGAGATCTGGGTGAGGATGTCGGCGCAGTAGCGCTCCTCCTCGACCATGCGCTGGAGGCCGCGCACCTGGCCTTCGATCCGGCGCAGGCGGTTGAGCGCCCCCGCCTTGAGCTCGGGGTCGACCCCGACCGCGGTGCGCGGGCCGTCGCCGTTCTCGTCGCGGGCCTGGCACCCGCAGGCGCAGGCCTCTCCGTGCGTCTCGCCCCGGGTCGTCTCGGTCTCGGTCGTCATGGTGCGCTCTCTCGTGCGTCCGTTCATACCCCCTCCCCCTATCTTCGACACCCAGTCTACCATACCCCTACCCCCTATGTCAAGCTCGCCCGGTCCGGGCCGGCGAGGAGTGGGTCCGGGCGGCCGCCGACCGCCCCGGTGGACGGCCGCGCGGCCGCCGGGTTACACTGGGGGCGTGATGTTCGAGGGACTGAAGAAGCGGCTGGAGCGCGCGCTCGACGCGCTCGAGAGGAAGGGGCCCGGCCCCTCCGAGGACGAGATCGACCGCCTCCTGGCCGGGATGCGCGAGGAGCTCATCGACGTCCGGGCTCGCGTGAAGGCGCTCGAGGAGGAGGAGACGTCGGTCTCGCGCCGCCTGGAGCGGGCCCCGTCGGGCTCCGAGGTGGCGGTCCGCCTCCGCGGCAAGCTCGAGGACGTGCGGAAGGTGCTGGCCGGGATGCGCGCGGAGGCCTCCGAGCTCACGACCCGCTTCAAGGAGGCCATGGCCAGCCGCGACGCCCTGGCGGCCCGCGGCCGCCGCACCCGCGCCTCCGAGACGCTCCGGGAAGAGGCGGGAGGCGCCGCGCGCGAGTTCGACCGCGCCGCCGAGCACATCGAGGACGAGGAGCGGCTCTCCCGCGCCGAGCGCGAGCTGGACGAGGAGCTGGATCCCGGCGGGACCGCGGATGCCTCGGGCGAGGCGTGGGACCGTGACGCCCGCGAGCACCACGCCGACCGCCTCCTGGACGAGCTGAAGCGCCGCATGGGCGCGGACGACGGGGAGGAGGGCGGGGAAGAAGGCGCGGAGGAGGCCTAGCGCCGCCCTCCGGCGGCCGTGTCGGGCGCCGGAGCCGTGTCCGACCCTGCCGCCGTGTCCGCCCTCCCGGCCGTGTCGGTCGCCGGCAGGGTGTCGGGCGCCGGCAGCGAGTCAGGCGCCGGCAGCGAGTCCGCCCCCGCGGAGTCGGCGCCGCCCGTTCGCGCTGGTGCCGTGTCCGGCGCGGCGATCGTGTCCGGCGAGGGAAGGCCGGGGGCTCCCGGGCCCAGACCCGCCGATTCCGGCGGGGCGCCGAGCCCGAGCGACTCGGCCACCACCGCCGCCGAGTCCGCCCGGGCCGTGTCCGGCCGGAAGGCCCGCCCCCCGATCAGCCCCACCCTCCAGCGGAACTCCCGCGTCCCGGTGTCGGGATTGTCGTGCAGGGGGGAGGGGATCGACGCGGCCAGCCGCACCGCCTCGTCGGGCCCGACCAGGTCGACCGGCAGGCCGAAGTAGTGCTCGCTGGCGGCCTCGACTCCGAAGATGCCCGGCCCGAGCTCGATCACGTTGAGATAGAGCTCGAAGATCCTCCGCTTGGAGAGCGCGTGCTCCATGCGCACGGCGATCATGGCCTCGCGCAGCTTCCGCCACAGGCTCCGCCTCGGGGAGAGGTACAGGTTCCGGGCCAGCTGCTGGGTGATCGTGCTCGCGCCCCGGGGCGCCGCCTCCTCCTTCCACGCCTCCTCGAGAGCCGCGCGGAGCTCGGTCCAGTCGAACGCGCCGTGCTGGTAGAACCCCGCGTCCTCGGCCACCCGGACCGCGCGCCGCACGGTCTCCGGAATGCGGCGCATCGGCACCGGGTCGTAGCGGATGCGGAGCTCCCGGCCCGCCTCGCGCACCTGCCGGATCCGGAGCTCCATGTAGGCCGTGCGCTTCGGCCAGGCGTCCCGGTACTCGGAGCCGTCGGGGAGCGTGGCGTACACGACCGCGAGGAGGGCGAGGAGGAGCGCGACCGCCGCGAGGAGGACCAGGAGGACCCGCTTCCAGCTCGAGGACGGCCAGCGGAAGGCCGCCGCCAACCGGGCGGAGAGACCGCGCCTGCGGCGCCAGCGGGGCCGGCCCTCCCGGGATTCCTCCGGGCCCGGACGGCCCCCTTCCGCGGCGCGGTCGTCCCGCATCGCTTCGCCGCCCTCGGCGTCCGGCTCGCGCGGCTCGCCGCTCACGCCGCCACGATCCCCCGCAGCCGGTCGATGCGGTCGGGCTCGCCGAGCGCGATCAGCGTGTCGTCCTCGTGGATGCGCTCCTCGGAGCCGGGGTTGTAGACGAGGTGCCGCTCGCCGGTCCCCGTGCGGTGGTAGAGGGCGATGATGATGAGGCCGGTCTTCTGGGGGATCCGCGCCTCCGCCAGCGACTGGCCGGCCAGCGGAGAGCCCTTCGGCACGGCGACCTCCTCCAGGCGCAGGGTCAGCTCCTCCTCGCCCATGACGACGTCCAGGAAGCTCACGACCTGCGGCCGCAGGAGCATCGACGCCATCCGCACCCCGCCGGTGATGTTGGGGCTCACGCAGTGGTCCGCGCCGGCCCGGTAGAGCTTCCCCATCGCCTCCTCGTCGAGCGCGCGGGCCACGATCGTGAGGGAGGGGGAGAGCGCGCGGGCGGAGAGGCAGACGAAGAGGTTGTCGGTGTCGGCGCTCAGGGCGGTCACCAGGCCGCGGGCCCGGCGGACGCCGGCCTGGAGCAGGGTCTCGTCACGGGTCGCGTCGGCCTGGAGCACGAGGGCGTCCGGGTCGATCTCGCGGACCATCTCCGTCCGCTCGGGGTCGCGGTCCAGCGCCACGTAAGGCACGCGCGCCGCGGCCAGCTCGCGGACGACCTGGCGGCCCGAGCGGCCGGTTCCGCAGACGATGACGTGGTCCGAGAGGTCTTCGAGCTTCTTCATGGTCCTCCGCGTGCGGAACGCGTGTGCCAGGTCCATCTCCACGATGGCCGAGGTGAGGAGGGCGAACCAGAGCCCCATGGACGTGATGCCGCCCGCCAGGAGGAAGCCGGCCAGGGTGCGGCCGGCGTCCGCGAGGGGGTGGACCTCCTGGTAGCCCACGGCCGTGAGGGTGATCACGGTCATGTACAGGGCGTCCGAGAGGCTCCAGCCGGGGAACTGGAGGAACCCGGCCGTGCCCGCGACCATCAGGATCGCGACGAGGACCAGGAGGAGACGGACGCGCCGGAGGAAGAGCGCGCGGCTCATCGGGGCGCCCTCCATGACGCCCCGGGCGGCGCTCCCGGGATCGCCTCGCGGGGTCCCCGGCGCCGCCCTCCGGACGCCTCCAGGAGGCCCCGAGGATCGAATCGGCCCGGCACGCCTGAACTTCCGGACGATCCGGTCCCTTGACGGCCCTCAATGCCGCTCATACACTTGGACGGGTTGACAGCCCGCGTCTCGTCTGCGCTTTCGTCACCACTCTCACCAGAAGGAGTCACCGTGAACAAGACCGAACTCACCGAGGCCCTGGCCAAGGCCACCGACTTCACCAAGGCAGATGCGCAGCGCGCGATCGATGCGCTGTTCGACACCGACAGCGGCATCATCTCCAGGACGCTCAAAGGGAGCAAGAAGGTCCAGATCACGGGCTTCGGCACCTTCGAGACCCGCCACCGCAAGGCTCGCATGGGCCGCAATCCGCAGACGGGCGAGAAGATCCGCATCGGTCCGAGCACCGCGGTGAGCTTCCGGGCCGGCAAGGGGCTGAAGGACGCCGTCAACTGACCTGACGGAAGCCGAGCGGGCCGACCGCTCGGCCCACGGCACGGGGGGCGGGGCCGTGACGACGGCTCCGCCCCCCGCTCGATTCGGGGGAGATCCCGCGCCCTCGCCCGCCCTCAGGACTCCCGGTCCGGCCGCGCCACGACCTGCCGTCCCTTGATGCTCGCCCCCGACAGACCGGCCATCACCTGCTCGGCGATCTGCGAGTCGACGTCCACCAGGGTGAAGCTGCTCCTCACGTCGATGCGACCGATCTGGGCGCCCACGGCGCCCGTCTCGCCGGTGATCGCCCCCACGATGTCGTTCGGCCCGATCCCGTCGCGCGAGCCTGCGCTGATGTAGAGCCGGAACCAGGTGCCGCGGGTGCCGGGCTCCTCGGAGCGCTCCGCCGGGCGCTTCCGCCCGCCCGTGTCGCGGGCCTCACGGCCCCCGCGCGGCGCCCGCCCACCGGACGGCCCCGCGGCCGCCGGGCGCTCGCCGGCTCGCACGCGCCCCGGCGATGCACCGGCGCCGCCCGGCGCTCCCGCCTCCGCCGCCGGGCCGCGCTGCCGGAGGAGCGCTCCCAGCGCGGCCGCGACGCGGGCCGCCCCGTGCTCCTCGAGGAGCGGCTCCAGGACCAGGAGCTCGGCGTCGTCGTCCCACCCCTCGAGCCGGCGGCGTACCGCGTCGCGGAATCGCTCGATCGTGTCGCGGGCATCCGCCGGCACGGGCTCGGGGACCGCCTCCAGGCTCCAGCCGGCCCGCTCCGCCAGGATGCGGAGCTGGGGCAGCTCGGAGGTCCCGACCACGGCCAGCCGCACCCTGGCCGGGCCGAGCCGCGAGCTGAGCTCCGGCAGGCCGGAGGGGAGCCCGACCAGGGCCGCCGCCCCGCCGGCCGTCTCCTCCTCGCCCCAGGCCACCAGCACCCCCGGCTCCCCGGGCTCGTCGGTGAGCGCGAACCCGCGCGCCGCCAGGCCCGCCGCCACCCGGTGGGCCGTGGCCGCGTCGGGGCAGTGGACGAAGGCCGACTCGGCCCCGTCGCCGCCCCCGGCGGCGCGCCCGAGGCCCTCGGCCAGGAGGTCGATCCGCCGCTCGGCCGCATCCGCGGCCGCCACCAGGAGCCCCGCGCCTCCGTCTCCGGCCCCGCCGCTCCCGGCCTCCGCGCCGGCTCCGCCCGCGGCCGCTCCGCCGCTCCGTCCGGCCCCCGGCTGGAACAGCTCGGGCGGCCACTTCTTCCCCCGGCCCAGCTGGTGGGTGACGAGCGCCTTGAGGCGGTCGGATAGCGTCGTGTCCACGGCGATCTTCTGGGCCTCGGCCGGCAGCGTGTCCAGGATGGCCTCCACCGACTCCCACTGTCCGGTCTCCTCGAGGGCGGTCACCCCGTCCAGGACCAGGAGCTTGAGCTCGCCCAGCTTGAGCCGGCCGGAGCGCACCTCCGGCAGGAGCTCGACGGGGCGTCCTGCCACGAGCTGGGCGAAGGGCCGCTCCTCCGACCCCTCCGCCGCCTCGCTCCACGGCAGCCAGGCGAGGGCGGCCAGGCCCCCCTCCAGCCCCAGCGCGTGCAGCGCCTCGGCGGCCCGGAAGGCGCCGTCGCGGGTGGGCGAGAGCACGAGGGCCTGCAGCGCCGGCGATTCGGGATCGCAGCGGTCCGCCGCGGCCAGGCCGTACAGGAGCTCCTTCCCCGAGCCGTCCGCGGCGATGGCGGCGATCGGGTTGCCGCGCCGGGCGACGGCCGCCAGCTCCTCGACCATCTCCGGCACCCGGGCGTACCCGAGCCTCTCGAACGCCTCTCGCTGCGCTTCCTCCAAGATTCCTCCCGGCCCTGCGTGTTGACGGTGGCGGCGGACAGGGCCTACCCTGTTCCGCCGTCGCCGTGATTCGCGTCCGCGGTCCTCCGTTCCACCCTGACGAGCGCAACGACCATGCACGAACTCGCGGTGATCCCGCTACGACTGCTCCCGCTCCTCCAGGCGTCGGACTCCGGTGGCGTGATCCCGTTCCTGGAGCGCGTGTCGGGATGGGTGTGGGGGCTCCCCCTGATCATCCTCCTGGTCGGAACGGGCCTATATCTAACCCTCCTCCTGCGGGGCCTGCAATTTCGCCGCCTCGGCCACTCGCTGTGGCTGGCGCTGATCAAGCGGAAGGAGGAGGGAGCCGAGGGCGACATCTCCCACTTCCAGGCCCTGATGACCGCGCTGGCCGCCACGGTCGGCACCGGGAACATCGTGGGCGTGGCCACCGCGATCACGGCCGGAGGGCCGGGGGCGCTGTTCTGGATGTGGATCACCGGCCTGGTCGGGATGGCGACCAAGTACTCCGAGGCCGTCCTGGGCGTCCACTTCCGGGAGACCGACGCCCGCGGCGAGAAGGCCGGCGGCCCGATGTACTACCTGGAGCACGGGATCCGCTGGGGCCCGCTCGGCAAGGTCCTGTCGCTGGCGTTCGCCCTCTTCGCCTCGATCGCGGCCTTCGGCATCGGGAACGGCGTCCAGTCGCAGGCCGTGGCCGACGCGGTGAACCAGTCGTTCCACGTCCCGCAGGTCGTCACCGGGATCGTGGTCGCGCTCCTGGCCGCCATGGTCATCCTGGGCGGGATCAAGTCGATCGGCCGCTTCACCGGCGTGTTCGTGCCGATCATGATCGTGGCCTACCTGGGCTGCGCGGGCCTGATCATCATCCTGAACCGCCAGGGCGTGGGCCACGCCTTCGCCCTCGTGTTCGAGGGCGCCTTCAAGCCGATCTCGGCCGCGGGCGGCGTGCTCGGCTACGGCGTCCTCCAGGCCATCCGCTTCGGCGTCGCGCGCGGGATCTTCTCGAACGAGTCGGGCCTCGGGACCGGCGGGATCGCGGCCGCGGCCGCCCAGACCGAGGAGCCCGTCCGCCAGGCGATGGTCTCGATGACGCAGACCTTCATCGACACGATCGTGGTGTGCACCTTCACCGGGATCGCGATCCTCTCGACCGGCGCGTGGCAGGAGCCCGGCCTCAACGGCGCCAACCTCACCCAGCACGCCTTCCGCACCGGCCTCCCCGGCGAGTGGGGTGGCTACATCGTGGCCTTCAGCCTGGCCATCTTCGCGTTCAGCACGATGCTGGGCTGGTCCTACTACGGCGAGCGGAACCTGGAGTACCTGTTCGGCGAGAAGGTGATCATGCCCTACCGGCTCGTGTTCGTGGCCGTGATCGCGATCGCCGCGGCCCGCCCGATCCAGGTGGTGTGGCTGCTCTCGGACATCATGAACGGGCTGATGGCGTTCCCGAACCTGATCGGGCTCCTCCTCCTCTCGGGCGTCGTGTTCCGCGAGACCAGGAGCTACTTCCGGCGGCACCCGGGCGGGGGGTGAGGCGGCGGCGCCGGGGCGCTGCAGCTAGCCCGCGAACTTCGGGTAGTGGCCCAAATCGTAGGCGCGGATGGAGAGGATCTCCCCGTGCTCGACGCCGATGTCGCCCAGGGTCCGCGACTCGTCGGGGACCCGCTGCTCGGCGTACTCGACGTAGAAGTCCTCGGGGCGGTCGGTGTCCCGCTGCAGGAGCTCGCGGAGGCCCATCTCCTTGGCCTCCTCCAGGGTCGTGGAGAGCGGGAGCCGCGTCACGTGCTCCAGCCACCGGTCGGGCATGACCAGCCGGAGGACCACGCCGCCGCTCTCGGGGCCGCCGGCGCCCCGACCGCCGCCGTTCGCCTCGCCTGGCGCGCTCATACCTTCTGCCCCTCGGTGCGAAGGGTGTAGAGGAAGCGCCGGGTGACGTCGGTCACGTCGAGGCCGACCACCCGATCGGTGGTCGCGTGGACGTTGGTGCGGCCGTGCTCGCGGTCGACCCGGATCACCGACCGGCCGATCTCCCCCCGGAAGGTGAGCGAGTCCCCGGCCTCCTCGACCAGCTCCATGCGGGTGTGCTCCTCGAAGAACCGCTTCGCCCGGGCGAGGACGTCCTCCGGGGGGACCGCGGTCAGCGTCACGTAGCGCATATGGTGCCCATCGGCTGTAGCGACCTGCTGGAGGTCGGATGTAGGCGAGACGGGCCGCTCCCGGCTCGCGCGCGGTCAAACTCGCCGGCCCCAGGGGGGCCGTCAACCCGGCGCGGCCCGTTTTCCGCGCCCCGGCCGGGCCCCAGTTTGTCGGTCGTAGGGTGCCTGCAGGAGGCAGGCCACCGGACGGGATCGGGTGTGCGGAGACGGACGAGAGGAGGGAAGATCGCGGACCGAGCGGGCGGCCCGGAGGATCGTTCCCGCGGCTCGGGGCACCGGGCGGGCGGAGCGGGTGCCGGGGTCCACCGGACGCGGCCGGCGCCGCGCGCCGCGCCGGGGTCCCCGAGGGCGGCCGTCGCGCTCACCGCCGTGGGCGCCCTCGCGCTGGCGGCGTCGACCCTCCTGGCGTCGCGTGGGATGGAGCCCTTCCGGACCTGGTACTTCCAGGCGGCCTGGTTCCCGACCATCGCGCTCCTGGACGGGGGCCTCGCCCTCCGGACCGGGCGCTCGCCCCTCCTCGGCCGCCCGCGCTTCGCCGTGTCCCTCTTCTTCTGGTCGGCGCCGACCTGGTACCTGTTCGAGCTCCTCAACCTGCGCATGGCCGACTGGTACTACGTGTTCGTGCCGGCCTCCCTCCCGCTCCGCTGGGCGGGGGTGTTCGCGGCCTTCGCGACCGTGCTCCCGGCCCTCTACCTGGCGCACCGCTGGATGGCGAGCCTGGGCGTGGCCCGTGGCTGGAGCCGCCCGACGTTCAGGGTGCGCCGCCGCCACTACGCAGCGTGCGTAATCCTCGGCGCCGCCTTCCTCGGCCTGTCGCTGTGGCGCCGCGACGCCTTCTTCCCGCTCATCTGGGGGGCGGCCACGCTCCTCCTCGAGCCCTTCAACCACGCCCGCGACCCCGCGACCTCGCTCCTGGGCGACCTGGCCCGGGGGAGCTGGACGAGGATCGTGCGCATCCTGGCGGGCGGCGCCGCGATCGGCCTCCTGTGGGAGAGCTTCAACGCGCTGGCGGGCTCGCGCTGGATCTACACGGTCCCGGGGCTCGAGCACCTGAAGCTGTTCGAGATGCCGCTGCCCGGCTTCCTCGGCTTCCCGGTGTTCGCGCTGGACGGGTTCGTGATCTTCCACGCCCTGGGGCACCTGGGAGCGGCCGTGCCGGGGTGGACGACGGCCGACGTGGCGGAAGGAGCCGCCGGCGGGGAGCGGACCGCCGTGCCGAGCCCGTCCCGGGGCTCGCGCCTCCGGCCGGCCCGGGTGCTCCCCGCCGTCCTGGTGGGGCTCGCCTTCTGCGCGGCGGTGCAGCTGGGCGTCGACCGGCTGACGATCGACGCCACGAAGCCTCGCGTCTCCGATCTCCCGGGCCTCCCGCGCCCCGCCCTCGAGAGGCTGCGGGCGGCCGGGCTCGAGGA
Source organism: Gemmatimonadota bacterium (assembly GCA_035267645.1). GTDB lineage: Bacteria > Gemmatimonadota > Gemmatimonadetes > Palauibacterales > Palauibacteraceae > Humimonas. The sequence continues at coordinate 12,901 of DATFLN010000007.1, read as the reverse complement.
CGCCCGCGATCTGGCGGACGCCGATCCGGACGCGCTGGCCCGGCGCTCGGACCTCCCGGAGCCGGAGGTCCGGACAGCCGTCCGCGCCGCCCGCCTCGCCGCGCTCCGCGGCGTCGGCACGGTCAACGCGGGGGCCCTGTGGGCGGGCGGCGTGCGGAGCGTGTGCGACCTCGCCTCGGCGGCCCCGGCGCAGGTGAGCTCGCTCGTCCGCGCGGTCCGGGACGACCCGAGGGCGGGCCGTCCGGCCAGGGTCCGCGTGTGGCTCAGGGCCGCGCGCGAGGCCTGCCCCGGCGGCCGAAGCGGTCCGGCGGCGACCGGAGGGCGACCCGACCGCGCAGAGTCCGAGGACGACTGACACGAAAGGAAACGCGACATGGACGAAGCCACGCTGGAGCGCTGCGGCGAGTACATCGAGGGCCTGTACGCGCCGGAGACCGAGGCGATGCGATGGATCCGGAAGGAGCTGGAGGCCAGGGACCTTCCCCTCATCCAGGTCTCGGCGCTGCAGGGCCGGCTGATGGCCCTCCTGGCGTCGATCGCCGGCGCGCGCCGCATGCTGGAGATCGGGACGCTCGGGGGCTACTCGGGGCTGTGGCTCCTCTCCCTCCTCCCCGAGGACGCGCGCCTCGTCACGCTCGAGGTCGAGCCCGCGCACGCCGAGCTCGCCCGCGAGGCGTTCGCGCGAGCCGGCGAGGAGCGGCGGGCGGAGGTTCGGCTCGGGGACGCCCGCGAGACCCTCCGCGACCTCTCGGGCCGCGTGTCCTTCGACCTCGTCTTCATCGATGCGGACAAGGGGGCCTATCCCTTCTACCTGGAGCAGGCGTCCCGCCTCCTCGGCACCGGCGGCCTCCTCCTGGCCGACAACACGCTCAGGCGGGGGAAGGTGGCCGGAGCCCCGGACGAGGCCGCGTCCGGTGCGGGCGAGGAGCCGGATGCCGAGACCCGCGCCCTCCGCCGCTTCAACCGCGAGCTGGCCGAGGACCCGGGCTTCGAGGCGATCCTCGTCCCCATCCGCGACGGCCTCACGGTGGCGCGGCGCAGCGGCTGAAGCGGCGCGACGCTTGCAGCCGTGGCGGGTCCGCGCGGGCCGGTCCGCGGCCGGCGCCGGCATCGATCACGTCGACCCAGGGAGAGCGCGAGCATGGCATCCGAGACCGGGGAGCGACCGTTCGGGAGGTTCTTCCTCCCTGGACCCACCGAGGTGCACCCGGAGGTCCTGGACGCGCAGGTCCGCCCCGTGGTCGGCCACCGGGGCCCCGCCACGAAGGAGCTCCTGGCCCGCCTCCAGCCGGTCCTCGGGCGGCTGTTCGGGACGTCGCGGCCCGTCTACCTCTCCACCTCGTCGGCCACCGGGCTCATGGAGGCGGCGGTCACGAACCTGAGCCGACGCCGCATCCTCTGCCTCGTGTGCGGGGCGTTCAGCGGACGCTTCCACGACATCGCGCGCCTCACCGGGCGGCCCGCCGACCGGCTCGAGGCCGAGTGGGGCGCGCCGAACCTCCCCGAGCGCCTGGCGGAGCGCCTTGCCGACGATCCGGGCCGCTACGACCTGGTGACCGTCGTGCACTCGGAGACTTCGACCGGCGTCCTGAACCCGGTGGCCGGCCTGGCCGAGGTCGTCCGAGACTTCGACGGCGTCCTCCTGGCCGTGGACGGCGTCTCCTCGGTGGCGGGCGCCCCCATGGCGTTCGACGACTGGGGCGCGGACTTCCTCCTCACCGGCTCGCAGAAGGCCCTCGCCCTCCCGCCGGGCCTGGCCCTCGGGGCGGCCTCGGAGCGCGCGCTGGAGCGCGCGGCGTCCGTCCCGGCGCGGAGCTACTACTTCGACCTCGTGGACTTCGAGCGGCGGGCGCGGGAGCACCAGACGCCGAACACCCCCGCCCTCACGCTCCTCTACGCCCTCGAGCGCCAGCTCGAGCGCATCGTGGCCGAGGGGATCGAGGCGCGCTTCGAGCGGCACGAGGCCATGGCCCGGAGGACCCACGCGTGGACCGAGGCCGCGGCGGGCCGGACCGGGGAGCCGTTCGAGGTCCTCGCGCCGCCGGGCTACCGCTCGCCGACCGTGACCGCCATTCGCCTCCCCGAGCGGCTCCGCGGCCCGGACGTCGTGGCCGGCCTCCGGGAGCACGGCTGGGTGATCGGCGCCGGGTACGGGAAGCTCAAGCCCTCTACGATCCGGGTCGGCCACATGGGCGACCACACGCCCGACCAGCTCGAGGAGCTGCTCGGCGTCCTCGACCGGGTCCTGCAGGAGACGCTGGCGGCGTGAGCGGGGACGGGCACGAAGCGCGGCATCCGGCGCCGGCCGGGGACGGGGCGCCCGCGGAGGCCGGGGCCGGAGCGCACCCCTCCCGCCTCCGGGTCGTCCTCTCCGATCCCCTCGAGCCCGAGGGGATGGCCGTCCTCGAGGGCGAGCCGCGGATCGAGCCGGTGGACGTCTCCGCCGGAGGCCCCGACGCCCTACGCCGCGCGCTCGGGGACGCCGCCGGGCTCCTCGTGCGGGGCGCGACGGGCGTGGACGAGGCCCTGCTCGATCGGGCGCCCGGCCTCCGCGTCGTCGGCCGCGCGGGCGTCGGCGTCGACAACATCGACCTCGAGGCCTGCGCCCGGCGCGACATCGCCGTGTTCAACGCGCCCTCGGGGAACACCCGCTCGACCGCGGAGCTCACCTTCGGCCTCCTCCTGGCCGCCGCCCGCCGCATTCCCGAGGTGGACCGGAGCGTGCGCGCGGGCCGCTGGGAGCGCCGCTCGCTCCGGGGCGTGCAGCTGGCCGGACGGACGCTGGGGGTGATCGGGGTGGGGCGGATCGGCTCGGCCGTGGCCGCGCTCGGGAGGGCGTTCGGGATGGACGTCCTGGGCCACGATCCCTACCTGTCCGGGGGGCGGGTGGCCGAGCTCGAGCGGGACGCCGGCGTCGAGATGGCGGGCCTGGCCGGGGTCCTGGAGCGGGCCGACGTCGTGACCCTCCACGTCCCCCTCACCGGCGAGACGCGGGGCATGATCGCGGAGGCCGAGCTGGGCCGCATGAAGCCCGGCTCGTTCCTGCTCAACGCCTCCCGCGGCGGAGTCGTGGACGAGGCGGCGCTGGCCGAGGCCCTCCGCGAGGGCCCCCTGGCCGGGGCCGCGCTGGACGTCTACGAGGAGGAGCCCCCGCCCGCCGGCAGCCCGCTCCGCGACGCGCCGAACCTCGTGCTGTCGGCCCACCTGGGGGGCGCCACGGCGGAGGCCCGCCGCGCGGTGGCCGTCGAGGTGGCGACGGCCGTGCGGGACGCGCTGGTGGAGGGGAACCTCGAGGGCGCGGTGAACGCGGAGCTGCTGTAGGCGCCCCGGCCCGGGGCGCGCGGCCCGGCGCCGCCCGCCGGGGGGCAGCGGCCCCCTCCGGGGCGCCGGGGCCCCGGATCCTCCTCAGCCCCTCGCCGCCGCCTCCGGCTCCCAGGCGGCGGCCGCGTCCTCCGGCGGCTCCCGGAAGCGGCCGGGGTGGAGGAGCCCGGCCAGGATCTCGACCCCGGCCACGGCCCTCGGCCCCGACCGGTTGAAGTAGGAGGAGCCGTCCACCACGAAGGCCCGTCCCCCGGAGACGGCGCGCGGCGCCACGTCCAGGAGCCGGGCCGCGTGCTCGTCCGCCTCGCGGCGGGAGGCCCCGAGGCCGTAGCCGCACGGCATGACCACCAGGACGTCCGGGTCCAGGCCCGAGAGCTCCTCCCACGCCACCTGCCGCGAGGGCGCGCCCTCCTGGCCGGCCAGGTTCCGCCCGCCGGCCATCCGGACCATCTCCGGCACCCAGTGGCCGGGGGCGAAGGGCGGGTCGAGCCACTCGACGGCCAGGACGTCGGGACGGGCCGCGCCGCGCACGGCGGCCCCCACGGCGTCCAGCCGGCCGGCCAGGCGCTCCCGCACCGCGCGGGCCCGGTCGGGGACGCCGGCCGCTCCGCCCACCTCCTGGACCGAGTCCAGGATGTCCTCCATCGTGTGGGCGTCGAGCGAGAGGACCTCCGCCCCCAGCCCGCGCTCGCGCACGACCTCCCGCACGCCCGGCGTCGGCACCGCGCACACCTCGCACACGGCCTGGGTGAGGACGAGGTCGGGCTCGAGCCGGGCCAGCTTCTCCCCGTCCACCACGTACACGCTGCCGTGCTCGGCCATGGCGCGGCGGACGGCGCGGTCGATCTCGCCGCTGGTCAGGCCCTCGGGGTCGAACCGGCTGCGGCTCACCCGCGGCCGGTCCAGGACGCGCGGCGGGTGGTCGCACTCGTGCGAGATTCCCACCAGCGCGTCCTCGAGCCCCAGCTCGCACACGATCTCGGTGGCGCTGGCCAGGAGCGAGACGATCCTCATCGGCCGCGCTCCGGTGCGGCCGCGGGGGTCATCGGCGCGGCGGCAGCGGCCGTCGGCACGTCGGCCGGGATCGTCGGCGCCCCGGGCGCGATCATCAGTAGGTCGGCATGTCGGGGTCGATCTCCTCGGCCCAGGCCGCGATCCCGCCCATGAGGTTGCGGGCGCGGCCGAAGCCCTCCTGCCGGAGGTAGCGGACCGCGAGGGCGCTCCGGCTTCCCGTGTGGCAGTAGACCACGATCTCCCTGTCCTCGTCCAGCTCGTCCAGGCGGCCCGGGAGCTGGGAGAGGGGGACCAGCCGCGCGCCCTCCTCTTCCAGGTTGCAGATCCGCCACTCGAACGGCTCGCGCACGTCCACGAGGTCCGGCGCCTCCCCGTCGTCCAGCTTCTCGCGGAGCTGCCACACCGTGATCCGGTCGGAAGTCTCCCCGGCGCCGTCGCCGGACGCTCCCGCACCGCCGATCGCGGCGCCCGCCTCCGCCCCCGAGGCGGCGTCCGCGCCGACCGCGCCCGCGGACCCGGCCGCCGCCTCCTCGCCCGGCATCCCGCAGAACGCCTCGTAGTCGATGAGCTCGGTCACGGTCGGCTCGTCCCCGCACACCGGGCACTCCGGGTCCCGCGCGATCTCGACCTCCCGGAAGTCCATCTCCAGGGCGTCGACGAGGAGGAGCCGCCCGGCCAGCGTGCGGCCGAGGCCGAGGACGAGCTTCACGGCCTCGGCGGCCTGGATCGTCCCCACGAGCCCCGGGAGGATCCCGAGGACCCCGGCCTCGGCGCAGCTCGGGACCGCGCCCGGGGGCGGGGGCTCGCGGAAGATGCAGCGGTAGCACGGGCCGCCCGGCACGCCGAACACGGACGCCTGGCCCTCGAACCGGAAGATCGCGCCCCACACGTTCGGGATCCCGAGCAGGACGCAGGCGTCGTTCACCAGGTAGCGGGTGGGGAAGTTGTCGCTCCCGTCCACGACCACGTCCCACCCGTCCAGGACCTCGAGCGCGTTCTCCGAGGTGAGCCGCGTCTCGAACGTCTCGACCGAGACCTCGGGATTGAGGTCCAGGAGCCGCTCCCGGGCCGAGTCCAGCTTGGGGCGGCCCACGTCCGCGGTGCCGTGGAGGAGCTGGCGGTGGAGGTTGCTGAAGTCGACCTCGTCGAAGTCCACCAGGCCGAGGGTGCCGACGCCCGCCGCGCCCAGGTACATGGCGGCCGGCGAGCCGAGCCCCCCGGCACCCACGAGGAGGACGCGCGCGGCCTTGAGCCGCTTCTGTCCCTCCTCGCCCACCTCCGGCATGGAGAGGTGGCGGCCGTAGCGGCGGAGCTCGTCGGTGCCGAGCTCGAGCCCGGCGGCCCTCCCGAACAGCCCCGGGATCCGCTCCTCGGCGTCCGCCACCTCAGCCCCCCGCGATCGAGGGGACGAGGCGCACCTCGTCGCCCTCGCCCAGGGCCTCCGACGCCGGGTCGTCCACCCGGCGCCCGCCCACGAACACGTTCACGTGGCCGCGCACCCTGCCGGCGTCGTCGAACAGGTGGGTGCCGAGGGCGGCGTGGCGCTCGGCCAGGCGGCGGAGCGCCTCCCCGACGCTGGATGCCTCGACGCGGGCCTCCTGGCGGCCCTCCGCGTGGGGACGCAGGGAGGCCGGGAGCTTCACGGTGACGCGGGGCGCGGCGGCGGTCTCTTCCATCGCGTGCCTCCTACCCCGCAGGCGGCCGCGGGTTGGGGTCCGGGCGGAGGGCCGCGGGCCCCCGGGCCGGCGCGGCGGCCGGGCCGGCCCGCCGATCGGGGCGGGCCGGGCGCGCCCGCGGGACGTAAGCCTCACACCTCGACGGAGACGGCCCGCACCAGGGCCCCGTAGTTCTCGGCGATCGTCCCCGGCCCCCGGAACACCGAGGAGCCCGCCACGAGGACGTCGGCCCCCGCGTCGACCGAGAGGGCGGCCGTGTCGGGGTCGATCCCCCCGTCCACCTGGACCCGGAGGCCCGGCAGCCCGAGCCGGCTCGCCATCTGTCTGACCTGCTTCACCTTGCGGAGCGCGGCGTGGATGAAGGACTGCCCGCCGAAGCCGGGGTTCACGGTCATGACGAGGACCAGGTCCACGAAGGGGAGGATCTCCGAGAGCGTCGCGGCCGGGGTGGAGGGATCGATCGCCACGCCGGCCTTGCAGCCCAGGCGCCGGATCTCGTGCACCTCGCGGTGGAGGTGCGGGCACACCTCCTGGTGGACCGTGATGAGGTCCGCGCCCGCCTCCGCGAACGGCTCCAGGAAGCCCTCCGGGTTGTCGATCATGAGGTGGACGTCCAGGAAGGCGTCGGTGACCGGCCGCAGCGACTCGAGCACCGGGAGGCCGATGCTGAGATTGGGGACGAAGTGTCCGTCCATGACGTCCACCTGGAACCACGCGGCCCCCGCCTCCTCGGCCTCGGCCACCTGCTGGCCCAGGCGGACGTAGTCGGCCGCGAGGATCGAGGGCGCGACGACGGTGCCGCGCGGCATGGGTCGGGGGGCGGCGGCCCGCGCCGCGCCCCCCGACCGGCCGCCGGTCCCCGCTCCGCCCGTGCCTCGCTCAGGCACCGAAGTCCTCGAACATGGACCTGACCTCGCGGGTGATCGCCAGGGCGTCGTCCATGGGCCGCTGCCACATGTTGCGGCCGAAGATGAGCCCGGTGGCGCCCGCCTCCATGACCGTGCGCGCCTTCTCGAGGAGGTCCTCGTCGCCCACCTTGCTCCCGCCCGAGAACAGGACCGGGGTGTGCTGCGCCGAGTGGATGACCCTGCGCGCGCCTTCGGCGTAGTCCCACTCGAGCTCCCGGTACTTCTTCGGCATGTGCTCGTCCTTGTCGCTCTTCCTGGGCGCGTTGAGCTTCACGACGTCCGCTCCGAGCTCCATCGCCACCCGGGCCGCGTAGTCGACCGCATAGAGGGAGTCCCGGCCGCCCTTCGCCTCCACGGCAGAGCCGCGCGGATAGGCCCACATTACGATCGGGAGCCCGTAGCGCTCGGCCTCCTGGCGGACCTTCCGGAAGTCCTCGGCGTGGCGGGACTGCTGCGGGGACCCGACGTACAGCGTGTAGCCCACCGCGTGCGCCCCCAGCCGGACCGCGTCCTCGACGGTGGCGTTCAGCGGCGAGTGCGCCTCGTCGTCGGAGGGGATGTTCGTCTTGCCGTTCAGCTTGAGGACGAGCGGGACCTTGCCGGCGAAGCGGCGGAAGTACTTCTCCGCGAAGCCGATCTGGCAGGCGATCCCGTTGAAGCCGCCCTGCACGGCCAGCTCGAACTGGTAGGTCGGGTCGGCCGCGTCGGGGTTCCCGAGGAAGTCCACCGGACCGTGCTCGAGCCCGTGGTCGATCGGGAGGACGAGGAGGGTCCCGTTCCCCACGCCGTGGCCGTAGGCCATGTCGTACAGCCGGGCCTTCTTGCCGGGCGCGAGGTCGAGGTCCTCCAGCGTCGGTCGCCGGATCTTCCGGGGGGCCTGGCTCGCCATGTCGGTCATCCTCTCCTGGACGTTTCGGGGATCGTGCTCGCGCCGGTCGCGCGGGCCGCGCGGCGGGTGCTCCCGCCGGGCGCCGTTCGGGTCCTCCCGTGACGCAAGGGCGGTGCGAGCCCGCGGGGGCCCGTCAGGGCTTCCCGCCCACCGCCGCCAGGGCCCGGATGTCCTCCAGCAGCCGCTCGTCCGGGATTCGGTCGGCCTCCGCGTAGTAGCGCCGGATCCGTCCGTCCGGACCCACCAGCGCGAGCCCGTCGTTGTGCACCACGTCGTACGAAACCGAGGCGCTGTCGGCAAGCGCGTTCTCGACGGCGGGCTGTGGCGCGAGGTCCGCACCGGCGGAGGCCGCGCCCCCGGGACCGGCGGAGGTCGCTTCGCCCGGACCGGCGGCCCCGCCGCCGTCCGCCGCTCCCCCCTCCTCCGCGACCCTCCGGTAGTCCACGTGGAAGCCGTCGCGGACCGCGCGCCGCACGGCCTCGGGGCTCCCCGTCACGTACTCCATGCGGCCCGCGTCCGGGTCCCAGCCGTACTGTCGCAGGAACGAGCGCATCTGGTCGGGGCCGGTGTGGGCCGGGTCCACGTTGAACGCCACGAACTGCACGCGGTCCGCCAGGCCGGCGGCCCGGAGCGAGCCCTCGAGGCCTCGCAGGTGCGCGGCGATGAGCGGGCAGTAGGTCCTGCAGTAGGGAAAGAGGAAGGTGACGACCTGCACCTTCCCCTCGAACTCCGAGGAGCGCACCGTGCGGCCGCGCTGGTCCGTGAGCTCCCAGCTCGGCGCCGGGCCCAGGTCCCGCGCGACCACCGGGCCCCCGGGGCCGACGGCGGCCGACCCCGCTCGCGCGTCCGCCTGGCCGGGCCCGCCGCCTCCGGAGCCCGCCGGACGGGAGGCCGAGCCGCCCGCGCCCCCGAGCGCCCCGGACCGCGACAGCACCACGCCGCCCACCAGGCCGGTCGCCAGCGCCAGAGCGAGCGCGGCCCCGAGGGCGAGGCGAGCCGGCCAGGGGGAGCCTTCGGCCATCAGGGGCCTCCGCCGGAGCTCCCGCCCGCGGCCCGTCCGCTGCCCGCGTACAGGATCCCGTACAGCGTCAGGCCGTGCTCCACCGCCTTGGCCACCTGCTTCCCGGAGTAGGTCGGCATCTTCCCGATGTCGGCCGACCTCAGCCGCTCGAGCGCCGTCGTGGGCGCCTGGCCGGCCCCGAGTCCCCGAAAGTCCTCCAGGAAGCCGGTCCCGGCCGCCTTCTCGACCCAGGGCTTCGTCTCCACGGTGGCCTTGGTGAGCGTCACGTCCCGCACCGTCCCGTCCGGGCCCATCGTGAGGCCGACCTCGAAGGGTCCGTGCTGGGTGTTCACCTGCGGGAACAGCACGACCCCGACCGTGCTCCCGGAGCCGTCCTGCCCGTAGTAGAACTTCACGTCGGGAGACTCGGGCTCGAAGCCGCCACTCTGCTCGATCCGGGAGAGGTCCCGCTTCCCGATCTCGACCTTCTTCAGGAAGAAGCTCGACGCGCCGGGGAGCGTGGCCTTGATGACCTCGGCCTGCTTCTTCAGCACGACCGTCGGGGTGATGTGGTCGCCGGCGCCCGCCAGGACGGGCAGGGCCAGCGCCAGGAGCGCGCCCGAGGCCAGCTTGCGTGATGGGATCCTCATGCGTGTGCCTCCTGCTGTGGCTGCATCGCCGGGGGCGCCGTCAGGCCGACGCTCCCCGCGTCTCGTTCTTCGCGAACACCGCTCTCAGGGTTCCGAGCAGGACGACCACGTACACGGCGGTCATGAGCCAGCCCGACGCGATCGTGAGCCACGCGAACCCGCCGATCCCCGCCTTCATGAGCCACTGGCCGGCGAAGTCGAGCGCGCCGGACCCGAAGGCGGTCAGGATGACCAGGTCGCGCCACCACGCGCTCCAGCCCAGGCCCAGGACGATGAGCGTCTGGAGGGCGGCGATGATCGCGTAGATCATGATGTGGATGTGGCTGTCCTGGATGAGGAGCTGCGTGTCGACGTGGTGGTGCTCGGGCTCCATGCTCGAGAGGTCGAGCGCCCGCGTCGTGCTCTTCGAGGCCTCCGGGAGCTGCGAGGCCTCCACTCTCTGCGGCACGTAGGTGGTGGCCACGTCCTCGGGCGTGAGCCCCGCGTAATTCTTCACCATGAAGAAGGCGAAGATGTAGGCGTAGCCGAGGACGAGCATGAACAGGAGCGCGGCCAGCTTCACGGACCGGTCCGCGTCTCTCAGGCTGTACAGACCGCTCATGGGCTCCTCCTCTCCTGGGTCCGGCGCGACCGCCCGCGCCGGGCGTCCGGTCCTCCGGCCGCCATCAGAACGTCACCACCAGCTCGGCCAGGTAGCTGATGTCCCAGTCGGTCGCGCCGGAGCCGCTCTCGAAGACGTCCCGGTTCGAGTGGTCGTAGCGCAGCCCGGTCCGGACCTGGAAGCGCGGGATCCGGAAGGTGGTGTGCTCGACGTTGGCGAAGATACCCTCCCGCCCGGTGCCGAGCAGGTAGGTCGGGGCCAGGGTCAGGGACTCCATCGTCTGCGGCGTGCCGGTGCGCGCGCCGTCCCGGTCGCGGAACACCTCGCCGCGGAGCGTCGTCCCGAAGTGCCGGCTGAAGCGTCCGAACAGCGTGAGGAGCCCTCCGTACCATTTCGCGTCCCGCCCGTTCGCCAGGACGTCCCTGTTCCCCCCGTAATTCGCCTCGCCCGCGACGATGACGTCCGGAGTCGGCTGCAGGGCGTAGTCGAAAGTGAGGAGGTAGCGGTCGAAGGTGGCGCCCTGCTCTCCCTCCGGCCCGTACAGGCCCGCCAGGCCGAAGCTCGTGTGCTCGGTGGGGCGGGTGCCGACCCGGAGCCCCACCGTCTTGCCGTGGTTGGGGTCGAGCTGGCTGTTCCAGCCGTTCCCCACCCAGCCCGCCAGGTCGACGGAGGGCGTCAGGTTCCAGCGGCCGATGAGCCCCACCATCTTGGCGGGACGGGCGTACTGGAAGTTGAAGCTCTCGGTCGGCTGGAGGTTCAGCGGCTCGTCGTCGCGCTCGAACCCGATCGGCGTGTCGAACTTCCCGAAGCTCAGGCTCACGTTCGTGGCGCCGGGCGGCGTGAAGTTCACCAGGAAGTTGTCGATCTCGATCTCCGTGGGGACCTCGCCGCCGGCTCCCCCCTCCTCGGAGAGGGCCGTCGTCAGCTGGCCGAAGAACCAGAACGAGTCCCCCAGCTCCCGGAAGAGCGCCACGGCCAGCTTGCTGCCCGCGAACGTGTTCTCGTCCGTGCGGCCATCGTACGTGTAGCTCCCGACCCCGAACCCGGTGATCTGGAGGGGCGTCTCCGACTCGCCGGTCAGCGACTCCAGCGACCGGCTCCCGCCGCCCGACAGGTCGAGCTGCTGGACGCTGGCCTTCGTGGTGTCGGCCCCCTGGGCCCGGAGCCCGGCGGGAGCCAGGAGCCAGGCGCCCGCGGCCACGAGAGCCGCGAACCCCGCTCCGAGTGTGGATGTCCACTGCATGTGCACCTCCGCGATGTGTGCGGAACCTGGTCCGATCTCGTGTGCGGAGGCCGCTCCCGCGTACGGCTTCGACCCGCGATGCGAGGTCGCGCCGTGTCCGGCGTGGCCGTGGTCGCTACGGGAGGGCCTCGTGGCGTCCGCGGCGCGGACGCCCGGGGGATCGGATCAGGCCCGCGGAGGGGGGGAGGGCGGGGCGGAGAGGGTGAGGTCGGGGGGCGCCGCGAGCGTCGTGGTCCCGAAGGCGCGCTCGTCGGCCGCCGGGAGCTCCGCCGGGACGGCCGCCGGCTCCTGGGGGGAGAGGGCGCGCTCGGCCGGCGCTTCCCGCGCCGTGATCCGGGGGCCGTGGTGGCACATGTCGCCCGTGAGGCGCGTGCCCTCGTGGCGGTGGTGCTCCACCCGGTCGGCGTGGTGGTTCAGGAGGCAGTCGATCGGGCACGCGTAGGCCGGATTCGCCACGAGGAAGAGGAGGAGCAGGAAGGCGCCGCCCGCCCGCCGCACCCGGCGGCGGACGCGCCCTCCGATCGGCGTGCCGCTCCCTGGATCGAGCTCCCTCACCGGCTCCTCTCGGCCGCTCGGACGTCCGGCGGCCTCGTGGGCCGCCTCCGGACCCGCCCCGATGACGGGCCCGAGCCCCGCAGGCTAGGCCGCGGGTCCGGTCCTGTCAACGAGACGACCGGTCGGAAGGTGCCCGGCCCGGCCCGCGCGTCCGCGTCTCCGCGGCGCGGCGAGGGGCCCGCCCGGGCTCGCCCCTCGTCAGAGGATCCCGAGCTCCGTCCCGATCTCCTTCAGCGAGCGGAGCGCCGCGTCCAGGTGCTCGGTCTCGTGGGCCGCCGAGATCTGGCAGCGGATGCGGGCCTTCCCCTCGGGGACCACCGGGTAGCCGAAGCCGATCACGAACGCCCCCCGCTCGAGGAGCCGTCGGCTGAGCGCGATCGCGTCGGCGGTGTCCCCGATGATGATCGGGACGATGGGGGTCTCCCCGGGGATGGGCCGGTAGCCCATCTCCTGCAGCCGCTCGCGGAAGTACTCCGTGTTGCGGCGGAGCTTGCCGATCAGCTCCGGGTGCTCCTCGAGGTGGTGGACCGCCGCCAGCGCTCCCTCGGCGGAGTGGGGCGGCACGGCGTTGGTGAAGAGCTGCGTGCGGGAGTTCTGCACCAGGTACTCCACCACGGCCTCGCTCGAGGCCGTGAACCCTCCGGCCATCCCGCCCAGCGCCTTCCCCAGGGTCGAGGTGACGATGTCCACCTCGCCGTGCATGCCGAAGTGCTCGGGCGTTCCGCGCCCGGTCTCGCCGAGCACGCCGGTGGCGTGCGAGTCGTCGATGACCATGATCGCGTCGTACTCGTCGCACAGCTCGCGGATCTCGGGCAGCGGCGCGATCTCGCCCTCCATGCTGAACACGCCGTCCGTCACGACCAGCCGGTGGCGGGCGTCACCCGAGGCCGCCAGGACCTCACGCAGCGAGTCCATGTCCATGTGGTCGTAGATCCGGCGCTCCGCCTTGCACAGGCGGATCCCGTCGATGATCGAGGCGTGGTTCAGCGCGTCCGAGATGAGGACGTCCTCCTCGGAGAGGAGCGGGGCGAACAGGCCCTCGTT
>DATFLN010000006.1:0-15723 GCA_035267645.1 Gemmatimonadota bacterium | reverse complement strand
TGGTAGACCACGCCGTCCGCCTCGAACTCGTCCACGGCGCGGATGAGGGCCCGGTCCTGGAACATGAGGCTGTCGGTGGCGTGCCGGACGCTCCGGAGCACCCCCTCGGCCAGGCTCTCGATCGGCCGGTCCAGGTCGTAGGCGAACGGCTCGTCGAGCCCGCCGGAGGCGAACCAGGTGTAGCTCGAGCTCACGAACACGCCGCCCCACTCGGAGAACAGCTCGTAGAAGCGCCGGAACATCGGGTAGCAGGGGACGCCCACGAAGAGGAGCCGGTGGCGCTCCTCGGTCCGCCCGCCCAGCGCCCCGACCCCGGCCTGCGTGCGGTGCTCCATCTCCTCGACCAGGTCGCGGAAGTAGGCCGCGCCCTCCTCGGTGCCGCGGAGCACGTTGGCCACGCCCAGGTAGATCGTCCCCTCCAGCATGGCGTCGAAGCCCGCGGGCCGGCTCCGGTTCAGGGCCAGGAGGTCCCGCCAGCTCTCGGCCATGTCGTTGGTGAGGCGCATGACCTCGCGCAGGCGGTCGACGTCGAAGGCCCGGCCGGTCACCTCCTCGCACTTCCCGATGAGCTCGCGGATCTGGCCCTCCACGTACCGGCGGTCGCGCTCCTGGCCGTCCGGGTCGCGCTCGCCGTTCCCGGGGCCCATCCCCTCGATCCTCACGGGGCGGCGGGTGCCGGGGATGTCCAGCGTCATGACCGGCGTGTCGTAGAGCCGTTCCCAGATCTCGCCCCACTTGAGGTACGTGTTGCAGGCGTTGGTGAGGACGGCCAGCGAGGGCTTCGGGATCCTCCCCATGGGGTGCTCGCCGCCCCGGAGCTGCAAGGCGTAGTCGGCCTTGACGTAGCCGCACACGTCGGGCGAGAAGCCCCGGTCCTCGGCCTCGCTCAGGTATTCGTCGGCCACCCGCCGCACGGCCATCTGCAGGGAGTGGATCTCCGGGAAGACCACCGGCATGTCGAAGGAGCGCAGGACCTCGCACAGGCTCCCCATCACGAACGTGTAGGCGGCGGGCCGGCCCTCCTCGGCGGCCGCGGTCAGGTCATCGAACCACCCCTCGAACAGCCGCCGCCCGTCGCGCGCGCCGCGGCCCACCAGCTCGGTCGTCGTGCTCATGTCGCGCCTCCTCTAGCGGGCGGCCGCGGTCGCGGGACGGCCCGCGCCGTCCCCTTCGGAGCCGCCGGCCACGTCCCCGAACAGCAGGTGGTTCTCGACGAAGGTCTCCAGCTGGATCTGGAGGTGGTTGAAGTTCCGCATCTGCTCCTCGAACTCGGTGAGGAAGAAGGGGATGCCCTCCTCCTCGAGCGCGTCCGAGTAGGCCACCTGCTCGTCCAGGCCCGGCTCGCACATCTTGGCCGCCGCCACGATGGCCGCGTCCGCGTCCGAGGCGCGGATGCGCTCCAGGAGCATCGCCTCCTTGGGCTTCCGGAGGTCGTGCTGGACGGGGCTGTAGGAGGAGCTCTCCAGGTAGGCGGTGGCCAGCGCCTCGAGCGGGTCGCCGTCCGTGGGGACGTCCTCCAGGATCCAGCGCAACCCGATCAGGAGGTCGTCGTCGACCACGTAGCAGAACTCGGCGATCGCGCCCAGGAGGTCGAGCGGCGGCTGCTCGCAGAAGCCCCCCTCGAACACCACGCGCATGCGGTCCTGCGGGCGGGCGTCGCGCGCCCGAATCCGGGGGAGCACCGCGCGAAGGAGCTCGTTGTGCTCCTCGCGGGAGACGAGGCCGCCCACCGCCATGAGCACGTAGGCCTGGTCGACGGGGAGCTTCCACGGCGTCTCGCGCTTGATCGCGTACAGCTCCCGGAGGCGCCGCCGGTTCTCGTCGAAGACCTCGATCGAGGCGCGCAGGTCGTCCTCCCCCACCCTCCGGCCCGCGACCTCCTCGATGTCCGAGAGCACGCGGGCGTACTCGGCCGTGAGATACTCGGCCGAGAAGGCGGAGTTGGGGTTCTGGGGGAAGTAGAGGATCTCCGCGGGGACGTCCAGGTTCCGCGTCCAGATCCCCGCCAGGTTGCGGGCCGCGTCGCAGATCGGGTGGGTGACGAACAGGTCGGGAACGAGCCGGCCGGTGAGCGCCAGCTCGAGCGAGGTCCGGAGCACCGAGCAGATGTAGGAGCCGAAGTGGGAGTCGGCCTCCCGGCGCTCCACGCTCCCGCCGCGGACCTTGACCGGGAGCATCCCGGCCGCGTGCGCCAGCTCCTCGGGGAAGTAGACCTGGAAGTGGCCCAGGACCTTCCCGCCGGCCTCGCGCCAGCGCCGCACGGTGGGGAAGTCCGTGTCCTCGACCAGCTCCCGGCAGCCGCGGACGATCTCGTCCAGGTCCCCGTCCAGCGGGAGGTCCAGGAGGCGGAGGGCCGGACCCGGCCCGCCGCCCGCGGAGCCCGCCCCGCCGCGTGTCTCCGCGGCCCGGGGCTCCGTGCCGTCACCGTCGCGCCGCTGCGTCTCGCTCGTACCCATGGCTCACGCGTCCTTCCAGACGGGGGGTCGCTTCTCCAGGAACGCCGAGATCCCCTCGGCGGCGTCCTCCAGCTCCAGGAGCTCCTCCAGGTACAGGCGGTCGGCCCGGTCCAGCGCCGCGCCGACGGGGCCGGCGGCTCCCTCGCGCACGGCGCGCTTGGCCAGCGCGAGCACGGGGCGGCTGAGGGAGGCCAGGTCGGCGGCGTACGCCCCGGCCGCCTCCTCCAGCTCCTCCTCGGGCACGACCCGGCTGGCGAGCCCCAGCCGGAGCGCCTCCCCGGCGTCCACGGTCCGGCCCGAGAGGACCAGGTCCATGGCGGCCGACGGGCCCACGCGCCGGGGGAGGAGCGCGGCCGCGGCGGGAGGGAGGGCGCCGACGCGCACCTCCGGCTGTCCGAAGCGTGCGCCCTCCGAGGCCAGGACCACGTCGCAGGCGAGGGCGAGCTCGCAGCCGCCGCCCAGGGCCGCGCCCCGCACGGCCGCCACGACCGGGACCTCCTGGGCGAGGAGGGCGCGGATCGCCCGTCCGAACAGCCGGATCATCTCCGGCGCGCGGTCGGGGGCGTGGGCCGCCACGTCCACCCCGGCGCAGAACGCCCTGCCGCGGGCCGTGAGGAGCACGGCGCGGGTGTCGGAGTGGCGGGCCGCCCGGTCCAGGGCGGCGGTCAGGGCCTCGAGCGTCGGGGCGTCGAGGACGTTGAGGGGCGGGCGGTCCAGGACGAGCCGCACCACGCCGCCCGCGGACTCGACGCGGACGCCCTCCGCGGGGGCCGAGGCCGCCGCCCGGACGCTCACGAGCCGCCCTCGCCGCCGGAGGCCGCGCCCGCCGCGGCGCCCTCTCCGTGCTTCCCGGACGCCGGTCCGCCGTTTCCGCGCGAGCCGCCGAGCCGCGCGCCGCAGGCGCCGCAGTACTCGAAGCCCGAGGGGATCCCCTCGGCCCCGCACTCGGGGCAGGTGGTCCGGTAGGGGCCCCACACGAACTCGCTGGATCCGCCCGAGGCCGCCAGCTCCCGGAGCTCCCGGTAGCGCGGCGGCCGCTTCTCGACGAAGGCGCGCATGCCCTCCCACGGCTCGTAGCTCGAGTAGTGGATCGAGAGCCAGTCGCCCGCGGCGCCGATCGTGTGGTTCCAGGACAGCTCCTTCCAGAAGTTCACCTGCTCGCGCGTGAAGCGCGTGCACTCGGAGAACTTCTCGATCAGCTGCTCGACCAGCTCGTCCACGGCGCGGTCCAGGGCGTCCAGGCCCAGCGAGTAGCCGTCCTCGCCCTTCCTCGCCTTCTGGATCTCCTCCAGCGTGGCCCCCTCCACGAAGGCGCCGTCCCGCATCACCGACGGCACGACCCGGTTCACGAGGCCCCAGTCGAGCGCCTGGCGGGGGGAGATGCGCCCGTTCAGCATGAGGATCTCCCGGGCCCGGCGGTCGCCGACCATGATCGGGAGCCACTGCGTGGCGCCGCCCGCCGCGACGCTGCCCACGCCGGTCCCGACCTGCCCGATCCACGCGTGCTCGGCGATCACGGCCAGGTCGCAGGCCATCTGCGACTCGTTCCCGCCGCCCACGGCCATGCCGTTCAGGCGGGCGATCACGGGCTTCCCGCACCGGAGGATGCTCTCCAGGTAGCTCCGGAAGAGCTGCATGTACTTCCAGTAGTCGCGCGGCCGGTCCGTGTAGAGCCGCTCGTACTCCTTCACGTCCCCGCCCGTGCAGAACGCGTCCGTGCCGACGCCCGTGTAGACCACGACGGCCACGCGGTCGTCGAAGGCGGCGTCCCGGAAAGCGGTGGCCAGCTCCTCCAGCGCCCCGGTCGAGTAGGAGTTGTAGACCTCCGGGCGGTTCAGCGTGACGCGCGCGACCCAGTCCTCCTTCGAGTACAGGATGTCCTGGAAGTCATAGGCGCCGGCGGGCTTCGGCTCGAAGTGGGACATGGTCATCCTCCGCTCACGGTCACGGTCGAATCGGTCTCGCGCTCGGCGCGCGCCAGGACTCCGTCCACGAAGGCCTCGGCGGGCTCCTCGAGGAGGTCGTGCAGGTGCCGGAACAGCCCCGCGGCGCACTCGCCCGCCCAGTCGTCGGGGAGGAGGCGGCGCGGGAGGTAGGGGTCCTGGAGCGGGAACTCCCGGTATTCGTCCACGAGCTCGATGCGCTGGACGAAGGCGTCCCGCTCGGAGACCTCCCCCCGCTCGAGCTCGGCCTGACGCCGACGGAGCCGGGGGAGCTGGCGGTCGATGAAGTCCAGGTAGGCCCGGTGCACCCGCTCCAGGTCCCAGCACCGCTCCACCAGCTCCTCCGGGCCGGCGAAGGCGGGGCGGGCCGAGCGGAAGACCTCCAGGCCGCCGGTGACCTCGAGCGACTCGGCCAGGTCGGCCACCCGCTCGGTCACGTCGTGGGGGGTGATCCAGGTGCCGTTCCCCAGGGGTCCGCAGCCCAGCCACGAGAGGCGGAGCCGCAGCCGGTCGCGGAGCGAGCGGTCCTCCTCGGGGATCGAGTAGTGGACCAGCGTCCACGTGCCGTCCCACGGCTCGTCGCGGGGCGGCCGGTAGATGCGGGCCTCGCCCTCCTCGAGCAGGGTGCGGCCCTTCCGGGTGAGGCTGTAGAAGGCGTTCCGTCCGCGACGCTCGGAGACCAGCCAGCCCCGGGACCCCATGCGGGAGAGCGCCGTGCGGGCCGCCCCCTCCGAGAGGCCGAGCGGCTCGAGCAGGGCGATGAGGCTGCCCACCCAGACCGGGCCGGGCCGGTGGAGGAGATAGTCCCCGAACAGGGTGAAGATCCGGTCGCGCGGCGTGCGCGTGGACGCCATTTCTATCTCCTTTTCGTCACGACCGTAATTTACTTGTAATATATTTGGGCGTCAAGAGGCGGAGGGGGACGGCGGCGCGATCAGGGAGTCGGTCGGGAGACGGTGTCCAGTCCCCGGATCCGCCCCACGCCGGGCGCGCGGGCCTCTCCGGGGAAGGAGAAGAGCGGGCACATGGCCCCGGTGCAGCGCACCCCGTAGTCCAGGCAGACCACCCGGACGGCGTCGTGGGGCGAGAAGTGGACGTCCTCGTCGGAGGCCGGCGCGAGGAGCACCGGGACGGGACGGTCGTTGGCGGAGCAGTACGCGGTCCTGCGGTCCATCGCGGCCCCCTGGTGCGGGCGCGGGGGAAGGCGGCGCGCGGACGACCGGGTCCGGTGCCGCCGCCGAGGACTCAAGGTAGGCGCGCCGGGCGCTCCCGTCGAGGGCGGGCGGGGGCCGGCGGCGGCCAGCGGACCGTCCTGAGGGCTCCTGCACGGACACGCCCCGCAAGAGACCCTCTTGAACTCCAGTTCAAGAGGGTGCCGCACGGGGACGCCACGTCGCCGCCTCCGCCTCCGCCCTCAGGCCCTCGCCGCCCTCAGGCCCTCGCCGCCAGGCGGAGCAGCCCCATCGGGATCGCGATCGCGAGCCATCCGATCACGGCGGTGAGGATCGCCTTCCCGGTCGTCACGTCCAGCGCCTGGCGGAGCGCCACGATTCCGGCGATGAGGAGCCACACCGCCACCACGAGCGCGACCAGCCAGCCCAGGACCGGGATGAACGCCACGACCATGAGGAGGCCGGGGGCCTGCGCAAAGCCCAGCGTCCGCAGCAGCTCTCCCCAGGTCGCCTTCCCGTCGAACAGCCGCGTCCCGATCAGGTAGGTGATCCCCGACCACACGAGCCACCCGAGGAAGGCGGCGACGAGCGCCCCGACGATGGTCGCGCTCCCGTGGCCCACCGACCCGATGCCGCGGGCCACGGCGGCCAGCGCCACGACCCCCGCCGCCTGTCCGGTGGCCGTCGTGTCGTGCTCGACCTCCTCGAAGGTGGGGACGTCCAGGGTGGCGGCGCCGATCATCCGCTGGGTCATGGTCCGGCCGGCGACGGTGCTCATGCGGGGCCTCCCGTGGAGGGGGTCGATCGATGCGAGATGCCGCGAAGCGCCATCTGCAAGGTGGCACCGCTCATGGCCGACCGCCAGCGCCGCGGCCCAGCCGCTTCCACACCCAGTACGCCGGCGCGCCCAGGAGGATGAGCCCGAAGCCCAGGAGGGTGGAGGCGGGCTGCTGGATGGTGGCGTTGGCCAGGAGCCCGAGCGAGGCGAGGAGGAAGACGACCGGCACCCACGGGTAGCCCGGGGTGCGGAAGGGCCGCTCGGCGTCCGGCCGGCGCCGCCGCAGCACGAACACGGCCGCCACGGCCAGGGCGTAGAAGGGCCAGATCCCCAGGATGAAGGCGTCGGCCAGCTGCTCGAACGTCCGGAAGGACACGTACCCGATCCCGAGCGCGCTGGCCAGGAGGATCGCCACCCACGGCGTCCTCCACTTCGCGTGGACGGCCGCGACCGGACGGAAGAAGAGCCCGTCGTCGGCCATGGCCCAGAAGATCCTCGGCCCCGTCATCATCGAGCCGTTCAGGGACCCGAAGGTCGAGAGCATGACCAGGGCCGCCACCACCGACGCGCCCGCCCGCCCGAACACGACGGTGGCGGCGTCGGCCGCCACCAGCTCCGAGCCGGCCATGCGGTCCATGGGGAGGAGGTAGAGGTAGGCTGTGTTGGTGAGGAGGTAGACGACCACGATGGTGAGCGTCCCCCCCAGGAGCGCGCGCGGCAGCGTCCGCGCGGGGTCCCGCACCTCGCCCGCCATGAACGTGAGGTCCGCCCAGCCGTCGTAGGCCCAGAGGACGGCGATGAGCGCGACCCCGAACCCGCCCCACGTCGTCGGCTCGAAGCTCAGCGGCCCGGCGAGCGAGCCGCCCCCTCCGCCGCCCCCGAACACGAACGCCAGCAGCGCCAGCGCGGTCAGGGCCAGGACCTTGGCGGCGGTGGTCACGTTCTCGAGCCCCGCGCCCCAGACCACCGAGCGGATGTTGGCCGCGCCCACGACCGCGATCGCGGCGGCGGCCACCACGTGGACGCCGGCGTTCGAGAGGTGGACGAAGGTTCCGAGGTAGCCCGCGAAGATCATGGCGATGGCGCCG
This sequence comes from Gemmatimonadota bacterium, assembly GCA_035267645.1. Taxonomy (GTDB): domain Bacteria; phylum Gemmatimonadota; class Gemmatimonadetes; order Palauibacterales; family Palauibacteraceae; genus Humimonas. Next base: position 8,286 of record DATFLN010000006.1, on the reverse strand, counting down.
AGCGCCGAGGGCCGGATGAGGAGGACCTCGGTCCACCCGAACAGGAACGCGGGCAGCGGCCCGAACGCCTCGCGGATGTACACGTACACGCCGCCCGACTCGGGGACGAGCGTGGCCAGCTCGGAGAGGGTGAGGGCACCGCACACCACGACGGCCGCGCCCAGGACCCACAGGAGCGCCAGCGCGCCCACGGTCCCGACGTCGGCGGCCACGGTGCTCGGGACCCGGAAGATCCCGCTCCCGATCGTGCTCCCGACCAGCACCGCCGCCGCGCTCCACACGCCCAGCCGGCGCGGCAGGCGGCCCGGGCGCGGCTCCGGGGGCGGGGCGGGTTCCGTGGGCGGCATGCCTTCCTCCGGGCGGGGAGCGGAAGCCGGAACGCGAGCGCGGCCGCCCGAGCGGCGGCCGACCGCCACGTTGCCGGGGGGCGGCGAGGGGCGCAAGTTGGCCGCGGTTCGGTCCCGAACGCCGGTCCCCGTTCACCCGCACCGAGGCGGCTCTCCCATGCTCCGAGATCGCACACCGGCCCTGGCGGCCCTCGCGCTCCCCCTCGCCCTGGTCCTCGCCGGTCCCGCCGGCGGCGGCGGCGGGGCGGCGAAGGACGCCGCGACCGCTCCCGCCGACACCGGCGCCATGCTCGGCTTCTCCGCCGACGCGGCCGCCCGCCAGCGGGCGCTCGAGGCGCGCTTCGACTCGCTCGTGCGCGCCCCGGACCTCGAGGCCTGGAACGAGCGGATGAGCTCGGCCCCGAACCAGGTCGGCTCCCCCCACGGCAAGGCCAACGCCATGTTCGTGGACTCGCTCTTCCGGGCGTGGGGCTTCCAGACCCGCATCGACGAGTACCGGGTGCTCTTCCCCACCCCGAAGCAGCGCGTGCTGGAGCTGGTGGCGCCGACCCGCTACCAGGCGAAGCTCCGCGAGCCGCCGGTCGAGGGCGACGCCACGTCGGACATCTACGACCACCGGCTCCCGCCCTACAACGCCTACTCGGCCGACGGGGACGTCACCGCCGAGCTGGTCTACGTGAACCAGGGCGTGCCCGCCGACTACGAGCGGCTCGAGCGCATGGGGATCGACGTGGCGGGGAAGATCGTCATCGCGCGCTACGGGGGCTCGTGGCGGGGGATCAAGCCCAAGGTGGCCGCCGAGCACGGGGCGGTCGGCTGCATCCTGTTCTCCGACCCGCTCGACGACGGCTACCACGAGGGCGACGTCTACCCGGAGGGCCCCTTCCGGCCCGAGGAGGGGGTGCAGCGCGGCTCCGTCCTCGACATGCCGCTCTACCCGGGCGACCCGCTCACGCCCGGCGTCGGCGCCACCGCCGGCGCGAAGCGCCTCTCGCGGGAGGAGGCGAAGACGATCATGAAGATCCCGGTCCTGCCGATCTCCTACGCGGACGCGAAGCCGTTCCTCCGGGCGCTGGGCGGGCCGGTGGCACCCGAGAGCTGGCGCGGCGGCCTGCCCCTCACCTACCACGTGGGTCCGGGGCCGGCGAAGGCGCACCTTGAGCTGGCGTTCGACTGGAAGCTCGCGCCCGCCTACGACGTGATCGGGATGATCCGGGGCTCGGAGCGCCCGGACCAGTGGGTGATCCGCGGCAACCACCGGGACGCCTGGGTGTTCGGCGCCGAGGACCCCCTCTCCGGCCAGGTGGCCCTGCTGGCCGAGGCCCGCGCCATCGGCCGCCTGGTCCGCGCCGGATGGACGCCCCGCCGCACGATCGTCTACGCATCCTGGGACGCCGAGGAGCCCGCGCTCCTGGGCTCGACCGAGTGGGGCGAGGACCACGGCGACGAGCTCCGGAGCAAGGCCGTCGTCTACATCAACTCGGACAGCAACACCCGGGGCTTCCTGCGCGGGGGCGGCTCGGGGACGCTCGAGACCTTCTTCGACCAGGTGGCCGCCGACGTGCCCGATCCCGAGACCGGTGTCAGCGTCCGCGAGCGCGCGCTGGCGAGGCGCGAGGTCGGCGGCCGGGGCGACGGGGACGGCGACGGCGACCGCACGCTCCCGCTCTCGCCCCTCGGCTCGGGCACCGACTACACGGTCTTCCTCCAGCACCTGGGGATCGCCTCGCTCAACGTCGGCTACGGGGGCGAGGCCGAGGGCGGGATCTACCACTCGGCCTACGACTCCTACGACTGGATGCGCCGCTTCGGGGACCCGGGCTTCCACTACGGCGTGGCGCTGGCGCGCACGGGCGGGCGCCTGGTCCTGCGCGCCGCCGACGCCGGGGTCCTCCCGCTCTCGATGGGGACGCTCGCGCGGCACGTGAGCGACTACGCCGGGGAGGTCATGGCGCTGGCCGACTCGCTCCGGAAGGCGACCGCCCGCCGGGACGGGCTCGTGGCGAAGGACGCGTACCGGCTGGCGAGCGACCCGACCGAGGCCTACGTGCCGCCGGACAGCCAGGCGGCGGTGCCCTTCCTGGACTTCTCGCCCCTGCAGAACGCCGTCGCGCGCCTGGACGAGAGCGCGAAGGCCTACGACGAGGCCTACGCCCGGGCGGCCACGTCCGGATCCCTGCCCTCCGACGCCGACCGCGGCCGTCTGAACGACCTCCTGCAGGGGCTCGAGGGGACGATGCTCCGCGACGAGGGGCTCCCGCGCCGGCCCTGGTTCCGCCACCAGGTCTACGCGCCGGGCTTCTACACGGGCTACGGCGTCAAGACGCTCCCGGGCATCCGCGAGGCCATCGAGCAGCGGAGCTGGGACGAGGCGACGCGCGAGATCGGGATCGTGGCGGAGACGCTCGGCGGGGTCGCCGACCGCATGGACCGGGCGCGCAGGGCGCTGGAGGGCGCCGGCTCGAGCTGACGGCGGCGCTCGACGCGTCGGGCGCCCCCCGGCCGCGCCGCCTCTTGTGCGGCGCGGCCGGGGCCGCTTCCTTTCAGGACTTCCGGTGACGCGCCGCTCCCCGCACACGGGCGGGGCGGCCCCGTCACCTGGCCCAGCCGCGAGCCGGAGCGATCGGCCGCCGGGGGAGCCCATGGACCTGTTCCGCCGCAAGACGGTCACGGAGCTGCAGGAAGAGGCGCTCACCGACCACACGCTCCGCCGGGCGCTCGGAGCCCTCAACCTCACCCTCCTCGGGGTCGGGGCCATCATCGGGACCGGCATCTTCGTGCTGACCGGGACCGTGGCCGCCCAGAACGCCGGACCCGCCGTCGTCCTCTCCTTCGTCCTGGCGGGCGTGGCCTCGATCTTCGCCGCGCTGTGCTACTCGGAGTTCGCCTCGCTCGTCCCCATGGCGGGGAGCGCCTACACGTACGGCTACGCCACCCTCGGCGAGATCATCGCCTGGATCATCGGCTGGGACCTCATCCTCGAGTACGCCCTCGGCGCGGTGACGGTGGCCATCGGGTGGTCGGGCTACGTGGTCTCCTTCCTGGACGGGATCGGGATCTACATCCCGCCGCAGATCCAGGCCGCGCGGGGCACGCACCTCATCGAGGTCCCGGGGAGAGGGTGGCAGGTGGTGAGCGCGGACCTCACCCACAGCCTGTCGCAAGGCGGGATCGACGTGAGCTCGCTGCCGCACGCCACGGCGATCTTCAACCTGCCGGCCGTGTTCATCATCTTCTGCGTCACCACCCTGCTCGTGCTCGGAATCCGCGAGTCGGCCACGGCCAACAACATCATCGTCTTCATCAAGGTGGCCGTGGTGCTCCTCTTCATCGGCGGGGCGGCAGCCGCGATCGACCCGGCCAACTGGCACCCCTTCATCCCGCCCAACGCCGGCACGCGCGAGGCGTTCGGCTGGACGGGGATCATGGCGGGGGCGGGGATCGTGTTCTTCGCCTACATCGGGTTCGACGCGATCACGACGGCGGCGCAGGAGGCGAGGAATCCCCAGAAGGACATGCCCAAGGCGATCATCGGGTCGCTGCTCATCTGCACGGCCCTGTACATCGTGGTCTCGCTCGTGGCCACGGGCGTGGTGCCCTACAGGCAGCTGGACGTGCCGGACCCGATCGCGCTCGCGGCGGACCACGCGGGGCTGGGCTGGATGTCCGGGATCATCAAGCTGGGGGCGATCGCCGGCCTCTCCTCGGTGATCCTCGTGATGCTCATGGGCCAGTCCCGGATCTTCTGGACCATGTCCCGGGACGGGCTCCTTCCCCAGTTCGTGAACAGGATCCACCCGACCTTCCGCACGCCGTGGATCACGTCCATGGTGACCGGGGTGGTGGTGGCGTTCTTCGCGGCCATCCTCCCCGTCCGGGACGCGGCCAGCCTCGTGTCCATCGGGACGCTGCTCGCGTTCGTGATCGTCTCGATCGGGATCATAGTTCTCCGGGTGCGCGAGCCCGAGCTGCCCCGGCCCTTCAGGACGCCCTGGGTGTGGTTCGTGGCGCCCATGGGGGCGATCTCCGCCTTCTACCTTATGGCGTCGCTTCCGCTCGTGACCTGGCTGCGGCTCCTGATCTGGTTCGTGCTCGGGATGGTGCTCTACTTCCTGTACGGGTCCAGGCACAGCCGGCTGGCGGCGGGAGCCGGGGGGGCCGGAGGCGGACCGGGCGGGGAGGGACCTCCGGGGATCTGAGGCCCGGGGGAGGACGGCGACCTCGGACCGGGCGCGCCGACTTCAGACGACGCGCGCCGACCTCCTCTCGGCCAGGAGCGCGTCGGCCACCCGCGGGAGCACCTCCCCTGTCCGGCCGTCCACCCGGAGCCGGGCCAGGTCGTCCCCCCGGGTCGAGCCGACGTTGACGATCGCGACCGGCACCCCCTCCCCGGCGGCCCGCCGGACGAACCGGTAGCCCGAGTAGACGGTGAGCGAGGAGCCCGCCACGAGGAGGAGGTCCCCCTCCCCGAACAGGCGCCACGCGTCCTCGGCGGTCGCCGCCGGGACGTTCTCGCCGAAGAAGACCACGTCGGGCTTGAGGATCCCGCCGCAGCGCCGGCAGCCGGGGAGCCGGAAGGAGGAGATGTCCGCCGACCCGAGGTCCGCGTCGCCGTCGGGGCGGAGCTCGGCGTCGCCGTCCGGGAGGAGCTGGCCGTCGGCGCCGGTGCGCTCGGCGGCCGGCCCGCCCGCACCGCCTCGCTCCAGCCATCCGGGATTCAGGGCCAGGAGCCGCTCCTGCACGTCGGCCCGGCGCTCGACGCTCCCGCATTCGAGGCACGCGACCCGGTCCAGCGAGCCGTGCAGCTCGACCAGCCGACGGGTGCCGGCCGCCTGGTGGAGGCCGTCCACGTTCTGGGTGATCACGCCGGCCGCGAGGCCCGACCGCTCCAGCATGGCCAGCGCCGCGTGGCCGGGGTTCGGCCGCGCGCGAGCCATGCGCGGCCAGCCGATCGCGCTGCGGGCCCAGTAGCGCCGCCGCGCCTCCCGGCTCCGCACGAACTCGCCGTAGCGGACGGGCGCCGGGGTGCGCTGGTGACGGTCGGTGCCCCTGTAGTCGGGGATCCCGGACTCGGTGCTGCAGCCGGCGCCGGTGAGGACCACGAGGCGTCTGCCGGAGAGGAGGTCGATCAGCTGTTCGAGGGCCGGGCTCTTCGACATCGCATCCGGGGCTCGGGGCCGGTCGCCGGGCGGCCGGCGGCCGCGGGCCCCCGTGGCCCGCGCCCTACCGGTCTCCCGGACGCATCCCCGGCAAGATAGAGCCCCCGCGGAGCGATTTCACGCTCCGAGTCTCACACTCCGGCGGCACCGTCCCCGGTTCGGGCGTCGGTCACCCGGCGGAACACCTCGCGCAGCAGATCGATGTGGCGGCTGTCGAAGGCGCCGTCCCCGCCGTCGTAGGGGCGGAGGAGCCGGTAGGGGGACGCGCCCGAGCGTCTCTCCAGGAGCGCCTCCGCGGCCCGGCGGACGGCCGCCCGCTCGTCCGGGGTGAGCGGGCTCACGTGCCGCTGCCTTTCCAGGCTCCGATTCGCCGCGCGCTCGCGGATGACCACGTCCCAGCTCGGATCGAGGTCGCCCCAGCGCGATCTGCGGTCGCCCATGGTGCCTCCAGCCCTGCGTCGTGCCCGAAGGCCACCGACCGTGGAGCACGAAAGTCGGCGAGCCCGCTACGTGCGACGAGGCCTAAGGTGTGCCCCCGCAAGCGCTCCGTCTGTAGGGAGACTCCCGGACGTGGACGTGGGGGAACCTTCGGAGGTGGATGACGGGGAGGGCCCGCGGCGGGGGGCCCTCCCGTGAGCTTCAGGCAGCGGCGCCGGAGCGGATCGGCCCCTTCACGCCCTGGCCGTGACCGCCTCGGCGCTCTCCTCCGCGGCCCGGGCCGCCTCGGCCCCGTCCTGGTCGACGCCGATCCCGAGGTCGCTCTCCATCTGCGCCACGCGCCGCAGCGTCTCGACTACGCTGTCGGGCGTGAGCGAGATCGAGTCGATCCCCGCCTCCACCAGGAAGGCGGCGAAGTCGGCGTGGTCGCTCGGCGCCTGGCCGCAGATCCCCACCTTGGCGCCCGCCTTTCCGGCGCGCTCGATGAGGTCTCGGATGGAGCGCTTGACCGCATCGTTCCGCTCGTCGAACAGGTACGCCAGGCGCGCGGCGTCGCGGTCCACGCCCAGGGTGAGCTGGGTGAGGTCGTTGGACCCGATCGAGAAGCCGTCGAAGCGCTGGGCGAACTCCTCGGCGAGCACGATGTTCGCGGGGATCTCGGCCATGACGTAGACCTCGAGCCCGTTCTTCCCGCGCTCGAGACCGTTCTCGGCCATGACCTCCAGCACGCGGTCCGCCTCGTCGGGCGTGCGGCAGAAGGGGATCATCACGACCACGTTCTCGAGCCCCATCTCCTCGCGGACCTTGTGGATGGCCCGGCACTCGAGCGCGAAGCCGTCCCGGTACTCGTCGCTGTAGTAGCGCGAAGCGCCGCGCCAGCCGAGCATCGGATTGGCTTCTTCGGGCTCGAAGGCCCTCCCCCCGATGAGGTCGGCGTACTCGTTGGTCTTGAAGTCGCTCATGCGGACGATGACCGGCTCGGGATAGTGCACGGCCGCGATCGTGCCGAGCCCCCACGCCAGGTGGTCCACGAAGTAGTCGGTCTTGTCCCGGTAGCCGGTCGTGAGCTCGTTGATCTGCGCGCGGGCGCCGGCGTCGGTGACCCGGTCGGGATCGACGAGCGCCATCGGGTGGATCTTGATGGCGTTGTTGATCACGTACTCCATCCGGGCCAGGCCCACGCCCCGGGTCGGGAGCCGCCACCAGTGCATGGCGTCGGCCGGGCTCCCCATGTTCAGCATGATCCGGGTCCGGGTCTCCGGGAGGCCGCTGAGGTCGATCTCCTTCTCCTCGTACTCCAGCGTTCCGGGGTAGACGTAGCCCACGTCACCGTGGGCGCAGGAGAGGGTGACCTCCTGCCGGTCCTCGAGCTCTCGGGTGGCGTCACCGGTCCCGATCACGGCGGCGATCCCCAGCTCGCGGCTCACGATGGCCGCGTGCGAGGTGCGGCCGCCCTGGTCGGTGACGATCCCTGCGGCCCGGCGCATGGCGGGCACCCAGTCGGGGTTCGTCATGCGGGTGACCAGGATCCCGCCCTCCGGGAAGCGGTCGATCTCCTCGACCCGCTCGATCCTGTACACCCGGCCCGTCGCGATCGAGCTCCCGATGGCCAGGCCCGAGACGATCGGCTCGGCCTCCCCGGTGAGCCTGTAGGTCTTGAACACGCCGGTCCCGTTCCGGGAGTGGATCGTCTCGGGGCGGGCCTGCACGAAGAACAGGTCGCCCGTCTCCCCGTCCTTGGCCCACTCGATGTCCATCGGGTGCCCGTAGTGGTCCTCGATCTCGACCGCCCAGCGAGACAGTTGCAGGATCTCCTCGTCTTCGAGCACGAAGGAGTAGCGCTCGTCCAGCGTGGTCTCCACCGTCTGCGTCATCCCGTCGGCCCCGCGCGAGGAGGTCACCTCGTCCGGGTTCCGGTAGACGATCTTCAGCTCCTTGCTCCCCCGCTCCTTGCTGAGGATGGGCGTCCGGCTCTCCTCGCCCAGGAGCGGCTTGAAGACCACGTACTGGTCGGGCGTGATCGCGCCCGACACGACCGCCTCGCCCAGCCCATAGGAGGCGTTGATGAGGACGGCGTTGGGAAACCCGGTCTCCGTGTCGATCGTGAACAGGACGCCCGCGGCCCCCCTGTCGGCCCGCACCATCTTCTGGATCCCGACCGAGAGCGCCACCGACAGGTGGTCGAAGCCGTGGTGCTCCCGGTAGCTGATGGCCCGGTCGGTGAACAGGGAGGCGAAGCAGGAGCGCGTGGACTCGAGGATGTGCTCCTCGCCCGAGACGTTCAGGAAGGTCTCGTGCTCGCCGGCGAAGCTGGCGTCGGGCATGTCCTCGGCCGTGGCGCT
>DATFLN010000005.1:0-33063 GCA_035267645.1 Gemmatimonadota bacterium | reverse complement strand
CCGCCGCGTTGACACTCCCGGTCGGCGCGTCTACAATGGGTCCCCCGTCCCGCCCCCCGGGTGCTCAGGCGGACCTCGACAATCAGGCCGCATGGAATTGACCGCGCAGGAAGTCTGGGCACGCATCACCGACGCCGCTCGGGATGTCCTTCCCGAGCAGACGTTCCGGACCTGGCTCTCGGCCACGGAGGCCGTCACCCTCTCGGACGAGACGCTCGTGGTGGGCGCGCCGACCCGGTTCGCCGTGGAGTGGATCGAGGACAAGTACGGCCCCCTCCTCGCCGACCTGGCCGAGCGCCAGATGGGCCGAGCCCTCGAGCTCCGGTTCGAGCACCGGGGGCAGAGCCAGCAGATCGAGATCCCCGAGATCAGCGCCCCCGAGCCCGAGCTCGCCGGGGACGGCGCGGGAGCGGCCGCCGCCGCGGCCCCGGAGTCCCGCGGGGGCGAGGGGCTCAACGAGCGCTACACGTTCGGCCGCTTCGTCATCGGCGGAAACAACCAGCTCGCGGCCGCTGCGTGCCAGCGCGTGGCCGACGCACCGGCCAAGGCGTACAACCCGCTCTTCATCTACGGGGACACGGGGCTCGGAAAGACCCACCTGATGCACGCGATCGGCCACGCCATCCTCGAGCGCGACCCGGGAGCCCGCGTGGCGTACATCCCCTCCGAGCAGTTCACCAACGAGATGGTCTCGGCCATCCAGAGCGGCCGCACGCCCGAGTTCCGGCAACGCTACCGCCAGATCGACGTGCTCCTGGTCGACGACGTCCATTTCCTGGGGAACAAGGAGGGGACGCAGGAGGAGTTCTTCCACACCTTCAACTCCCTGTACGACGCCCAGAAGCAGATCGTCGTGGCGAGCGACCGACCGCCGCAGGAGATCCCGGGCCTCCAGGAGCGCCTGGTCTCGCGCTTCGAGTGGGGCCTGGTCACGGACATCAAGGCCCCCGACTTCGAGACCCGGGTGGCGATCCTGCAGAAGAAGGCGGCCGAGGACCGGCTCGTCCTGGACGACGCGGTCATCGAGTACATCGCCCGGCACCGGAAGACCTCGGTCCGGCAGCTCGAGGGGGCGGTGATCAAGCTCCTGGCCTACAGCTCGCTGACCCGGCGCGAGATCAACCTGGACCTGGCCCGCGAGGCGCTGGGCGGGGCGGACGAGGCCGAGCCGGAGCCCGAGCGGGCGACGCCCGAGGAGATCCGGCGGAGGACGGCGGAGGCGTGGGGCGTGACCGTCGACGGGCTCACCTCCCGCCGGCGCACGCGGAACCTCACGGTGCCACGGCAGATCGCCATGTACCTCATCAAGACCCTCCTCGACCTCCCCTACACCGAGATCGGGGAGCTCTTCGGCGGGCGCGACCACTCCACGGTCATCCACTCGGTCAACAAGGTGGAGGCCGACATGGCGTCCGACCCCGAGTTCCGGAGGCGCGTGCGGGAGCTGCGCGAAGAGCTCGTCGCCTGAAGGAGGCGTGGACACCGCGGTCGACATCGTGTGGAGGCGAGTGGAGAACCGCTCGGGGCGGCGCCCGGGATGTGGAAGGCCGTCGAAGACGCGGCGGTTTTCCCCCGACGCTCCACACGCTTCCCGACGGCCAGACCCTGCAGGCCGCGGGCGATTGACGGTCCGGAGAGGGCCGTTGTCCACATTTGCACGGTCCCTACTACTACTACGAACATCATGATATCATTGGCGCAGCAGCAACGACCCGTGGGGAGAATCCCGATCCAGGTGCCCGCCAGGACCGCCCCGAGCGTGCGGTTCGGCCCCCGAAGCCGGCTGGAGAGAGAACGAGGAGCTCGATGAAGCTTTCCATCACGCGCGAGAAGCTGCAGGAAGGCCTCGGTGCCGTGGCCGCCACGATCCCGACCAAGACCACGTTGCCCGTGCTCTCGAACATCCTCCTGAGGGCCGAGGGGAACCGGCTCGAGATGAGCGGGACGGACCTGGACATCTCCGTCTCGGTGGGAGTGGATGCGGAGGTGGACGAGGCGGGAGCCCTCACGGTCCCCGCCCGCAAGATCTCCGACATCGCCCGGGAGCTCGAGGACGCCCCGGTGCACCTGGCGAGGGACGGCGACCAGATCCAGCTCTCGTGCGGCCGGAGCCGCTTCAAGCTGTTCGGGCTCCCCGAGGGCGAGTTCCCCTCGTTCCCGGAGGTGGACTTCACCGAGAGCTGGAAGATGACGGCCGGGACCCTCCAGGAGCTGATCGAGCGCACGGCCTTCGCCGCGTCGAGCGAGGAGAGCCGGCCGATCCTCAACGGGGTGTTGTGGCAGCTCCGCTCGGAACAGAGCTCGATGGTGGCCACGAACGGACACCGCCTGGCCCGGATGACCCACCCGCTGGAGGAGATCGACGCCCCGGAGGCCGACCTTATCGTGCCGCCGAAGGCGCTCCAGCAGGTCGAGCGCCTGTTCGATCCGAAGGAGGAGCTCGAGGTCGCGCGCTCGCAGAACCACCTGGCCTTCCGCTCGGAGTCGAGGGTGGTGTACACGAGGCTCATCGAGGGGCCCTACCCCAACTACGAGCAGGTCATCCCCAACGACAACGACAAGCGCGCGCTCGGGAGCCGGGACGCGCTGGCCAAGGCGATCCGCCGGATGGCCGTCGTGGCGAGCGACCAGACCCACAGGGTCCGCCTCCGGTTCTCGAAGGGGAGCCTCGGACTCAGCGTGCAGACACCCGACCTGGGCGAGGCCGAGGACGAGGTGCCCGTCGACTACGACGGTGAGGAGCTCGAGATGGGCTTCAACGCCAACTACCTGCTCGAGGTCCTTCGCTACATGCCCGACGAGGATGTGCAGATCGAGTTCCGGGCGCCGGAGCGGGCCGCCACGTTCGGGCCCGCCAGTGGGGATCCCGACTATCTCTGCCTGGTGATGCCGCTCCGCCTCCTGGACTGAGGTCCGCGCCGTGACCGGAGCACCGACCGCCCCGGCCCGCGCGGGCCGGCGCACCCTGGACTGCATCCTCCGCCCCTCCTCGATCGCGGTCATCGGCGCCAGCCGCCAGCCGGGCACGATCGGCTGGCAGATCGTCGACAACCTCCTCTCGCACGGCTTCCACGGGAACGTCTATCCCGTGAACCCGCACGCGGGCTCCATCCACTCGATCCGCTCCTATCCCTCCGTGGCGGACCTGCCGGAGGTCCCCGAGATGGCCGTGGTCGTGGTCCCCAAGGGCGCGGTGCGGGGCGTCGTGCAGGAGTGCGCGGACGCCGGCGTCGGAGGCGTGGTCGTGATCAGCGCGGGCTTCAAGGAGGTGGGCGGATCGGGGGTCGAGGAGGAGCGGGCGCTCCTCGAGATCGTGCGCGGGCACGGGATGCGGATGGTGGGGCCCAACTGCATGGGGGTGCTCAACACCGCCGACGAGACCTCCATGAACGCCACCTTCGCCCCCACGATGCCGCCGTCGGGATCGATCGCGTTCATGAGCCAGTCGGGCGCCATGGGCGTCACCATCCTGGACTACGCCGCCGAGTACGGGATCGGGATCAGCCAGTTCGTCTCGATGGGCAACAAGGCGGACGTCTCCGGGAACGACCTCCTGGACTACTGGGGGGAGGACGACCGGGTGGGGGTCATGCTCCTCTACCTGGAGAACTTCGGCAATCCGCGGCGGTTCACGCGGATCGCGAGGGAGGTGACGCGCCGCAAGCCCGTGATCGCGGTGAAGGCGGGACGGAGCCGCGCCGGGGCGCGCGCCGCCTCGAGCCACACCGGGGCCATGGCCGCCATGGACGTGGCGACCGATGCGCTCTTCGCCCAGTGCGGCGTCCTCCGCGTCGACACGGTCGAGGAGCTGTTCGACGCGGCCATGGCCTTCGGGAACGCGCCACTGCCCGCCGGGCCCAGGGTCGCGATCGTCACGAACGCGGGCGGGCCGGGGATCATCATCGCCGACGCCTGCGAGGCGCGGGGGCTCGAGGTCGTCCCGCTGTCCGACGGCGCCCAGGAGCGGCTGCGGGACGTCCTCCCCGAGGAGGCGAGCGTGGCCAACCCGGTGGACATGATCGCGAGCGCGGGGGCCGAGGAGTACCGCTCGGTGCTCGAGATCGTGCTGGACGACGAGGAGGTCGACGCCGTGATCGCGGCCTTCGTGCCGCCCCTGGGGATCGACTCGGCGGACATCGCCCGCGCGATCCGCCAGGTGGCGGAAGGGGCGGACAAGCCGGTCATGGCGGTCCTCATGGGCCGGGAGGGGCTCCCCCGCGGGATGGCCGAGCTCCACGAGGCGCGCATCCCGGCCTACATCTTCCCCGAGTCGGCGGCGCGGGCGCTGGCGGCCATGGAGAAGCACAGGCGCTGGCTCGACCGCCCGACCGGTCAGGTCCGGCGGTTCGAGGACGTGGACGCCGGGCGGGCGTCGCGGGTGCTCGAGCGCGCGGCCTCGGAGGGGAGGAACCTCCTCCCCGTGCCGGAGGCGATGGAGCTGCTCGAGGCCTACGGGATCCCGGTGGCGCCCCACCGGACGGTGGAGAGCGCCGATGCGGCGGCGGCCGCGGCGTACGACGTGGGCTTCCCGGTCGTGCTCAAGGCGGTGGCGCCCGGGCTCTCGCACAAGACCGAGGCCGGGGCGGTGGCCCTGGACCTCGAGGACGAGGAGGATGTCCGCAAGGCCTACCGGGACATGGAGCGCCGGGCCAGGGAGTGGCCCGACGAGGCGGAGATGGTCGGTGCTGTGGTGCAGCCGATGCTGCGCGGGGGGCGGGAGACGATCGTGGGCATGACGGTCGAGCCCAACTTCGGGCCCCTCATCATGTTCGGCCTGGGAGGCATCTACGTCGAGGCGCTCCGCGACGTCACCTTCCGCGTCCAGCCGGTGACCGACGTGGACGCCCGCGAGATGACCCGCTCGATCCGCGGCGCGAAGCTCCTGGAGGGCGTGCGGGGGGAGCCCGGCGTGGACTTCGACAGGCTGATCGAGGTGCTCCAGAGGGTGAGTCAGCTGGTGGGCGACCATCCCGGGATCCAGGAGCTGGACGTGAACCCGTTCCTGGCCTATCCGGAGGGCGACCGATGCGTGGCCGTGGACGCACGGGTGGTCATCGCGGAGGACGGCGAGCGGAGCTGAAGCCCGCGCGGCGGGGGCCGCGGGGCGGACGCGCGAATGGCGCAGATGTTGCTCTGCTCCATACGGAATGGCGCCTCGCCTCCTTGCTAGAACGACCGGCACCGGGCAGATGAACTCCTCGGCACAGCCGCGACCGGACCCGGGTCCGGAGCCTCCGACGATCCTCGTGGCCGACGACAACGAGGACTGTCGAGTGGCCCTCCGCACCCTGCTGGAGGCGATCGGCTACCGGGTGCTCGAGGCGGGGGACGGGGAGGGCGCCGTCGCGGTCACCCGCTCGGAGCGGCCGGACCTGGTGCTCATGGACATCATGATGCCGGGCGTGGATGGCCTCGAGGCCGCCCGCCGCATTCGGGACCTGGACGAGGAGGACGTGGCCTCCACGCGGATCGTCGCCCTGAGCGCCATGGAGGGCGCGCGCCAGGCCAGCCTCACGGCCGGGTGCCAGGACTGCGTGGTGAAGCCGATCGACCTCGGCCGCCTGTCCAGCCTCATCGAGGAGTGGCTGGAGGCGGACTGAGCCCCGCCGCGGTCCGGCCCGCCCCTTCGGAACGCACGCCGCCAGGAGGACCCGAGGATGCCCAGCTGCCCGCACTGCGGCTTCACGGTGGACGCGGACGCCCGGACCTGCCCCCTGTGCGGGAGCCCGATCGGCGGTGACGCCGTGCCCGAGGCCGGCCCGGAGAGCGGGGCCGATGGACCGGGCGATCGGTCGGCCGACGCGGGCGCCGCGGCGGCTCCCACGGCCCGGCGGGCGGCCGCCCCGGGCGGGGCCGGCTCCGCCCGCCCGGACGCGGCCGGACGGCTGGCCTGGGAGGACCCGGAGCGGCCGTTCCTCGCCTCGCTCTTCGACGCCTGGAAGACCAGCCTCCTGGAGCCGAGCCGCTTCTTCCGCTCGGTCTCCTGGGAGGGGAGCCTGGGCCGACCCCTCCTCTACTTCCTCCTGGTCTTCGCGACCGCGTCCCTCTTCTCCGCGGTGTGGCAGGCGGCCTGGATGGACCAGTTCGCCCGCGAGTGGATGCACGCGTGGGGAGGAGCCGGGGCCTCGAGCTTCGACTTCAGCACCGACGGGGTCCTCCTCCGATTCTTCCTGAGCCCCTTCTACGGGCTCCTGATGCTGGCCGTAGCCACCGTGGTCTTCCACGTCTTCGTGCTGGTCCTGGTCCGGGAGCGCCGCACCGTCGGCGCGACCGCCCGCGCGATGTGCTACTCGATGGGCCCGGCGGTGCTGTCGATCGTCCCGATCGTCGGGCCGCTGGCCGCCTGGCTCGTGTGGATCCCGATCCTCCAGGTGATCGGGCTCAGGGAGGCGCACCGCACGACCACGGGCAGGGCCCTGGCCGTGTGGCTGGCCCCGGCGGTCCTCTTCCTCCTGGCGGTGCTGGCCCTGGCCTTCCTGGTGGTCATGATGATGGGCCAGTACGGGGGGGCCGGCGGGGTGCTGCGGCGGATCTAGGCGGGCCCGGAAGCGTACCCAGCCCTGGAGAGCGGCGCGGAGACCAGCCGGCCGGCGAGGCCGGGAGGACGATGGACGGGAACCTCACAGAGAGCCAGCGGATCGAGCGGGAGGAGTTCGCCCGGGGCCACATCGGGGCGGACGAGCCGCCCGTGGAGCCCCGGCCCGCCGCGACGCTCGTCCTGGTCCGCGCCGGTGCGGACGACCCCCTGGAGGTCCTCCTCCTCCGCCGGCCCGAGCGGGCCCGCTTCGCCGCGGGCGCCTACGTGTTCGCCGGGGGGGTGGTCGACCCGGGGGACGCGCGCGCGGGCCTCGAGCCGCGCCTGGGTCCGGACGTGACCCGCGCCGAGCTCCCCGCCCTGACCGCCGCGCTGCGGGAGGGCTTCGAGGAGACGGGGCTCCTTCCGGCCGACCGGCTCCCGGATGCGGCCGCGCTGGCCGAGGGCCGCCGCGCGCTCCTGGCCGGCGCCGTGGAGTTCGGTGAGCTCGTCGAGCGCTGGGACCTCGAGTTCCGGGGCCTGAGGGCCGCCTACCTGTCGCGCTGGGTGACGCCGGCGAGGCTGTCCCGGCGCTACGACGCCCGCTTCTTCGTGGCCCTGCACCGCGGGGGCGAGCCCGAGCTCGCCCCCGAGGAGCTCGTGGCCTGGAGCTGGCTCGCCCCCGCGGAGGCGCTGCGCCGCTTCGAGGCGGGGGACCTCCCCATGCTCTTCCCGACCCGCAAGACGATGGAGGAGCTGTCGGCGTTCACGGATCCGGACCAGCTGTTCGGGTGGGCCAGGGAGCGGAGGGTGAGCCCCATCCGGCCGCGCCTGCGGGTGGAGGGCGGTGTGGTGACGCCCGTGCTCGCCGACGAGGAGGTCGCGGACGGGGGCCTCGCGGATGCCGATGCCCGGCGGGAGGGGCCGTGAGCTCGCGCGTCCTCCACCTGGGCGACGAGCTCCGCTGCGTGGTGGCGGACAACCCGGGCCCCATGACCCTGGACGGCACCCGGAGCTACCTGGTCGGAAGCGAGGGGGCCGTGGTCCTCGACCCGGGCCCGTCCGCGGGCCTCGACGAGCGCCTGGACGCGCTGGTCGGGGACGCGCGGCCGGGGATGGTGTGCCTGACCCACGCCCACCCGGACCACGCCGGGGGCGCCGCGCGGGCGGCCCGGCGGCTGGGGGTCCCGCTCGCCGCCTCCGCGGCCACGCTGGGGCGCCTCGGGCAGGAGGGCGTGGCGCTGGCCGATGGCGAGAAGGTCGCCCTCGACGGCGGGGCGACCGTGCTCCGCGTCCTCTCGACGCCGGGCCACTCGGCCGATCACACGAGCTACCTCAGGCTCCCGGGCGGCGAGCTGTTCACCGGAGACCTGGTGCTGGGGAGCGGGACCGCCATGGTCGGCGATCCGGACGGCCACATGGGGAGCTACCTGGCCAGCCTCGAGCGCCTGATCGAGCTGGCGCCCACCCGGATCCTCCCGGGCCACGGCGATCCCGTCGGCGACCCGGTGGCCAGGCTGCGCGAGTACCACCGCCACCGCCAGGAGCGCGAGGCGCAGATCGAGCGGGCCGTGGCCGAGGGGGCGGGCTCGGTGGCCGAGATCCGGCGGGAGGTCTACGGCCGGCTCCCCGACGGACTGGACTGGGCCGCCGCGGCCTCCATCCGCGCGCACCTGGTGCACCTGGAGGAGTGCGGAAAGCGCCTCCCCGAGATCCAGGGGCGCGAGGCCGGGCTTCCGGAGCACGCCGAGCCGTGAGCCGGCCGTCCACCCTCGGCGAGCTCCGGGCCTCCGGATGGCGGAGCCGTCCGGTGAAGGACGAGATCCGCGAGAACCTGAGGGCGCGGCTCCGCGAGGGCGGGGAGCTGTTTCCCGGGATCGTGGGCTACGAGGACTCGGTCGTCCCCCGGATCGTGAACGCGCTCCTGGCCCGCCACGACTTCATCCTCCTGGGGCTGCGGGGCCAGGCCAAGAGCCGGATCCTCCGCGCCCTCACCTCCCTCCTGGACGAGGCGGTGCCCGTGATCGCCGGCTCGGAGGTGAACGACGACCCGACCCGGCCGATCAGCGCCTACGGACGCGAGACCGTGGAGGCGCGCGGGGACGAGACCCCGATCGAGTGGATCGGGCGGGACCGGCGCTACGTGGAGAAGCTGGCCACCCCCGACGTGACCGTGGCCGACCTCATCGGGGACCTCGACCCGATCAAGGCCGCCCGCGGCGGCCACCTCCTCTCGGACGAGCTCTCCATGCACTTCGGCCTGCTGCCGCGGGCCAACCGCGGGATCTTCGCGGTGAACGAGCTGCCGGACCTCTCCGGGAAGATCCAGGTGGCGCTCTTCAACGTCATGGAGGAGGGGGACGTCCAGATCAAGGGCTTCCCGGTCCGCCTTCCCCTCGACGTCCTCCTCGTGTTCAGCGCCAACCCGGAGGACTACACGGCCCGCGGCAAGATCATCACGCCGCTCAAGGACCGGATCGGCTCGGAGATCCTCACGCACTACCCGCGCTCCCTGGAGGAGGCCGAGGAGATCACGCGCCAGGAGGCGTGGGCGGAGCGCGGCCTCGAGCTCGAGGTCCCGCTCCTGGTGAGGGAGGTGATCGAGCGGGTGGCGTTCGAGGCCCGCGAGGACGACCGCCGGGTCGACCAGCGCTCGGGGGTGAGCCAGCGCATGCCCATCACGATGCTGGAGGCCGCGCTCTCGAACGCCGAGCGCAGGACCCTGACGCGGGGCGAGAAGAGGGGGGCGGTACGGCTCGCGGACCTGTACGCCGCCCTCCAGGCGGTGACGGGGAAGCTCGAGCTCGAGTACGAGGGGGAGCTCGAGGGCGTGGAGTCGGTGGCCGAGGACCTCGTGGCCCGGGCGTGCGAGTCGGCGTTCGACGAGCGGTTCGACGACGGGGACGCCGCGCCCGTGGTCGAGTACTTCGAGGGGGGCGGCGTGCTGCAGATCTCCGAATCCGCCCCCGAGGACCTCCTCCTGCAGGGCTTCGCGTCGGTGCCCGGGCTCCTGGACATGGTGCGGGCATCGGCGGCCGGCCGGGATGCGGAGGCCGGCGGCGGCACGCCCGAGGGGGCGGAGCTGGTCGCGGCCTGCGAGCTGGTGCTGGAGGGGCTCTGCGCCCGGCGGCTGATCAGCCGGACGGCATCGGGGGCGTACGCCCGCCGGCGCGGAGGCGCTCGATGAGCCTGAGGTTGGCGGCCGGGAAGGCGTAGTCGCCGAGCGCCTCCGGCGCCGCCCACGCCAGGGCGTCGGCCTCGCGGGGCTGGGGCTCCCCCGAGACGAGCCGGGCGTGAAAGGCGTGCAGGGTGATGCGGAAGTGGCTGTAGGCGTGCTCGACCCGCCCGAGCGCCTCTCCCGTCTCGATCTCGATCCCGAGCTCCTCCCAAAGCTCCCTTCGGGCGGCCTGCCGCGGGGTCTCCCCCTCCTCGACCTTCCCGCCCGGGAACTCCCACAGGCCGCCGAGGAGCCCCTCCGGCGGGCGGCGCGTGATGAGCACCCTCCCCTCCCGCCACACCACCGCGGTGGCCACGTCGTGGTGGGGGACCGGGCCGCGGCTCCGGGGCTCGGGCCGGATGCCGACGGTGCCGCGCTCCAGCGCCCGGCACGCGTCGCGCACGGGGCAGACGGCGCAGTCGGGGCCTCGGGGCGTGCACACCCCGCTCCCCAGGTCCATGAGGGCCTGGTTCAGGTCGCCGGGGCGGCCCCGGGCCGGGCCGCCCCGGGCGCCCCCCGCCCGCAGGAGGGCCCGGGCCCGCTCCTCCAGCTCGGCCCGTCCGGGGTCCGGCAGGTCGAAGAGCCGGCACAGGACCCGGCGGACGTTGCCGTCGATGGCCGGCTCGGCGCGGCCGAACGCCAGGCTGGCGATGGCCCCGGCCGTGTAGGGCCCGATGCCCGGGAGCTCGCGGAGCCGCTCCGGCTCCCCCGGGAGCTCGCCGCCGTAGTCGGCCACGACCTCGCGCGCGGCGCGGTGGAGCCTCCTGGCACGCGCGTAGTAGCCCAGGCCCTCCCACGCCTTGAGCACCTCGTCCAGCTCCGCCCCGGCCAGGGCCTCCACGTCGGGGAAGCGCTCCAGGAAGGGGGCCCAGTAGGCGCGGACCGTGTCGATCCGCGTCTGCTGCGCCATCACCTCCGCCACCCAGATGCGGTAGGGGTCGGCCTCGTCTCTCCACGGCACGTCCCGGCTGCGGGCGTCGAACCACGCCAGGAGGGCGGCGGCCAGGGCCGCCGGCTCCCGGTCCGCGGGGACCCCGCGCCCGGGGTCCGCTCCCCCGCTCGCCCGGGGCCCGTCCCCGTCCGGGGCCGGGTCGGCTCCTCCGCTCACGGGGCGGGGTAGCGGCCCTCGAAGATCCGGCGCGCCGGGCCCGAGAGGCGGATGCGGCGGATCGGGCCCTCCTCGTCCGGGTCGAGGAGCGTGACGGTGAGGGGGTCTCCGCTCCGGGTGACCAGGCGGAGCTCCGGACCGGCGGCCCCCGCCGCGTGGAGCGCGAGGGCCGCGGCCATCGCGCCCGAGCCGCACGCGAGGGTCTCCCCCTCCACCCCGCGCTCGAACGTGCGGATGGCCCCCAGGTCGGGCTCCTCCAGCGCCACCAGGTCGACGTTGGCGCCCTCCGGCCCGAGCGCGGGGTCGTGCCGGAGCGGCCGGCACGCCTCTTCGATGGGCCCCGCGGGGAGCACGTCGAGGGGCACGATGAGGTGGGGCGTCCCGATCTGCACCAGCCGGGCCGTGCGGGTCCGGCCCCCCAGCTCGACCTCGAGGGTCCGGACCAGGTACGCCTCGATCCGGTAGTCGAGGGCGACGCTCCGACCGTCGACGGCGGCGTCGATGGGGCCGTCGGAGGTCTCGATCCGGAGCGACCCGCCGGGCGCGAGGTCGCGGTCGGCGGCCCACAGCGCCACGCACCGGGTCCCGTTCCCGCAGGTGCCGAACTCCGAGCCGTCCGGGTTGAAGAAGCGGACCTCGAGGCGGCCCTCGCCGGCGGCCCGGACCAGCGCCATCCCGTCCACGCCGACCCCCGTCCGCCGGGAACACATGCGGCTGGCCAGGACGGCCGGATCGAGGTCGCCGACGCTGTCGGCGCCGACGATCACGAAGTCGTTGCCCGCGCCGCTGTACTTGGCGAAGGGGACCGGTGTAGGAGAAGGGCGTGCCATGCGACGGGACGGGCTCCTCGGTTAGCTTCGAAGGGCGGCCGGGGCGTCCGACGGAGCGCCCGTCGCGTCCCCGGCACGCCGGGTGCCCACGTTAGAGGCGCCGCGGCTGGCCGGGCAAGCGGTCCGCGAAGGGGGAGCGATGAGGATCACCACGTACGAGCGCTACCGGGGCGACCTGGTGGATGCGCTCAACCTCCAGGACCTCCTGGACCGTCTCTCCGACTTCCTGCTGGACAGCGGGTTCGGGGGCGGCCGGAGGCGGGGCTCGCCGTTCGACTTCGGCCCCGGGATGTTCGGGCCCGGCTCGCCCGGCTCCGGCGGCCGCGAGGGCGACCTCGAGCGGCTCAAGGAGGCCATCCTCCGCGCGCTCGTCGAGCAGGGGGAGCTCACCCCCGACATGGTCCGCGCCCTGCGCGAGGGCGAGGAGGCCGACGCCGAGACCCTCCGCCGGATCGCGGAGCTCCTGGACGACGTGGTGGACCGCCTGGTCGAGGAGGGGTACCTGCGGCTGGACGAGGGCGCCGGGCCCGCGCCGGGACCCGTCGAACCGGCCGCCGGTCCGGGCCGGGAACACGATCCCGAGGCCCGCGCCGCCCGCGGCGTCTCCTTCGAGCTCACCGGGAAGGGGCTCGACTTCCTGAGCTACCGGTCCCTGAAGGACGTGCTCGGGGGACGGGGGTCGGGGGCCGCGGGGGTGCACGAGACCCGGAAGCTGTCGACGGGGGTCGAGGCGGAGGCGGGCTCGCGGCCGTGGGAGTTCGGCGACACGATGAACCTGGACGTCCCCGCCACGCTCCGGAACGTGATCGCCCGGGAGGGCCCCGAGTTCCCCCTCCCCCTCACCTACGACGACCTCCGCGTGCACGAGGCGCCGCGCCGCTCCAGCTGCGCCACGGTCCTCATGCTGGACTGCAGCCACTCGATGATCCTGTACGGGGAGGACCGCTTCACCCCCGCCAAGAAGGTGGCGCTCGCCCTGGCGCACCTCGTCCGGACGCGCTTCCCGGGGGACGCCCTCCGCTGCGTGCTCTTCCACGACGGCGCCGAGGAGATCCCGCTGGCCCGGCTCGCGGTGGCCCGCGTGGGCCCCTACCACACGAACACCGCCGAGGGCCTCCGTCTGGCGCGGCGCATCCTCCGCGGCCAGCGCCAGCGCATGAAGCAGATCGTGATGATCACCGACGGGAAGCCGAGCGCCATGACGCTCCCGGACGGCCGGGTCTACACCAACTCGATGGGTCTGGACCGCCGGATCCTGCGCGAGACCTTCTCGGAGGTGAGCGCGTGCCGCCGCTCGGGGATCCCGATCAACACCTTCATGCTCGCCCGCGACCCCGCGCTCGTCTCCTTCGTCCGGGAGGTGGCCGAGGTCGCCCGGGGCAAGGCGTACTTCACCAGCACGCTCACCCTGGGGCAGTACATCCTCATGGACTACATGAAAGGGAAGCGCCGGCGGGTGGGCTGAGGCGGCCCCCCGATGACGCCGCGGTGAGGGGACCGGCGAACGTGGAGGCAGCGGAGCGGAGGGGGCGCGCGTCCGGCGCTCGCGCGGGGCCGCGTCCCCCCGGCCGACCCCCGACGATGCAAGACGGCCGCAGCATCCCGGAGGACGCTGCGGCCGTAGGGGTACTCTCCGGCCTGACTCGACGCGATGCCTCGTAGGGCCGCGACGACTAGCCGAAGCGAGCGAGCGTTCGAGTGCGCTCGCGCGGAAGGAAGTCCTTCCTAGCGAGCAGCCTCGAGGCGATCGCTTGCCCGTGTCGAGCCAGGCTCGAATCTACTCCCTGCGGACACTGGATCACCTCCTTTCAGAATGGACGCTACGGGCGCGGACTCCGTTCGTCCCACGCGCACCCGCCGGCTCGCCGGCGCTCGCGCGCGGACGACCCGAACGTAGGCGGACGCCCGGCCGCTCACAAGGCGGAGGGCCCGACCGCGGGGCCGCCGCCCTTCCCGGTCAGGATCTCGAGGAGCGCCGCCTCGGCCTCCCGGAGCGGCCCGTCGCCGCCACGGGCGTGGCACATGAAGAGCGCGCCCTGGAGCGTGGCCAGGGCCACCCGGGCGGCCGGCTCGGGCTGGAGCCCGGAGCCGAACTCCCCGCTCCGGGCGCCGCTCTCGATGGCCTCCAGGAGCGCCGCCCTCAGGGTCTCCTGGAACTCGGACGTGACCTGCCGCACCTCGGGATCGTGGGGGGCCAGCTCCAGCGCCAGCGGTCCGAGCGGACAGGGGATGCGCTCCCGCCCGCCGCGGGTCGGTCCCCGGCCTTCGGTCCTCACCTCCCGGAAGATCCCGCGCAACCTCTCCTCCGGCGAGTGGCCGTCGGCGCGCAGGGCGGAGAGGTGCTCCTCGAAGGCCTCGACCCACCGTCGGAGGACCTCCCGGGCCAGGTCGAGCTTCCCGTCGAAGTGATAGTAGAAATTGCTGCGGGCGACGCCCGTCTTCTCCAGGATGTCCTCCACCGAGGTGGCGGCGTATCCGTTCCGGTAGAAGAGCTCTCCCGCAGCCAGCACGAGCCGGTCGCGGTTGGTCATGACGCCTCTGGGTCCGGGTTCCGTCCGTACCGCCGGAGGCCACGGCGCGCATACGTCGTACCACATACCGGCACGGCGGGCGCTCCGCCCGGCCTCACGGACCCTTCCCGGCCTGCGCCCGGCCCCCGGCCGCGGTAGGTTGGCCCACGTGCTCCGCCGGCCCGCCGCGGGCGCCGACGCGGGCCCGGCGATCCGGTCGCTCCCCCCGCAAGGAGACCCGCATGCCCCGACGGTTCATCAAGCGCCGCCGGCACAAGGTCGGCCTCCCCCCCGGCTCCCTCGTCCCGGTCGAGGTCCCCACCGGCGACCGGGTGACGATGACGGTCATGGACTTCGAGGGCGACCGCCTCGAGGAGCGGGAGATCCAGACCGTGGAGGAGTGCCTCCCGTTCCGGGACTCCCCGACCGTGACGTGGCTCAACGTCACGGGGCTCCACGACATGGAGCTGATCGCGTCGCTCGGGGCGGAGTTCGGCCTCCATCCGCTCGTGATGGAGGACCTGGTGAACACCGAGCAGCGCCCCAAGCTCGAGGACTTCCAGGACTACCTGTTCATGGTGGTCAAGATGATCACCTTCTCCGAGGAGCGGCGCGAGGTCGAGGACGAGCAGGTGAGCCTGATCCTGGGGCCCCGCTTCGTGCTCTCCTTCCAGGAGCGTCCGGGAGACCTCTTCGAGTCCGTCCGGGAGCGGATCCGCGGCGGCCGGGGGAGGATCCGCACGATGGGCTCCGACTACCTGGCCTACGCGCTCGTGGACGCCGTCGTCGACCACTACTTCGTGGTGCTCGAAGGGCTGGGCGAGTGGATCGAGCGCCTCGAGGAGGAGGTGGTGACCGACCCGGACCCGCAGACCATGGGCGAGATCCACCGCCTCAAGCGCGAGATGCTCCTCCTCAGGAAGGCCACCTGGCCCATGCGGGAGATGGTCTCGGCCCTGGGCCGGGAGGGGACCTCGATCGTCACCGCGCCCGTCCGGGTCTACGTGCGGGACGTCTACGACCACACGATCCAGGTCCTGGACACGGGCGAGACGCTGCGGGACATCATTTCCGGGTTGCTGGACACCTACCTCTCCAGCGTCAGCAACCGCATGAACGAGATCATGAAGGTCCTCACGATCATGGCGAGCATCTTCATCCCCCTCACGTTCGTCGCGGGCGTGTACGGCATGAACTTCCAGCACATGCCCGAGCTGGCCCTGACCTGGGCGTATCCCGCCTGCCTGGGCCTCATGGCCGTGATCGGGGGCGGGCTGGTCGTCTACTTCAAGCGCAAGGGCTGGATGTGACGCCGGCGCGGGGAACGGAGGTTGCAGACCGTTCGGCCGCGGGGCGTCCGGCCGCCGACCGCGCGGTCGCGGGCCTTCCGGCCGGGCGCCTTCCGGTTGACGCCTTCGGAAGGGGCCGGATATCCTGCAGCGCCGCCGGCCCGCGGCCCTCGCGGGCGGGTACCGAGGGGGAGAGACGAGAGGAGAGCGAATGTCCGAGGTTCCTGACGATCTGCGCTATACGGAAGAGCACGAGTACCTCCGCGACGCCGGCTCGGAGGGCGAGTTCTTCGTGGGGATCACCGACTACGCGCAGGGCGAGCTGGGCGACGTGGTCTTCGTCGAGCTGCCGTCGGTCGGCGACAGCTTCGAGCACATGGAGGTGTTCGGGACGATCGAGGCGGTGAAGGCGGTCTCCGAGCTCTTCTGCCCCCTGGCCGGCGAGGTGGTCGAGGTCAACGAGGCGCTGGACGACGATCCCGCGCTCGTGAACAGCGACCCGTACGGGGACGGCTGGATGATCCGCATCCGGGCCGCGGACCCGTCGGCGGCCGACGGCCTCCTCGGCGCGGACGCGTACCGGTCCCACCTCGAAGAGGCCTGAGCGGACCGACCGATGACCTTCGTGCCCCACAGCGACGCGGACCGGCGCGACATGCTCGGCCGCGTCGGCGTCTCCGACATCGACGAGCTGTTCCGGGACGTGCCCCGGGACCTGGTCCGGAGCGAGCCGCTCGAGCTCCCGCGCGCGCTCTCCGAGTGGGAGGCCGTCCGGCGGCTCCGCGAGCTCGCGGCTCGGAATCCCTCGCTCGTGAGCTTCACCGGCGGCGGGCTGTACGACCACCACGTCCCGGCCGCGGTCGACCACATCATCCGGCGCAGCGAGTTCTACACGGCCTACACGCCCTACCAGCCGGAGGTGGCCCAGGGCACGCTCCAGGTCATCTACGAGTTCCAGACGATGGTGTGCGAGCTGACGGGCATGGAGGTGGCCAACGCCTCCATGTACGACGGCGCCACGGCCACCGGGGAGGCCGCCCTCATGGCGCTCTCGGTGGCGCGGCGGGGCCGCATCCTCCTGGCCGGCTCGCTCCACCCCCACTACCGGAAAGTGGTCGAGACCTACGCCGAGGGGAGCGCCTCGGGGGTCGATGTCGTCCCGGCGGGCGAGGACGGTCGCGTGCACCCGGACGCGCTGGCGGAGGCGATCGACGACGACACCGCCTGCGTCATCGTGCAGAACCCGAACTTCTTCGGCCTCCTCGAGGAGCTGGAGCCCCTGGCGGAGGCGGCGCACGAGCGGGGCGCTCTGCTCGTGACGGCGGTGGCCGACCCGGTCTCCCTGGCCATGATCCGGCCTCCGGGAGAGGCGGGGGCGGACATCGTGGCCGGCGAGGGGCAGCCGTTCGGGAACGCGCCGAGCTTCGGCGGCCCGGTGGTCGGCCTGTTCGCCACGCGCCGCGAGCACGTGCGCAAGATGCCGGGCCGGATCGTAGGGGCCACGGAGGACGAGGAGGGCCGCAGGGGCTACGTCCTCACCCTCCAGACGCGCGAGCAGCAGATCCGCCGCGAGAGGGCGACCAGCAACATCTGCACGAACCAGGGCCTCAACGCCCTGGCGGCCACCGTGTACCTGGCGGCCGTGGGCCGGGAGGGGCTGCGGCGGGTGGCCGAAACCTCGGCACGGAACGCGCACTTCGCGCGCGGCCTCATCGAGGAGATGGACGGCGTCGAGCCGCTCCATCCGGACGCGCCCTTCCTGCGGGAGTTCGCGATCCGCACCCGCGAGGACTCCAGGGCCATCCTGGAGCGGGGGATCGCGCGGGGCATCCTGGCCGGCGTGAGCCTGTCGCGCTTCCCCGGGCTCGGGGCGCCCGACGGGCTGCTCCTCGCCTTCACGGAGAAGAGGAACCGCGCGGAGATCGAGGATCTGATGGACGTCATTGGGGGATAGGAAGCACTGATGGGGAAGCTCACCTTTCACGGCCACGCGTGCACGGAGATCCGGACCGGGGACGGGACCCGGCTCCTGATCGACCCGTGGCTCACGGACAACCCGCTGGCCGACGTGGGGCCGGAGGCGTTCCACGACGGCCTGGACTACGTGCTCTACACCCACGGCCACTTCGACCACACGGGCGACGGCTACGACATCCTCCGGGAGACCGGGGCCACGCTGATCGCCACCTTCGAGCTGGTGGCGTACGCCCAGAACGAGGAGGGGGTCGAGAGCGCCCACCCGCTCCACATCGGCGGCGGCTTCGAGTTCCCCTTCGGCAGGGTCCAGCTCACGCCGGCGTTCCACGGCGGCCAGGTGGCGGGCGAGAACGGGGGCCCGTACACGACGTTCCCCGCCGGCCTCCTCATGGAGATCGACGGGAAGACCATCTACCATGCCGGTGACACGTCGCTCACCAAGGAGTTCGAGCTCCTGCGCGACCGCGTGGACGTGGCGCTCCTCCCGATCGGCGACAACTTCACGATGGGTCCGGCCGACGCCGTGCGGGCGGTGGAGATGATCCGGCCCGACGTGGTCGTGCCGATCCACTACGACAGCTTCGAGGTCATCGAGCAGGACCCCGAGGCCTTCGCCGACGCGGTCGGGGACGCGGCCGAGGTCGTGATCCTCGCCCCGGGCGACTCGCTGGAGTTCTGATGGGCCGACCCCCGTTCCCCTTCCAGGGGGAGACGACGCCTACGATCTTCGAGCGCTCGCGCCCCGGGCGTCACGGGACGACCGTGCCCGAGGCCGACGTGCCCGAGGTGCCGCTGGACGAGCTCGTGCCCGCCGCCCATCGACGGGCGGAGGCCCCGCGGCTCCCCGAGGCGCCCGAGCACGTGGTCGTGCGCCACTACACGGAGCTCTCGCTCAAGAACCACCACGTGGACCGGGCCCTCTACCCGCTGGGCTCGTGCACGATGAAGTACAACCCGAAGGTGAACGAGCAGACGGCCCGGCTGCCCGGCTTCGCCGAGCTCCACCCGTTCACGCCGCACCGGGCGGCCCAGGGCGCCCTCGAGCTCATGTACGAGCTGGCGGGGATCCTGAAGGAGATCGCCGGGATGGACGCGGTCAGCCTGCAGCCCGCCGCCGGCGCCCAGGGGGAGATGACCGGCGTACTCCTCATGCGGGCCTACCACCGTGCCCGGGGGGACGAAGGGCGCAAGCGCGTCCTCATCCCGGACTCGGCCCACGGCACCAACCCGGCCACGGTGGCGCTGGCGGGCTTCGACTGCGTCGAGCTCCCCTCGGACGAGCAGGGGCGGGTGGACCTGGACGCGGTCCGCGGCGCGCTGGGCGACGACCTGGCGGGCATGATGCTCACGAACCCCAACACGCTGGGCGTGTTCGAGTCCCAGATCGAGGAGATCAGCCGGCTCGTGCACGAGTCGGGAGGGCTCATGTACATGGACGGGGCCAACCTGAACGCCCTGATGGGCATCGTCCGGCCCGGGGACATGGGCTACGACATCGTGCACTTCAACCTGCACAAGACCTTCAGCACGCCCCACGGCGGCGGCGGGCCGGGCGCCGGCCCGGTGGCCGTGAAGGAGCCGCTCGCCCGCTTCCTTCCGGTCCCCCACATCGAGCAGGAGGACGGGGACTTCGTGATGGCCTGGGACCGCCCCGACTCCATCGGGAAGATCCACGGCTTCTACGGGAACTTCGGCGTCATGGTGCGGGCGTACACGTACATCCGGATGCTGGGCGCCGTGGGGATCCGGAGGACGGCGGAGGCCGCGGTCCTCAACAACGCCTACCTGAGCGCCCGGCTGTCGGACACCTACCCGCTCCCGTACGGACGCGGGCTGCACGAGTCCGTGTTCACCGGCGAGGAGCTGAAGCGCGAGCACGGGGTGCGCACCACGGACGTGGCCAAGCGGCTCCTGGACTATGGCTTCCACGCCCCCACGATCTACTTCCCGCTCACGGTCCCCGAGGCTCTGATGACCGAGCCCACCGAGACCGAGACGCGGGAGGAGCTGGACCGCTACGTGGACTCGCTGGAGGCGATCGCGCGGGAGGCGGCCGAGGACCCCGACCTCGTGCGCACGGCTCCCCACGAGACGCCGGTCCGCCGGCTGGACGAGGGGAAGGCCGGGCGCGAGCTGGACGTGCGCTGGGGCTTCCCGGAGGAGGGCTGACGAAGGCCGGCCCCGGGGCTTTCCCGGCCGGCGAGGCCGCGGCGCCCGAGGGCGGCGGGTCGGCGGCCCCGGCCCCGGGGTCCGGCCCGGACGCCGCCGGCGCGTCCGCGGCCCCCGGCTCCGGACCGGCCGGCAGCGACGCCTCCGCACCCCCCCCGCGCATCCTCCTCCGCGTCGACCCGCCCGCCGACGGCGCGCGCAACATGGCCGTCGACGAGGCGCTCATGGACGCGGCCCGCGAGGGCCGGGTCGTCCTCCGGCTCTACCGCTGGGATCCCCCCTGCCTGTCCTTCGGCCGCAACCAGCGGGCGGAGGGCCTCTACGACCTGGAGGCGGCACGCCGCGAGGGGATCGACCTCGTGCGCCGACCCACCGGCGGCCGGGCCGTCTTCCACCACCGCGAGCTCACCTACTCGGTGGCGGCCCCGGCCGAGCTGTGGGGCGGCCTGAGGCGGAGCTACCGCAGGATCAACCGGGCGCTCCTACTGGGCGTCCGCCGACTCGGCGCGAGCGTCCGGGAGGCGGAGCGGTCGGGCGAGCGGGCGCCGGGCCCCGGCACCCGGGCCTGCTTCCGGGACCCCCTCCCCGGGGAGATCACGGCGGCGGGCCGCAAGCTGATCGGGAGCGCGCAGTGGCGCGACCGCGGCGCCCTCCTCCAGCACGGCTCCCTCATCCTGCACGACGACCAGGAGGTGGCCGAGCGGCTGCGCCTCGGACCGGAAGAGGACGACCCGGCCGGCCGGGCGGAGGAGGGTGCCCGCGCCGCGGCGGATGGACGCGGCAGTCCGGTGCGCGCGGCGGCGCTGGCCGACCTGCTGGGCCGGGCCCCGGACGTGGGGGAGCTGGAGGAGGCGCTGCGCGCCGGCTTCGAGGAGGCCTTCGGGGTCCCCGTCCGGCCGGCGCCCGACGACCTCCCGCGCGCCGCGCGGGTGCGGGAGCTGGAGGAGAGATACCGGGATCCGGCGTGGACCTGGAGGCGGTGAGCGCCGTACCTTCGACGGCGTGACGAGAAGGAGTCCTCCCCGGTCCAGGTCCGGCGTCCCCGTCCGGACGAGCGTCCCCCGCGATCCGCGCCCCCGGCGCGCCGCGCGGCGCGAGCGCTCGCGGGCGGCGTGCGGGAGCCCCCTGGCGCGGCGCCTCCTCCTCGCGGCGGCCCTGGCGCTGGCCGCGGTGGGTCCGGGGGCCTGCGGCGGCGGGGAAGCGGGGGCCGGCGGCGCCGGCGGCCGCACCCTGGTCCTGGGCTACGCCGAGGACCTCCAGACGCTGAACCCCGTGGTCAGCACCGACCAGAACGCCAACGACCTCATCTTCTCGCTCCTGTTCACGCCGCTGGTCACCTACGATTCGGCCTACCGGGTCCGGCCGTGGCTGGCCCGCTCCTGGGAGCTCTCCGACACGTCGGTGGCGTTCGAGCTGAGGGACGACGTCCGCTGGCACGACGGGGAGCCGGTCACGGCCGAGGACGTGGCCTTCACGTTCCGGCTGGCGAAGAGCCCGGCCGCAGCCTCTCCGCTCGCGGCGGCCTACCTCTCGGAGGTCGACCGGGCCACGGTGCTGGGGCCGCACCGCATCCGGTTCCACTTCTCGGCACCGCACGCCCAGCCGCTCCAGGACTTCTTCTGGCCCCCGGTCCCGAAGCACGTCCTCCAGGGGGTCGACCCCGCGCACCTGGCCGACGCCCCCTTCTCCCGGGATCCGGTGGGGAGCGGACCCTACCGCCTCGTGGACTGGAAGGCGGGCCAGGGGCTCTCCTTCCGGGCGGTCGACTCGTTCCCGGCCGGGCTGGGCGGGCCGCCCGCCATCCGGCGCGTCTCCTACCGGATCCTCCCGGAGCCCACCACCCGGCTGCAGGAGCTCCTGCGCGGGGACCTCCAGGTGGACGGCCCGCTGCAGCCGGCGGAGACGCCCCGGGTGCAGGACTCGGAGCGCGCCAGGGTGGCCTCCTTCCCGTGGCGGCAGTTCACCTACATCGGCTGGAACACCCGGGACTCGCTCTTCGCCGACGCGGCGGTGCGCCGGGCGCTCACCATGGCCATCGACCGGCGGGCGCTCCTGCGCGCGGCGCTCTACGGCCACGGCACGACGGCCGCCGGCCCGATCCCGCCGTGGCACCCGTACGCGCCGCACCTCGAGCCCCTCCCCTACGCCCCCGACTCGGCCAGGGCCATCCTGGCCGGGGCGGGCTGGCGGGACGCCGACGGAGACGGTGTCCTGGACCGGGACGGCCGGCCGTTCCGGTTCCACCTGCTGGCCAGCCAGGCCAACGCCACCTTCTCGGACATGGCCCAGATGATCCAGGCGCAGCTGAAGGAGGTGGGGGTGGACGTCCAGCCCGAGCTCCTCGAGTGGCAGACGGTGCTCGGCCGGCACCGGGCCCGGGACTTCGAGGCCGTGCTGACGAACTGGGTGCTCGATAACTTCAGGATCGATCCGCGCCCCCTGTTCTCGACGCGGGCGGCACGGACCGAGGGGAGCGCCAACCGGAGCTCCTACTCGAACCCCACGGCCGACAGCCTCATGGAGGCGGGCGTGCGCCAGACCGACCCCGCCGCCGCCGCGGCCACGTGGGCCGCGTTCGAACGCGTGCTGCAGCGCGATCAGCCGTTCACGTTCCTGTTCTGGAACGACGAGCTGGCCGGGATCGGCCGCAGCCTGGAGGGGGTGCACATGGACGCCAGGGGAGAGCTGTTCACGCTGCCGCGCTGGCGCTGGGCGGGAGGCGCATCGGACGGAGACGCGGCCGACGGAGGAAGCCGGTGAGGGTGCTCGGGCGGTGCCGTTCCCCGGCGGCCGGATCCCCGCGTGGCGGCTCGGCCGCACGGGCGGCGCTGGCGGTGGTCCTGGCCGCGGCGCTCGCGGCGTGCGGGGGAGAGGGGGCCCCCGGGGGGAGCGCCGGGTCGGTCCCGGACTCGGCCCGGCGCGGCGGCACCGTGGTCATAGCCGGACAGACCGAGATCCCGGGCGTGGACCCGCTGGTCCCGCCCCCGGACTACATGGCCTCGCAGGTCGAGCGTTACGTGCTGTTCATGCCCCTCGTGCAGCTGGGATCCGACCTCGGGTTCCGGCCGTGGCTGGCGCGCTCGTGGGACGTGAGCGAGGACAGCACGGCCGTGGTCTTCCACCTCCGCGACGACGTGGCCTGGAGCGACGGCGAGCCGGTCACGGCCCGTGACGTGGCGTTCACCTTCCGGAAGGCCAAGGACCCGGACATCCCCTTCCCGAACCGCGCCTACTTCGACCGCTGGGACTCGGTGAGCGTGGTGGACGCCCACACCGTCCGCTTCCGCATCCGCCCCTACAGCCAGTTCCTGTTCGGGTGGAGCCAGGTCCCGGTGCTCCCCCGGCACGTGCTGGGCGACGTGCCGGACTCGGCGCTGGCGGGCGATCCCTTCGGCACGAGCGCCCCGGTCGGGGACGGGCCGTTCCGCTTCGTCCGCCACGACCAGGGCGACCGCTGGGTGTTCGAGGCCAATCCGGACTTCCCCGAGGAGCTCGGGGGCCGGCCGTGGCTGGACCGCCTGGTCTACCGGGTGATCCCCGACGAGGCCACGGCGGTGGCCGAGCTGGCGCGAGGAGAGGCGGACCTCTTCATGAACGTGCCGCCCGGGGCGCTGGACCGGGTCCGGTCGGACTCCTCGCTGAAGGTCGTCACGTTCCCCACCAGCACCTACGCGTTCGTGGCCTGGAACACGCGCCGGCCGCTGCTCTCGGACGCCCGCGTCCGGCGCGCGCTCACGATGGCCATGGACCGGGAGGCCATGCTGCAGGCCGTGCGCGGCGGGCTCGGGCGGGTCTCGGCCGGGCCGCTCGGACCGTGGCACTGGGCGTACGACACCGCGTGGAAGCCGCTCCCCTACGATCCCGACTCGGCCGGAGCCCTCCTCGACGCGGCGGGCTGGAGGGACACCGACGGCGACGGGATCCGGGACCGCCACGGGCGCCCGTTCCGCTTCACGCTCCTCGTCCCCGACGTGAGGATCCGCCAGGACATCGCGGTCATGATGCAGGCCGACCTGCGGAAGGTGGGCGTGTACCTCGAGCCCCGGACGCGCGACTTCGCCTCGCTGGCCGGCGCGATCCAGGATCCGTCCCGCCCCTACGACGCCTTCCTCCTCTCGTGGAGCGAGGACCTGGTCATCGACGACCGGGACTACTGGGCCTGCGACCGCAGGGAGAACCCGCTCCAGTTCAGCGGCTGGTGCGAGGAGACGCTCGACGCGGTCATGGACTCGATCCCGAGGGCCACCGACCGGGCGGAGAAACGACGCCTGCTGAGGGAGTACGCCGAGACCGTGCAGCGCGCCCAGCCCTACACGTTCCTGTTCGACGAGGACCGGGCCGTGGGCCTGCGCGCGGGCCTCGAGGGCGTGGAGATGGACGTGAGGGGCGAGCTGCGCACGGTGCGCTCCTGGTGGCTCCGGCCCGGAGCCCGCTGAGGGCCGGGCAGGGCGTGCTCCGCTACACCGGCCGGCGCCTCCTCGAGGCGGTGCCCCTCCTCCTGGGCATCGTGACGCTGACGTTCATCCTCCTGCACGTGGCCCCCGGGGATCCGACCACCGCGTACTTCAACCCCAACATCCCGCCGGACGTCCTGGAGCAGATGCGGCGGAACCTGGGGCTCGACCGGCCGCTCCCGGTCCAGTACCTGGACTGGCTCCGCTCCTTCTTCACCGGCCACTTCGGCTACAGCTTCAGCCAGCACCGGCCCGTGGCGGCCGTGATCGGGGATG
The DNA here is from genome assembly GCA_035267645.1 of Gemmatimonadota bacterium. Classification (GTDB taxonomy): domain Bacteria; phylum Gemmatimonadota; class Gemmatimonadetes; order Palauibacterales; family Palauibacteraceae; genus Humimonas. Next base: position 8,719 of record DATFLN010000005.1, on the reverse strand, counting down.
CCCTGCCCAACACGCTCCTCCTGAGCGGGGTGTCGCTGGTCCTCATCTTCGTGCTGGGCTGCGCGGTCGGGATCGTGCAGGCCGTCCGCCAGTACTCGGCCCTGGACCAGGTGCTCACGGTCGGGGCCCTGACGCTCTACTCGGTCCCGGGCTTCTGGCTCGGCCTCATGCTCATCCTCCTCGTCTCCGCGCCGGCGGTCTCCTCGTGGCTCCACCTGCCGATCTCGGGGATGACCTCGATAGGCTACGACTCGATGGGCACGTGGGGGAGGATCTGGGACCAGGTGCGCCACCTCGTGCTCCCGACCATCGCCCTCGGGCTCGCCTCGGCGGCCGGGGTCGCCCGCTACATGCGGGGGTCGATGCTCGAGGTGATCCGGCAGGACTACATCCGGACGGCGCGCGCGAAGGGGCTCGGAGAGCGCGAGGTCATCCTCGGCCACGCCCTCCGGAACGCCCTCCTCCCCGTCGTGAGCCTGCTCGGGCTCTATCTCCCCCTCCTGTTCGGCGGGACGGTGGTCATCGAGGTGGTGTTCTCGTGGCCTGGCATGGGCCGGCTCCTGTACGACGGGATCCTGGCGCGGGACTACCCGGTCGTCATGGCGGCCACCTTCCTGTTCGGCGCCCTGGTCGTGGCCGGTAACCTGGTCTCCGATCTCCTCTACGCCGCGGTCGACCCGCGCGTCCGCTACGGGGAGCGATGAGCGGGCGCGAGCGGGATCCGCAGGGCGGCGGCCCCGGGCCGGACGCGAACGTGGGCGCGCCCCGCCGGCCCGAGGGCCCCGGCGCGGTCCTGGCCGACTACCTCCTGCCGGGGGCGCGGGCGGCGCTGGCCGGCCGGGCGGCGGGGACGGCGGTCCTGGGCGCCTGGGTCCTCCTCTGGGGGGTGGGGGTGCTCCGCGCGGGGCGCGTGGCCGCGACCCTCCGGGGCGGCGTGGTGGACGAGTGGGTGGCGCTGGCCACCCTGGTCATCGGCCTCGCGGCCTGTCCCCGCGCGGCCCGACGCTGGCTCGCGCCGGTGCTGCGACGTGAGGGCGGCGGCGTCGCGGACGGGGCGTGGGGCCCCGCGGCCGGTGGCGGCGGACCGGTGGACTGGGAGGCGTTCGGGCGCCACCGGCAGGCCGCGGTCGGCCTCGTCCTCCTCGGGGCCCTCATCCTCGTCGCGCTGCTCACGCCCTACCTGGCCCCCTACGACCCGAACGCCCAGCACGCGGTGGTGGCGACCCGCTTCCTCTCCCCGTCCGCCGCCCACCCCCTGGGGACCGACCGCTTCGGCCGGGACGTCCTCAGCCGGGCGCTGTACGGCGCGCGCATCAGCCTGTCGATCGGCTTCGTGGCCGTGGCGATCGCGATCTCGATCGGCACCCTCGTGGGCGCCGGCGCGGGGATGGCGGGCGGCGCGCTGGACACCGTCTCGATGCGGGGCGTGGACCTCCTCCTCAGCTTTCCGCGGCTCGTCCTCCTCATCGCGCTCGTGGCGCTGTTCGAGCCCGGGATCGCGCTCGTCACGCTCGTCCTGGGCGTGACCGGGTGGATGGGCACGGCGAGGATCGTCCGCGGGCAGGTCCTCTCGATCCGGGAGGAGGAGTACGTCCAGGCGGCGCGCGCTCTCGGCTTCGGGCGCTGGCGCGTGCTCACCCGGCACGTCCTCCCCAACGCGCTCACCCCCGTCATCGTGGCGGCCACGCTCGGGGTCGGGAACACGATCCTGGCCGAGGCGGCCCTCAGCTTCCTCGGGCTCGGGGTGCAGCCCCCGACGGCCAGCTGGGGGAACATGGTGGCGTCGGGCAGGGACGTGATGCTGCACGCGTGGTGGATCGCCGCCTTCCCGGGCGTGGCCATCGTGCTCACCGTCGTGAGCTTCAACCTGGTCGGGGACGGGCTCCGCGACGCGCTCGACCCCAGGCGCACGGGCCGGCTCCGGTGACGGCGCCGCTCCTCGAGGTCGAGGACCTCAGGACCTGGTTCGGCGGGGCGTCGGGCGAGGGGGGGGGCCGCGAGGCCCGCGCGGTGGACGGCGTCTCCTTCCGGCTCGGTGCCGGCGAGACCCTGGGCCTGGTGGGCGAGTCCGGGTGCGGGAAGTCGGTCACCGCGCTCTCCCTCCTCCGACTCGTCCCCGAGCCGCCCGGACGCATCCTCCCGGGCTCCTCGGTGAGGCTCCGGGGGGAGGAGCTGCTGGAGGCCCCGCCCGAGCGCCTCCGCGAGGTGCGGGGCGGCGAGATCGCCATGGTCTTCCAGGAGCCCATGACGAGCCTCAACCCGGTCCTCCCCGTGGGCCGCCAGGTGGCCGAGGGAATCCGGCGCCACCGGGGGCTCGGCGCGCGGGAGGCCCAGCGGGAGACGGTGCGGCTCCTGGACCGGGTCGGGATCACCGAGCCCGAGGAGCGGCGGCGGGCCTACCCCCACCAGCTCTCGGGCGGCATGCGCCAGCGGGTGATGATCGCGATGGCGCTGGCGTGCCGGCCGTCGATCCTCGTGGCCGACGAGCCGACCACCGCCCTCGACGTCACGGTCCAGGCCCAGATCCTGGAGCTCCTGGCCGACCTCCAGGCCGAGCTCGGGATGGCCATCCTCCTCATCACACACGACCTGGGGATCGTGGCGCAGGTGGCCGACCGGGTGGCGGTCATGTACGCCGGCAGGATCGTGGAGGAGGCGCCCGTGGAGGCGCTGTACTCGCGCCCGCTCCATCCGTACACGGAGGGCCTCCTGGCGGCGGTCCCGGATCCGGACCGGCCCAGCGAGCGGCTGGCCGCGATCGAGGGGCGGGTCCCCGACCCGGCCCACTGGCCGGAGGGCTGCCGCTTCCGCCCCCGCTGCCCCCACGCGTGGGAGCGGTGCGTCTCGGAGCCGGGCCTCCTTGCCGGAGAGGCCGGGCGGCGGGCGCGCTGCTGGCTGGTGGAGGAGCCCGTACGCCGGGAGCGGGAGTCGGAGACGTGAGGACGCTCCTCGAGGCCGAGGGGCTGGCCCGGACCTACGCGGCCGCAGGAGGCGCCTTCCGGCGCAGCGGCCGGCCGATCCACGCGGTGCGGAACGTCTCGTTCGGCATCGCGCGCGGGGAGACCCTGGCCCTGGTGGGCGAGTCGGGGTGCGGAAAGTCGACCACGGCCCGCCTGGCCCTGGGCCTCGAGGAGCCCGACCGGGGCACGGTCCGGTTCGGGGGGCGGGACATCTCGTCCCTGGCCGGGGCCGAGCGCCGGGCCTTCCGCCGGCGGGCCCAAATGGTCTTCCAGGACCCGGTCGGCTCGCTCAACCCCAGGCTCCGGGTGGGCGACGCGCTCCGCGAGCCGCTCCGCGTGCACGGCATCGTGCCCCGGGAGGAGGAGGCCGGCAGGGTGGCCGAGCTCCTCCGGCGGGTGGGCCTCGATCCCGGGGACGCGCGACGCTACCCGCACGAGTTCTCGGGCGGCCAGCGCCAGCGCATCGGCATCGCGCGCGCCCTCAGCGTCGAGCCGGACCTCCTGGTGGCCGACGAGCCCGTGAGCGCGCTCGACGTCTCCGTGCAGGCGCAGATCCTCAACCTCCTGGCCGCCCTGCAGCGCGACCTCGGGCTCACCTACCTGTTCATCGCGCACGACCTGGCGGTGGTGCGGCACGTGGCCGACCGCGTCGCGGTCATGTACCTGGGACGGATCGTGGAGACCGGCCCGGCGGACGAGCTGTTCGAGCGGCCTCTCCACCCGTACACGCGGGCCCTGCTGGGGGCGGTGCCCCGGCCGCGGCCCGGCCTCGGGGTCCGGGCCTCCGTGCGCGGCGAGGCCTCGGCGGCCGGGGCCGCCGCCGGGTGTCCCTTCGAGCCACGGTGCCGGCACCTGGAACGGGACGCCGCGTGCCGCCGGGACGTTCCGGAGCTCGAGGAGAAGCGGCCCGATGGCGCGGCCCGCTGCATTAAGACCCCCGCCTGGGAGGTGGAGCTCCTCGACCCGGGCCCCGGCTCCCCGGCCGGAACACGTGAAAACAGTGATCCGGCTTGACACGACCGAGCGGGCCGGAATAGCTTGCCCGGCCTATGATCAGGCGCGGTCCGACGCGCGCGGCGTCCTGCGTGGGCGCGGGCCCAGCAAGGAACGAGCACGCTGGAGGTAAACTTGAGCAGTCTCACGGTCACGGCGCTCCTGCTGTTGCAGCAGACCGCCACCCCGAGTCTCGGTGCCGGTCAGAAGCTACAGCTCGGTGACCTGTGGCAGGCGGGCGGCTTCATGATGTGGCCGCTGGGCTTCTGCGCGGTCGTCGGGTTGATCATCATCGTCTGGAAGCTCATCGACCTGTGGGTGAAGGCGTCGAGGACCCGCTCCCTGCTGGGAGAGGTCGACGAGCTGATCGCGCAGCGCAGGCTCGACCAGGCCCTGCAGCGCTGCGAGGAGTCGAAGGCTCCCGCGGCCCAGATCCTCAAGGCGGGCCTCCGCCGGCACGAGGAGGGCGCCGAGCGCGCCATGCGCGCCGTCGAGAACGCCGGAGTGATCGAGCTGGCGGGCCTCGAGCGCGGCCTGGTGTGGCTGGCCACGCTCTCCAACGTGGCCCCGCTGCTCGGATTCCTCGGGACGGTGGTCGGGATGATCCAGGCCTTCCAGGCGATCGAGATCGCCGGCGAGGTCGAGGCGACGCTGGTCGCCGGCGGGATCAAGGTGGCCCTGATCACGACGGCCACCGGCCTCGCGATCGCCATCCCGATCAACATCATGCACAACTACTTCGTGACGCGGGTGGACCGCCTGGTCATCAGCATGGAGGAGAGCACCCAGAAGATGATCGACGCGCTGCACGAGCGGGCGGCGCCGGGCGCCTGATCGCCCCCACCGGTCGCGGCGCCCTCCGGGGCGCCGGGGCCGGAGCGAGCCGCCACGAAGGGCCCGGGAGCACGCTCCGGGCCCTTCGTGTATCTTGAAGGGAGTCGTCCGCGAGTTCGTGGTACAGCGGCGGGGAGCGGGAGCGTGTGGTACGGAAGCCGTAGGGAACGCCCGGGGCCCCTCCCCCATCGCCGCCGCGCCGACCGGCCCGGCGGGTCGCGGACGCTCGGAGGCGCCCTGGGCGTCCTCCTCCTCGTCGCGGCCCTCCCCGGAGCGCTCTCCGCCCGCACGACCGCCGGCGCGTCGTCCGCGACGCCGGCAGGATCTCGGCCCCACCGCACGTCGGCCGCCGACACGGCGGCGAGCGACTCGACCCGTGCGGACTCCGTCCCGGCCGACGCGCTCGCCATCGACTCCGTCCGGGCCCTGACCCGGAGGGCCGCCTCCCTGGCTTCCGACGGACAGCATGCGGCGGCGGGGGCCCTGTACGAGGTGGCCGCCCGGGGACGCCCGGAGATCGCGGACTGGCTCCGGCTCTCGGCGCTGCAGCAGGCGGGCCGCGCCGGCCTGCGGATGTGGGCCTCGCTCCTGGCCGAGCGCCTCCGATCGGGCGGCGCCGTGCCCGTGGACTCGATCGAGCTCGAGCAGGTGCGGGCCGCGCTGCGCGCCCCCGACACCCTCCCGACCTCCGCGGCGGCCGCCGTGGCCGGCGGCATGGATCCGGACTGGGATCCGGAGCTGTGGACGAGCCGCGCAGGGCCCGTCCTCCTCGCGGCCGGGGACACCGCGGCGGCCATGGCCGGATACCGGAGGGTCCTCGACGCCGACGGGGTGCCCGATGCGGCGGGCGCCGTGCTGCTCGAGCTGGACGACGGCTGGCGGACGCTGAGGGACGTGGCGTTCTCGGATCGGAGGGAGGGGAGGGACCACAGGGCCGCGGAGCTCCTGGCCCGGGCACGGAGCTCGGCCCCCGCGGAGCGGCGGCCGGAGCTCGCGCTCGAGCTGGCCCGCACGCGCCTGGGCGGCGGCCTCCCGGGCGTGCGGGACGCGGTCTCGCCGTGGGACTCGGAGAGCTCCACGCCCGACACGATACGGTCCGCCATGGAGCTGGCGGTCGGGACGTGGGCGCTCCGCCACGGACGGACCGGCCAGGCGGACGCGGCCTTCAAGCGCGCCGCGTCGGGCTCGGGGACCGCGGCCGCCCGCGCCTCCTACCTGGTGGCCGACCTGGCGCACGACCGCCACCACCTGAAGACGATGCGGACGTGGCTCGAGCGCACGGCCCGCGACTTCCCGCGCTCGGGCTACGGCCACCTGGCGCTCATGCGCCTCGGACTGCTGGCCTATCTGGAGGGGGAGTGGGACGAGGCCGCGGGACGGTTCGCCGGGTACCGGCACCGGAGCCCGGAGGGCGGCTGGGCGCTCGGCGCCCTGTACTGGGAAGCGCGGGCGCGCGAGGCCGGCGGGGACAGCTCCGCCGCCCGGGGGCTCCTGCGCCGCCTCGCCCGCACCGACCCCGCCGGCTACTACGGCCTCCGGGCCCAGGGCCGGCTGGGCGAGGACGCCCTCCCGCCGGAGGCGCGGCGGCTCGAGCCGGGCGGCCCGCTCGACCCCGCGTGGGAGGCGGCCGTGGACGGGCTCCTGCGGAGGATGGACATCCTCCTCGGGCTCGAGTGGCGGGACCGGGCCCTCGCGGAGCTGGACGCCGCCCGCCGGAGCCTGTCGGGGACCGCCGCGCGCAGCCTGCGCCTGGCCCGCCGGCTGGAGGGCGACGGGTGGTCCGGCCCGGCCATCGGGTTGGCCTGGACCGTCTTCGCCCAGCGGGGCGGACAGTGGACGCCCGACCTCCTGCGGGCGGTGTATCCGCTCCCGTACCGCGAGCAGATCGAGGCGACGGCCGGCCGCCTCGGGATCGACGCCGCGCTCCTGGCCGGACTCATCCGGCAGGAGTCCGCCTTCGATCCGTCGGTGGTCTCGACCGCCGGCGCCGTGGGCCTCACCCAGCTCCTCCCGTCCACGGCCCGGCACGTGGCGCGGCGCTCGGGGCTCCCGGTCCCCGACTCGACGGACCTGCTCCGGCCGGCGGTGAACCTGGGCCTGGGTGCCCGCTACCTGGCCGGCCTCCTGGACCGCTACGACGGCTCGCGCCTGGCGGTGCTGGTGGCGTACAACGCCGGCCCGCGCCGCTGGAGCCGTTGGCAGAGCCTCCCCGAGCACGGGGCCGACCCCGAGCTCTTCATCGAGGCGATCCCGTTCGCCGAGACGCGGCGCTACGTGAAGGCCGTGTTCCGCAACGAGCTCCTCTACCGGCGGCTCCACGACCTGCCGGCCACGCGCTCCGCGGCCCGCTCCACCACCGCCGATGCCCCGTCGCAGTCCGGGTCGCCGCGCGAGCGCCGGTGAGTATTGACGTCGCCGGTGGCCGGGAATACGATGGAAGCGTGTCCCCCCACCCCGTTCATCCGCGAAGGAGGCATCCCATGCCTAGAGGTACCGTCAAGTGGTTCAACGACGCCAAGGGCTACGGCTTCATCGAGGCGTCGGAGGCCGGCGAGGACATCTTCGTGCACTACAGCGCGATCGACATGGACGGGTTCAAGACGCTGGCCGAGGGGCAGGAAGTCGAGTTCGAGCTGGAGGAGGGCGACAAGGGTCTCCACGCCACGAAGGTGATGCGGGTCTGAGCCGGGCCCGAACCGAATCCAGGCTCGTCCCCCGGGACCGGGGGGCGTCCACGCGCCCCGCGCCCTACGAGCGGGGCGCGACCGTTTTCGGAGCCGGCCCGGGGGGCGGAGCGAGCCGCGTTCCCCGGACGGGCTCGTCCCATCGCCGCCCGCGCGCCGGAGCCACGTGACCGACGTCGACATCCCCGAGTTCGATCGGCCCACGCTCTACCTGATCGACGGCTACGCCCTGATCTACAGGGCGTTCTACGCCATGATCAGCCGCCCGCTCACGACCTCGAAGGGCGAGAACACCTCCGCGCCCTACGGGCTCGCCCGCTTCCTCATCGACGTCCTCGACGCCCACAGGCCGGCCTACGTGGCCGTGGTCTTCGACGCCGGCGACAGCTTCCGGACCGAGGTCCACCCCGAGTACAAGGCCACGCGCGAGAAGATGCCCGAGGAACTCGAGGCCTCGCTCCCCCGCTGCCGCGAGCTGGTCGAGGCGTTCCGGGTCCCGGTCGTGGAGGCCGAGGGCTGGGAGGCAGACGACGTGATCGGGACGCTCGCGGCCGAGGCGGAGGAGGAGGGCCTCCAGACGATCATCATCTCCGGGGACAAGGACTTCTACCAGCTCATCGACGACCGCGTCTGGCTCCTGAACCCCGGCCGCGGCGGCCCGAACGGCGTGGACGCCGAGTGGGTCTCGCCCGAGAACGCCTCCGAGCGGCTCGGCGTCCCTCCCGGGCTGGTGCCCGACTACCTGGGGCTGATCGGGGACAGCTCCGACAACGTCCCGGGCGTCAGGGGCATCGGGAAGAAGACCGCCCCCAAGCTCCTCGAGCGCTGGGGGAGCCTGGACGAGGTCCTGGCCCACGCCGAGGAGGTGAAGAGCACGCGCGCCCGGAACGCACTCGAGGGCTCGGCCGAGCAGGCGCGCCTCTCCAGGGACCTGGTCACGATCCGGCGGGACGCCCCGGTCCGGCTGGACCTCGAGCGCTTCCGCCGCGAGCCGCCCGACCGCAGGCGCCTCCGGGACCTGTTCCTCGCGCTCGAGTTCCACACGCTCCTGCGAGAGTACGCCCCCGAGGGGCAGGAGGGCGAGGTCGAGGAGGAGTACGAGCTCGTGACCTCGGCCGACCGCGCCGCTGAGGTGGTCGAGGAGCTGCGCGCGACGCTCCGGAGGCTCGCGGAGGAGAAGAAGGACGAGGAGGCGGGGAGCGAGGAGGCCGCCGCCGGGGAGGCGGACGGGGCCGCCGGACGAGGCCC
>DATFLN010000004.1:0-110159 GCA_035267645.1 Gemmatimonadota bacterium | reverse complement strand
CCGGTTGAGCGGGCGCGGCCGTGCCGCTACCCTCGGGCATCCGGGACCCGGCCCGGCGTCCCGTCCCTCTCCGAGCGGGTCGGGGGTCTTCGATCGGGAGCCGCCGAGCCCGACCGCCTGGTCGGCATGGTCTCACCGCGGGACGTGCTCGAGCGACTCCGGCAGCGATAGAGGGAGGAAGCGAGGATGCAGGAGGGCGTGACGTCCGGAAGCCACGTGCTGTTCGGGTGGAACGTGTTGTGGGTGGCGGCGATCCTGTTCGTGGCCACCTACGTCGTGATCATGTCCGAGAAGATCAACCGGGCCATCGCCGCCCTGCTGGGCGGGGGCCTGATGATCATCCTGGGCGTGCTGAACCAGGAGGCCGCGGTCCGCGGGGTGGACTTCAACGTCCTCGGCCTCCTGACCGGGATGATGGTCCTGGTGGCGATCACCCGGAAGACGGGCGTCTTCCAGTACGTGGCCATCTGGTCGGCCAAGAAGGTGAACGCTCGGCCGATCGGGATCCTGCTCATGCTCTCGGTGGTGACGGCCGTGTTCTCGGCCCTCCTCGACAACGTGACCACGGTCCTCCTCATCGTCCCGGTCACCCTCCTCATCACCGAGGAGCTGGAGATCGATCCCTATCCGATCCTCGCGGCCGAGATCTTCTCCTCCAACATCGGGGGGACGGCCACGCTGATCGGCGATCCCCCCAACATCATGATCGGCTCGGCGGCCAACCTCTCGTTCAACGACTTCCTGGTGAACGTCGCGCCGATCACTCCGCTCATCTTCGTGTTCACGATCGTCCCGATCGCCTTCCTGTGGCGGAAGCGGCTGGTGACCACCGAGGCGCTCCGGGAGCGGGTCCTCGGCTTCCGCGAGCACGAGGCGATCACGGACGCGAGGCTCCTCAAGAAGTGCCTGTTCGTCCTCGGGCTGGTGTTCGTGGGCTTCCTGGCCCACGGCGCCCTCCACCTGGAGCCGGCCACGGTGGCCATGTTCGGCGCCGCCCTCCTCCTTCTCCTGGCCAACGTGGGGAGGGACGCCGAGGAGCAGTCGAAGGCGGTGCACGAGGCGTTCGCCGAGGCCGAGTGGGTGACGATCTTCTTCTTCGTGGGCCTGTTCATCCTGGTGAAAGGCGTCGAGGCGGCGGGCCTGCTGGACATGCTCGCCCGTGGGGTCCTCGAGCTCACGAAGGGCAGCCTCCACGTCACCACGTACGCGGTCCTGTGGGTCTCGGCCCTGGCCTCCGGCATCGTGGACAACATCCCGTTCGTGGCGGCCATGATCCCTGTCATCCACCAGATGGGCCCGGCGCTCGGAGGGCCCCGGAACCTCGAGATCGTGTGGTGGGCGCTCTCGCTCGGGGCCTGCCTGGGCGGGAACGGCACGCTGATCGGAGCCAGCGCCAACGTGGTCGTGGCGGGCTTCGCCGAGCGGGCCGAGGAGCCGATCCGGTTCATCCCGTTCCTCAAGGTCTCCGTCCCCGCCATGCTGCTGTCCATCGTGATCAGCAACGGTTACCTCTACCTGCGCTACCTGCACTGACATCCGCGCCACCCGCAGCGAGCGAGGGCCCCTGAGCCAGGGAGAGAGCGAGACGGCGACCGTGCGCATCGGCGCCCGGAAGTCCGAGCTGGCGCGCCGCCAGGCCCGCACCGTGGCGGGCGCGCTCGAGCGGGCGCACGCCGGCCTGGAGGTCGAGTGCGTGTGGATGACCACCGAGGGCGATCGGGTCCTGGACAGGCCGCTCCCGGAGATCGGGGGGAAAGGGCTGTTCACCGCGCGGCTCGAGCAGGCCCTGGCCTCGGGCGCCATCGACGTGGCCGTCCACTCGCTGAAGGACCTTCCCACACGGCTCGGCGAGGCCTTCGAGGTGACCTGCGTCCCCGAGCGCGAGGACCCGAGGGACATCCTCCTGGGCCCGGACGGGCCCATCACGCTGGAGGACCTGCCCGAGGGGAGCACCGTGGGGACCTCATCGGTGCGGCGCCGGGCCCAGCTCCTGGCGCGCCGCCCCGACTGCTCCACGGTCAGCGTCCGCGGGAACGTCGGCACCCGGATCCGGAAGATGCGGGAGGGGCAGGCCGACGCGCTGCTCCTGGCCGCCGCCGGCCTCCTCCGCCTCGGTCTGGTGGAACCCGGGGAGGCCGTCTTCCTGGAGCCCCCCGGCTGGCTCCCCGCCCCCGCCCAGGGCGCGCTCGGCGTCGAGGGCCGGCGCGGCGACGGGCGCACGGCGGAGCTCCTCTCCCCCCTCGAGGACGGGGCCGTGCGGGCGGCCGTGGACGCGGAGCGGAGCCTCCTGGCCACCCTGGAGGGCGGCTGCCTGGTCCCGATCGGGGCGCTGGCGCGGCCCGACGGGAACGGCGGCCTCCACCTGGACGCCGTGGTGCTGGCCGAGGACGGCTCGCGCGAGGTGCGAGCCTCCGGCCGCGCCGACGTCTCGGCGGCCCACGTCCTGGGCCGCACGGTCGGGGGCGAGCTCCTGGACCGGGGGGCGGGCCGGCTCCTGGCCGACCTCGAGGGCTGACGCCGTGACGGCCGGGGCGCAGCCGGGGCGAGGGCTCGGGCGGGAACCCGCCGCCACGAGGATCCTGTCCCGGGAGAGGGCCGTGGAGCTGTACGGCCGCCCCCGGGACTTCCGCCTCGTGTTCACCAACGGCTGCTTCGACCTCCTCCACGCGGGGCACCTGGAGAGCTTCTGGGCCGCCCGCGCCCACGGCGACGCGCTCCTCGTGGCCCTGAACGACGACGCCTCGGTCCGCCGCCTCAAGGGTCCGGGACGGCCCCTGCTGCCCACCCGCGACCGGGCCTGGCTCCTCGCCTCCCTCCGCCCCGTGGACGCGGTCGTGGTCTTCGGGGAGGACACGCCGGAGGCGCTGGTGGAGGCTCTCCTCCCGGACGTTCTGGTGAAGGGAGAGGACTACCGGGGCCGGGAAGTCGCGGGCGCCCGGGCGGTGGAGGAGGCGGGCGGCGAGGTCAGGCTCGTTCCGCTCCTGGCCGGTCGCTCCACCTCGGACCTCGTGTGGCGGATCCGGGCGGGCGCCCTCACCGGCGAGCTGCAGTCCGGGAGCGAGGCTCCCCCCGTGCCGCAGCGGCTGCTCGTGGCCACCCGGAACCCCCACAAGCTGGACGAGATCCGCGAGCTCCTGGGCGAGGCCACGCCGGAGCTCGTCTCCCTCTCCGACGTCGGGGCGGAGCCGAGGGACGAGGAGGAGGGGCTGGAGACGGCCGAAACCTTCGCGGGGAACGCTCTGGCCAAGGGCCGATACTTCCAGCGGCGCACGGGGATGGTGACGATGGCCGAGGACTCGGGGCTGTGCGTGGACGCGCTCGGGGGCGGGCCGGGGGTCCGCACCAGGCGCCTGGCGCCCGACGCCTGGGCCCGCCGCTGGGGCCGGGACGAGGCGAACAACCGCTGGCTCCTCGATCGGCTGCGAGACGTGCCGCCCGCCGAGCGAGGCGCCGCCTTTCGGTGCGCGGCGGCCGTCGTGGGCGGGGCGGGGTGGTTCGTCGTGGAGGGGGAGCTCCGGGGGCGCATCGCCGGCGAGGCCAGGGGGGAGGGCGGCTTCGGCTACGATCCCGTCTTCCTCCTCCCCGAGCGGGGCCGGACGCTGGGCGAGCTCCCTCGCGAGGTCAAGCAGGCGGTGAGCCACCGGGCCCGGGCGATGGCCGCGCTCCGGCCGTGGCTGGAAGGCGCAGGAGGCTGATCCCGGCCGCGCTCGGCTCCCCCTCACTTTCGAGCTCTTGCGGGGAGATTCACCCCCCGGCCGTAGGGAGGCTCCCCGCACGCGTGTGGGGAAGGTCTTGACAAGGGGGCTTGCCCCCCACAATAGTGGCGATCGTGCGCAGTATGCCGGATACACCGAGGTGCCGGATCCCAGGCCGAACGCCGGCCGGATCCGCGGCGAGCCGCGCACGAAGCGGATGAGTTCGGAGGGGGGCTCGGGCTCCACGCCCGACGCCCGCTGCGAGGGAAGGTCGGCCCGTAGCTCGCTCGGGCCCGACGACAGGTCTGGGGCATGGTCGGTCAAGGGTGCACCACAGCTCGACCCGCATGGCAGGGGCGCTTGCCCTTCGGGCGGGCCCTGTGGTCCCTCCGTCATGGCTCGGGCCGGAGGATCCGGCGAATCCCGGGCGCGGCCTCGTCGCCCTCTCCCTCCGATCCCGTCTCCCGCTCCCGCTGCTCGCCCATCACCGGCGGGCACTTCTTCGTCCGTCGCCTCCGTCCGCTCTCACAGGAGGGCCGCATGTCCACACGATCGTCCCTCGTCGGAACCCTGGTGGCGCTCGTCGCCGCCGTCCTCTTGCTGGCCCCCGGCGCGCTCGACGCGCAGGGGACCGGAACCGTGAGCGGCACCGTCCGCTCCGCGACCACGGCCGAGGCGCTCGCCTCGGCCCAGGTCTACATCGTCGGCACCCAGATCGGGACGCTGACCGATGAGGGCGGCAAGTACACGCTGAACAACGTGCCGACCGGCGACCACCAGATCCGGGTCCGGCTCATCGGCTATTCGGTCCAGTCGAAGAGCGTGACGGTGACGGCGGGCCAGTCCGTCACCCTGAACTTCGAGCTGGGCCAGAAGGCGATCGAGCTCAGCCAGATCGTGGTCACGGGCACGGGCTCGGCCGGCGTCGAGCGCAAGCGGCTGGGGAACACGATCGCCACGATCAACACGACGCAGCTGGAGGACGCGCCCACCCAGAACGTGTCGGAGGTCCTGGCGGGCCGCGAGCCCGGCGTCCAGATCCTCCCCTCCAGCGGCCTGGCCGGTGAGGGGTCGAAGATTCGGATCCGGGGCACGGCCAGCGTGACGCAGTCCAGCGAGCCGGTCATCTACATCGATGGCGTTCGCTACACGCGCTCCGGCGGCGACTTCAGCTCGCCCTTCAACTCGGCCGGCGACTTCGGCGTGGGGGCGATCTCGCCGCTCGACCAGATCGACCCGAACACCATCTCGCGGGTCGAGATCCTCAAGGGGGCCGCCGCGGCCACGCTGTACGGCACGGAGGCGTCGAACGGGGTGATCCAGGTCTTCACCAAGTCGGGCAGCGCGGGCGCGCCGCACTGGAACTTCCAGGTGGACGGCGGCTTCGAGGTCATGCCGACCAACCGGCTCACCCCGCACTCGAACTTCGTGGCGTGCCCCGACAACGTCGCCGCCAACTGCAGCGACCAGTCGGTGCTCGATCAGCTGGCCATGGTCAAGAAGCGCTGGGGCGTGAGCCTGCAGCCCTACCAGACCTTCCAGCGCACCATCCTTGCCGATGCCCGGGAGACCGGCCGGATCGCCAACGTGGCCGGCCAGGTCAGCGGCGGCAGCGAGGACGTCACCTACTTCCTGGCGGGGCGCTACCACTACAACAACGGGATCTACGGCTTCGGCCAGTTCCCGGCGGACTTCCGCGGACCGCCGGGCGCGCGCTCGGACGACCGGAACGAGCAGGTCAACAGCACGCTCAGCCTCAACTTCTTCCCGGCCGACGCGCTCCGCGTGCAGACCCACGCGTACTACGCCAACACGGACCAGGCGGCGCCGCAGACGGCCAACAACATCTTCGGCACCTGGTCGCTGCTGGTGGACTCGCAGCCGGCGCTGGCCACCTGCCCGGCCACCGGGCCCTGCACGGCGATGACGTCGAAGAACTACTACGGAACGCCGACGTTCGCGACGGTTCACGAGGCCGCGCAGGTGACGGACAACCTGAGCGTGGACCACTTCGGCGGTAACGCGCAGCTGTCCTATCAGCCGAGCGAGGCCGTGACCCTGAACGGGACGGTCGGGGCCGACATCATCAACAACGTCAACGACAACAACTTCCCGTTCGGGTGGAACGTGGACGGCTTCAACACGTCCTTCTTCCCGACCGGTCTGCGGGACGCGTTCACGAACACCGTGACGACGATCACGGGCGAGCTGAGGGGCACGTGGGACTGGCAGGTCAGCCCGGAGCTCTCGAGCTCGTTCACGGCGGGCGGCCAGGGATTCTTCAGCTCGCAGACCAACCGCGGCGGCGAGTCGGAGGACTTCCCGGGTCCGGGGATCAAGAACATCTCGGCCGGGACGACCCAGCTCACCTTCGAGGACTTCCAGCAGAACCTGAACGCCGGCTTCTTCGCCCAGGATCAGTTCGGGATCCACAACTTCGCGTACCTGACGGCCGGCGTCCGGGGCGACGCCAACAGCGCGTTCGGCGACAACTTCAGCATCGTGTGGTATCCGAAGGTCAGCGCATCCCTGGTGTTCAGCGACCTCCCCAGCTGGGACAGCCAGCTTCTGTCGACGTTCCGGGTGCGCGGCGCTCTCGGGACGTCGGGCCTGCAGCCCGGCAACTTCGACAAGTTCCGGACGTTCGCTCCGCTGCCCGGTCCCGACGGCACGGGCTTCGAGCCGGACAACATCGGTAACGCGGACCTGAAGCCCGAGAAGACGACGGAGATCGAGGCGGGGTTCGAGGCGGGCCTTCTGCAGGACCGCGTGTCCCTCGACGTGACCGGCTGGCACCGCACCGTCAACGACATGCTGGTCAACAAGCAGTTCGCCCCTTCGGGCGGCTTCCTGAACCAGCAGGCCGTCAACATCGGCCAGATGAAGTCCAAGGGCGTGGACCTCAAGGTCAACTGGCAGGCCCTGCAGAAGGACAAGATCTCGATCAACGTGTACGCCAACGGTGCTTACCTGCAGCAGAAGATCACGGACCTGGGCGGCGCCGCTCCGCAGAAGGTGGGCGGCAGCTATCCGCGCCCACGGAACTTCATCAGGGAGGGCTCCGCGCCCGGCGCGTTCTTCGGAGCCAAGCTCCAGAACGTGGCAATTCCGCTGGATGCGGGGACGATGGGCGTGGGCGGGGCGTGCACCCAGCCCACCCAGAGCGACGCGCTGGCTTACTTCTCACAGCCGCGCAACCCCAGTGACTTCGAGGTCCTGCCCATCAATTGCGGCACGGCGGACGTGCTGCTCTCGCCGCTCGGGAAGCCCTTCCCGAACTGGCAGGGCTCGTTCGGCGTGGACCTCACCCTCCTGAACCACTTCCAGTTCCATTCCCAGTGGGAGTACAAGGTGGGGGACTTCTGGGTGCAGGACCTGTCGGGCCAGTTCCGGCGGTCCAACTCGATCATCGGCCGCAACACCCCCGGCTCGAACCGGGTGACGGCCGTGATGGAGAACCCGAACTCGACCGCCCAGGAGCGTCTCGACGCCGCGATCGAGTGGGCGAAGAACTATCGCTCGCTCGCGCCGATGAGCGGCCTGAACGCCGTGTTCAAGGCGAACTACCTGCGGTGGAGGGAGGTCTCGCTGGCGTACAACGTCCCGGAGAACATTGCGCAGAAGCTCCACATGTCGAGCCTCAGCGTGATCGGTCGTGTGCGGAATCTCGCGCTCACGGTCAACAACCAGTATCCGGGGATCAGCCCCGAGCTGAACGAGACGGGGCAGTGCGTGGCCAGCGACGTGGACTGCAACTTCGCGATCGGTCAGGAAGGCTGGCGGATGCCGATTCCGCAGCGCTTCACCCTCGCGATCCGCGCCGGGTTCTGAGGGGGCGCCATGGAGACGATCAACACCAACCTCTCGGAGTCCGAATCAATGGCGAACGGGGCGAGGATGACTGACATGGAGAAGAGCACGATTTCCGGCGGGAGCCGCCGGAGGAGCGGATGGGCGAGGGCCGGCGGCGCGCTCGCCGTCCTCTGCCTCCTGGTGTGGTCGGGTTGCAAGAACCCGCTCAATGTCCAGAACCCCAACAAGCTGACCGAGCAGAACGTGGACTCCCCGGAGGCCTATGGCGCGCTGGTGGGTGCGTCGCGGAACAACCTGGCCCGGGCCGCCAACGGTATGCTCGCGATCATGGAGAACGCCTCGGACGAGTCGTTCTGGATCGGGTCACGGGATGCCTGGGGCGCGCTGGACAACGGCAAGATCAGCGACCCGACGAACGAGTTCACGGACGTCACGTGGCCGTTCGTCGGTCAGGCGCGCTTCACGGCCGACAAGGCCATCATCCAGGGCAAGGTCTTCCAGGATGCGGGCACGCTGCCCGATCCGAACCTCCTGGCGCAGGCGTACCTGTACGGGGGAACCCTCTACACGCTGATCGCGGACACCTGGCAGCGGTACGTGCTGCCGTCCGATCTCACGGATCCGGAGGAAGCGGGAAATCCGATCGCTGCGGCGGACATGCCGGGCCTGTACGACACGGCCATCGGCTACTTCACGGCGGGGCTCCAGGTCGTGACCGACGACGACACCGAGCTCGCGCTCCGGGCCATGCGCGTCCGGGCCATGCAGGCGAAGGCCATTCGACTGCAGATCCAGTCGGGCGATCCGACCAATCCGGGCGTCGTGAGCGTGCCCCAGCAGGCCGTGCAAGACGCCAACGCGATCCTGAACCAGGTGAGCGACGGCTGGACGTTCAGCCTGGACTTCAGCGACGGCCTGTTGGGGATCGGCTGCGAGTCCTGGGCTCCCCAGGTATGGAGCCGCGGGGAGCTGCAGGTCGGTGACCGTCCCGCGCCCGACAACCGTTACGTGGTCCTGTCCAACGAGGACAAGACGATCGACGCCGTCAAGATCGAGGACCCGATCGATTCGATCGTGGACCCGGCCTACAGCGCACAGCTCGCCGCCTTCAAGGCCGGCGGTCGCGACGCGTCCATGACCGAGATGTCGGCCGCCGAGCTGCATCTCATCCTCGCGGAGAACGAGCTGGCCACGAACGGCGACACCCAGGCGTTCCGGGACCAGATCAACGCGGTCCGGGCGCTGCACGCGTCGGACGGTCTGACCGACTACACGGGGCAGATCCCGGCCATGCAGATCCTGGAGTGGGAGCGGAACGTCAACCTGACGTTCCAGGGTCGGCGGCTCGCGGACCACTACCGCTTCGGCAGCCAGGATCCGCTGTGGCAGCCCACGTCGGTCGCCGTCGAGAGTCCGGGGACGCTGTTCCCCATCACGATCACGGAGATCCGCTCGAACCCGAACGTCTCGGGCTGAGCGGCTTCCTCGCCACGAAGCGGGCTGTGCGGCCCGGCGCCCTTCGGGGTGCCGGGCCTCGGTCTGTCAGGCTGTGGTGCGCTCGCGGGCCCGGTGCTACGTTTGCAGGCGTGCGCCCACGGGACGGATGTGCCGGGTCCCCGCACGAGGACAACGGGTCGGAGAGGAAGAGCCGACGTTGGATTCCAGGATGATCACGGAGGCGATGGGTTGGCGAGGCCGCCGCTCGCGGGGCTCTCGCTGGCGGGCGGGGTCGGTGGGCCTGGCCCTGGCGCTCGTCGCGGTGCTCGGCGCCTGCGGGAGCCTCTCGAGCCCGAGCCGACAGGAGGCGAAGGCCGAGGTCAGCGCGGACCGGACGGACGTGCCCGTCCAGATCGTGACCTCGACGATGTTCAACGTGGACGCGGGCGGTCAGGACCCGACCCAGCCCCCGTCCTCCGCGCCCGTCTCGCTCCTCCAGTCGGACACCACGGTCCAGAATCTCCCCTACAGCGGCACGTTCGACATCCGCGCCACCGGCCGCTTCTTCATTCGTGCGCAGATCCCGGAGGCGGCGACGGACACGCCCAGCGTCAGCGTCCACATCACGGTCCTGGTCGACGGCGAGCAGCGAAACTCGGTCGCGGGGGATCTGGCCGACGGTCCGGTCCAGGCGGTCTTCCTGTCCGCCGGAAGCGGCTGAGGGCCGGAGGCCGAAGCATGCCACGGGGCCGGAGGCGAGGCGCTGCGCTCGCGCTGGCCCTCGTGTGCGCCGGCGTCGGTGCGGGGGTCGCCGCTGCGCAGGAGCCGTCGGCGCGCGTGGGAGAGACCTCGTGCCCCGGGCCTGCATCGGGAGCCCGGAAGGGTGTCCGAACGACGTCCATGTCGGGCATCTCCGGCCGTCTCATCGACGCGACCTCGGACGAGCCTCTCCCCGGCTTCCGGGTGGTGCTCGACGAGGAGAGCGCGCCTCCGGTGGTCACCGACGGCCGCGGCTCGTTCACCCTGAAGGACGTCCGGCCCGGAGTTCACCGGATCCGGGTCTCGGGTCCCGGCTTCGGCGAGCAGTCGCAGTGCCTGATGATCCCCTCGGGCCAGGAGATCGACCTGGTCGTGGCTCTCCACCCCAGACCCATCCCGCTCGAGCCGCTCGAAGTGAGCGTGAAAGGCGCGCGCCCGCTGTGGCTGGTGCGCGCGGGGTTCTACCGACGCATGCGTGCGGGGGGAGGCATCTTCATCACGGAAGAGGACATCGAGGAGAAGGCGCCCTCCCGGCTCAGCGAGATGTTCCGCGGGGAGGCGAGCGTGAGCGTGGTCGACGGGAATCCGCAGCCCATGCAGTCCCTCCAGTCCGTGCACCCCGTTCCGGGCGTTCCGGGCCGTCGGTGCCCCCTGGAGACGCCGGGGGCCTGCAGGCGGCCTCAGGACACGGGCACGTGTCCGATCCAGTTTCTCGTAGACGGACAGCGCGTCCCGTTGATCCTGGGCGTGGACACCTTCCATCCCGCGGACGTCGCGGCGATCGAAGCGTACTTCCACGCGTCCGAGATCCCGCCGCAGTTCAACGTCGGCAGGGCGGCGTGCGGTGTCGTGAACATCTGGCTCAAGGTCCACCCCGGTCGGCCGGGCTGAAAGCCGTCCGGCCGTCCTTCCGACTCGAGAGGATGCGCGGAATCGAGATGACGACGTCCACGTTCGTGTGTCGTAGAGGCATCGCTCTGGCCCTGCTGGTCCTGCTGCCGGCCTGCTACAGCTACGTGCCCCTGGAGACCGGGCCCACGGCCGGTCAGGACGTGCGCGTGCATCTCACCGACGAGGGGCGCGGCCAGCCGGGCGTGCAGGGCTCGGCGACGAGCGAAGGGACGATCGACGGCCTGGTCCTTCGGTCGAAGCCGGATTCGGTGACCCTTTCTACGAGCTCGCGGGCGTGGCGGACCGCCGCCGCGGGCGCCCGGGACACGCTGACCCTGGCGACATCGAGCGTGAGCCGCATCGACGTCAGCCGATTGGACAAGCCCCGGACCTTCGTCCTCGCCGCCCTCGGCGCCGGCGCGATCGTCGCTGCCGTGATCCTGGTCGCGCACTCCGACCTCACGAACACCGGCGGCGGTGGGGGGGGCGGAGGGGGCAACCTCCACCAGGGCATCAGGATCCCTCTGACCATCCCGTAGGCTCCGGGCGTTCTCCCGCCCGGCGTCCCCGCCGCCCGGCTAGCCGCCTCCGGCGGGGACGCTGTCCATGGCGCCGCCCTGGCGCGTCCACACCACGATGACGCCGCAATCGGGCCGGCCCATGCCCATGAAGCGCGAAGGGATCTCGGAGGTCCCCCGGTAGACCTCCATGGCCAGGACGGTGCTCGGGTTGAGCTCGTCCAGGTTGTGCCGCGGCCACAGCGCGCCATCCAGGTACAGAGTGGGATAGCAGTTGAGGTTCGAGTGGACCATGTGGACCTCGGACTTGCCGTTCACCTGCGCGGCCACGGTGACCCCGGGCACTCTGCGGAGGATGTCCGAGGCGTAGGTCGGGTTCTGCTGCTCGATCATGTCCGGCGTGATGAAGTATCCCATGCCGGTCTTCTGGTCCCGGTGGAACTCGGTCAGGGAGTTCCTGAGGGGCGAAGCCCTGACCTCCACATGCAGATCCTCGACACGCAGCACAGTCTGACTCAGGCTGAGGACGGCGCGGGTGGTCGAGCCCGCCTTGATCTTGAGCGGGATGCTCTGGTTCGCGTAGCCGATCAGGTCCACCTGCAGCGTGTCCACGAACCCGGCCGGAATCCCGCGGATCCGGAAGTCCCCCGAGCTGTCCGTGATCGCCCCGTAGCCCGACGTCTTGAGCACCACGCGGGCGCCGGAGAGGGGCCCCCCGCTCATGGCGGAGACCACCTTGCCCACCAGCGTCGCCGTGGAGTCCCCGGCAGCCCGCTGACCGGACGCGGCGTTCGATTCCTGGGCGGCGGCGCCCCCCGACCGGAGCCCACCGGCGAGGGCCACCAGCGCGACGAGCGCCGCCGAGAGGAGCCGTGACCGTGCCGGGCTCGCGGGAGGCCCTCCGCCCGATCCCGGGCCGGACGTCTTCCGGTGGCTACGTGGACGAGGCATGCGTCATCCCCTGCAGTGAGTGGGTCCCCGCGCGCCCGCGGGCCCGCGGGAGGGCATCGGGGTTTGAAACTCGCCAGGCGGCGTCGTGTTCCGGGCCGCCGCCGGGCCGCGGCGCCACCGGACCGCCCATCAGGACCCGCTCAGGGCCTCTTCCAGACGCCGGGCCAGATCCCTCGCGTCGGCGTTGGTCGAGTCGTAGGCCAGGCCGTCCCGGAGAGCCTGCAGGGCGGGACGGTAGCGCCGCAGGGCGAGGAGGGCGCGGGCCAGGTTGAAGTGCGCGGGAGCCAGGCTGGCGTCCAGGTCGATCGTCCTCGCGTATTCGCGCGCCGCCCGCTCCGGATCCCCGCCGCGCAGGTAGGCGTTCCCCAGGTTGAAGTGGGCGAGCGGCTCGGCCGGGTCGATCTCCAGGGCCTGTCGGTAGGCCGCCGTGGCCTCGTCCGTCCGCCCGAGCCGGAGGAGCGCCAGGCCCTGGTTCACCCGGAGCAGGGCGTCACCGGACCGGAGGCCGGCCGCCGTCCGGAACTCACCGAGGGCGGCCGCCGGATCGCCGGCGTCCAGGCGAGCGTAGCCCAGCCCCGCGTGCAGGTCCGGGTCTCCGGGGGCGACCCGCAGGGCGCGTCCGTAGACGAGGACCGCCGAGTCCGGACGTCCCCGTTCCCTGTAGCGGTCCCCGAACCACCCGAGAGCCTGGGCCCACCGCAGCGTGGTCTCCTTACGCTCGGCCGAATCCCCGCCGACCAGGGCCGCCAGTCGTGCGTGCTCGGCCGAGTCGCCTCCCATCGTGAGGTCGAGGGCGGCCCGCGCCAGGGATCGCGCGTCGAGGTCCCCGGACCGGGCCACGCGCTCCAGCGCGCTCTGGACCGCCGGCTCCGGCGGGACGTCGGGCTCGAGCCGGTCCTCGAACAGCCGGGCCAGTCCGGCGTACCGGGCCATCGGATCGCCCGCGCCCGGGTGCAGGAGGGCGGCGGCCGGTGCTCGCCCGGCGCCCGTGTCCGACGCCAGCAGCGCCCGCACCGCGGGCCGGCGAGGCTTCGGACGCCCCCACCACCGGTCCACGTCCTCCTGGAGCTCGCGGACGCTCCGGTCGCCATGGCACTTGCTGCAGGCGGGCTCGATCCCGAGCGCGCTGTCCACCTCGGGTCGCGGGATCGGGACGGTATGGTCCGCCCGGGCGTAGGGGATGGCGTTCCCGATCTCGGTCTCCTGGAGGTAGGGCATGTGGCACGCCACGCACCGGCTCCCGGGTGACCCGGCCGGATGGTGCGTGTGCCGCTCGGGACGGCCGGCTTTGGCGGCGTGGCAGTCCAGGCACTGGCCGTCGTCGAGCCGGCCCGGAAGGGGGCCGTCCCACACGTCCCGATAGCGCTGGGTGTGCGGGTCGTGGCAGTCGACGCAGGTCATGCCGCCGTCCAGGTAGCACGCGCTGGCGATCTGGCCGAGCTGGTAGGCGAACGTCCGGACCCTTCCGTCGGCGTGATGCGGCGCCTCGCCCAGCTGGGGGGAGAGGAGCGAGAAGTGCTCGGCCAGGCGCCGGCCCGGCAGGTAGCCGGGTTCGAGCGCGTCCTTGAAGGCATGGCACTGGAAACAGAGGCCGAGCGAGGCGTCCCTGTCCATGCCGACGAGGGAGGCGATCCCGATGTCCCGGCGTCCCGAGACCTTCCCGGCGCGAGCCAGCCGGACGTGCCGACCGCCCGGGCCGTGGCAGGATTCGCAGTTCACGCGCAGGCTCGTGAAGCGGGTGTCGAAGTGGGGTGCGCCGCGCCCCACGCTGACGCGGATCTGGCTGCCGTGACACTCCTGACAGTTCGTGTAGCGCGGAATGGTGCCGAGCACGCGGCGCGGCGTCCAGTCCAGGCAGGATTCGAGGCGCAGGTCGCGCCCCACGGGCACCCAGCCGCGTCCGCCGCGCCCCTCGGTGTTGCAGAACCACCGTCCCGACGTGACGCTGAAGTCGAACGGGAGGACGCGCCACGTGCCGTCCGCGCGGTGCTCGAGCGAGGCCTGCGTGCCGCCCCCCGTCATATGCCCCTTGCCGACCACGGCGTCGACCGTCATGCGCTCGTCCTCGCGCCCGGGACGCCGCACCAGGAACTCGTACCCGCCCTCCGCGCTCCGCCGCGGGATCACGGTCGCATCGGCGAAGCGGAGCGGGGTGCCGTCGAACGGCGCCACGACGCTGGCGGGCGAGGGCGGGGCCGCGCCGGCCGTGCCGTGCGTCGAGCCCTTCCACGCGTCGTACTCGCGGCGGTGGCACTCCCCGCAGGCTTCCGATCCGACGAAGTCGGCAGCGCTCACGGCCGAGTCGGATCCGGCCGGCCAGGGCTCGTAGGTCGAGCCGGAGTCCCCGGGCACGGGGCGGGCCGACAGGCTGGTCGGATCCGGCGAGCCCGCGGGCGCGGGGCTCCGGCGCGTCGCGGGAGTCCCCGCGCCGACCTTCCCGCCCCGGGGAAGGAGGAGGGCGGCCGCGGCGCCGGCCCCCAGGAGGACGGTCCCCACGAGGACGACGAGCCGGGCGCGGCTCATCTCCCGCCGTCCCGTCTCGCGGGCGCGTCGGCCCGGATGCCGTCGGGCGAAGGGCTCGCCGGGACGCCCGCGGCGGAGTCGGGGACGCCGGACTCGCCGTTGTCCCGGTACCACGACGGGCTTCGGCAGCCGCACAGGTCGCGGATGTGCCCCACGAGGCCCCAGATGGCTTCCCGGGCGAGCGAGCGCCCGAACGCCGGCATGCGAGGACTGCGGCCGAGCACGCGCCCGCCCCCGTAGACGGCGTCGAACAGGCGGGCGTCCGTCCGGGCCGACATGGCCGAGGAGTCGGCGTGACGCGCTGGAGGGACCGGGAGCCGGGAGGCGTTGAAGCCATCGCCGCCTCCGGAACGCCCGTGGCAGGGGGCGCACAGGTGGCGGTAGCGCTCGCCGGCGCTCCCGGGCCGGGGCTCGCCCCGCAGCATCCAGTCGTCGGGCGCGAGAGGCGGGTTCGCGATCAGGTCCAGGTAACCGTCCCGCGCCGCCCCGCCTCCGTGGACGTCGACCCCTCGTTCGGCGTCGCGGTCCCGGGGCAGGGAGGAGCCGTCGCCGGCCCTCGTTCGAGGCGCCCCGTCCGCTCCGCCCGCGGTCAGGAGGAGACGGTAGAGGAGCGTGTCACGCGCCGGCGCCTCGGGGCTCCGCGGCATGACCGAGCGCGGCCGGGTGCCGCGCGGATCGCGGATCATGGCCCACACGTAGGCGTCCGGACGCCGAACGCCGAGCCCCGACAGGTCCGGTCCGATCCCGCCGCCCTCGCCGTCCAGCGAGTGGCACCCCAGGCACGCGCTCCGCGTGCGCAGGAGCCGGGCGGCCTCGGCCCGGCGGAACGGGGACAGCGGGCCGGCGCCCGGAGGTCGGGGAAGGCGCGTCCCCCCGTCCGTCAGATAGGCCACCAGGACGTCCAGCTCGGGTCCCGACAGGCCGAAGTCCGGCATCCGGGTCCCGGTGCCCGGGTAGAAGCCGAACGGGCGCACGGCAACGGGATGGGCCAGCCAGCTGGCCAGCCAGCCGCGGCGGGCGCGGCTCCCTTCGTCCGACAGGTCGGGGGCGCTCTTCCAGGCCGCCACGCCCGTACCGCCGTGACAGCCCGCGCAGTCCAGGGCCAGGTAGAGGCTCCGGCCCGTGCCCGGGCCCACCCCCGGGTATTCCTCGCGAAGCTCCTCCACCCTGTCCCGACCGCTCTCCGGCGCCTCGGGGAGCGTCGTCTCCAGGAAGAGGGTGAGCGCCAGAGCCTCCCGCTTCGACAGGTGGAACGCCGGCATGCGAGCCGGGGAAGCCGCCGGGCCGGACGCGGAGGGGGAGAGGAGGTAGGCGAGGAGCGAGTCGGGCCGCCAGGGCCGCCCCGCCGCCCCCAGGTCGGGGGAGGCCCGGCGGGCTTCCAGCGGCTCGGGAACCCCCGCATGGCAGGCTCCGCATCCCAGCGCCGAGACCAGCGCCTCCCGGTCGCGCGGCGCGGCGCCTCCCCGCGGCCCGAGGGTCCGCCGCGTCGGCCCGCCTCCGGTGGCGGCGGCGACCGTCCCAAGCCCGACCAGCACGCACGCCAGAGCCGGGCGCAGCCCCACGTCCATCCTAGCGGACCTCCGGGCCCCCGTGCCGGCGGTCGAGGACGAACCTCCCGCGGGCCGGCATGACCACGCCGGGCAGGGTGGTGGCGTCCATGACGCTGTCCCGGGAGATGATGTCGTTTCGCCACAGGATCCAGGCCGAGACCGCGTACACCTGGTCGTCGGTGAGGCTGCCCGGAGCATCCTGGGGCATGGCCTTCCGGACGTAGTCGAACAGCGTGGACGCGTAGGGCCAGTACGTCCCGACCGTCGGCAGGTAGAAGGGTATGCGGGCGAACGGGAAGCCGCGTATGCGGCTCGACTTCTCGGTGACGAGCGGCCGGGCCGATCCCCCGGTCCCGGACGGGCCGTGGCACTTCACGCAGTGGAGGGAATAGACCGCGGCGCCCTGCGCGGCGGTGCCGCGTCCGGGAGGGAGCCCCGTGCCATCGGGCTCGACATCGATGTCCTCCGAGTCGATCCGGGCCGCGGTCGCGGGCCGCCCGAATCCGAAGCGCGAGGGCAGGGGCCCGGACGATGCCGATGCGGGCGCGAGCGGCTCTGCGCTCGTCGCGATCGGAGGGACGCCGAAGTCCCGGAAGTCCGTGGGCCCGTGGTCGGGCCGGTCCGAGCCGCCGCGGCACCCCGCCGCCGCGACGGCGGCCAGAAGCGCGGCGCAGGCCAGCAGCGCGGAGGTCGGGGGCGGGGAGGCCGGGCGCCTCACAGGTCTCCGCCTCCCGCGAACGACACGCCCCCGTCGGGCCACACGTTCCAGGCCCTCACGTTGTTCCAGTGGTACATGGTGGCGGGGCCCCGGACGGCCATGAGCGCCTCGCGGGTCGGTTGCACGTATCCCGTCTCGTCCACCGCACGGCTCGCCAGGAGGTGCCGCCTTCCCGACCACTTCCACACGTAGCGGAAGCGGGTGTGGCAGCGCGGGAGGACGGGCGTCTCGAGCGCGGCGCGGCTCCAGGTCCTGCCGCCGTCCGTCGTCACCTCCACGCGGGAGATCTTCCCGCGGCCGCTCCACGCGAGACCCGAGATCTCCCACCAGCCCTTCTCCGGCAGGGTGACCGGGTACGCGGGAAACGTGATGATGGAGCTCGCGTCCATGACCAGGCTGAAGATGCGGGCGGTGTCGGTGGGAAGCGGGTCCGTGTACTCCGAGGTCTCCGAGCGCGTCATGAACGGAGCGTCGGAGAGCTCGATGCGCCGGACCCATTTCACGTTGGCGCTTCCCTCGAATCCGGGGACGAGGAGCCGGGCCGGGTAGCCCTGCTCGGGCCGGATCGCCTCCCCGTTCTGCCCGTAGACGATCATTGCGTCGTCGAGGGCCTTGGCGACCGGGATGCTGCGGGCGTAGTGGCCGGGGTCGTCACCCTCGGCCAGGAACCAGGTCGCCTCCGGCTTCACGCCCACCTCGCGGAGCAGGACGGACAGCGGGACCCCGGTCCACTGGCTCGTGCTCGTCAGTCCCGCCACGCGCTGGGGCGTCATGGCCGGATTCGGATCGCGGTACCCGAACATGCCGTTCCCGCCGCACTCGATGAACCGGATCACGGTTCTCGCCGGGAAGCGGGCCAGGTCGAGCAACGAGAACGACGTCGGCCGCTCGACCATGCCGTGGATGAGGAGCCGGTAGGCGTGCGGGTCCAGGAAGGGTATGCCCGAGTGATGGCGCTCGTAGTGCAGGTCGGAGGGGGTGATGATCCCGTGAAGCGCCTCCAGCGGCGTCAGCGAGGAGCCGTTCGGGCCCGGGAGCGACACCTCACGCCGCGGCCGCTCCAGCGGAGCTCGCTCCCCCAGGGGGGTCGGGAGCCCCGCACCGGTCGGCTCGAACACCGGCCGGTCACCGGGGTCGGTCGGCCCGGCCCCCTGCGAGCCTCGCCCTCCGATCGCGTCCGACGGTCCGAGAACCCGGTCCACGCCGGAGGGGAGCAGGGAGGACCCGGCCCAGGCGGCCGCGCCGACCGCTCCCACCGCCAGAAAGCCACGGCGGGAGAGCGAGCCGGAACGGCCGTCCGCTGCGCCGTGGGCACCGTGGGCGCTCTTCGGGCCGCCCCGATCTTCTTCGCCGCTGTCGCCCGTCCTGCTCATCCGCCTCCGTGTCCCGCCGGGACCCGCTCCACGCGAGAATGTAGGCGGGGCGCCGCAGGCGGGCCACGGGGGCGCGGGCCCGTCCGGTCCGGACAGGACCGACGCCCCCGGCGAGCCGTTCGGTGCGTAAGACGCTAAACCACTGTCATATCATGCGTCGAGGCGTGTGAGATAGAGTGTCACATGAGATGCGCGGGGCCGTCCGGAGAGGCCTCCGCGGCCGGCCGAGGCTCTCCGGCGGCCTGGACCCTGACCCGAGGCAAGGCCTCCGGGTGCTCTGCCTGCAGCCAGGCCAGCAGCCGCTCGCGGACGTGGCAGCGGAGCTCCCAGGTCGTGCCCGCGTCCCGCGCGCTCATGAGGGCCCGGACCTGGACGGTCCGCTCGGTGGTGTCGGTGACCTGGAGCGTCCACGCGCGTCCGTCCCACAGGTCGGTCTCCTCCAGGATCCGCGCGAGCGCCTCCCGCGTCTCCTCGACCGGGAGGGAGTAGTCCGCGTACAGGTAGGCGGTCCCCAGGAGCTGCGCCGAGGTCCGGGTCCAGTTCTGGAAGGGAGTCTCCAGGAAGTAGCTGGTGGGGAGCACGAGGCGGCGCTCGTCCCAGATGCGCACGACCACGTAGGTGAGCCGGATCTCCTCGATCCGCCCCCACTCGCCCTCCACGACGACCACGTCGTCGAGGCGGATCGGCTGGCTGAGGGCCAGCTGCACGCCCGCCACGAGGTTGGAGAGGGTGGGGCGGGCCGCGAAGCCGACCACGAGGCCGGCGACGCCCGCCGAGGCGAACAGGCTGATCCCGATCCGGCGGATGTCCGGGAAGGTCATGAGGGCCGCCGATAGCGCGACCACGCCGACCACGACCCAGGCCACGCGGCGGAGGATCTGGACCTGGGTCTGCACCTGACGCGCGGACAGGTTGTCGGGCACGTCCGTGCGAAAGCGACCCGAGATCACCTCGGCGGCCGCCTCGATGAGGGCCAGGGCGAGCCAGGCCAGCGCAGCGATGAGAAGGAGGACGAGGAGGTGTCCGATCACGCCCGCCGCCGTGGCGCCCACAGGCGCGGCCGGGAGCACGATCCGGGCGGCCAGGGTGGGGAGGAGGAGCCGGAGCGGCCTCGCCCCGTGCCGGAGGAGGGCGTCGTCGATGTCCCGCTCGCCGGGCACTCCCACGCGCCGGGCCACGAGCAGGAGACCAGCGCTCATGAGCAGGCCCGCCGCCAGGGCGGCGGCCAGAAGCACCAGACAGACGAGCCACGCGGGCCAGGCTTGAAGGTTCATCCCGCCGCAAACCTTTCAAGAACCGCTCCGCCGGGGCTGTCCGGAGGGCTCCCGGGCGTCTAGTTTTCGCGCGGCCCGCGGCGGCCGCCCGTGCGTCCGTAAGCGCCGGAGCGGCCCTGCGGACCCCCGTCGGGGCGTGGCGCAGTCCGGTAGCGCACCTGCTTTGGGAGCAGGGGGTCGCCGGTTCGAATCCGGCCGCCCCGACTAGTTCGGATCAGGTTGACTGCCCGGGAAAGGGTTGGAAGGTCATGTCATCACTGGAGAGGCCGCTGTCGGGAGACACCCTCCTGTTCGATCTGGAGGAAGAGCGCGACCGGACCGAAGATCGTGACACGTTGGAGCGGAGCGGCCGCGCCGCGCGGACGCTTCTGAAGAGCGGCCCCCTCCGGGTCGCCCTCGTGTCGATCGCTCCGGGAGGGGAGATCGCCGAGCACGGGACGGACGGTCCGTTCACCGTCCAGCCTCTCCGGGGCCGTATACACTTCACGGCCGGGGACCAGGAGTACGACCTCCGGCCCGGCCAACTACTTCTGTGCGGCGCCGGCGTTCGTCACGCCGTGAGCTCGGAGGAGGGCGGTGCGTTCATGCTCACGGTCGCTCACGAGGTGGCGGACCCGCACGGCGAGACCTAAGGATGAGCACGGCCGGCTCGACGGAGGGGCGGTCGAGCGCGGAGTCCTGACGCGACACCGCTGGCCGCGCTTCGCGAGGAACCCCACGATGGCTGGATCGGATTCCGGCGATCGCCTCGGTCCGCATTCGCAGGGAGGGGGCGTCATGTCGAGCTCGAGCCGGTCTCCCGCCCGAGGAGCGAGCGACTCCCCTCGCGTCCTCGGCATCCACCACGTGACGGCCATCTCGACCGCTCCCCAGAGAAACCTGGACTTCTACGTCCGGGTCCTCGGGCTCCGGCTGGTCAAGCGCACGGTCAACTTCGACGACCCGACGACCTACCACCTCTACTTCGGCGACGAGACCGGGCGTCCCGGCTCGCTCCTGACGTTCTTCCCCTGGCCCGGGGCACGCCGGGGGAGGCAGGGGGTGGGCCAGCTCGCCGTGACGTCCTTCGCGGCCGCGCCCTCCGCGCTCGCCTTCTGGACGCAGCGCCTGGTCCGGTTCGGGGTCGATTTCGAAGGCCCGGTCCCCGGTGGCGTTCGGGGTGACCGGAGGCTCTCCTTTCGCGATCCCGATGGACTCATGCTCGCCATCGTCGCGGATCCGGCTGCGGAGGATCTGCCCGTGCGGAGCGGAGCCGACGGAATCGAGCCGGAGCACGCCCTCCGGGGCTTCCACACCGTCGAGATCTGGGAGGAGTCCGGTGACGAGACCGGACGACTGCTGGTCGACACGCTGGGCTTCCACGAGGTCGAGGATGCCGGATTCACCCGCTACTACGAGGCAGGCGACGGCGGGCCGGGCCGCCGGGTGGCCGTCCGGGGCGTGGGCCAGTTCCTTCCGGGGATGGGTGGCGCGGGAACCGTCCACCACGTCGCCTGGCGCGCCTCCGGAGATGAGGCACAGCTCGCTCTCCGACGAAGGATTCTGGAGGCGGGCCTGGAGGCCACGGAGGTGATCGACCGGCGTTACTTCCACTCGGTGTACTTTCGCGAGCCGGGGGGCGTGCTCTTCGAGATCGCCACGGACCCCCCGGGCTTCACGCTCGATGAGCCGCTGGAGGAGCTCGGCGAAGGGCTGATGCTGCCGCCCTGGCTGGAGGGTCGGCGCGCAGAGATCGAAGCGGCGCTACCCGAGATCCACCTGCCGGCCAGGTCTGCGCGGGGGAGTCCTCCGGAACGCCGGAGAGAGACTCCGCGCGAGCCGGAGCCCGGGCGTGCGCAGGCGGCCGACCTCGGGTTCGTGCACCGGTACGTGCCTCCACCCGACGCCGATGGTCCGGCTGGCGGGACCACTCTGCTTCTCCTCCACGGGACAGGCGGCGATGAGAACGACCTGGTTGCCCTCGGCCGAGCCCTTCTCCCGGGGGCTGCGCTCCTCAGCCCGCGGGGCAACGTGCTCGAGCGAGGGATGCCGCGATTCTTCCGCCGGCTGGAAGAAGGCGTGTTCGATCAGGAGGATCTCTCCCGTCGGACGCTGGAGATGTCCGTCTTTCTCGATCGCGCGTCGGAAGCGTACGGCTTCGATCCGGGCGGCGTCGTGGCCGTAGGGTTTTCTAACGGAGCCAACATGGCGGCCAGCCTGCTTCTCCGACGTCCAGAGCTCCTGCGGGGGGCGGTGTTGTTGAGTCCCATGGTGCCCTTCATCCCCTCCGAGCCCCCCGACCTCGGTGGACTTCCCGTCTTCATCGGGGCGGGTCGGGCAGATCCGGTGGCTACGGCAGACGAGACGGAGCGGCTCGTCGGCGTCCTCGAGGCGTCGGGGGCTGCCGTCACCCTCCATTGGGAACCGGGTGGGCACGGGATCACGGACGGCGAGCTCGATGCAGCCCGCCGGTGGATCGCAGCGCGTGGGGCGGCCGCGGACCCGGACGACCGACCCCGGGTGGACCTGGAGCGAGGTCCTCCGGCGGCCGGCCGAGCGCCGTCCGCCTGAGCCGCGGGGTTCGAACCCTCTTCCCGTATGCCCGCCCGGGTCGCCACGCCCCGCCTCCGGCCTCCGGTGGATCCGAAGCGGGACCACGTCTCGGGAGCCCGGGACGGTCCCGTCACGCTGGTCGAGTACGGCGACTTCGAGTGCCCCCACTGCCGCGCGGCCCACGCGGGAGTGATCCGGCTGCGCGACGAGCGCCTGACCGGGCAGGTGCGCTACGTCTTCCGGCACCTCCCCAACCGCGGCGCCCATCCCCATGCGGAGGTGGCCGCCGAGGCGTCGGAGTGCGCGGCGGCCCAGGGCCGCTTCTGGGAGATGCACGACCGGCTCTTCACCAGCCAGGAGACGCTGGACCGGGAGACGCTGGTGCGCATGGCCGCCGGGCTGGAACTGGACGTGGAGCGCTTCGCCCGGGAGCTGGACGACCACCGCTACGCCCCGCGTGTGCAGGAGGACCTGGCGAGCGCGCAGCTGAGCGGCGCCCGCGCGACGCCCACCTTCTACGTCGACGGACGCCGCTACGACGGGCCCTGGGACGAGGAGTCCCTGGTCGACACCATGCGCAAGCCCCTGGGCTGGCGGCTGCGCCTGCTGGCGGAGCAGTTCGCGGGGCTGTCCATGTCCAGCGGGATCCTCATGCTCCTGGGGGTGGTGGCGGCGCTCGTCTGGGCCAACTCCCCGTGGCGGGACTCCTACGAGCGGCTATGGGCCATCCCCCTGACCCTGGGTGCCGGGAGCCATGTCCTGACCATGTCCCTGAAGGCGTGGGTCAACGACGGCCTCATCGTGATCTTCTTCCTCGTGGTCTCCCTGGAGATTCGGCGGGAGGTCACGGTGGGCGCCATCGCCACGCCCCGGAAGGCGGCCCTCCCCATCGCCGCCGCCATAGGGGGCATGGTCGCCCCCGCTCTCATCTACCTGGCGTTCAACGCCGGCGGCGGCGCGGCCCACGGCTGGGGCGTCCCCATGGGCACGGACACCGCCTTCGCCCTGGGGCTGCTCGCCCTCCTGGGGCCCCGGGTCCCCCTCTCTCTGCGCGCGTTCGTGGCGGCGGCCGCCATCGCCGACGACATGGGCTCGATCGCCGTGATCGCGCTCTTCTACACGGAGCACATCGTCCTGGCCAGCCTGGGTGCCGCCCTCCTGCTCTGGCTGCTGGCGCTGGCGATGAACCGCGCGCGGGTGTACGCGGCGCTCCCCTATGCGGTGATCGGGGTCCTCCTGTGGCTGGCGGTGCTCTACGCCGGGGTGCACCCGACGCTGGCCGGTGTGCTCCTGGCGTTCGCCATTCCCACCCGGAGCGCGCCCAGCCCGGCGGCGCTTCTCGGACAGACCCAGTCGCTCCTGCAGAGTGTCGAGGCGCCGCCGGTGGGCGAGGTGACCGCCGGGAGCTATCGCGCCGCCGTGGAAGCGCTGGAGAGTGTGGTGGAGAGGCTCCTGTCGCCGGCCCAGCGTCTCGCCCGCACCCTGCAGCCGTGGTCGGCGTACGTCGTGCTCCCCCTGTTCGCCTTCGCCAACTCCGGCATCGAGCTGCAGGCTCACGCTCGGGACTTCCTCGAGCCGGTGAGCCTGGGCATCATCCTGGGCCTCCTCCTGGGGAAGCCGCTGGGCATCACCGCGGGTGCGTGGATCGCCACCCGACTGGGCCTGGCCACCCGGCCGGACGACGTGGCGTGGGCGCAGGTGGCGGGCGCGGGCGCCCTGTG
The DNA here is from genome assembly GCA_035267645.1 of Gemmatimonadota bacterium. Taxonomy (GTDB): domain Bacteria; phylum Gemmatimonadota; class Gemmatimonadetes; order Palauibacterales; family Palauibacteraceae; genus Humimonas. The sequence goes on along the minus strand of DATFLN010000004.1, from coordinate 86,404 downwards.
CGGCATCGGCTTCACCATGGCGTTCTTCATCGCCGACCTCACCTTCAGCGACGCCGGGACGCTGGCGCTGACGAAGCTGAGCGTTCTGGCCGCATCGGGGGCGGCGGCCCTGGCCGGCTCGGCGGCCCTGGCGGTCCGCTACGCGCGCTGGAAGCGCCGCGTCGAGGAGGCGGCCGAAGCGCGCGACCGGCGAGCGGGGGCCTAGCTGCGTGTCGCAGGGGGGACGTCCACCGGAGCATCCTGGCCTTCTGTAACGCACCTCTCATGAACTCCCCCGAGGCCTACATCCAGTCCACCGAGGGCCTCATCACGGACAGCGGCGAAGTGACCGATGAGATGACCGCCGAGTTCCTCCGGGACTACATGAACGAGTTTCTCGGCTTCATCACCCGCGTGTACACGGTGCTGCCGTAGAAACACGGGACGACCACGTTGCCGCTCCCGGGTGGGACGGCCGCGTAGAGCGCCCGGCGACCACGTAGTCTTCTGGCGCTGCCCGCTCGCGTCCGGCACCGACAGCCCTTCCGCCTGAGCATCAGCCCCTGCCGCTTTGCTTCATCCGAACGCGCAGGGGCGTTCCCCAGGGATCTCGGCTGGAGAAGTCGCCGGCCGCGTCTCGCTCGACGCTATACCCGGCGGCTTCGAGACTCTCCGCCGTGGCTGCGACGCTTTGGACGTCCGGCAGCTCCAGCGTCCACTCCAGTAGCTTGGCTTCGTCGTCGCCAGCCGGCATCGCTTCTGCCGCCCATGTGTTGAGCGCCAAGTGGTGGTGGTAGCCACCGGTCGACAGGAACAGGGCGCCCGGGTAGCTCCATACCACCTTGTCGAGGCCCAGACCCCGGTGATAGAACTTCGCCGCCCGCTGGAGGTCGCCCACGTGCAGATGCACGTGGCCTATCTTCGTACCGGACGGCATTCCATCCCACGGAGAATCTCCTGCCGAGTGGAGAAGACTCCCGACGTCCAGGGGATCGGTTTCCATGACCAGCTCCCGGCCCTTCGTCTTCCAGGCGGAGCGGGGACGGTCCGCGTAGACCTCGATCCCGAGCCCGTCCGGGTCGCGTAGGTACGCGGCCTCGCTCACCAGATGGTCCGCTGCTCCAGCCTGTTTGCCCCTCTCCGCCAGGTGCCGAAGAAACCGGCCGAGGTCGCCTCGCGTCGGCAGCAGGATGGCGAAGTGATAGAGGCCGGGCCGTCCGCCCGCCGGGGCCGACGCAGCGCCCGTTCGCTGTCGAAGCTTGACGAGCGGTCGGGCATCCTGCCCGGCCGTGAGCGTGGCGCCTCCGTCCTCGCGATGGGCCAGCCGGAATCCGAGCACCTCCTGGTAGTAGTCCAGCGAGCGCTCGACGTCCGTGACCTGCAGCCGAACCGGCCCGAGCCGCGTTTCCGCCGGCAGCCGATGCCCCTCGGGAGCGATGCCGTAGCTGCCGATTGCGACATCCATCGCGTGTCTCGTGTCCGTCATGACTCCTCCTCGTTCCGGGGCGTGCCGAGGGTCGGCGCCGGAACCGGTCGCGTCGGCATTCCGATCCCGGGCCCGATCCTCTCTGTCACTCCGCCGTTCAGCCGACCTGCGGCAGAACCAGCTTCCAGGCGGTCATGAAGCCCGTGTCCAGCCGGGACTGCAGCGTGATGCCGAGCAAGCCGAGGGCTTCGAGCTGCCGCGCGCGCTCGAGGCCGCCCACCTCGACGGCGTTCAGGCCGCCGTCGGTCGCCAGCTTCGCGACCCTGTGCCTGGCCGTCTCATCATCGCCTGCGATGAAGACATCCAGCGTCTGACCCGACACCTCACCGTCCACGAGGGTGCCCGCGAAGGTCGTATTGAAGGCCTTCACCACCTTCGCGCCCGCGGGCAGTACGGCCTGAATGGTCTCGGCAGCGGACAGCCCGCCCTCGGTCACCAGAGCGTCGTAGGTATCGTTCAGTGGGTTGGAGATGTCGACCACGACTTTGCCGTCGAGCGCGTCCGCCTGGTCACGAGCGGTCTCCAGGTTTACGGCATACCAGCTCGCGAGGATCACCACCTCGCTGGCCGAGATCACCCCTGGAAGCTCCGCCGCGACGCTCACTTTCCCTGAATCTGGATACGTGCCCCTCAGCTCGTCCGCGAGCTGCTCCGCGTCTGCGTGGTCCGGGTTGTAGAGCTTCACGTGGTGCCCGCCGGCCAGGAGCCGGGTCGAGATGCCACGAGCCATGTTGCCGGTGCCGATGATCAGGATGTTCATGGTGTCCTCTGCTGTATGCTCGGGTTGCGTGTTGGCCCACGATCAAGCGGATGCATTGCGACGCGCGACGAGGGCGTCGAGGGAGATGGTCCCGGGGCCGGTCAGCGCCAGCACCGAGGCGGCTCCGAAGAGCGTGAGCGCGAATTCTCCTCCGTGGGGCAGGAAGAAGCCCGCTGGCAGGTGCACCAGCGCCAGGGCGCCGAGCATGTCTGCTGCGAGGGCCGACGCCGCGGGGCGCGTGAGCAGCCCGGCGATCAACGCGAGCCCGCCGAAGAACTCCAGTAGGGCGACAGCGGGGCCGACGATGCCGGCGAGTGGAATGCCCATGCTGTGGAAAGCCCCGATTACGCCTCCAAAGCCGAAGACGAAGAGCTTCTGGGCACCGTGCGCGACGAAGATGATGCCCACGACAGCCCTGAGTACCGCCAGGGCGGTGTTCAGGCGTGCCGCCGTTGGCAGTTCGGGCCGGTCTCGATTCTGTGTCGTGCTGTTCATGGTATCGCTCCCACTCGGGCAGGGGGTTCGTGCTCCCTCTCGGAGTTCCCGCTCACTGCATGTTAGCGCACTGACTGTTATAACACATATTACATTCAAGAAGAGACTCACTTCGATTGCCGCACACGCTGCAGTCGTTCGACGAGGCCGCGCAGGGCCTTCTGGTCGAGACCTGTGAACTGGCGGTCGTGAAGCTCCAGGATGGGCTCGTCCAGCTCCCCCAGGAGCCGCCTACCCTCCTCGGTGATGCGGGTGGTGACGAACCTGCGGTCCTCGCTGCTGCGCTCCCGGGCAATGAGTCCCGCGGCCTCGAGACGGTCCAGAAGACGCGTAGCATCGGGCACCCGGGCGATCATGCGCTCCATCACCTCGCTTCGGCACAGGCCTTTGCTCCCGGCTCCCCGCAGGATGCGCAGCACGTTGTACTGGGTCGGCGTGATGCCGTGGGGCCTCAGCGCTTCCGCCGTGTCGTGCTCCAGCACCGCCCAGGTCCGTCCCAGGCTGAGGTACGCCTCCTGTTCGAGGCTCCCGAAAGGGCGCGTCTGCTTGATCTCGTCCTGAAGCCGTCCGCTCATGGCCGTATTATACGTGTGATAACACATAATGTCAAGCCCCCCGATCTCCTCGCCTCCCGTTCCCGCCGCGGCCGCTCGACCCCCGGGACTGCCGTCCAGGTGCCGCTGTTCCCTCCACGACGACAGATCAACGGACCGTGTTCCTTCGCGAAATGCTCGTCGGATGAGATGAACGGTGGCCAAATTCTCCGTCGTGGTGCTGGCCGGTACGATGGGCGATGAAGCGCTGGCGGGGGAGATCGGCCCGGAGCGCGTGGGCGTCCGCCTCTCCCCGCTTTCGGACTTCAACGACCTGTGCAACTCGGACCCCGCCCGCACCTTCGGGTACGCGGCCATGGCCCTGGACGAGTCCGGCCTCGCCGTTCGTGAGCGCGACCAGGCGCAGGCCGGCGGCGGCGAGCGTCGAGGCGAACGCCGCGTGGAGGAGCCGGGTGAACCAGAACTCCAGGGTTCCGACCACGTCGAAGACGACGAGCGAAGGGGAAGCGTTCATGGGCGACATGCGCGTGGGCTACTGCGGCGGCAAGCCGGTCTTCGTCGAACCGGTGCTGACGAAAGAGCTCCTGATGCGGAAGCGGTCCCTCACCAGTGCCACCCCGGTGGAGGCGGGGATGGCCTTCGCCCGTGCGTTCTCGAGGGCAGCCGCAGCGCTATCGCCTGCGGGGGCGCGTGGGCACGGCGTGAACCGGGTGGCGGTGAGCCTCACCCACGAGCGGGCACTCGTCGAATACGACCCGGGGTTTGCCCCGCCGCGACGGCCGCTCCGCGGAATCCAGCGCGCGTGGTGGTGTACCGCACCTTCTCCTCCTTCGGTGAGAGGCCGAGCCCGGCGTCGTCGAGCGCGTACGGAGCGCTCGAGCAAGTGCGGGGCGACCCCCGCAACGTCGGCACGGCACGCCCGCTCCGACGCCGGGCTGGCTCACCCTCGTCTACAGGGGCCGGACGGGACAGATGAAGACGAAGTCGGGGAAGAAAGCGTCGGTGATCGTCACCAGGCCCCGCTCCTCCGCCGCATCCACCCGGTCGTCGCTGGTCAGGACCTCGTCGGACTCGACGGTTCCGTTACCGTCCAGGTCGGCGGCGTAGGCCAGGTCGCCGACTAGAGTCGACCTCACGAGCACGTCGGCCTCATCACCGATGTCCGAGCCCGTCGTCGTGCCACTGGCCGGCACCACGAACACCAGGTGCCAGACGTCCGAATAGGTGCCATGGTTGGCGGGCGGCACGGGCACCACGTGGTCGTGGGCGCCGAAGAAGAGCGTCGACTGCGGATCGCTAGCGTCCACGGGCGCGATGACGTAGAAAGGGGCGGCCGAGGCTTCGTCGGCGTTCGAGGGCTCGTGGGCGTCCAGCATCTGCCACAGCTCCCCCTCTCCCCACACGTTCACCTCGAAGAGGGGAACCGGCACGTCGGATGGCCGCTTGGTACCGGAGGCCTTCGGCGTCAGCGGAGCTGCGCCCGTGGGCTGCTGCTGGCAGGCCGGTATCGTCAGCAGCAGGCCGAGCACGACGGGAACGAGGAGCCGCCCGAGCCGGGAGCCCGGGCACGGATTCTCGTTGGCGTATTGCATGTGAGTCTCCTTTCGGAGTGAACAGGCGCGGCGTCAACATGACGCCGCCTTCGAAAGCTCTGCGTACGGAGCGCTCGAGCCCGTCCCGGGCGAGGCCGGGCGGGCCATCCGACGACGGCTCGAGACCTACGCCCCGGGCCGCACCCGCCAACTTCGGAGTCGGCCTTCAATTCTGGCTCAGCGGAGACTCAATCGACGCTCAATTCTGGAAATCTCGGACGACTGCAACTCGCCGACGTGGGAGCTGTGCGCCTCGATCTCGAGACACACAGGGCCGGGAGGTGGGGAAGTCCACCTCGGGCCGGCGGTGGCCGGCTGAGGATCCCGACCCCGGGGAAGGACGTTGGAGTCACGAGACCCGACCCGGCGGGGGCGTGGTCGCCATGGGCGAACTCGTGCTCACCATGGACGACGTCGGTCCCTTGATGGCCAGGCTCGAGCGGGAGGGGGGGCGCCCAGACCGCGCGCCACAATCACCCCCTGTTCGAGTCCCCGCGCGTCATGTTCATGCACGTCCACGGGGAGGGAAGCCCCGGGGCTATCGTCCTGGGCTGCCAGCCCGTGGGGAAGGGGAGGGTGGCCGCGACCGGAGACGTCGTGCTGACCGCGTCGGCGGTGAACCCGGTCCATCGGGCCCTCCGCAACCACGCGCTCTTCGCCGACGCGCACCTGTTCTCGGCGCATTTCCGGGGGTCGGCGACGCGGTCGAGCTCGCGCGGGGCCTCGGCGCGGCGCTAGGCCACGTCGCGGTCGCCGGTGCCCCGGGCGGTCGGGCCAGCGGGAGGTGGATCGTGCGGGTGACTCGGGGCGCTCCTCGCCCCTCGCCGGCCCGGCTCGGGCGCCTCAGCCTCCGGTGCCGCCGGATCCGTCCCCGGAGTCCTCGTGTCCGTCGTGGTCGGCGTCCTCGAAGCCCCGCAGCGAGGCGCGGATGTTCTCGGCCACCAGCTCGGCGTTGGCGCCGCCCTCGCCGGCGGTCGACGGATCGATGAGGCTGCCGTCGGACGCCGTGAACCACGAGCGCACGTCGAACGTCAGCGTCACGTTGCCCGGCGTGGTCGCGTCGGTGACCTCGAGCGCCGGGTCCAGTGCGATCTCCTGCTCGGCCTCGATCCCGCGCTCGAAGGTGAAGGGCTCCCCGTTCCACGTCCCCGTGACCCGCACGCTGACGCCCTCCAGGTCCGGGTGGGCGGCCAGGAAGTCCGCGTCCCCCGAGTCCCCGGCCCGCGGCGGATGGATTTCCATCTCGAGCTTCCTATAGGTGCCGGTGGGAAGGTCGACCCGGGCCATGTGCGTCACCGCGTCGTCCAGCGGAAGCTGGACCAGGAGCGGGCCCGTCTCCACCTCGGCGCAGCCGTCCCCCATGTCCTGCTCGTGCTCGGCGCCGGACTCCTCACCGTCCGCCTCGCTCCCGGACTCCGACTCGGCCTCGGCCGCGCAGGCCCCGTCGGTCGACTGGAGCTCCAGCTTGTCCAGCACCAGGGAGACGCCCTGCAGGACGAGGGTGTTGTCCCCCGCCGACTGGGTGACGTCCATGGCCGGGCTCGTCGAGCCCGATGTCGCGGCGGCCGCCCCCGACGTCGCCACGGAGAGGGACACGCTCGAGGTGCCCGCCGGACCCGTGGAGCTGCCGCACCCGGCCACCGCCACGAGCGCTCCCGCTCCGAGGAAAGCCATCGCCGCCGTCGACCGTCGCGTCTTTCGCATCGCCGCCTCCGTGCTTCGCGTCGGAATCGTCGCCGAACCGGACGAAAGCGCATCCCGTGTCCCCGCCCGTCGACTCACAGACGACGCTACGAGCGATCCGTCACGAGCCGCCTCCGGCGGCCCGCCCGGAGGTCCTACTCGGGCAAGCGCCCCGCCAGGTCGCCCGGCAGGACCTTCGAGCGGTCGCGAAGCAGGCCGCGGGCCGCGTCGGCCTGTCCCCAGGTGTTCCACAGGAGCACGCCCTCCACCCGGCCCTCGTCCAGGTAGTAGAGCACCCCCTGGCCGAACTCATCCGTCCAGTCCTCGACGATGTCGAGCCGGGCGTCGGCGCGCCCGACCGCCTCGTAGCCCAGGTCGAAGAGGTCGGAGTAGAACAGCGGGACGTGCTCGTAGGGCTCGTCGGCCCCCGCCATGTTGCGGCCCGCCTGCCGCCCCATCGTGTTGGCGGCGTCCTCGTGCTCGATCCGCATGCGCCGCCGGAGGGCGGGGTGGGGGAAGGCGGCGACGTCCCCGGCCGCGAAGATCTCGGGGTCGGAGGTGCGGAGGTGCGCGTCCACGACGATCCCGTCGCCCGTCTCGAGCCCGGCCTCGCTCGCCAGCTCGGTCTCGGGGACGATCCCGATCCCGACCACGACGCCGTCGGCGCGGAGCGCGTCGCCCGAGTCCAGCGCGACCTCGTATCCGTCTCCGTCCCGGGTGATGCCGGTCACGGACGCGCCGTCGCGGACGCCCACTCCCCGCTCGCGGAAGTGATCGGAGACGAAGCGGGCCAGGCCCGGCGGGAACAGGCGGGCGCACAGGTCGCTCTCGGGGAAGACGACCGTGACGGCCGCGTCGGCCATCGTGAGCGCGGCGGCGATCTCGCTCCCGATGAAGCCGCCCCCGATCACGACGAAACGACGGCCCTCCCCGGCCAGGTCGCGCAGGCGCTCGTAATCGCGGACCGTGCGGTAGTGGATGACGCCCTCGGGCGCTCCCGGCAGAAGGCGCGGCCGGCCGCCCGTGGCCAGGAGCAGGCGGCCGTAACCGTACGTCTCGCCGGCGTCGTCCTGCACCGTGCGGGCCTGGCGGTCGATCGCCACCACGCGCCGGCCCAGGTGGAGCTCGGCCCCCTCCGCGGCCGCCGAGCGCCAGATGTCGGCCTCCTCGCCCCCCTTCCACAGGCCCTTGCTGAGCGGCGGCCTGTCGTAGGGCGGCACCTCCTCGCCGCCCACGAGGCCGACCGAGCCTTCGGGGTCGACCTCTCGGATGCCGCCGACGGCGGCGTCGGCGGCCATGCCGCCGCCCACGATCAGATAGTCGTACGTGTGCATCGATGTCCTCCGGACCGAAGTCGATGGTCGCGGGTCGCCCGCCGCTCCCGCCACCTGAAAGATGTCACGCGAGACGAGCGCCCTCCGAGGGCGCCCGTCGCTCCCCGCCCGCGGGTCGGTCGTGCGTGGTCGCCCCGGCGCCGGGGAACGTCACTTTCCGCCGGACCCCGCCTCCGTCCGGACGGCCCGGACGTCGAACCGCAGGTCCAGGCGATCCGCGACCTTGATGGCGCCGAAGCCGAAAGAGTAGGGCTCGATCCCGTAGTCCGTCTGCCTGAGCGGGAGGGTCCCCGCCGCCTCCAGCGTGTCTCCGTGGACCTCCAGATCCGCCTCCACCCGGACGGTGCGCGTGGAATCCGCCAGGGTCAACTCACCCTCCACCCGCACGCCGTCGCCGGTCGGCGTCACGCTCTTCGACACGAAGCGCATCTCGGGGTGACGGTCCGGGCGGAGCACGTCCTCCATCATGTGCTTCCGAATGGCGCGGAGCTGGGCCGGACTGGCGTCGGCCGTCCGCACCTCCAGGCTGTCCACCGGAACGGTCACGTCGATGCGGTCCGACGAGGGGTCGCCGGGAACGTAGGCGAGCGAGGCGCGGAAGGCCGTGGCCGCCACCCGGTGCTCGTGCGAGAGCGCCGCCAGGAAACCGCTCGCCTTCGTCCTCACCTCGAAGGTGCTGGAGGGTAGGACGCGCCACGAGGTCGTGTCTGTGCCGCCGGAGGTGCGCCGCGGAGGGAGGGGCGCGGGATGCGGCGGCAGCCGGCGCGGAGGTCCCGAGGTGCTCGCTCCGGGCGCGGCCATCCCGGCCATCGCCATGGCCAGGAGCGCCGCCGGTATCGGGAAGATCTGGAGCGGTTTCATCGCGTGTTCTCCGTTGAGGTCGCCCGGACCACCGACGGGTCGTGCCCGGTGGCCCCACCTCGAGCTCTCGTGGGCATCTGCCGTGCCGCGGGTTCCGGCGGAGAGCACCGGCCGGCCGGTGCGCTCTCGATCCCGCGTTTTCGAACCGCCCGGACGCCCCTTGCGTTCCGCCGTTCATCCTCAGTATAGTAGTTGTCGGAGCAACTACGCGCCACCACGGCGGCGGAAGGGTGGGACGGATCATGGATGAGACGCAGACCGTGCTCGTGGACCTCGGATTCAGCGAGTACGAGGCGCGAGCGTACACTGCTCTCGTGGAGGGCGGCTCGATGAACGGTTACGAGCTGGCCCGTGCCTCCGGGATCCCGCGCGCCAACGTGTACGGAGTGGCCGCGAAGCTCGTGGAGCGGGGCGCGGCCCACCGCGTCGATACGCCCGAGGGTACGCGCTACCGCGCCGTGACGCCCGCGGCGCTCGTCCGGAAGGTGGGCGACCTCCAGCGCCGGACCCTGGGTCGGGCCCGGCGGGCGCTTTCGCGGCTCCGGCCGCGCGAGGAGCCCCCCGCGGTCCTCAACCTCGAGGGCGACGAGGTCCTGTCCCGGGCTCGCGAAGTCATCGACGGGGCCCGGAGGCGCCTGGAGGTCGGCATTCAGCCGGCCGAGGCGGGGATGCTGGCCGAATCCCTCCGGGCTGCGAGCGAGCGGGGGGTCGGGATCCTCACGCTGTGCATGGAGCGGTGTCCGACCGAGTGCGGCGGCTGCCAGGGCGACATCCATCGCTATGATCTGAGCGCCGACCGCGATGGGCGCTGGCTCCTGATCGTGGCGGACGGCCGCACGGCGCTGGTCGGAGCCTTGGGACCGGATACGCCCCGGGGCGTCCTCACCGAGGAGCCTCTCCTGCGCGGACTGATCTCGTCGTACATCGCACGCAGCCTCACGCTGGCCACGCTGGCGGACGCGGGCGGCAAGGAGCTGCTGAGCCTGCTGACCGAGCCGGTGCGACGAGTGCTGGATCCGCTGTACCCCGGGGGCGACGTCTCGGCGTACCTGGCAGACCTGTCCGCCGGGTCCTAGCGGGGAGCGCTCCACGATGATGCGAGCCGGACCGAGAGACACATCACCCATGAGAGGAGGAGGCGCGACATGACGACGATCCTGAAGCGTAGCTGGAGAGCGGCGGCGACCTGCGGCGCGGCGGTGACCGCCCTGGCGCTGGCCACGAGCGGGGCCACGGCCCAGGCGAGCCAGACGTCCGGCAAGGTCAACAACATATACGGCGGCGAGGCCTTCACCGGGGCGCCGTCGCTGGGGACCACGGCGGCTCTCGTGAAGGCGGGCGGGGGCGCGGAGTCCTTCCAGATCCAGACGGCGCTCGTCTCCATGCTGGGCAAGGAGACCGTGGACGCCGAGGTGGCCAAGCTCACCAAGCAGTACGGCCAGCAGGCGGTGAAGGACTGGCTGGACGGCCTGGACCTGGCGGTGGCCGACGGGCTCAAGCGCGCCACGGAAGCCGGCGTCGCGCTGCCCGAGGCGCCCGACGATCTCACGGGCGCGGCGCTGGCCCGGGCGCTGGTCGAGGCGGGCACCGGACCGGACGGTACGTTCTGGTCGGGCCGGCTCTTCGACGTCCTCCTCTCCCACGGGATCCACGGCCAGGTGATGGAGGACGCCAACGCGGCCAGGAGCGCGGCGTTCGACACGAACCTGCACAAGGTGACGAACCAGGCGCTGTTCGACGTGGCGCAGGCGCTCGGCATGAAGGACGTGAAGCTGGCTCCCCTGCACTGAGCGGCGGGACGGCAAAGGAGGAGGCACATGGAAAGGTCGACGGCGGCGAGAACGTGGACGACGCTCCTGGCGGTCGGAGCGGTCGTCGTGGGGATCTACGGCTGCGAGGGCGCGTCCAGGGCGGAGGCGCCGGCGATCACGGGCGTGGAAGCGAACCAAGGGTCCGGCACCATGAAGACGCCGGTCGACCCGGCGCTGGCAGCGAAGGGGAAGACGATCTTCCGCTTCGACGACTTCGGCGACCCGCGCTTCTGGACGGACACACTCCACCTGAACCGCGTGGTGGAGACGCTGACGCCCGTCCAGGCGCTGGGACTCGGGCTCAAGGTGGACGTGGACGCGCTCCCGCCCGGCACGCTGGAGAGCGCGGACCTGAACGATCCCGCGACCACGCTGGCCCTCCTGCGCCTGAACGCGGTGGTGGGCGTGACCGCCCGCGTGGAAGACGGCCACATCCAGCGAATCGGAATCACCTGCGCCCTGTGCCACTCTACCGTGGACGACGCCGCGGCGCCCGGCGTGGGGCACAGGCTGGACGGGTGGCCCAACCACGATCTGAACGTGGGGGCGATCGTCGCCTCCTCCCCGGAGATTCCGGATGGCGCCCTCAAGCAGTACCTGCAGTCCTGGGGACCCGGCTTCTACGACGCGCGTGTCAACGTGGATGGCCGCATGGATGGGCCCGTCGTGATTCCGCCCGCTTACGGGCTGCACGGCGTGGCGCTGGAGACCTACACGGGCGAGGGCCCGATCTCCTACTGGAACGCCTACGTCGCCGTGACGCAGATGCACGGGCAGGGGAGCTTCTCCGACGCTCGCCTCGGAATCCACGTCTCGCCCGGAGGTCCGAACCTGGTCCAGCCGGCCCTGGCGGCGCTGCGCGAGTACCAGCTCAGCCTGGGCGCGCCGGAGGGGACCGCGGCGGGCGATGCGTCCCGGAGGGGCCGGATGCTCTTCGAGGGCAAGGCGGGATGCGCCCGGTGCCACGCGGGTCCGCACCTGACCGACGCCCCCGTCCTGCACGATCCGAGCGAGGTGCCGACCGAGCCGACCTGGGCAGAGCGCAGCGCCACGGGCGCGTATCGGTCCACCCCGCTGCGGGGCCTCATCCACCATGCGCCCTACTTCCACGACGGGAGCGCGGCCACCCTCGAGGACGTGGTGGATCGCTACGACGCCTTCTTCGACCTGGGTCTCTCCCCGCAGGAGAAGAGCGACCTGGCGGCTTACCTGCGGACGCTGTAGCCGGCTTGTCGAGCCCCGGTCGGGGACACGCGGCTCGTCTCGACGGGCGGGGGAGGGAGCATGCTCTTGACCCGTCGAGACGACCGGTCGTATCATCTCTCCATGATTCGAACGAGCCACAAGGAGCGAACCCGGGAGCGCCTTCTCGACGAGGGTGTGGCCGCCTTCCGGGAATTCGGCTTCCACGGCACCGGCCTCCAGCACGTGCTCGATCGCGCCGGGATCCCCAAGGGCTCCTTCTACAACTATTTCGGCAGCAAGGAGGAGTTCGGGGCGGCGACCATCCTGCACTTCGCCGAGGGCGTCGGCGACCTCCTGGCGCGCGAGCTGGCGAGCGCGCCGGATCCGCTGAGCGGCCTGCGGGGCTTCTTCGGCGCCATGATGGAGCAGTTCGAGGAGTCGGGGTACGTCGGGGGCTGCCTCCTGGGCAACCTGGGCGGGGAGCTCGAAGGCAGCGCGGCGTGCCGCGAGGCCCTCGCCGGTTCGATCCGGGCCCTGTGCGGCGGGATCCGCGACGCCCTGAGTGATGCGCAGGAGCAAGGTCTCGTGCGCCGCGACATCGAGGCGGAGGAGATGGCGAACCTCCTGGTCGAGACCTGGGAGGGCGGGGTCATTCGCATGAAGATCGAGCGAACGCTCGAACCCGTGCGCCGCTGTCAGCGTCGCTTGCTGGACGACTACTTTCAGCCCTGACCGTGCCGCCCGCCTTCGCTTCTCGACGGAGGGCGAGACGACCGGTCGTCTACGATAACCCGCGCGCCTCGCCAGCGACACGCTCCGAGGTCGAGTTTTCCACCGGCAATGGACGGCCCGGATGAGCGAAGAAGGCCCGGATCCGACCACCGGCTCCGAAGCCATCGGAGACGCAGCCGATCCGCGCGACCGCTTCGTGAGGCTCCTCGATCCCGTGCTGCCGCCCGCCTACGCCGCGGCGCGGCACCTGACGCGGGACGCCGACGACGCGGAAGACCTGGTCCAGGAGGCGTCTTTGAAGGCCTGGAACGGGTTCGACGGCTTCGAGCCGGGCACCAACTTCAAGGCCTGGTTCCTGAGGATCCTGACCCACGCCTTCTACGACTCGTATCGGCGGAGCCGCCGCGCCCCGGACACGGTCCCCATCGACGGCGAGGCCGACCACCACCTGTACCACCGGCTCGTCGCGTCCCGGACGACGGGGAGACCGGTCAACCCGGCCGAAGCCTTCCTGCGGCGCCTCGACGGGAGCCACATCGAGGCCGCGCTCGACGCGCTCCCGGACGAGTTCCGTGCCGCGGCCGTGCTGTATTTCGTGGAGGACCTCTCCTATCAGGAGATCGCGGACGCGCTGGCGTGTCCGCTCGGCACCGTGCGCTCGCGGCTGCACCGGGGCCGGCAGCGCCTGCAGGTGGCGTTATGGCGGATCGCGGAGGAGCACGGGCTCGTCGGGTCCGGGGACGGGGGTGGTGAGACCGGTACGGGCACGGACGGCTCGGGGCCCCGTGACCGGGGGTCGGGCGGCCGGAGCCTCAGCCTTCGAAACGGCTCTCCGTAGCTTCGCTCCGCTCCGCGCGGCCCCGCTCCAGGGCGTCCCGGATCCTGGATCGAAGGCCGGGGGGGACGTACGCTTCCCGGATCCTCTGCTTGAGGCCGTCGAGCAACGCTCGCTCGAACGCGAGACGCTCCGCGCAGAGCCCGCAGGCCGCCAGGTGCTCCTCGACGGCTCGCGCCTCCGCCTCCACCAGCTCGCCGTCCACATAGGAATCGAGTCGCTGGCGGATCTGTGTGCAGCTGCGACGATCCATCGGCCTCGTCCCGGTTTCGCGCCTCCGGACCCGTCGGCGGGCCCTGTCCCCACCGTGTGCGTGACACGGGCCTAAACGACGTGCCGGATACTCCGGTTCCCCTCCTGCAACGTCAAGCGCCCCCCCGGCGGATCCGGCGGCGCCGTGTCACGGGAACCCCCGGGGCTCCGCCTTCGTTCGTGGTCCTGTGAGCGGTCGGGGCACGGCCGCCGCCCGGACTGCCGCGGACGGTGGTCCTGCGGTCGGCGATGCCGGTCCGCGAGGAGAGGGTCCCGTGAGACACGGAGTGAGAGGCATGCGTTCGACCTGTTCGTGGATGTCGAGGGTCGCCCTCGCGAGCATCGTCCTCGCGGCTCCGGTGGGCGTGAAGGCCCAGCCCGTGACCGGCCGGACGCCGAACCTGGCGGGTACGTGGACGGCTTCTCCCGGGCATCTGTTCTTCGACTTCTCGCACCGCTTCCAGGTCGTCGGCCCCAACGCGGACATCACGGACATCTTCGGCGACGGCAAGATCGTCAACTATCCGACGTTCCAGCTGGACTTCGGCCTCGCTCCCGGTCTCATGGCCGGTTTCCGATACAGCACCCGGTCGTTGCTGGCCGGCGGCTCGAACGAGTGGCAGCCGTACGCCACCTGGTCTCCCGGGGGGCGGCATGCGGGGCCGGGGCCGTCGGTGGCCCTGACGGCGGCCTGGAACGGGGGGACGAGCAGCGCGGACGGCGAGATCACGGGACAGACCCGGTTCGGTCCTTTGCGCGTCCTCGGCGCCGTACGCGGCTTCTCGGACGGCTTCGACCACACCGGCGCCGACCGGCGCGCCTCTCTGGCGCTGGCCGGTGGACTCGGACTCGAGCTGAACCGCTTCGTCACCCTCGCGGGCGACGCGGCCGACCTCGTGGCCGGGATGGACGGCCCGGCCGCCTGGAGCGCCGGCCTCGAGGTCGCCATTCCGTACACGCCGCACACCCTCTCGATCATGGCCACCAACGTCTCGAGCGGGACGCTGGAGGGGACCTCGGTGGGTGTCCCGGGCACCGTATACTGGGGCTTCGAGTTCACGGTGCCGTTCAGCGGCTTCGCCCGCTGGGGCCAGCTCGTCCATCCGGAAGGGGGAGGATCGGATGAGGGGTCGGGGGGTGGCGGGGCGGCGGCGACGGGCGCCGCGCCGACGGCGTCCGGCCACGCGGTCGGCGGGCCGGGAACGGTGGTCGAGATCGAGATCAAGAGCCTGGCCTTCCATCCGGACACGCTCCGGATCCGGCCGGGCACGACCGTCCGCTGGGTGAACCACGACCCTCTGGCCCATTCGACCACCTCGAGCGCAGACATCTGGGCCTCACCGCTCATCGACCCGGGTTCGAGCTACCAGAGGAAGTTCGAGGAGCCGGGACGCTACGCGTACCACTGCACTCCACACCCCTTCATGAAGGGGATCATTCTGGTCACACGAACAGGAGGCTGACACATGAAACGAGCGTCGACAGCGAGAGGCTCGCCTGGATTCCGAACGGCCCTGGTCGCGGCGGCCGCCCTCGCCCTCGCCGCGTGCGGGGGGTCGAGCTCGGTGACCGGAAGTGGTGGTGGAGGTGGTGGAGGTGGTGGCACCGCCCCGAGCCCCTCCGCGGACGTCGTGATCGACATGCAGAGCATCGCCTACCACACGTCGAACGGGACGGACTCGATCACGGTCGACGTGGGCTCGACGGTCCAGTGGGTGAACCTGGACCAGGGGATTCAGCACACGGCCACGAGCGACTCGGTGCCGGCCGGTGCCAGCACGATCGGCACCGGACTTCTGAGCTACAACGAGATCTCCACGGTCTATACCGTCAGCCAGGCGGGACGCTACGTGTACCACTGCCAGGTGCATCCCAACCAGATGGTCCACGCCCTCATCATCGCCAGATGAGCCCGAGCACGCGGCCGGGCCGGGGGGCATTCCCCGGCCCGGGCCCGTGCTCCCGACTCTCCCGGCCCCCGCCTACGCCCGTTCCATGACCTCGCGCTGCCGCTCCAGCAGCTCCCGGATGCCGCCCAGGGCCAGGTCCAGGAGCGCGTCCAGCGCCTCGCGTCCGAACGGATGCCCCTCGGCCGTGCCCTGGACCTCCACCAGCCTGCCGTCCTCGAGCGCGACCACGTTCATGTCCACGCCCGCCGCCACGTCCAGCTCGTAGTCCAGGTCCAGACGCGGCTCGCCGTCCACGATCCCGACGCTCACCGCGGCCACGCGGGTCGTGAGCGGGTTCTCGTCCACCGCTCCCGACGCGACCAGCCCCTCGAGCGCCTGCCACAGGGCCAGGCAGCCGCCGGTGATGGAGGCCGTCCGCGTCCCGCCGTCCGCCACGAGGACGTCGCAGTCCACGATCACGGTGTGCTCGCCGAGGGCGTCCAGGTCGACCGCAGCCCGGAGCGAGCGGCCGATGAGGCGCTGGATCTCCTTCGTCCGTCCCCCGGCGCCCCTCCGCTCCCGGGGCGTCCTCTCGTTCGTGGAGCGGGGGAGCATGGCGTACTCCCCGGTGACCCAGCCGCCGCGGCCCTCGCGCCACGTCGGGACGCCCTCCTCGACGGTGGCGGCGCACAGGACGCGGGTGCGGCCGGCCTCGATGAGGCACGACCCTTCGGCGAACGGGGCGGCTCCCAGCTCGAGGCTCACGGGACGGAGGTTGCCGGTCGGTCGGGCTGTGGGCGTCTCGTCGCTCATCGGATCTCCTCTCCGGGTCGGGGTGCGGCGGCGTGGCTTCGCGGTGGGAGTGTAACGGCTTCGGGGGGCGAGCACCGGGCGCTCGGCGGAGTCGAGAGGATTCCCGACAGACCGGGACGGGGATTACCCGATAGCCGGCCAGGGCGCGATCCACGCACATTGGAGAGGATCGGTCGCCTCGAGCCGCTCGGCCTGATGCCGGTCGGAGTGCCCCGGGCCGCCCGGCGGTGACGCTCCCGAGTTCAGGAGGAGGAGAGCCATGCAGACACCTCCCGAGATCAGCTACCGGAACGTGGAGCCCACGCCGGACCTCAGGGCCCGGATCGACGAGGAGATCGGCCGGCTCGAGCGCTTCTTCGATCGGATCACGAGCTGCCACGTCATGGTCGAGATGCCCAGCCCCAGGCACGAGGAGGGGAACCTCTACCATGTCCGGATCGAGGTGCGCGTGCCGGGTACCGAGCTCGTGGTCAGCCGGGAGCCCCCCGCCCACGAGAGGTGGGAAGAGCTCCCCGTGGCGATCACGGAGGCCTTCGACGCGATGGTCCGCCAGCTCGAGGACTACGTCCGGAAGCTCCGGGGTGACGTAAAGACCCACGAGGAGATGCCGCACGGCCGGGTCGTCAAGCTCTTTCCGTACGAGGGCTACGGCTTCATCGAGACGCCCGAGGGCGACGAGGTCTACTTCCACGAGAACAGCGTGCTGGACGACGCGTTCGACCGCGTGGAGGTGGGGAGCCGGGTCCGCTTCGCGGTCGAGCAGGGGCTGAAGGGGCCCCAGGCCAGCACCGTCCACCTCCTGGACCGGTCCCCCGTGAGCCCGTAGGTCCATCCGGGCGCACGGGTCCGGCCAGGGCGTGACGCTCCGTTCCGAGGACGACGGCGTGCTCGAGTCCGGTCAGTCCGGCCGCTCCCACGCCACGTCCTCGGCGTCCTCGGGGGGCGATCGCGCGTCCTCCTCCTCGGCCACCTCCTCCAGCGTCCGGCCCGTCGTCACGGACTCGGGCTCGGTGGAGACCGGGTTCCGGCGGGCGTCGCCCTCCTCGTCCTCGGTGAGGTTCCGGTGGGTGCCGCGGTCCCACACGATCACGGTCCCCGCCCCGTGCTCGCCCTCGGGGATGACGCCCTCGAAGTCGATGTAGTCGAGAGGGTGATCCTCGGTAGGGACGGCGAGCCGCTTCTCGCGCGGGTCGGTGGAAGGGCCCTCGGGCACGGCCCAGGACTGCAGGACGTCGCGCACCGCCCGCTGCACGCCGGCCCGCACGGGCGGGGTGAGGCCGCGCCCCGGGTCCACCTGGCCCGCCTCGATGCCGAAGACGAGGAGCCGCTCGGGGAGCCGGCCCAGGGCCCGTCCCAGCTCGATCACGTCCGCCACGGTCAGCCCGTGGGTGGAGCTCCGGTCGGGTGGCGGCAAAAGGGATCCCGCCAGGCCGTCCAGCCGGTGGACCGTGCCCGGGGGCGCCCCCGACACGGCCGCGTCGACGACCACCGCCAGCGGAGCCCCCTCCCACACCTCCAGCAGGTCGGCCGTCCGTCCTCCCGGCAGCGCGTACACGCGTACGCCGTCCGGCGCGAACCAGGAGAGGAGGCGGGCCACCTCGAGGCCGGCCGCGTCGTCCCCGCGGTCCTCCGCACCGAGCCCCGCCACGACCGCGCGAAGCTCGCCGCCGTTCCGTCCGCCACCGTTCGTCGGCCGGTTCACGTGTCCTCGACCTCCAGCGTGAGGAAGTGCGTCGCGCACGAGATGCACGGGTCGTGGGCCCGGACCACCCTCTCGCACACGTGCTCGAGCTCGGCGCGCGGGAGGTCCAGCGAGCGCTCGACGGCGGCCCGGAGGTCCTCCTCGATGGCTCGCTGGTTCTGCGAGGTGGGAGGCACGATGCGCGCCTCGCGGATCGTCCCGTCCTCCGCCAGGTCGTAGCGGTGGTACAGGATGCCCCGCGGCGCCTCCGTGCAGCCGTGGCCCGTGGCCTCGCGGGGCTCGACCTCCACGGCCGGCCGTTCGGGGGGCACGTACGCCTCGACGATCCGGAGCGCCTCCTCGCACGCGTGGGCGACCTCGACGGCGCGCACCACGATGCTCCGGTGCGGGTTCCGGCAGACATCTCCCAGCCCCGCCTCCCGGGCCGCCTCGCGGGCGGCGGGCGAGAGGTGCTCGGCGTTCAGCGCGTAGCGGGCCAGCGGACCCGTGAGGTAGGCTCCGCGCCCGGCGATCCGGGCCTGGAGGGCGTGGGTGTAGGGGGCCTGCTCCTCGAGAATGTGCGCCTCGAAGGCCGAGGGCGCGATGTCGAGACCCGCCGTGGACGCGATGCGGCCCTCGTAGGCCGGGTAGCGGTCCGGGTGGCGGAGGGCGACCAGCTCGCACTCCAGCTCCGCCTCGGGCGCCTCGAGCCCCCCCACCCACCGCACGGTCTCGAGCGCCGCGTCCCGAGCCCACAGGAGCCGCTCGCGCAGCGGCGCGATCTCGGCGCGCGTCGGCACGCGGTAGAAGCCGCCCACCCGCACGTTGATCGGGTGGATCTCGCGGCCCCCGAGGACGGTCATGATCTCGTTCCCGACCTTCTTGAGGTCGAGCCCGCGCCGCACCGCGTCCCCGTGCTCCCGGGCCATGCTCATCGCGTCGTCGTAGCCCAGGAAGTCGGGGGCGTGCAGGAGGTGGATGTGAAGCGCGTGGCTCTCGATCCACTCCCCCCAGTACAGGAGCCGGCGGAGCTCGCGCACGGGCTCCTCCACCTCCACCCCGCACGCGTCCTCCATCGCCCGGCACGCGCTCATCTGGTAGGCGACGGGGCAGATGCCGCAGATCCGGGCGGTGATGTCGGGGGCCTCGGTGAAGTGCCGCCCGCGGAGGAGGGCCTCGAAGGTGCGCGGCGGCTCGAACAGCCGGAGCTCGGCGGCGACGACGCGGCCGCCCGCCACGCGGACGTAGACCGCGCCGTGCCCCTCCACGCGGGCCAGGGCGTCGATGCGGATCGTCCGCCTGCCGGTCCCTTCCGTCGCGGTCCGCTCAGCCACCGGATCCCTCCCCGAGGCCCGCGCCCTCCCGGAAGGCGGGGGCGTTGACGTTGTAGGTCGAGAGGGCGCGGCGGACCTCCTCGGGCGCGGCGCCCAGGCGCTCCCGCCACCAGCGGGCCAGGGAGGGGACGTTGGGCGTCTCCTTGGGGCCGAAGCAGCCGTAGCACCCCCGGTCGTAGGCGGGACACAGCGCGCCGCACCCGGCGCGGGTCACCGGGCCCAGGCACGGGACCCCGCGGGCCACCATCACGCACACGGTCCCGCGGCGCTTGCACTCCTCGCACACCGCGTCGCGGCGGAGGGCGGGCTCGCGGCCGGCCAGGTACGCGCCGATCACCTCCAGCAGCTCGGACTTCGAGACGGGACACCCGGTGAGCTCCAGGTCCACGGGGACGTGCTCGGAGACGGCCGTCGAGGTGGCCAGGGCCTCGATGAGGTCCGGGCGGGGGTAGACGGCGTCCACGAAGGCGCCGGCCTCGGCGAAGTTGCGCAGGGCCTGGATCCCGCCCGCGGTGGCGCAGGCCCCGATCGTCACGAGGCGGCGGGAGACCCGCCGGATGCGCTTGAGCTTCTCCGCGTCGCCCTCCGTCGTGATCGAGCCCTCGACGAGCGACAGGTCGTACGGGCCCCGGACCGCCGCGCTGGTGGCCTCCGGGAAGTGGGCGATGCGGAACCGGTCGGCCACCGCCAGGAGCTCGTCCTCGCAGTCCAGGAGGGAGAGCTGGCAGCCGTCGCACGAGGCGAACTTCCACACGGCGAGCCTGGGCCGGCGCGCGCTCATCTCACAGCTCCGGGACCCCGAGCAGCGGCTCCACCCGGTCCCAGCGGAACACGGGACCGTCGCGGCAGACCAGCTCGCCGCCCAGCTGGCAGTGGCCGCACAGCCCCACGCCGCACTCCATGGCCCGCTCCAGGGAGACGTGGATCCGGTCGTCGTCCACGCCCCGCCGGCCGAGGTCCCTCGCCACGTGCCGCATCATGATCTCCGGCCCGCACAGCATGGCCACGCAGTCGTCCGGCTCGACCGGGGCGTAGTCCAGGAGGGTGGTCACGACGCCGACGTGCCCCCTCCACGGCCCGACAGCGTGGTCCACCGTGATCTCCACCTCCACGTCGAAGCGCGAGCGCCAGCGCCGGAGGTCCTCCTCGAACACCACGTCCCGGGGGGAGCGGGCGCCGTACAGGAGGCTCACCCGGCCGTAGCGGTCGCGCCGCGCCAGGATCCGCGCGAACGCCGAGCGGAGCGGCGCGAGCCCGATCCCGCCCGCCACGACCAGGACGTCGCGGCCCTCGGCCTCCGTCACGGGCCACGAGGACCCGTACGGGCCCCGCACGCCCACCGGGTCCCCGCGGCGGAGGTCGCACAGGGCCCGCGTCGTCGCGCCGACCGCGCGGATCGTGTGGACCAGGCGGCCGGAGCCCCCGGGATCGCCGCTCACCGAGATCGGCACCTCCCCCACGCCGAAGGCGTAGAGCATGTTGAACTGCCCGGGGGCGGAGGCCTCGATCTCCCCGTCCACGCCCGGCTCCAGCTCCAGGGTGAGGACGTCGGGGGTCTCCCGGCGCGTGCGCCGCACGGCGTAGACGCGCGTCCGCATCGGGCCGGGGGCGCCGTCCACGGCGGGGCCGGCGCCGGGCGACTCGCTCACGCCGGATCCTGCGGCCGGGGCGCTCACGAGGCCGCCGCCCCGCCGTAGACGTCCAGGAGCTGGACGCTGGCCGCCTCCAGCCTGCGCATCATCACCCCGGTCACCCGCTTGAGGAGGTCGTAGCCCAGGCGGGGATCCCCTTCGCACTTCTCCCGGAGGCACGCGCCGTCGAACACCACGGACCGGGTGAGCTCCATGGCCCGGGCGTCGAACACCCAGTGGTACGGCGGCATGAGCCAGGAGAAGCCCAGCACTTCGCCCGCGCCGGCGCTCAGCACGGTGATCCTCCCCCGCGCCGGGTCGTGGACCTCCACGGAGACGAGGCCGCTCCGCAGCAGGAAGAAGTGGTCGGCGGGCTCTCCCTCGCGGAACAGGTACTCTCCGGCCTCGAAGCGAGCGTTCCGCGCGCAGCCGGCGATGAGCTCCAGGTCCCCGCCGCGCATCCCCTCGAAGAAGGGGTGCTCGGCCAGAAGCTGCTCGAGTCCTCTCATGGATCACCTCCGGAGGTGGGGGGGCGGGCGGCCCCGTCGGGGCCGGCGGCGGGGCCCGGAGACCTCCGCAGAGCCGCGACCTCCTCGGTGAGGTCGATGCCGACGGGACACCAGGTGATGCACCGGCCGCAGCCCACGCACCCGGAGGTGCCGAACTGCTCGTGCCAGGTGCCCAGCTTGTGGGTCAGCCACTGGCGGTAGCGCGAGGCACGCGAGCCCCGGACGCTCCCGCCGTGGATGTGGGAGAAGTCGGTGGCGAAGCACGAGTCCCAGCGGCGCCAGCGCTCGGCCGCGTCCCCGGTGAGCTCGGTGGTGTCGTCGACGCTGGTGCAGAAGCAGGTGGGACACACCAGCGTGCAGTTCCCGCACGCCAGGCAGCGCTCCGCCGTCTCCTCCCAGCGCGGGTGCTCGAGGCGGTCGGCCAGGAGCTCGGGGAGCCCCGCGGCGTCGAGCGAGCGGCCCATGCGGCTCGCGGCCTCCTCGACCACGGACCGCGCGGCCCGCGCCTCGCCGGGGGAGGCCTCCCGGGCCGGGACGCCTCCGAGCGCCTCCTCGCCGCGGGCGGACCCGGCCAGCACGGTGAAACGGGTCGGACCCCCGGGGTCTCGAGGATCCAGGATCTCGGTGAGGACGAGGTCGTAGCCGTCGTCGGCGGCCGGCCCGGTTCCCATGGAGGCGCAGAAGCACGTCCCGCCGGGCTCCCCGCAGTTCACGGCCACGAGGAACGCCGCCTCGCGCCGGGCGCGGTAGCCGGGGTCGGCGTGGACGCCCCCGGCCAGCACGCGCTCCTGGATCCGGATCGCGTGGAGCTCGCACGGGCGGACGCCCAGGAAGGCGTAGCGGGGGACGGGAGCGTCGTCGGGCCCCAGCTCGAACCCCCGGTCCGTCCGTCGGGCGCGCCACAGCCGCAGCTCGGCGGGGTGGAGCCACGCCTTCCACGAGCGGGGCCCGACCGCGTAGCCGAACAGGGCGCGGTCCTCCCGCCGCCGCAGCCGGTAGGCTCCGCCCTCCTGCTCGTCGGTCCAGCCCTCGGGGAGGTCGCGCGCGGACCCGACCTCGCCGAGAGCGATGGCCCCGCCGGCCACGGTCGGGCCGAGCACCGTACGGCCCTCCGCGGACAGATGGCGGATCAGGGCGTCGAGCCCCTCTCGATCTATGACGTGCACGCTGGTCCTCCGGAGTCGAGCTTTCGGAACGCGTGGGACGTTAGCCGGAAGGGGAGCGGCGGTCTGTCGCCGGGGGGTGGATCCCGCGCGTCCGGAGACTCCGGCGGCGAGTCGTGGGGAAAACCCCTACCGATTCGGTCTCGGCGCGCTCGCGCGATATGTTCGGAGCATGGCGCAGAGCACCGGCACGTCGTCGACGGCCGCCCACGCGGACCTGGAGCGGGACCTGGCCCGCCGCATCGAGGGCGAGGTGCGGTTCGACGCGGGGAGCCGGGCCCTGTACGCCACCGACTCGTCCAACTACCGGCAGCTCCCGGTCGGCGTGGTCGTCCCGCGGGGACGGGAGGACATCCTGGCGGCGGTGGCCACGGCCCGGGAGCACGGGACGCCGGTCCTGACCCGGGGCGCGGGGACCAGCCTGGCCGGCCAGTGCTGCAACGCCGCGCTGGTGCTGGACCTCTCCAGGCACTGCGGACGCCTCCTCGATCTGGACCCCGCGGCGCGGACGGCGCGCGTCGAGCCCGGCCTCGTCCTGGACCGCCTGCAGGACGCGGCGCGGCCGCACGGGCTCGCCTTCGGGCCCGACCCGGCCACCCACAGCCACTGCACGCTGGGCGGGATGATCGGAAACAACTCGTGCGGGATCCACTCCGTCCTGGCCGGAAAGACCGTGGACAACGTGCTCTCCATGGAGGTCCTCACCTGGGACGGCCACGTCATGGAGGTGGGGCCGACTCCGGCGGACGAGCTGGGGCGCATCCTGGAAGGGGGAGGACGCCGGGCGGAGATCTACCGCGACATGAAGGAGATCGTGGACGGCAACGCGAAGCGCATCCGCGCCGAGTACCCGGACATCCCACGGCGCGTCTCGGGCTACAACCTGGACGAGCTCCTCCCCGAGCGCGGCTTCGACGTGGCCCGGGCGCTGGTGGGCTCGGAGGGGACGCTGGTCACGGTGCTCGAGGCCACCGTGCGCCTGGTCGAGTGGCCGCGCGAGCGGGCCCTCCTCGTCCTCGGCTACCCGGACGTGTGGGAGGCGGCCGACCACGTCCCGCTCCTGCTCGAGCAGGGGCCGATCGGGCTCGAGGGGATCGACGACGCGATCGTCGGCTACCTGGAGAGCCGCGGGATGGGCACGGGGGAGGTGGACCTCCTTCCGGAGGGCCGCGGCTGGCTCCTGGTCGAGTTCGGCGGCCAGACGGCCGCGGAGGCGGAGGGGAGGGCCCGCGAGGCGCTGGAGGCCGTGCGCCGGACGGCCGGGGGAAGCGCGCCGGACGTACGCCTCCTGGACGACCCGGAGCGCAGGGCCCGGATGTGGTCCATCCGGGAGTCGGCCCTGGGCGCCACGAGCCGCATCACGGACATGGGGGACACGCGGCCGGGCTGGGAGGACGCGGCGGTCCACCCCGAGAAGCTGGGCGCCTACCTCAGGGACTTCCGTGCGCTCCTCCGGGACCACGGCCTCGACGCGACGATCTACGGCCACTTCGGCGACGGGTGCGTCCACACCCGGATCCCCTTCGACCTCGAATCGGCCGCGGGGATCGAGGCGTACCGCGCGTTCGTGGAGGAGGCCGCCGAGCTCGCGTGCGGGAGGTACGGGGGCTCGCTCTCCGGCGAGCACGGGGACGGCGTCGCGCGCGGCCCGCTCCTCCGCCACATGTACTCAGAGGAGGTGCTGGACGCCTTCCGGGCGTTCAAGGCGGCGTGGGACCCCGACCACCGCATGAATCCGGGCCGCGTCGTGGAGGCGACCTCGGTGACCGACCACCTCCGCCTCGGGGCGGACTACGCGCCCCGCCCCGTGGAGACCGCCTTCGCCTATCCGGACGACGAGGGGAGCTTCGCGCGGGCCGCGCTCCGCTGCGTCGGGGTGGGGAAGTGCCGGAGGACCACGGGCGGCACCATGTGCCCCTCCTACATGGCCACCCGCGAGGAGATGCACTCGACCCGCGGGCGGGCGCGGCTCCTGTTCGAGATGCTGAACGGCCAGGAGCTGGACGGGTGGCGCGACGAGCACGTGGCCGAGGCGCTGGACCTGTGCCTGGCGTGCAAGGGGTGCAAGACGGACTGCCCGGCCTCGGTGGACATGGCCACCTACAAGGCGGAGTTCAACCACCACCACTACCGGGGGCGCCTGCGGCCGCGTCCGGCCTACGCCATGGGGCTGTTCCCGTGGTGGGCCCGGCTGGCCTCGAAGGCGCCGCGGCTCGCCAACGCGGCGGCCTCGGCCCCGGGGATCGGGGGGCTCCTGCGGCGCCTCGGCGGCCTGACGCCCGAGCGGGAGCTCCCGCGGTTCGCGGAGGAGACCTTCCGGGCGTGGTTCCGGGCGCGCGAGGCCGGGAAGGGGAAGGGCTCGGGGAGCGCGCCGGGAGCCCCGGGCACCCCGGGCGGGCCGGGCGCGACGGCCGGCGCCCCCGAGGACGCCGAGGTCCTTCTGTGGCCCGACACGTTCACGAACCACCTCCATCCGGGTCCGGCGCGGGCGGCGGTCCGCGTGCTGGAGGCGGCGGGCTGCCGCGTGAGGATCCCCGGCCGGCCCCTGTGCTGCGGGCGGCCCCTGTACGACTTCGGGATGCTGGACCTGGCCCGGCGCCAGCTCCGGCAGGTCCTGGAGGCGCTCCGGCCCGAGATCCGGGCGGGAGTGCCGCTCGTGGGGCTCGAGCCCTCGTGCGTGGCCGTCTTCCGCGACGAGCTCCCGAACCTCTTCCCCGACGACCCGGACGCGCGGCGCCTGGCGGAGAGGACGCGGCTCCTGAGCGAGTTTCTCGTCGACGGTCTCGACGGGTGGCAACCTCCTACGCTGCAAATGGATGCGGTCGTTCATCTCCACTGTCACCACAGGGCCGTCCTCGACACCGGGGCGGAGGAGGAAGCCCTCTCGCGCCTGGGCCTGGACTACCGGGTGCTGGACAGCGGCTGCTGCGGCCTGGCAGGCTCCTTCGGCTTCGAGCGGGACAAGTACGAGGTCTCGATGGCGGCGGGAGAGCGGGTGCTCCTCCCGGCGGTGCGCGAGGCGGATCCCGGGACGCTGGTCGTCACCGACGGGTTCTCGTGCCGGACGCAGATCGAGCACGGGACCGGGCGGCGGGCGCTCCATCTGGCCGAGGTCATCGAGCTCGCGCTCGAGGCGGGCCGGGCGGCCGGAAGCGTTCCGACGACCTGACGGAGGGGAGGGCGCCTGCCGGCGCCGGATTGACGCCGGCCCTGTCCCACGCGACCTTTCGGCGTGTGGGATGCCCCCGGCCGGGAGGGAGACCGCCCGGCGTCCGTCGCTCGTGCCCTCGATGGGACGGCGGCACCGAAGGCTGTCCCTCGCGCGACGTCGAACCCCCGGCTCGCCGCGCGCCGCGTCCTCCCCGGGGAGAGGCCTGCGACCGCATGCGGCGACTCCGTATCGGCATCCTGGATCTCGTCACCAAGGCTCCCACGCGCTCCCTCTACGCCCGGATCAACAACGCCAACCTGGCCAGCATCATGCCCCAGGCCCTCGGGGTATGGTGCGAGCGCGCGGGCCACGAGGTCCGCTACATCTGCTTCACGGGTTTCGAGGACCTGACCTTCGAGCTCCCCGAGGACATCGACGTCCTGTTCGTGGGAGCGTTCACCCAGGCCGCCCAGCTGGCCTACGCGATCAGCGCGCTGTTCCGGTCACGAGGGGCGGTGACCATCCTCGGAGGCCCCCACGCCCGCTGCTATCCGGCCGACGCGGCCAGGTATTTCGACTACGTGCTCGGGTTCACGGACGAAGAGCTGGTGGACGACGTCCTGCGGGACTGCGAGCCGCACCGTCCCCTGGGCCTGCGCCTGAGCGCCGACGCCCAGCCGTCGCTCCTGCCCGGCGTGCGCGAGCGGTGGAAGTTCATCGTCCCGACGCTCGAGAAGTCGCCGATCCAGGCCGTGGTGCCGATGCTGGCCAGCCTGGGGTGCCCCTACACCTGCCCGTTCTGCATCGACTCCGTGGTCGATTTCCAGCCCGTGCCCCAGGAGCAGATCCGCGAGGACCTGGTCTTTCTCGGGCGCACGAGACCGGACGTGTGGGTGGGATGGCACGACCCCAACTTCGGGGTCCGGTTCGACGAGCTCCTGGACTCCATCGAGGAGGGCACCGCCGAGCACCCGCTCTCCTTCGTCGCCGAGAGCAGCCTTTCGCTCCTCTCCGAGTCCCGGCTCGAGCGCCTCGAAGCGGCCGGGTTCAGGGCCATGCTCCCGGGGGTGGAGTCGTGGTTCAGCCTGGGCAACAAGGCCAAGTCGCGCGGGACGGTCGGCA
The DNA here is from genome assembly GCA_035267645.1 of Gemmatimonadota bacterium. Classification (GTDB taxonomy): domain Bacteria; phylum Gemmatimonadota; class Gemmatimonadetes; order Palauibacterales; family Palauibacteraceae; genus Humimonas. The sequence continues at coordinate 59,552 of DATFLN010000004.1, read as the reverse complement.
TGGCCAAGGTCGAGAAGATCTCCGAGCACGTGAACGGGATCCTCGAGCACATCCCCTACGTGCAGACCAACTTCGTCCTGGGCCTCGACGTGGACGAGGGCGCCGAGCCCTTCGAGCTCACCAAGCAGTTCCTCGACCGCACGCCGGGCGCGTTCCCCGGCTATTCCCTCCTGTCGGCCTTCGGGAGGGCCGCTCCCCTGAATCTCGAGCTCCAGGAGGACGACCGCGTCTTGCCGTTCCCGTTCCACTTCCTGAACAACAATCACGCGATGAACGTCCGGCCCAAGAACTACAGCTGGCCGGAGTTCTACGACCGGGTGATCGACCTCACGGAGTATTCGTTCTCGCCCCGCATGGTGTACCGCCGGGCCCGCGGCACGCGGCTCAACTTCGGAACGTGGTTCAACGTGGTCCGGGCCATCTCCTCGGAGGGGAGGGGGCGGATCCGCTACTTCCGGGAGCTGCGCCGCAGGCTCGACGAAGACCGGCCGCTCCGGGACTTCTTCGAGGGCGAGACCGAGCGCATCCCGACCTTCTATACGGAGCAGGTCAAGGCGGATCTGGGGCCGTTCTGGGAGTGGCTGCCCAGGGGAGCCCTCAGCCACGATCAGAACGCGTTCCTCCGCGAGACCGAGGGGTCGGCGACCGCGGTGGCCTGAGGCTCCCGGATGTGGCGCGGCGCGGCTCCCGGAGGCCGGGAACCGCGCCGCCGCGGGACCCCGGGCGGGCCCCGGTTCGAAGGGAGGGCCGGAGGGGGTGCCCCCGGCCCGGATCGTCAGATCCGCGAAGCGGCGCCTCGCGTCACGAGCCGCCTCCGGAGCGCATCCGCTCCTGCATCCGCTGCCGCATCTGCTCCATGAGCTTCAGGCTCTCCTCGGTCTGGTCGGCCATGTTCTGGAAGTGCTGCTGCAGCTGCTCCATGTTCCGGTTCATGGCCTGGTCACCGGCCAGGCCGGGGTCGCCGGCCATGATCCGGAGCTGGTCCATGCTGCGCGTCATCTGACGGACCATGTCCCCCGTGGACTGCAGCATGTCGTGGAGCTGCTGGTGCTGCATCAGCCGGTCGCGGTCACGGAGCCGGTCCTGGTCGGCCGTCCGATCCCGGTCCTGCGTGCGCATCTGGTCCATCTGCTGCGCCATGTCCCGGTCCATCTGGTGGATCCGGTCCTGGAGCCGGTCCATGCGCTGCATCGTCTGCTGCATGCGCGCCATCTGAGCCTGCATCTGACCCTGCATCTGGCCCTGCTTCATCTGGCCCTGCGCGAGGGCCGCCCCGGGGGCGGCCACGGCCAGGCCAACGGCCAGGGTGGCCAGTGTCTTCATCGTGCTCATCGTTCCTCCCTCGGGCGCTCCTTCCGGAGGCACCCCGTTGGATTCTGGTTCACAGCCGCGTCCTCCACCCCACCGAGAGACTCAGGTCGGGGCTGGACTCGGACAGGCCGACGGAGACACCGAGGCTCAGGCTCCGGCCGTCGGCGAGCCGGTAGCTGAGACCGCCGCCCACGTCCAGGGGCGGGTCGGTCTCGGCCAGGATGCGGGTGTAGCCGGAGAGCGAGGCGAGGACCGCGAGGTCCCCGTTCCCGATCCGCCGGCCGACGCCCACGGAGTAGCTCACGGGATTCTGAAGCTGGAGGTCCGGCATGTCCCCCAGGACCCAGTAGCCCACCTCGCCGAACAGGAAGGTCGAGCCGAGCCGACCGCCCACGGAGAGAAGGCCGCCCCCGTCCCATTCGCCCGTGCCGAAGCCCGATGCCGGGTCCGCGATCGGCGCCTTGACCTCGCCCGCGAGCGTGACGGTCACGTGGCCGGTGCCGGGCTCGACCAGGTCGACGGCGGCCCGGAAGGTCGGGTCGCCGGCGCCGAACTCGTCGAAGGAGGCCGTGTCGGGGAGCGCGATGGGCTGCATGGCCGCGGCCGGACGGACGGCGGGGCGGGGAGCGGCGGCCGAGGCCGGCATCCGTCCCGACCCGAGCGCCGCCGCGAGGTCGGCCCTCGAGGCCATGCTCATCGGCCCGCCTCCTCCTCCCCGCCTCTGGAGCGAGTCCCCCACCTCCCCCTGCTGGGGACCGCCGGTCGGGATCCCGCCCCCGGTCGAGTAGGAGATCCACGGGGTGCTCTGGTAGATCAGGGGCAGGCTCCCCGAGATCGTCACCCTCCCGGCCTGCACGGCCAGCGACGTGAACAGGTAGACGCTGTTCGTGCGCTCGGTGAAGAGGTAGTCGCCCGTGGCGTACTGGAGCGACCCGGAGTAGCTGACCTCCTGGGCGGCCGCCGGTCCCGGGACGGCGAGGGCGACCGCGGCCGCGAGCAGCAGGGCCGCCGTCGCGGTCCGGGGCGCCGGGTCGATCCGTGGAGCGTGCTCGAGGCGCATGGATGCTCGCCTGGTCGAAGGGAGGGGCGGGTTGCGCCGTTCGCGTGGCCCACCGGGCCAGACAGGCAATGTGGGGGTCCCGGAGGGCGGCGTCTGTCGGGCAACGGAGGACCCGGCGGTCCGGAGGAGCACGCGGTCCGCTGTGGGAGACCTCGACCGCGGGCGCGGCTCGGCCTCCGTCGTCGGAGACCGAGCCGCCGCGGTGACGGCCCTGCAGCTCGGCAGGCTTCGAGACCCGGAGCGTCCTCGGTCGACCGGCGCCGCCGGGCGGTCTTGCCTCGGTTGCCCGCGGCCGCCGCCGGCCGCTAGCCTCCCGGCACCATGGAGGCCCGCTCAGACTCGCCGCGTCCGCCCCGGCCGCTCGTCCGCTTCGTCGGACTCGTGAACCGCGGCGAGTACTGGGAGAGCCACGAGGTGCTCGAGGACGCGTGGCGCAGGGAAGGGAGCGCCTTCTACCACGGCCTGATCCTCTACGCCAGCGCTTTCGTCCACGCCCGGCGAGGCACGCCGCACGGGATCCGGGCCCAGCTGGCTAAGGCCGAGGAGGCGCTCGCCGGCCATCCCTCCCCGTATCTGGGCCTGGACGTGGACGCGATCCGCGAGCATGCCCGCCGGACCAGGCGGCGGGTCGAGGAGCGGAGCCGCGGCCGGGAAGCGGACCGGGAGGTCGACTGGTCGGAGGTCCTCGATCTCCCGGAGCTGGAGCTGTCCCCCGACCGCATCCGTGGCGACGAGGCCGAACTCGGGGGTGGCGGGCGGCCCTGAGCGCTCGCCGGCCCCGCACGACGTCCGGAGCGGCCGGCGCCCGCCCGCGCCCACGGCCTCCTCCCGTCGCCCGAGCCCGTCAGCCCCCCCGGGCCTCTCCTTTCCGCACCGCGGCCCCCAGCGAGAGCCGGTCCAGCAGGAGCTCGCCGCGGGGGATCGTCCCGCCGGCGGCGTGCTGGGGCTCGAGGACCAGCCGCGCGGCCTCGATCAGGGCCAGGGCCAGGACGAAGAGGACGGGGCCGATGAAGAGCCCCACGCCTCCGAACACGAGGATCGCGCCGAGGACGCTGAAGAAGACGATGAGGGGGTGGAGCTGCGCCCGGTCGCTCACGAGCACGGCCCGCAGGAGGTTGTCCACCGTGCTCACCACCAGCGTGCCGAACGCGAGGAGGATGACACCCCGGACCACGCTCCCGTGGACGAGGAGGAGGATCCCGGCGGGCGCCCACACCAGGGGCGCGCCGACCACCGGCAGGAGCGCGAGGAGCCCGGCCAGCGTGCCCCACAGCGTCGGGACCGGCAGGCCGAGCACCCAGAAGGCCGCGCCGACCAGGATGCCCTGCACGATGGCCACCACCACGTTGCCGAACATGGTGGCGTAGGTGACCTCCCGGGCGCGGTCGATGAGGTGGTCGGTGTACTCGGGCCGGAGCGGGAGGAGCCAGCGGAGGACGTCCACCAGGGCGGGCCCGTCCCGCAGCATGAAGAACAGCGTGAACAGGGCGATCCCGCCCTGGAAGAGCGAGCCCCCGAGCCCGGAGAGGAACCCTACGGCGTGCTGGGCCAGGAGGGTCGGGACCTCCCGGAGCTGGCGGTCGATCAGCTCGGTGATCTGGGCCGGCGTGAGGCCCAGGGACTGGCCCACGGAGACGGCCCACTGCCGCAGGTCGCCGCCGGGTCCGAGCTTGCCGGCCAGGTCCCGGGCCACCCGGTCGGCGCCCAGGTGGAGCTGGTCCGCGAGCGCGAAGGAGAGGCCGATCAGGGGGAGGAGGATGAGGAAGAAGAGGAGCGCCGAGCCGAGGAACGCCGCGGCGTTCTCGTTCGAGATCCGGCCCCGGAGCCGCCGGTAGGCCGGATAGACCAGGATGGCCAGCGTGCCGCTCGTGATGATGGCCCCGAGGAAGGGCCACAGGAAGACGCCGAGGAGGACGCTCGCCGCCAGGCCCAGGAGCAGCACGACGACTTCCCGTCCGCCCAGGTGGACGGCGGCGCCGGAGGCCGGGCCGGGGCCGTCCTCGGAGCCCGCGCTCGTCGTGCCGTGCTCGGGTGCGTCGTCCATCGAGAGCTCGCCTCCGCCTGGTCGTCTCGCGCGGGCCGAACGCCGGATCGCTCGCACGCGGGCCGCGCGACGACCCGCCGGCGGCCTCTCCTAGTACCCCTCGCCCTCCAGCGACACCTTGCCGCGGAACCTCCGGTACAGGAAGACCACGTAGGCCAGGGCCAGCGCCATGCCGGGGATCCACCAGGCCAGGCCGATCGCCAGGCCGCTGCGCGCGGCCGCGGCGGTGTGCACGGTCAGGCCCGGACCGGGTCCCACCGAGGGCAGCACGTACGGATACAGGCTGACGGCCGCGCTCGCGAGCATGCCGGCCAGGAAGGCGCACGAGCCCAGGAAGCCCGGCAGGTCCTTCCGCGCCGCGAGCGCCCGGCGGATCGCGGCCAGGCCGGCCAGCGCCAGGGCGGGGAAGACCCACGCCCACGGCCGCTCCCCCAGGTGCCGCGGCACGAGCGGCTGGACCCACCAGGTCAGCGCCGTAATGAGGAGGGTGCCCCCTACCACGGCCCACCACAGGCGGCCCGCCGCGCGGCGGGCGCGGGCCTGCACGTCGCCCTCGGTCTTGTGGGAGAGCCACAGCGCGCCGTGCAGGGCCAGGGCGGCCAGGGCGGTGAGACCCACCGAGAGGGTGTAGAAGTCCAGCACCCCCGGATCGGGACCGACCAGGAAGTCCGTCCACAGGGGGACGAAGAACCAGCCCGCCTCCCCGAGCGGGACCCCGCGCACGACGTTCCCCAGCGCCGCGCCCAGGAACAGGGCCAGGAGCAGGCTCGCGCCCGCGAACACCACGTCCCAGAAAGGCGCCCACACCCGGTTCTCCAGGTGGCTGCGGAACTCGATCGAGATCCCGCGCAGGACCAGGAGCCACAGCACGAGCATGAGCGGCAGGTAGAAGCCGCTGAAGCTCGAGGCGTACAGGGCCGGGAAGGCGAAGTACAGCGTCCCGCCGCCGGCGATCAGCCACACCTCGTTCCCGTCCCACACCGGCCCGATCGAGCGCAGGACGGTCCGCCGCTCCTCGTCGGTGCGGGCCACCACGAGGTGGAGGGCGCCGGCGCCCAGGTCGAAGCCGTCCAGGAGGACGTACATGGTGAGGAGGAACGCCACGAACCAGAACCAGATCGTCTCCATGTCAGCCCCCCCGGACCCGTTCGGCGGCGGGCTCGCCGGATCCGCTCGGAGTCGCGTCTCCGCCTCCCGGCCCGTGGGCGATCTCCCGCCCCACGAGGAAGAGGAAGAGGACGCCGAGGACGAAGTAGAGCCCCATGAAGCCCACCAGCGTGAACGTCCCGTTCCCGGAGGAGACGGTGGGCGAGGCGCCCTGGGACGTCCGCATCAGCCCCCAGATCACCCAGGGCTGCCGGCCGAGCTCGGCGGTGAGCCAGCCCGCCGTGTTGGCGATGTAGGGGAAGGGAAGGGCCAGCATCAGGAGCCACAGCGTGGCGCGCGATTCGAACAGGGTCCCCCTCCACAACCTGAAGGCGGACCAGGCCAGGATCGCGATGAAGATCGTCCCGAGCCCGACCATGATGTGGTAGCTGTAGTAGAGGAGCGGGATGTTGTCGGGCCAGTCCTGCTCGGGGAAGGCGTCCAGGCCCTTCACCTCGGCCTCCCAGCGCCGGTAGGTGAGGAAGCTGAGCGCCCGCGGGACGACGAGCTGGTTGTCCAGCTCGCCGCGGGCCACGTCGGGCTGCCCCACGATGGCCAGCGGCGCGCCCTGCTCGGTCCGGAACAGCCCCTCCATGGCGGCGAGGGTGGGGGGCTGGTGGTCGGCCACCATGCGCCCCTGGATGTCCCCGAGCGGGAAGAGCTGGACCACCGAGGCCACGACGCCGACCAGGACGCCCACGCGCACGAACATCTTGCCGTACGCCACCTCGCGGTCGTCGAGGACGTACCAGGCGCCCACGGCCGCCAGGGCGAAGCAGCCGGTGATGACCGCCCCCACCATCGTGTGCAGGTACTGCCAGATGGCCCACGGGTTGGTCAGGAGCGCCCGGAAGCTCTGCAGGGCGATCTCGCCGCCCGGTCCCACGGCGTGCCCCACCGGGTGCTGCATCCAGGCGTCCGTGGCCACGATGAAGTAGCCGGAGAGCCACGAGCCCAGGAACATGGCCAGCGCGGTGAACCAGTGCCCCTTCTTCCCCAGCTTCTCCCGCCCGAACAGGAAGAGCCCCAGGAAGGACGACTCGAGGAAGAACGCGAACACGCCCTCCATGGCCAGCGTCTGGCCGATGACGCCGCCCGCGGCCCTGGAGAACACCGCCCAGTTCGTGCCGAACTGGAACTCCATGGGGATCCCGGTGACCACGCCCACGGCGAAGTTGATCCCGAAGATCTTGGCCCAGAACCGCGCGGCGCGCTCCCAGCGCTCCTCGCCCGTCCGCAGGGCCTGCGTCTCGAGGAGGAGGATGAGGAGGGCGAGCCCCATGGTGAGCTGCGGGAACAGGTAGTGGAAGGAGACGGTGAAGGCGAACTGCAGCCGGTCGACCGTGAGGGCGTCCATATCGTCAGACCTCGGAGAGATCGAGTCGCTGGAGGAGGTCGCGCCAGGCGTCGCGCTCCCGGGCGGGGTCGAGGAGCGGCCTGCGCTGCTCGACGTGTCGCCGGAGGCGTCGCACGAACCCGGGGTCGGTCTCCGCTCGCCGCAGGAGCCGGGCCAGCGCTCGTGCGTCGCCGACCCCGAACAGGCCGGGGTACCCCCGGCCGACCATGCCGACCAGCCCCGAGACGTCCGTGCACAGCACGGGGACCCCGGCCGTGATCGCCTCGGAGGCGGCGTTCCCGGCTCCCTCGAGCTTCGAGGTGAGGAGGAGGAGGTCGCTCGCGGCCAGGCGGCGGAGGGCCTCGGGGCGGCCGATCTCCCCGTGCCACCTGTACCGGGAGCCCGGGGGCGAGGCCTCCCGGGCCCGCCGGGCCACCTCCTCCGAGTAGGCCGAGCCGTAGTGGTCGATCCGGACGCGGCTCCCCTCCGGGAGGAGCGCGGCCGCCTCGGCCGCGAGGAGGGGGTCCTTCACCGGCCGCAGGTGGGCCAGCATGCAGACGTGCAGCGCCTCCTCCCCGGCGCTCCCCGCCGCGTCGGCGTCGGGCGCCGCAGGCCCGTCCGCGGCCTCCCCGTCCTCGCCCCCCGCGCCCGGGACGTCCCCGGCCGCCGCGCCACCGTCCCACAGCTCCGGGACGGACTGGTAGATGACCCGCGTCCTCTCGCGGAGCTCGGGGGGCATCTCGTCCGGCCCGCGCTCCTGCAGGACCACCAGCCGGTCGGCGCGGCGGACCGCGTCCCAGGCCGCGGCGTCCGAGTCCGCCAGGTCACGGTACAGGTCGGTGCCGGTGAGGGCCACCACGAGTCCGCCCCGGGGGGCCCGTCCGGACCCCCGCTCCTCGTCGTAGCGCACCACCGACGGGAGGCTCTTCCGGGCGTGGAGGGCGACCAGGACGTCGGGGCGCGCGCCGCCCTCCGCGCCCGGATACGCCCCGGCGACCTCCGCCTCGTGGCCCAGCTCCCGGAGGAAGCCGGCCCAGCGGTCGGCCGTGACCCGGTTCCCGGGCGCCTCGGCGTCGGCCGATGGGGTGACCAGGAGGATCCTCACGCCGCTCCCACGTCCCGGGGCGCGCGCCGGCCCCAGTCCCGCCCCGCCCGGCCTAGATCGCGCACGTCCTGAAGCCCGCGAACACGTCCCGCCGGTCGGGCGTGAAGTAGTTCCGGTAGGTGCTCCACACGAGCCGGGAGCGCGTGGCCCAGCTCCCTCCGCGCAGCACCTTCCGGCCCCCGAACCAGGGCTCCGAGTAGGCCTCGTACGGGTCGGGCGAGAAGTCGGGATAGGGGCCGAAGTCGCTGGAGGTCCACTCCCACACCTGCCCGAGCATGTCCACGCACCCGTGCGGGCTCCGTCCCGCCGGCAGCCGGCCCGCCGGGACGCACCCCCCGGCCAGGCCGTCCAGGTTGGCCCGCCCGGCCGCGTCCTGCTCCTCGCCCCACGGATGGCGGAGCTTGGCCTCGGCCCGCCCGTCCAGCTCCCCGTCCGCCGCCGGAGAGCCCGCGGCCGCCTCCCACTCGGCCTCGGTGGGGAGCCTGCGGCCGGCCCACCGGCACCAGGCCTCGGCCTCGAACCAGCTCGCGTGGACCATCGGGAGCTCCGGCTCGAGCGGCACCCGCCGGTCGAACGTCCGGCGGGTCCAGCCGCCCCCCTCCCGGCTCCAGTACGGCGGCGCGTCGGCCCCCGTCTCCTCGCGCCACGCCAGCCCCGCCTCGCTCCACAGCTCGTCCCGCTCGTAGCCGCCGTCGTCCACGAACGCGGCGAACTCGCCCTGCGTGACCGGCCGCCTCGCGATGCGGAAGGGCTCGAGCGGGACCGGGTGCGCCCATTGCTCGTTGTCGAAGGCGAAGGGCGCGTCCCGGGGGGCGCCGAGCGCGAACGCCGCCGTCCCCGGCACCTCCGCGTCGCCCTCCGGCGGCGGGCCGCCGGCGACCTCCTCCCCGCCTGAGGCGCCGAGGGGCGGGGCCGGCCATCCGCACGTCTGCCGGGTGCAGGTGAACGCCTCGGCGTGCATGTCCTCGTGGTAGACCGTGTACAGGGCGTGGTAGAGGAGGTCCTCGTCGGGCGAGGCCTCGAGCGCCTCGACCACGGCGTCCTCGACGGCCCGCATGTAGGCCAGCGTCTCCTCCCGGGAGGGGAGGGGGAGGTCCCAGCGCGTGTCGTGCGCCACGGCCATCGAGTCCCACAGCTCGTCCGCGTCCGCGCGGATCGGGTCCCGGCCCAGCGCCCCCCTGAGGGCGAACTTCTCCTGGAACCAGGCCAGGTGCCCGATCTCCCACAGGAGCGGGTTCACGATGGAGAGGCGGGGCCCGAGGAGCTGCTCGTCGTCGAGGTCGGAGACCAGCGTTCGGGTCCGCTCGCGCGCGTCGCGCACCCACTCGACCAGGCGGGGCGCGTCGACCAGCGTCTGCTTCATCTGCGCCATGGAGCCCTCCTATTCCCTGAGCTGTCGGCGGGCGGTGGCGCTCACCATGTCGCCCACGAACAGGAGCCCGACGTAGAAGAGCAGGGTGGTGAGCGCCGCGTCGTAGGCAAAGCTGCTGAGCTGCTCGGTGAGGAGGACGCCCAGCCCGCCGGCCCCCACCAGGCCCACCATGACCGTCCCGGCGATGGCGACCTCCCACCGGTAGAAAGTATAGGAGACGAAGCGCCGGAGCGTGGCGGGGAGGACCCCGTACAGGAAGACCTGGAGCCCCGACGCGCCCTGGGCCCGGAGGGCCCGCAGCGGCCTCCTTTCCAGCCCCTCGACCACCTCCGCCATGAGCCGCCCGAGGACGCCCAGGGTGTAGAGCCCGAGTGCGAGCGCGCCGGGCACGATCCCCGGGAAGAGCACGTAGAGGAGGAGGAGCGCGGAGATCGGGGCGGGGATGGCCCGGAGGACCAGGAGGAGGAGCCGCGCGATCCCGAAGCCTGCCGCGCCGAGCGCGCGCCGCACCGGGCCGCCCCCGTTCTCGCCGAGGAGGATGCCGCCGGGGAGGAGGAAATTGTACGCCGCCGGGAAGGCCAGGAGCACCCCGCCCGCGCCGGCCACCGCGATGGCCAGGACGGATAGGGCCAGCGTCTTCCCGGCCAGGACGAACATGTGCCCGAGGCTCACGCCCCCCAGGGCCGGCGGCCACGCCCTCCCGGCCAGGCCCGCGAGCTGATGGCCCGTCCCGGCGCTGAACAGGCGCCCGAAGTGGGGCCCGAGGTGCCAGAAGGAGAGGACCGCCAGGAGCGCGAACAGGACGAACGAGGCGCGGACCACGCGGTCGGCCCGGGCGGGAGGCCTCCGCGGCGCCCCGGGCCGGGCGTCCCGGTCGTCCAGGCCCAGGTCGATCCGGGTCGCGGCCCCCAGGTGGCTCCGGAACAGCCCGCTCCACAGGTCACTGAGCCCCGCCACGACGATGAGCGCGTACAGGAAGGTCCACATCTGCTCGTAGCGGAGGGACTGGAGGCTCAGGAAGATCTGGTAGCCGAGCCCCCCGGCCCCGATGATCCCGAGCACGGCCGCCGAGCGGATCGAGCACTCGAACCGGTAGAAGGCGTAGGAGGCCAGGTCCCGCGCGGCCCTCGGGAACAGCCCGTACAGGAAGGCGGCGGCGCGCCCGGCCCCCGCTGAGCGGAGGGCCCGCATGGCCCGGTGGTCCGCCTCGTCCAGGATCTCGGAGTAGACCTTGGCGGTCATCGCGCCGTAGGGGATGGCGATCGCGGCCACCCCCACCACCGGATCCAGGCCCACCAGGTTCACGAACAGGAGCCCCCACACGATCTCGTGGATGCCCCTCGGGACCGCGAGGCAGGCCCGGACGACGACCCAGGGCCCCCGGCTCCGGATCCCTCCCGCGTCCGTCCGGCCCGAGACCGCCATCCTCCAGAAGGTCTCCGACGCCAGGATCCCGCCCGTGAGGCCGAGGACGAGGCTCACGATGGTGCCGCACACCGCGAAGGCGAGCGTGACCAGCGAGGCGTGGAGCGTGAGGGGGACGAAGCCCCGCCCCAGCTCCGGGTGGAGGGCGGCGGCGAAGAAGCGGGCGAGCTCCGACCATCCCCGGACGTTCACCAGGCGGCCGCCCGGCGCGACGGCCACCGCCGCGGCGACGCCCACCGCCACGAGGGCGGCCACGCCCCAGAAGGTGTGGGCGCTCGGGCGGAGCGGGCGCGGCGGGGCCGCCTCCCCGGGCGCTGCCGCCGCCTCCCCGGCTCCGCTCACCGTTCGATGCGGTAGAGCTCGTCCGTCATCTCGGAGGTGACCGAGGCGGCGGGCTCGTCGAACAGGACCCGACCCGAGCGGACGCCCACCACCCGCTCGCAGTGGCTCAGCGCGAAGGAGACGTCGTGGAGGCTGATGACGGCCGTGCGTCCCCTCTCCTCGACCAGGTCCCGCAGGAGGTCCATGACCTCCCGGCTGTTCTCCCGGTCCAGGCTCGCGATCGGCTCGTCCGCGAGGATGACGTCGGGATCCTGGGCCAGGACCCGGCTCAGCGCGACCCGCTGCTGTTCGCCCCCCGACAGGTCCCCCGTGCGCTCGTACAGCTTCCCCGCCATCCCCACCCGTCCCAGGAGGCGCCGGGTGTCCTCGGCCTCGCGGGGCGAGACGAGCGACAGCGCCGCGCGGGCCAGGGACCAGCGGCCCAGCCTCCCCGCGTTCACGTTGTGGATCACCCGGAGCTCGTCGACCAGGTGGAACTGCTGGTAGACCGTCCCGATCCTCCGCTGGAGGCGGCGGAGCTCGCGTGCCCCCACCTGCCGGGTGTCCCGGCCGAAGATGCGGACGGAGCCCGTGCTGGGGAGGAGCGTGCCGTTCAGGAGGCCGATGAGGGTGGTCTTGCCGGCGCCGCTCGGTCCCGCCAGCGCCACCCTCTCGCCCGGACGGACCACGAGGTCCAGGCCGGACACGGCCTCGGTCGAGCCGAAGCTGCGGCGGACGTCCCGGAGCTCGAAGACGGGCGGCGTCACTGGATCTTGCCGATGTCCCTTCCGACGGCCTCGATCTGGTCGTAGCTCGAGTCGGCCGTGGGCACGAAGCGCCGCGCCCCGAACAGGTCCAGGATCTCCTTCTGGGCCGGGTCGTCGGGGCTCAGCCCCAGCAGGGCCTGCCGCACGCGGTCCGTGAAGCCCTTCCCGAACCTGTCGTCCAGGCCGGGCCGGATGACCCAGTGGTAGTCGTGGTAGGGCGGGGTCCGCCAGATCACGCGCACCCGGGTCGTGTCGACCCGCCCGGAGTCCACCCGGCTCCGCCACACCTGCTCGTTCGCGACGCCCGCGTCGTAGGTCCCCGACTCGACGAGCTTGATGGTCTTGTCGTGCGAGCCCGAGAAGCCGGGCTCCCCCTCGAAGTCATCCACGCCCACGCCGGCCTCGCCCAGGAAGTACTGGGGCATGAGGCGACCGGAGGTCGAGATCTGGCTCCCGAACGTGAAGGTGTGTCCCTTCAGCTCCGCGAGCCCCGGGAGGCTGTCGATGGGCTGGAGGTCGGTCGAGGTGTTGGCCAGGAAGACGCTGTGGAAGCCCTCGTCGATCCCGCGCTGCGCCAGGGCGTGCGCCCCGGGGACCTGCAGGCGGGCCTGCACGCCCGTCAGCCCGCCGAACCACACCATGTCCAGGTCGCCGACCCGGAAGGCCGTCACGGCGGCCGCGTAGTCGGTGACCGGCTTGTACTGGACGGGCACGTCCAGCTTCCCGTGCAGGTAGTCGGCCACCTTCCCGAACAGCCGCTGGAGCTTCTCGGGGTCCTGGTCCGGGATGGCCCCGATCGTGAAGGCTCCGCCGCCGCTCCCGCCTCCGCCTCCCGAGCAGGCCGCGGCCGTCACCGCTCCCACCACGAGAGCCGCGGCCAGGAACGGCCACCGGCCGATCCGCGCTCCGCTCCACCGCGTCGTCCTTCCGTCCGGCTCGCTCACGTCAGGGCCTCCTCGAACAGGTTGTTGAGCGATTCGGCCAGCGTGGGGTGGGCCAGGACCGCGTGATGCAGGTCCGCCGCCCGCAGGCCGCCCATCATCGCCAGCTTCAGCATCGCCGCCACCTCGCCTCCGTCGATCCCGAGCACCGCCGCGCCGAGGATCCGGCCGCTGCCGCCGTCCACGACGGCCTTCATGAAGCCGCGGGTCTCGTCCGTCTCGATCGCGCGGGCCACCCGGCTCATCGGGAGCTTCGCAACGCGGACTTCGCGAAACTCGTTCCGCGCGTCCCGCTCGGTGGACCCGACACGTCCGAGCTGGGGATCGGTGAACACGGTGTAGGTGAGGATACGGTCCTCCGTGGAGCGGTCACCACCGTCCAGGAGGTTGGCCTTCACGATCCGGTAGTCGTCGTACGAGGTGTGGGTGAACGCCGGATGTCCGGTGATGTCGCCCAGGGCCCAGATCCCCTCCACCGTGGTCTCGAGGCGCCCGTTCACCTGGACGTGGCCACGCTCGTCGGTGGCCAGGCCGGTGGCCGCGAGGTCCAGCCGGTCCGTGTTGGGCGCGCGACCGGCGGCGACCAGGAGGTGGCTCCCGGCGAGCTCCACGGGTCCGTCCGGGCCGCGCACGGAGAGCCGGATGGGCCCGGAGCCGTCGCCGCCCCGGACCGCGCTCGCATCCGCGTCCGTGAGCACCCGGAGGCCGTCCTCCTCCAGGATCTCCCGCAGGGCGTCCGAGACGTCCTCGTCCTCCCCTGCGGCCAGGCGGCTCCCCCGCTCCACGATGGTCACCTCGGCCCCGAAGCGCCGGAACATTTGGGCGAACTCGAGCCCGAGCGGGCCCCCGCCCAGGACCACGAGGTGGTCGGGGACCTCCCCGAGCTCCATGATCGAGGTGGAGTCCAGGTAGGGGACGTCCTCCAGCCCGTCGAGCGGGGGGACGGCCGGTCGCGAGCCGGTGTCGAGGAACACCCACGGCGCCGAGAGCCGCCGGGTCCCGCCCTCCCGCAGCGCGACCTCGACGGTCCGTTCCGCCACGAAGCGGGCTTCCCCGAACACCAGCTCCAGGCCCTCCGTCTCCTCCAGATGCTTCCGCTCGCTCTCGCTCCAGGCGTCGACGATGTCCCGCTTCCGCGCCCGCACCGCCTCCAGGTCCACCGACACGGGCCCGGTCCGGACGCCGTAGTCGGACGCACGCCGGGCCAGGTAGGCCACCCGTGCGCTCGCGACCATGGTCTTGGTGGGCGTGCAGCCGCGCAGCACGCAGGTCCCGCCGACGCGCCCCCGCTCCACGATCGCGGTCCGGCGCCCGTCGGCGGCCAGGGCTCCGGCCAGGGGGGTCCCGGCCTGGCCCGTGCCGATGACCAGGGCGTCGACGGTCTCGGCGTCTCGATTCGCGGCATCGGTCATCGGGGTCTCCTCGCAGGTCTCGGGTGAGCCAGGACGGGCAGGAGGAAGAGGGCGGTGACCAGGACCAGGCCCCACAGGTTGGCGCCCAGGAGGTCGGCGTAGCGGCCGCTCCCGATGCGGAGGGCGGCCGGAACGAGACCGGCCGCCTGCGCGATCCCGATCGCCACGCCGGCCCAGAACGCCAGGTGGAAGGAGAGGGGGGGCGCCCGGAGCACGAGGCCGAGGAGGAAGATGGGGGCGAGGCCGATCACCATCGTGCCGCTCACGGTGGTGGCCTGGAGGATCCTCGCCCCGAACAGGAGGGGGAGGTTCCCGAGCACCGCGATCGCGACCATGGCGGCGCGCCCGCCCGACAGCGAGCCGGCCGGCCGCGGCCCGCGCAGGATCTCGGGCCCGTCCCGGTCGATGGCCTTCGCGATCGAGGAGAACGTCGAGTCCAGGGTGGAGCCGGCCGAGGTGAGCATGACGACGTTCACCATGAGGAGCGCTCCGGCGCCCAGCGCCGAGGCCACCGCCCGGGGCGCATCGTCGTGGAAGGGCGTGCCGCCGAGGTAGGCGGGGATCCCGACCAGGCCGAAGAGCACGATGGCCGCGAAGCCGAGGGCCCCCGCCAGCCCGAAGGCCCGCAGCGTCTCCCGGGGCCCGGACAGGAAGCCCCGGTCGGTGAGGACCGGGTCGTGGAACGGATAGCTGAAGGACTGGAGGAGGCCGACCAGGAGGAGGTCCACGCCGCCGGCCAGCGTCCAGTGGCCGGACGTGGCCACCCGGCGCAGGCCGGCGCCCGTGCGAGGGAAGGCCAGGAGGACGACGAGCACCACGAAGGCCCCGAACAGGCCCGCCTGCACGGCGTCCGTGAAGATCGAGCTGCGCAGGCCGCCCTTGAGCGTGTAGAGGAGCGTCAGCGCCGTGAACGCGCCGGCCGCGAGCAGGAAGGCGCCCGATCCGCGCGGCCCGAAGTAGGCCGCCACCACCGCCGTGTTGCTCCACACCTCGTTGTAGAGCCGGATGAGGACGGCCACGAGGAAGGCCAGCGCCGCCGCGCGGCCGTACCGGGAGCGCACCCAGCCCGGCAGCGAGCGGGCCCCGAACCTCCGGCGGAGCGCGACGATCACCACGCCCGCCACCGGGATCGAGAGCCACCAGGCGCCGTACGCCACGCCGCCGGGCAGGCCGTAGGTCCCCGTGAGGTTGGCCGCGTTCGTCACGGACTTGGCGAAGATCCACGACACGAAGACGGTGGCGAACAGGAGCGGGGTCCCCGGCGAGCTGCCCGAGCGAGAGCGTCCCTCGTAGAAGCCTCCGGCGTCGGAGGCCGACGGCGAGAGGACGAAGAAGACCAGCCCGTACAGGAGGAGCAGGGCCCACGCGGTCACGCTTCCCAAGGCTCCCGGCTCGCTGAGTCCGACCGTGGCGTCATGTGAATCGTCTTCCTCGGGTGGCGGCCGCCCCACGCTCACGCCGTGTGCAGGCTAGGGCCTAGCGGGCCCGACTGCCAACGTGAGCGGCGCCGCCCCCGTTCCCCCTGCCGCGCGGGCGGGGACCCTTTCCCCGCCGGGACGTCGGGCCTAGCTTCGCGGCCATGCAGACCACCACGATGTGTCCCGGCCCCTCCCGATCACGCTCCGGACTCCCGACTCTCACGGCCCTGGCCGCGCTGGTCCTCACGACCCTCCTCGCGGTCGCCGCGGAGCCCGCGGCGGCGCAGGAGGCCCCCTACCGGGGCCTCCCGGTCGAGGGCGGGGCCGTCGAGACCGGTCTCCTCCTCCGGCAGCTGGGCGCCATCAAGCGAGTCCTCGTGATCGGCGCCCACCCGGACGACGAGGACAGCGCGCTCCTGGCCGAGCTCGCCCGCCACCTGGGCGCCCGGGCGGCCTACCTCTCCCTCACGCGCGGGGAGGGTGGGCAGGACCTGATCGGGTCCGAGCTGGGGAAGGGGCTCGGCCTCATCCGGACCGGAGAGCTCCTGGCGGCGCGCCGGATCGACGGGGCGGAGCAGTACTTCTCGCGCGCCTACGACTTCGGCTACTCCAAGACGGCCGAGGAGTCCTTCTCCCACTGGCCGCGAGACACGCTGCTGGGCGACATGGTGTGGGTCATCCGCACGTTCCGCCCCCAGGTCATCGTCTCGATCTTCAGCGGGACGCCGGCCGACGGACACGGCCAGCACCAGGTGGCCGGCATCCTGGCCCGCGAGGCGTTCGACGCGGCGGCCGACAGCTCGCGCTTCCCCGAGCAGCTGGCCTGGGGCGCCCGGCCGTGGCGGGCGGAGAAGCTCTACCGCCGCACGTGGCGCACCCCCGAGAGCACGACCCTGCGGGTGCAGACGGGCGAGTACGATCCCGTTCTCGGCATGTCGCCCTTCCAGCTCGCCATGCTGAGCCGGAGCCAGCACCGCTCGCAGGACTTCGGGGTCGTGCGTCCCCCGGGGCCGCGCTACACGCAGCTCATGCTCCTGCGGGACCTCACCGGCGCTCCCGCGGGCGCGGGCCTGTTCGCGGGGATCGACACGACCCTGGCGGGTCTGGCCGACGGGCTTCCCGAGGGCGTCCGGGCGCGCGCCGGCTCGCGCGCCGCGGCCTACGTCGCGGCGGTGGCCGAGGCCCGGGACTCGCTCCGCGTCCTCGATCCGGGAGCTGCGGGCGGACCCCTCCGGGCCGCCGTACGCGCCATCGACGACCTGGCCGAGCTGGCGCGGACCGGAGGCGCGGCGCCCTCCGCGAGGGCGGCGCTGGAGCGCCAGCGCGACCTGGCCGACCGGGCCCTCCTGTCGGCGGCGGGCGTCACCTGGCGCTTCCGGGCCCACGACGACCTGTGGGTGCCGGGGGAGACCGTCCGCGTCGACGCGGAGGTCTGGAACGGCGGGGCGTCCACCGTGCGGGCCGGACGGCCGGGCCTCGATCTTCCGGAGGGCTGGTCGGCCCGGCTCCTGCCGGCCGACAGCGTGGAGCTCACCCCCTCGGAGCGCTCCGGGTTCTACCGGGCCGGAGCGCCGGTGAAGGGTGGGGCCGGCGCCACGACCGTGCCCCCGGGCCGGCTGGCCCGCTGGAGCTTCGAGCTCGAGGTGCCCGGAGACGCGCATCCCACGGTCGAGTACTTCCTCCGCCGGGACACGGTGGGAGACCTGTACCGGTGGCCCGACGACCCCTCGGTGCGCGCGCGGCCGCTGGACCCGCCCGTGGCCACGGGCTCGCTGGAGCTCTCCGTCGGAGACGGCGCGTCCGGGGTCTCCGTGCGGGCCGGGAGCCCCGTGCGCTACCGCGGGGTCGACAAGGCCAAGGGCGAGTTCTGGAGGCCGGTGTACGTGGTCCCCCGCTTGTCGGTGGCCGCCGAGCCCGGCGTGCTCGTGTGGCCCTCGGGGGACACCGCGGAGCGTGACGTGACCGTCACCCTCAAGAGCCAGGTTCCGGACACCGTCCACGCGGTGGCCGACCTGGAGGTCCCGGACGGCTGGGCCACCCGGCCGCCCGACGCCCGGGTCGAGCTGGCCGAGCGGGGAGGGACCGAGAGCCGCGAGTTCCGGCTCCGGAACGGCGCGGCCGGGAGCGGGGAGAGCGGGGCGGGCCCGGCGTTCCGCACCTACCACCTGAGGGGCGTGGCCCGCGCGGCGGGAGCCACGGGCTCCGGGGCGGCGGACGGCTCCGCCGGGACCCGCGCGACCGGCGCGGGCTCCGGGACGCGGACCTGGTCCCGCCAGCTCACCATGATCGACTATCCCCACATCGACCCGATGCCGCTGTACACGGACGCCTCGGTCCGGGTGGAGCGCTTCCCGGTCCGGGTGGACCGCACGCGGCGGGTCGGCTACGTGATGGGCTCGGGCGACGACGTGCCCGACGCCATCCGCCAGCTGGGCCTCCCCGTCACGATGATCGGGCCCGACCGGCTGCGGTCGGGGAGCTTCGACGACTTCGACGTCATCGTGCTCGGCGTCCGGGCCTACGAGGTCCGGAAGGACCTGCAGGCCGCCAACCAGCGGCTCCTGGACTGGGTGCGCGCGGGCGGCACGCTGATCGTCCAGTACAACAAGTACGAGTACGTGGACGGGGGCTATCCCCCGTACCCGGCCACCATGGCGCACCCGCACGACCGGGTGACCGACGAGCGGGCGCCGGTGAAGCTCCTCCATCCCGACGCGCCGCCGCTGGCGAGCCCGAACCGGATCGGGGGCCGGGACTTCGAGGGATGGATCCAGGAGCGCGGGCTCTATTTCCTCCACAGCTGGGACGACCGCTTCGTGCCGCTCCTCTCCATGCACGACCCGGGGGAGGGTGCGAAGCTCGGGAGCCTCCTGGTCGCGCCCCTCGGGGAGGGAATCTACGTGTACACGGGGCTGGACTTCTTCCGCGAGCTGCCGGCCGGGGTGCCCGGCGCATACCGCCTGTTCGCCAACCTCCTCTCCCTCACCCCGGAGGCGTGGGCCCGGTGGGCCGGGAGTTGAGGGCGCCGCTGGCCGTCCGGCTCCTCCTGCCGGGCGTCCTCGGGCTCCTGGCCGCCTGCCGGGGCGGGGATGGGCGCACCCCGCTCGTCGTCTACTCCCCGCACGGGCGGGACCTCCTCTCCCACTTCGAGGAGGCGTACGAGGCCGCCCACCCGGACGTGGACGTCCAGTGGATGGACATGGGGAGCCAGGAGGTCCTGGACCGCGTGCGCTCCGAGAAGGCCAACCCCCAGGCCGACGTGTGGTGGGGAGCGCCCTCGGAGATGTTCTCGCGGGCGGCCGGGGAAGGATTGCTCCAGGTCGACCATCCCTCGTGGGAGGACGCCGTCCCGCCTTCGGCGCGGGACTCGGCCGGGCGCTGGATCGGCACCTACCGCACGCCCGAGGTCATCGCCTACAACTCGGACGCGCTGACCCGGGAGGAGGCCCCGAAGGACTGGGACGACGTCCTGGAGCCCAGGTGGAAGGACGAGGTCCTCATCCGGGACCCGCTGGCCTCGGGGACCATGCGCGCGATCTTCGGGGCCATCATGTGGCGAGAGTACCGCCGGACCGGGGATCCGGAGGCGGGCTACCGCTGGCTCCGCCGCCTGGACGCCCAGACGCGCGAGTACGTCCTCAACCCCACGCTCCTCTACCAGAAGCTCGCGCGCCGCGAGGGCCTGGTCACGCTGTGGGACATGCCCGACGTCGAGACGCTGCGGGCCACCACGACCCTCCCGATCGACTACGTGCTTCCCGCGAGCGGTACTCCCGTGGTGGTGGACGCGATCGCGGTCGTGGCCGGAGCGCCCCACCCGGAGGCGGCGCGCGCGTTCGTCGACTGGGCGGGGAGCCGCCCCGAGGTGCTGGACGCGGCCCGGAGCTTCTTCCGGATCCCCGTGCGGACCGACCTCCCCGAGGACTCCCTCCCCGGGTGGCTCCGGGACGCGCTCCCCGACCTCCGCCCCATGGAGATCGACCGGGGCTACGTCCTGGAGCACACCCCGGAGTGGCTCCGCCACTGGGACCGGCACATCCGGGGGCAGGGCGTCTCCGGCGGAGACTGATTCCATGGAGCTCGAGCTCGACGGGCTCCGCAAGCGCTTCGGGGAGACCACCGCCCTGGACGGGCTCGACCTCGCCCTCGAGCGAGGCGAGCTCCTCACTCTCCTCGGGCCGAGCGGCTGCGGGAAGACCACCGCCCTCCGCATCGTGGCCGGCTTCGAGGCCCCCGACTCGGGCCGCGTCCGCTTCCGCGGCCAGGACGTCACCGACCGGAGCCCGCGCCGCCGCGGCTTCGGGATGGTCTTCCAGAACTACGCCCTCTTCCCCCACCTGGACGTGTTCGAGAACGTGGCCTTCGGCCTCCGATGCCGGAAGGCGGCCGAGGAGGAGGTGCGGGACAGGGTGGGACGCGTCCTCGAGCTCGTGGACCTCCCCGGCTTCGCCGAGCGCAGGGTGCAGCAGCTCTCGGGGGGGCAGCAGCAACGGGTGGCGCTGGCCCGGGCGCTGGCCATCGAGCCCCCCCTCCTACTCCTGGACGAGCCGCTCTCCAACCTGGACGCCGCCCTTCGGGAGCGGACGCGGGTAGAGCTGCGCCGGCTCATCAAGGATCTCGGGATCACGGCGCTGTTCGTGACGCACGACCAGGAGGAGGCGTTCGACCTCTCCGACCGGGTGGCCGTGATGCGGGCCGGAACGGTGCGCCAGGTCGGCACGCCCGAGGCGCTCTACGACCGACCGGCCGAACCGTTCGTGGCGGGCTTCGTCGGGCGCGCGAACCGGATTCGGGCGAGGCTGGAGCGGGACGGGGAGGGGCGGGTGGCCGTCCTCGAGGACGGGACCCGCTGGCCGCTCCCGGACGGGGACAGCGGCGCCGACGAGGCCGGGACGGGCGAGGAGCGGGAGAGCCGGCCGGCGGGCCCCGACGTGGAGCTGTGGGTCCGGCCGGAGGATCTGGCGCTCGGGCCGGGCGGCCCGGACGCGGGGAGCCGTCGGGAGGAGGCGGGACCGGGGGCAGCCGGCGCCCGCCTCGCGGGCCGCGTCCGCGACCGCCGCTTCCGGGGCTCGGGAGCCCTCTACCGGGTCGAGGTCCCGGAGATCGGCGTGCTCGAGGTCGCGGGAGGGCGCGAGGAGTCGGAGGTGGGCGACCCGGTCTCGGTCGGGCTCCGGCCGGGACGCGGCGTGCAGGCCTTTCCGGCGGAGCGGGGGCCGGCTCCGGCGGGCGAGGCTCCGTCGAGCGGCGGGGCGGCCGTGGCCGGCGCGCGACGCGACGCGGACGCCCCGTGAGCCGGGGCGGGCGTCCGGAGGGCCGGCGTCTCACCTGGATCCTGGCCGCGCCGGTCCTCCTGGTCCTCCTTTGGCTGGTCGTCTACCCCAATCTGGTCGTCCTCGGCGAGTCCTTCGGGGCGGGCGGCCGCTTCGGGCTGGACGCCTACCGCGAGTTCTTCGCCACCGGGGCCGAGCTCCGGGCGCTGTGGGCCAGCGTGTGGATCAGCGGGGCGAGCGTGGTCCTCTCGGCCCTGGTGGGCGTGCCGCTGGCCTTCCTGTTCTCCCGCTGGGAGTTCCCCGGGAGGAAGGTCTTCGGCGCGCTGGCGGCGCTGCCGGTCCTCCTCCCGCCCCTGGTCGGCGTCATCGCCTTCCTCTTCCTGTTCGGGGAGAGCGGCATCTTCACCCGCACCGTGCAGGCGGTCCTCGGGCTCGCCTCGCCGCCGTGGAGGCTCTCCGGCGCCCCGGCCATCCTCCTCGTCCACGCGTACACGATGTACGTCTACTTCTACCTCTTCGTGCGGGCGGGTCTGGCGCGGCTGGACGAGGGGGCCCTGGAGGCGGCCCGCTCGCTCGGGGCGGGGCGGTGGACGGTCCTCCGGCGGGTCACGCTCCCGCTCCTGGCCCCCTCGCTCTCGGCGGCCGCGCTGCTGGTGTTCATGACCTCGATGGCGTCCTTCTCGGCCCCCTACGTGTTCGGGGGCGGCTTCCGGGTGCTCACCACCCAGATCTACGCGAGCAAGCTGAGCGGGGCGCTGCCCCTGGCCATGGTCGAGACGGTGATGCTGGCCGGCGTGTCGCTGGGCTTCCTCTGGCTCCTGCGGAGGCTGGAGGGGGACCGCGAGGTGACGTCGGTGGGAAAGGGGCTCGGGGCCGCGCGCCGGCGGGTGGACTCTTCCTGGGTCCGCGCCGGCCTGGCGGTGGCGGGGGTGGGCGGCGTCCTCTTCCTGCTCCTCCCGCACCTCACCCTCCTCCTCGTCTCCTTCGTGCCGCAGGGGAGCTGGACCACGCAGATCGTCCCCCACGAGTTCACCCTGGCCAACTACGGGAGCCTGGCCTCCGATCCCCGGCTCCTGGAGCCCATCCTGAACTCCCTGGAGATGGCCTCGCTGGCCACCGCGGCGAACCTCCTCCTGTGCTTCATCGCCGCGTGGCTCGTGGTGCGGCGGCGCTTCCGCGGCCGCGGGCTCCTTCGCGTCCTCCTCGTCCTGCCCTGGGCGCTCCCCGGGACCGTGATCGCGCTCGGCCTGGCCACGACCTTTTCGGTGGACCGGCCGGCCATGGGACGGCTTCTCCTGGTCGGGACGTTCTGGATCCTCCCCCTCGCCTACTTCATCCGGAACACCCCGCTCGTGGCGCAGGCCGCCATCGCCTCCTTCCGGCAGCTCGACCCCGCCCTGGAGGAGGCGGCCCATTCGCTGGGCGCGGGCTGGGCGACCACGATGCGCCGGGTGGCGCTCCCCCTCGTGCTGCCGGGCCTGGCCGCGGGCGGGACCCTGGCGTTCGTGACGGCGCTCGGCGAGTTCGTGGCGTCGATCCTCCTGTACACGCACGCCACGCGGCCCATCTCGGTCGAGATTCTGGCGCAGCTCCGGGCCTTCGACTTCGGGAGGGCGACGGCCATGGGCGTCGCGCTCGCGGCCCTGGTGGCCGTGGCGTTCGCGGTGGGCGGGCGCTGGCTCGGGCGCGGGGACCTGCTGGCGGGGTGAGGCGCGTCCGCTACCGGACGGCCGTTCGGCGCCCCGCCATGGGCGGTCGGCCGGGCGGGGACGGCCCGCTCCCTTGCGCGACTTCCAGCCGCCGGGCCAAGGTAGGCGGGCCGCGTCACCGGACCGGCGCCGAACCGACCACCCCAGGAGGGAGGACCGCCCGATGCCCACCGCGCTCTCCGTCCGTTCCGCCGCCCTCGCGGCGCTGACCGCCGCCCTGACCGTCGCGGCGGTCGTGGCGGGACCCGGCCCCGTCCGGGCACAGGATCCCGACGCGTTCCTGCCGCCCCCCGCCGCCGCGCCGCCCTCCGGCGCCGACACGATCCTGTTCGGCCGGCTCGAGTGGCGGACGCTCGGTCCCGACGGGAACCGGGCCAGCGCCGTGGCGGGAGAGCCGGGAAATCCCCTCGTGGCCTACATCGGGGCGGCCTCGGGCGGCGTGTGGAAGACCGAGGACGGCGGGACGAGCTGGGAGCCCGTGTTCGACGACCAGCCGGCGCAGTCGATCGGGGCGCTGGCGGTGGCGCCCTCGGCCCACAACGAGGTGTGGGCCGGGACGGGGGAGCCCTTCTACATCCGGCTCGCCACCGCGATGGGGAACGGCGTCTACAAGTCCACCGACGCCGGGAAGAGCTGGAAGCGGATGGGTCTCGAGAGGACCGGCCGCATCGCCCGCATCCTGGTCCACCCGCGCGATCCGGACGTGGCCTGGGTGTGCGCCGTGGGGACGGGCTACTCGCCGCAGCCCGAGCGCGGCGTGTTCCGCACGAGGGACGGCGGGAAGACGTGGGAGAAGGTCCTGTACGTGGGGCCGGGCACGGGCTGCTCGGACCTGGCGCTGGATCCCGTCGACCCGAGCACGCTGTTCGCGGGCATGTGGCAGCTGGAGATCGACCCGTGGAACCTCCGCAGCGGCGGGCCCGGGAGCGGCGTGTACGTGACCCACGACGGCGGGGACACGTGGAAGGAGGTGTCCGGCCAAGGCTTCCCCTCGGACTCGGCCACCCTGGGGAAGGTCTCGGTGGCCGTGGCGCCCTCCGACCCCGACCGGGTGTACGCGCTGGTCCAGGAGGGCGATCCCCGGCATCCCGACGGGCCGGGCCACCCGGCCCTGTACCGCTCGGACGACGGCGGCGGCGCCTGGCGGCGCGTGAGTCGCGATCACTCCATGGCCGAGCGCGGCCCCTACTACACGCGCCTCCGGGTCTCCCCGGCCGACCCCGACCGCCTCTACTTCGCCTCGGTCCGGTTCGGGATGTCGCGCGACGGCGGCCACACCCTGGCCGACGATCCGCCGCGGGGCGGCGGCGACAACCACGACATCTGGATCGACCCCACGGACGCCGACCGCTACATGGTGGCCCACGACGGCGGCGCCTCGATCACGCTGGACGGCGGGAAGAGCTTCCAGAGGATCGTCCTCCCGATCGGGCAGATGTACCACGTCTACGCGGACGACCGTGTCCCCTACGACGTCTACTCCAACCGCCAGGACGACGGCTCGTACCGGATGCCGAGCCGCGTGCCCGGCGGGTTCGGGATCTCGGCGGGAGCGTGGACCAACGTCGGGGGCTGCGAGAGCGGCTTCGCGGTCCCGGACACGGTCTCGAACGACGTCGTGTGGTCGGGCTGCTACGACGGGCAGCTGGGCCGCACCGTGCTCTCGACCGGGCACGAGCGGGACGTGACCGTGTGGCCGGAGGCGGGCTACGGGGTGGCGCCGAAGGACAAGAAGTACCGGTGGAACTGGACGTTCCCGATCGCGATCTCGCCCTTCGATCCCGCGCGGGTCTACGTGGGGAGCCAGGTCGTGCACCGGACCACCGATGGCGGCCAGAGCTGGCAGGCCATCAGCCCCGACCTCACCCGCGACGACACGGCGCGGGAGGGGAGCTCCGGGGGCGTGAGCGTCGACAACCTGAACACCTTCAGCGCGGCCACGCTCTCCTCGATCGCCGAGTCTCCGGTCGAGGAGGGGGTCATCTGGGCGGGGAGCTACGACGGCCTCGTTCACGTGACGCGGGACGGCGGCGGGCACTGGAGGGACGTGACCGCGAACGTCCCGGACCTGCCGGCCTGGGGGCGGGTGAGCAACGTCGAGCCCTCCCACACCGAGGGCGGGACGGCCTACCTGGCCGTGGACCTCCAGGAGCAGGGGGACTTCGCGCCCTACATCTACCGCACCCGCGACTACGGCCGGCACTGGACCCGGATCGACGGGGGGATCCCGCGCTCGCGGCTGAGCTTCGTGCACGTGGTCCGGGAGGACCCGTCGCGGCCCGGGCTCCTGTACGCCGGCACGGAGAACGGCGTGTGGGTGAGCCTGGACGACGGCGGCTCGTGGCGCTCCCTGCAGTCGAACCTGCCGCACGCGCCGGTCTACTGGCTCACCGTCCAGCCGCACTTCCACGACCTGATCGCGGCCACCTACGGGCGCGGGATCTGGGTCCTGGACGACGTCACGCCGGTCGAGGCCCTGGCCGCGAGCGGAGGGGCTGACGGGGAGCCGGACGGCCCCGAGCTCTTCGCCCCCCGGGCGGCCTACCGCTTCCGCCCGGTCCAGGGGCGCCACTCCACGCCCTCCCACGTGGTCGGGCGCAACCCTCCCTACGGTGCTTCGCTGAACTTCCGCCTCCCGGCGGGGGCCGACAGCGTCGTGCGCATCGCGATCCTGGACGGGTCGGGCGATACGGTGCGGACCCTGGAGCCCTCGGCCGGCTCCGGCCTGAACCGGACCTGGTGGGACCTCCGCTACGAGGATCCCGCCACGCCGCGGCTGCGGACGCCGCCCCCCGACACGCCCCGGGTGGAGACGGGGGAGAAGGGCTGGCGGCCGATCGTGCCGTGGGACCTCGACCTCAGCCAGCGCGGCCCGCTGGTCCCGCCCGGCGAGTATGCCGTCGTCCTCTCGGCCGGGGGGGCGAGCGTCCGCCGCACCCTGGAGGTGCGCAAGGACCCGCGCACGAGCGGCAGCGCGGCCGACATCGCGCGGCAGACGGAGCTGGCCCTCCGGATCCGGACCGACATGGACTCGGTGGCCGTCATGGTCGACCGGCTGGAGTGGCTGAGGAGCCAGCTCGCGGGGCTCGGCGCGCTCCTGGCCTCCGACTCGGCGGGCCAGCCGGACGGAGCGGCCTCGCAGCTGGGAGAGCGAGCGGCCGCCGCGGCCGACACGGCGCTGGCCGTCGAGGGACGGCTGTTCGACGTGCACCTGACGGGGGCGCGCGAGGACGCCTTCCGCCACCCCAACCGGCTGTGGAGCCGCTACGGTGCGCTGCTGAAGGACGTGGCCGAGGAGTCGGCGGACTTCCCGCCCACCGACCAGCAGGGGCAGGTGTTCGACGTGCTCCACGGCCGCCTCGAGACCGCCCGCGCGGCCTACGGACGGCTGGTGGGGAGCACGGTCCCGGCGCTGCGGGCCGCGCTCCGCGAAGCGGACGTGCCGTTCGCGCTCCCGGCGGGGGGGGCGGGCGCCGGCTGAGGAGGGAGCGACCGGCAGGGGGCCCGGCGCCCGACGGCGGTGAGACGGCGCTCCCTTCGAGCGCGTGAGGCGGCGCCCACGTCGAGTGCGGACGGCGGGGACGACTGCGACCGCCCGAGGGCGGCGGCAGCGCCGTGGGGAGACTCCCCACGCTCTCGATGGCGATTCTCCCTGCGGAGTCCTCCATGGACCTCCCTACAGAGCCGGCGGGAGAGGCTCCGTAGACTGACGTACGGACGGAAGGTGGCGCAGTTCGACCGGCGTCCCCGCATCGACCGGCCGTCCGGCCCATCCGCGGGGAGAAGCCGAGATCCACGACGCCAACCCGAGAGGCACCCCAGCATGGATCTGAACGAGCTCACCGCGCGCGACGTCATGACCGGCCCGGTCGTCACGGCACCACCCGAGATGACGGTCGCGGACCTCATGGACCTCCTCCTGGCCGAAGGCCTCAGCGGGGTCCCCGTCGTCGACCGTTCGGGCAAGGTCGCGGGCGTCGTGTCCTCGACCGACGTGCTGCGCGCCGCGGCCGAGGAGGCCCGGACCGTGCCCGAGGCGTCGGGGGAGGGCTCCCCCGCCGCGTTCTACAGCGAGCTGGGCGGGGCACCGCGGGCCGTGGCCCTGGATCTCCCGCCCAACCTGCCGCGCACCCGCCTCGGGGCCCGGCCCGTGAGGGACATCATGACGAAGGCGACCCTCTCGGTCCGGCCCGACGCCACGGTGCCGGAGGTGGCCCGCTTCCTGGTGAGGGCCGGGGTCCACCGCGCGTTGGTCATGGAGGGCTCGTCCCTGGCGGGCGTCGTCTCGGCCCTGGACCTCGTGCGTCCTCTGGCCGGGGCGGAGGGATCGTGAGCGGCGGCCCGGGATCGGCCGCCGGGCTCGCGGCATCGCACCTGTTCACCGGGCGGGCCAGCGTTCTCTGCACGTTCCACCCGCCGCTCCTGGCTCCCGCCCGCCCACGTCTCCTGGTACGTCATGATCCCGAAGCAGGTGGGCGGGAAGCTGTTCAGCGACTCGGTGACGCGGGTCGGCTTCATCCTGTTCATCGTCCTCTCGATCCCGGTGGGCATGCACCACCAGTACCAGGACCCGGGCATCCCGTCGGGGATGAAGGCGGTGCAGGGCTTCCTCGCGTCCGGCGTCTCCTTCCCGAGCCTCATCACGGCCTTCCCGGGGATGGCCGCCCTCGAGATGGGCGGGAGGAGCCGGGGAGGGAAGGGGCTCCTGGGCTGGATCCCCGCGCTCCCGCGGGGTGAACCTTCCGTCTCGGCCCTGATCAGCTACCTTCCCGGGCGCTTCCCCTCGCCGGGATTCGAGACCTTCTGACTCGGGGGCGCCGGGGCGGCCGCGGGCCGTCCCGGCCGATCCCCGTTCGGGGCCGACCCGGGACATGCCCTTCCCCACGAGCCGCGTCCAGACCTTCCCGACAGCCCCGACGTCCAGCGTCCGCCAGTATCCGAGACAGAGGGTGGACGCGGCGCGTCCCGCCGGTGCACCCCTTACACGTTCGTTACGATCCGGGAGAGGGACGGTGACACCCGATCCCCATCCTCGGGCCGAGGAGCCGTGCAGGACCCCCGACTGCGAGGAGACCTCCGTGTACACGCTGATTCGGCACGCCGACGGGCGGATGACGCTGCGAACCCACGTCGACCCCGCGAACCTTCCGCCGGAAGAGGCACGCCGCCTGCTGCGCGGCCTGCGTCCTCTCCTGGCGACGCTCGGAGTCGCGGTTCGGAGCTACGCTCCCGGGCAGGTCCGGGAGCGCGGAGTCGACCCGGGATGCACGCCACCTGGAGGATCGTACCATGAAGCTCTCGCATCAGACGGTCGGCGAGGTCATGCAGACCGGGGTGACCACGGTCCCGGAAGACGCCACGGTGAGGGACCTGGCGCGGCTCCTCTCCCGGGAGGGCATCGGCGGCGCGCCGGTGGTGGACGCTGACGACCGGGTGGTCGGGGTCGTCTCGGCCACCGACGTCCTGGCCCTGGCCGCCCGCGAGCCCGCCACCGGCACCGCCCACCCGGCGCGGTCCGGGCCCGCCCCGGACGGGCCGCTCGAGGGCTACTACGAGGACGCCGGCGGCCCGCATCCGGACGCGGGCCCGCTGGTCCTCTCCCTGGCCCCTCCGGCCTGGCTCGACGACCGCACGGTCGGGGACATCATGTCCCGCACGCGCCACGCGGTCCGGCCGAAGACGTCGCTCGACGACCTGGCCCGCCTCTTCCTGCGGACCGGGATCCACCGCGCCCTGGTGATGGACGATGGAGGACTCGTCGGGATCGTCACGACGTTCGATGTCCTCCGGTGTCTCGTCGGGAGCTCGGAGACCTTCGACCGCACGTTCTGAGGGCGTGGCCGGAGGCCGGCGGCCGTGGCGCGGCCCCGGCCCCCGGGTGACGACGCCCGACGCTCCGCACGCGCCGCCCTCGCGGCGCGGCGAGTCCCCCCTACATGCCGTTCCCCCTGGCCGACGGCGGCGTCATCCCGTTCATGCGGAGGTAGAGGGCCTGGTGGCCGTAGTGGTCGGCCCAGTCGATGGGCAGGGCCATCATGGCCGTGGCCCGCGGGACCTTGTTCCCGCCGAAGAACGGCACGGGCTCAGCGAGCTTCGAGTCGTCCACGCTGCCCAGGGCCTTCCTGCAGAAGTCGAAGGAGGAGGCCAGGAGGTCGACCAGCCCCTGCTTGTCGGTCGTCGAGACGTCCTCCCGCTTCGGAGCCTCCATGCCGGAAATGGCCGCGCACAGGTGGTCGTTGCCGCTGGCCACGTGCTTGAGCTCCTCCCCGAAAGTGCGCACGCCGTCGGTGGGCTTGTAGGAATACTTGTCCGCGGGCATCTCCCGGGCGCCGGCGACCAGCCAGGCGCCGTATCGGTCCAGGTTGCGCCTCACGGTCGTGGTGACGGGATTGTCGCCTCCCCCCTCCTGGGCGTGGGTGGGGAGCGCGACGACGAGGACCGCCGCGGCCGCGAGCAGGGCGGCGAGCGATCGGTCGGTACGGGTGCGATCCATGGTGGGCCTCCGTGGCCTCGGTGAACGGGCTGCCTCCGTCCCGAACATGACCGGACTCCGGTCGGTCGGCAATCGGGGTGGCCTCCGCTCGGGCGCTTCGGCGGAGGGGGGCGGGAGGCTCGGCGGGGCCCGATCCCGGTGGTACGGCGCTTGAACGACGGATCGGGGGGGGACGCGCCGGGGGGCGCGATCGTGGTCGCTCATCGAGGAGCCGGAATGGGACGCGTCGAGGACAGGGTCGCGATCGTGACGGGCGGGGCGCTCGGGATCGGCCGCGCCACGTGCCTCCTCCTGGGTCGGGAGGGTGCGGCGGTGGCGGTGACCGACCTCCTCGAGGAGGAGGGCCGGGAGGTCGCCGAGGAGATCCGGGCGGCGGGCGGTAAGGCCCGCTTCTGGCGGCTGGACGTGAGCGGGGAGGATGAGGTCCGCCGGGTGGTCGGCGACGTCGTCGACGCGTTCGGGGGCCTGGACGTCCTGGTCAACAACGCGGGGATCGCCGGGACCTCCGCGCCCACCCACGAGATCTCGGCCGAGGACTTCGACCGCGTCCTGGACGTCAACGTCCGCGGCGTCTTCCACTGCACCAAGCACGCGATCCCCCACCTGCGGCGCCGCGGCGGCGGGAGCATCGTGAACCTCTCGTCCATCTACGGGATGGTGGGAGCCAAGGACAGCCCGCCCTACCACGCCTCCAAGGGCGCCGTCCGCATCATGTCCAAGACGGACGCCCTCCTGTACGCCGAGGACGGGATCCGGGTGAACTCGGTCCATCCCGGCTTCATCTGGACGCCGATGGTGGAGGGCTACCTGCGGGAGGCCGGCGACGTGGAGGAGGGCCGCCGCAAGCTCGACCGGCTGCATCCCCTGGGGCACGTGGGCGAGCCGGAGGACGTGGCCTACGGCATCCTCTACCTGGCGTCGGACGAGTCCGCGTTCGTGACGGGGAGCGAGCTGGTCATCGACGGAGGGTACACCGCGCGATGAAGGCCATGCTCCTGCCGCGGATCGCTCCGATCGAGGAGCGTCCGCTCGAGCTGCGCGACCTGCCCGAGCCCGAGCCGGGGCCGGGCCGGTTGAAGGTGGCGGTCTCCGCGTGCGGGATCTGCCGCACGGACCTCCACGTCATCGAGGGCGACCTGCCCGAGCCCGGCCTCCCGCTCGTCCCCGGCCACCAGGTCGTGGGCCGCGTGGAGGCCCTGGGCGAAGGGTGCGAGCGCTTCGAGGTCGGAGACCGCGTGGGCATCGCCTGGCTGCGCGAGACGTGCGGGACGTGCGAGTTCTGCAGGGCCGGCCGGGAGAACCTGTGCGACGACAAACGGTTCACCGGATACCACGCCGACGGCGGCTTCGCGGAGAAGACGGTGGTCCGCGAGGACTTCGCCTACGGGATCCCGGAGACCTTCGGGGACGCGGAGGCCACGCCGCTCCTGTGCGCGGGAATCATAGGCTTCCGGTCCCTGCGCCGCGCCCGGCTCCCGGACGGCGGGCGCTTGGGCCTGTTCGGGTTCGGCTCCTCCGCCCACATCGTGATCCAGATCGCCCGGAGCCGCGGAGCGGACGTCTACGTGGCCACGCGCGGGGAGAGCCACCGCCGGCTGGCGGAGGAGCTGGGCGCCGTGTGGACCGGCGGGGCGTACGACCCGATCCCCACGCCCGTGCACTCGGCCATCGTGTTCGCGCCGGCCGGCGAGATCGTCCCGGTGGCGCTCCGTTCGCTCCGGAAGGGCGGCACGGTCTCCCTGGCGGGCATCCACATGTCTCCCGTCCCCGAGATGGAGTACGGCCCCTGCCTCTTCCACGAGAAGACGCTCCAGAGCGTGGAGGCGAACACGCGCGCGGACGGACGCGAGCTCCTCGAGGAGGCCGCCGACATCCCGATCCGTCCCTCCACGACCGTCTTCGACCTGGAGGACGCGAACGAGGCGCTCGTGCAGCTCAAGCACGACGGGATCGACGGTACGGGCGTGCTGCGGGTGGCGGCGGACTGAGGCGCGGGAGCGCGGCCGCTCCCACGGTGGGTCAGGACGGGGCGCTCCGGCTCCGCGCGGGGACGCTCAGCACCACGCGGGTGCCCCGGCCGGGGACCGAGTCGATCTCCAGGCTCCCGCCCGCGCGGCGGGCGCGCTCCCGCATGCCCAGGAGCCCGAGGCCCGCCCCCTCGCCCTCGGACGCGCCGGCCGGGAGGCCGCGCCCGTCGTCCTCGACCACCAGCGTGACGTCGTCCGTGTTCCTCCCGAGCCGGACCCCGAGGGAGCTCGCGTCGGCGTGCCGGACGGCGTTGACGAGCGCCTCCTCGGCGATCCGGTAGAGCACGAGCGCCACGTCCGGGGCGAGCTCGGGCAGCGGCGCGTCCGCCGACATCTCGACCCTGAGGCCGGTCTGCTCCGACACCGCGCGCGTGTGGGCGCGGAGAGCCGACTCGAGACCCAGCTCGCCCAGCTCGGGCGGATGGAGGCGCCTTGCCAGGCGGCGGACCATCTCCAGGGACTCGGCCATCTCGTCCCGCAGCGTTTCGAGCCGCTCGGCCGCGACGGAGTCGGAGGTCGTCTTCCGCGCCATCTCGACCCGGAGGAGAAGGGTGGCCAGCCGCTGGGCGGCGTCGTCCTGGAGCTCCGCGGCCAGGCTCCTGCGCTCCCGCTCGGCGGCCTCGAGCGCGCCGACGCCGAGCCTCCTCAGGCGCGCCTGGCCGCGGGCCAGGCGCCCGAGCATGTCGTTGAACACGTCGACCAGGTTCGAGGTCTGCCGGTCGGCCAGCGCCGAGCGCGGAGCCCGGGAGGAGAGGTCCCCCGAGCGGACGCGGCCCGCCGTCCTGGCGAGCCCGCGGAGGGGGGAGAGCGCCCAGTGCACCAGGAGCCAGTTGATGGGGACGCACACGGCCAGCCCCACCACCGCCGCCGCCGCCGCGGCCTCCAGAGGATCGCCCCCGCTGCGTCCGAGGAGCACCGCCACCACCGCCGTGGCGGCGATGAGCAGGCCGTTGGCGCCCAGGATCTTGACGAGGAGGGGCGCACGGAGGAGCGCCGCCACGGGCCAGGGGGGTCCGGTACGCTCCGGGACGGGCGGTCCGCCGTTCGGGGATGTGGCCGGCTGGCTGGAGCGCCGACGGGATCGCGGGTTGCTCGAAATCGACATGACAGCGAAACCTGGGAAGAAGCCGCGGCCGTGTCTGTCGGGAGGTGCCGTAGATCCGTGTGGGGAGAAACCCCGCTCGTCGACGCGCGCGGACGGAGTTGCGACATGGAACGGAGACCCGTCCCCTGCTAGATTCCTCGCCACGATGAGCCAGACGACTCCCCACGTGAACGAGACCGCCTCCGGGCGCCCGGACTCCGCGGCCGACCTCGAGTCCGGCG
The DNA here is from genome assembly GCA_035267645.1 of Gemmatimonadota bacterium. Lineage (GTDB taxonomy): Bacteria > Gemmatimonadota > Gemmatimonadetes > Palauibacterales > Palauibacteraceae > Humimonas. The sequence goes on along the minus strand of DATFLN010000004.1, from coordinate 27,069 downwards.
AGTTCCGCGCCATGTTCGAGGCGTCCCCGGACGGGATCATCCTCGTCGACGCCGGCGGGCGGATTCGCGCGGCCAACCCGAGGGCGGGCGAGCTGTTCGACTATGCCCGCGAGGAGCTGGTCGGCCAGCAGGTCGAGGTGCTGGTCCCGGATGCGGCCCGGGACCTGCATCGGGGCGAGCGCGAGTGCTTCACGGCCGATCCGCACGCCCGGCCCATGGGGATCGGTCTCGAGCTCCGTGGCCGTCGCCGCGACGGGACGTCGTTCCCGGTCGAGATCAGCCTGAGCCCGCTCCGGACCGAGCGGGGGCTGTTCGTGATCGCCACGATTCGCGATGTTACGCAGCGCCTGCGGCTTAGGGCGTTCGGGCTGGGAGCGCTGCGCGCCGCGGAGGAGGAGCGGCGGAGGATCGCCAGGGAGCTCCACGACGACACCGCACAGCGCCTGGCCGCGATCCAGCTCCGCCTCCAGCTCCTGAAGGACGAGCGGTCCAGGTCGGACCGCACGGCGCTCCTAGAGGAGATCCGGAACGACCTGGCCGAGGCCGGGGAAGCGGTGCGCAGGATCGCCCGCGGCCTGCGCCCCCCGGCGCTCGAGGATGTGGGCGTCGTCACGGCGCTCCGGTCCCACATCCGGGCGCACATCGAGGAGGGCGGGCCCGACGTCGAGTTCGAGGCCGACCCGGTGGACGGGCTGCTCGGAGACGAGGAGAAGCTGGTCCTCTACCGCGTGGTGCAGGAGGCCCTGTCGAACTCCGTGCGGCACGCCGCGGCGTCGCTGGTCTCGATTCGGATCGCGACGTCGTCGCATACGGTCACGGCGGTGGTGACGGACGACGGCCGCGGTTTCGCCATCGGGCGCGCGCAGCCGGAGGATGGCCGCGGCCTCGGGCTCGTGGGCATGCGCGAGCGCGCCAGCCTGGTCGGGGGGCGCGTGGAGATCGAGAGCGAGCCGGGCGCGGGGACCCGCGTGCGGCTCCAGATTCCGGTTCCGACGGAGGAGAGCGAGTGAGCCAGGCCATCTCGGTGTTGCTGGCCGACGACCACGCCATGTTCCGCTCCGGCCTCAAGGCGCTCCTGGCCGACGAGGCGTCGATCGAGGTGATCGGGGAGGCGGCGACGGGCGACGAAGCGGTCGACCAGACGCGGAAGCTGCGGCCCCAGGTCGTGGTCATGGACCTCTCCATGCCGGGCTCGGACGGCCTGGAGGCCACCCGCCGGATCGCGGCCCTGGACCTGGACACCAACGTCCTGGTCCTCACGGTGCACGCCGAGGAGGAGTACCTGGTCCCCGTGGTGCAGGCCGGAGCCAGCGGCTACCTGACCAAGACCAGCGCCGACCGCGATCTGGTCGAGGCGATCCGGGTGGTGGCCCGCGGCGAGGTCTATCTCCCCCCGCAGGCCACCAAGCTGCTCCTGCAGGAGTACAAGGCCGCCGAGACCGACGAGGACACGGGCAAGCTCCAGCAGCTCAGCTCGCGCGAGCAGGAGGTCCTGGCGCTGACCGCCGAGGGCTTCAGCTCCAGGGAGATCGGCAAGAAGCTGTTCATCTCCCCCAAGACCGTCGACACCTACCGCTCGCGCATCATGAAGAAGCTGGGACTGGACCACCGCTCCGAGCTCGTGCGCTTCGCCCTGCGCGTGGGCCTCCTGAAGGAGGTCTAGCAGGGCCCTCCGGGCCCGGAGGAGCCCCGGATCCGCACGGATCCGGGCCGCGCCAGGGCTCCGCCGCCTCCCGGCGGGACGTCGCCACCTCTCTCCTGTGGGGAGCCTCCCCACATCCGACCGATCCCTTCTCCCTACACGCCACGGCAGAACTCGTCCGACAGACGGGTCCGATGCGGGAGTTTATCCTTACCGCGACTCAGAAAAACAGGAGCCTGCCGTGCATACCAGGAAAATGCTCGCGCTCGTCGCAGGGGCGGCCCTGCTGGCCGCTTGCGGCGGAGACGGAGCCGGATCGGCGGACACGTCCGAACGGGCGTCATCGTCGTCCGACAGTCCGGCCGCGATCCGGGGCACCCCCGCATCCGAGGCCGACCTTCCCGTGCAGAAGCCCACGGGTCCGATCGACGAGGAGCTCGCCGAGCGCGGCGAGAAGCTCTTCTCGTCCAAGGGCTGCGTGGCCTGCCACACGATCGGCCAGGGGAAGCTTGTCGGGCCCGACCTGAAGGGGATCACCGAGAAGGTGACGTTCCCGTGGATCTACCACTGGGTCTCCGACCCGGACTCCATGCTCCGGTCGGACACGACCGCCCAGCGTCTCCTCGAGGAGTACCTGGTCCCCATGCCCAACCAGAACGTGCAGCCGGACGAGTTCGTGGCCCTCTACGAGTACCTGCGCGCACAGGGCACGGCCGACTCGTCCAGCGGAGCCGGGAGGGGCGCGAGCTCCCCCGGTTCGGGCGCCGGCACGGGCGGCATGATGGGCGGCGGCCAGATGGGCGCCATGCACCAGCGAATGCACGACACCATGCACGACACCACCGACCCGGCCGGGGGCGGGAGCTTGCGTCCCGGCGACACGTCCCACGACAGGAGGAACTGACATGATCCAGCGCGGACACGGGCGGGGACTCCGCCTCGGAGCCCTCGCGGCCGGCCTGGGCCTCGCCCTCACCTCCTTCGCATGCGGCGGGGGAGCGGGCGGCGGCGCGGACATCTCGGCCATCGCACAGGAGCGGGGCCTGAGCGAGAGCGACATCGAGGCCGCGGTCAAGACGTATGTGCCGACGGGGAAGATGGACGACTACCTCATGTTCGCCTCGGGCGGGCAGTCGGGACAGGTGGAGGTCATCGGACTGCCCTCGATGCGGCTCCTGAAGGTGATCGGCGTGTTCACGCCCGAGCCCTGGCAGGGCTGGGGGACCGGCGCCGAGGAGACCCACCAGGTCCTGGCCGAGGGACGCATGAACGGCAAGGACCTCACGTGGGGGGACTCGCACCATCCCGCCCTCTCGGAGACGGACGCCGACTACGACGGCCAGTACCTGTTCATCAACGACAAGGCGAACCCCCGGATCGCGGTCATCGACCTGCGCGACATGGAGACCAAGCAGATCGTGACCGATCCGCTCATGGGGGCCAACCACGGCGGGACGTTCGTGACCCCCAACACCGAGTACATCATCGAGGGCAGCCAGTATGCCGTTCCACTGGATGGCCAGTACGCCCCCCTTGCCCAGTACAGGGACAGGTACCGGGGCGCGGTGACCTTCTGGAAGTTCGACCGCGACAAGGGACGGATCGATCCGTCCCGGAGCTTCACGATGGAGCTCCCCCCCTACTGGCAGGACCTCTCGGACGCGGGGAAGGGGCCCTCGGCCGGCTGGGCGTTCATCAACACGTTCAACACCGAGATGGCCACCGGCGGCGACATGGAGGGGAACCCTCCGTTCGAGGCCGGGGCCTCGGCCAACGACATGGACCTGATGAACGTGATCGACTGGCAGAAGGCCGCGCAGGTGGCGGCCCAGCCCGGCAAGACGGTCACGATCCAGGGCCGGAAGGTGATCCCGCTGAAGACGGCGGTGGACGAGGGGATCCTGTACTTCATCCCGGAGCCCAAGAGCCCGCACGGCGTGGACGTCACGCCGGACGGCACCAGGCTCGTGGTCTCGGGCAAGCTCGACCCCCACGTCACGGTGTACTCGTGGGCCAAGATCCAGAAGGCCATCCAGGACCAGGACTTCTCCGGGCGTGACGACTACGGCGTCCCGATCCTGAACTTCGACTCGGTCATGGACGGCCAGGTCGAGCTCGGCCTCGGCCCGCTCCACACCCAGTTCGGCTCCAACGACGTCGCCTTCACGAGCCTGTTCATCGAGTCGGCCGTGGCCGAGTGGAGCCTCAAGGACATGAAGCTCATCGAGAAGCTTCCGGTCCACTACAACGTGGGTCACCTGGCGGCCGCCGAGGGCGACACGAAGTCCCCGGACGGGAACTACCTGGTCTCGCTGAACAAGTGGAGCATCGACCGATTCCAGCCGGTCGGCCCGCTCCACCCCCAGAACTTCCAGCTCATCGACATCGGCGGCGCCCACATGCAGCGCCTGTACGACATGCCGATCGGGATCGGGGAGCCGCACTACGCCCAGATCATCAAGGCCGACAAGATCAAGGCGTGGAAGACTTATCCCGGCGTGGGCTTCGACCCGGGCACGATGAGCGTGGACTCCGCCGCGCCGCAGGCCGGCAAGGAGAGGATCGAGCGCAACGGGAACCAGGTGGACGTCTACATGACGGCCATCCGGAGCCACTTCACGCCCGAGCACATCGTGGTCGACCGCGGGAACGACGTGGTGATCCGCATCACCAACATCGAGCAGGCCCGCGACGCCACCCACGGCTTCGCGATCGACAAGTACAACATCAACCTCAGCCTGGAGCCCGGAGAGACCCAGACGGTGCGCTTCAAGGCGGACCGGGCGGGCGTCTTCCCGTACTACTGCACGGAGTTCTGCTCCGCGCTTCACCTCGAGATGGCGGGCTACCTGCTGGTCCGTCCGTGACCGACGGCGGGGGTCGGCGCCGCGTGGCGTCGGTCCCCGCATCCCGCCGTCCCACGATCGGAGCTCACCCATGAACGACAGGATCACCCCCTTCTTCCAGAGCCAGCTCTCGCTGCCCAGCCGCATCCTCATGGTGGCCGTGGCGGCGGCCCTCCTCCCGGCGATCTTCGCGCCGATCTGGAGAATCACGCTCCACGCGCCCCAGTATCCCGAGGGGCTCAGCGTGCACATCTACTCGCACACGGTGAAGGGGGACGTGCAGGAGGTGAACGAGCTGAACCACTACATCGGGATGAAGCCGATCCGGGCGGAGGACTTCGGGGAGTTCCGGTTCGTGCCCTTCTTCATCCTCCGCTTCTTCGCCTTCGCCGCCCTCGCGGCCCTCGTGGCCCGCATCCCCGTCGCGGCCATAGGCTACATCGACTTCCTCGTGTTCGGGGCCGTGATGCTGGTCGACTTCCAGCAATGGCTGAGCGACTACGGCATGCAGCTCGACCCGAAGGCGCCCATCCACCTGGACCCGTTCCAGCCCAAATTCCTGGGGACCACGGAGGTGGGCCAGTTCCACGTGACGAGCTACCCCGACTGGGGGGCCATCGTCATGTTCCTGGCCGGCCTGGCCGGCCCGGCCATCCTCGCCTACGAGTGGTGGAGGCGCAGGGCCGAGGCATGACCTCTCTCTTCCTCCTCGCCCTCCTGGCGGGCGGCCCGGCGGCCGCTCCGCCCGCCGGGCTCCCGGCCCGGACCCCGACGCTCCCGCCCCCGGCGGCCGGGCGGCCCATCGCGGCGCGCCCCGACACGGCCCGGGTCCTCCGGGTGGGGACCGACGCCCCCTATCGGAGCGTGGGAGCGGCGCTCGCGGACGCGCGCCCCGGCGACACGGTCCGCGTCGGCCCCGGCGTGTACCGGGAGTCGCTCCTCGTCGACCGGCCCGTGGCTCTCCTGGGCACGGGGCGGCCCGTGGTCGACGGGGGAGGCCGGGGCCACGTGGTCGAGATCACGGCGCCCGGCGTCACGGTCCGCGGGTTCACCCTGCGCTCCTCGGGCGAGAACCCCGAGCGCGAGGACGCCGGGATCATGGTCCGGGCCGGCCCCGCGCGGATCGTGGACGACCGGCTGGAGGACGTCCAGTACGGCATCTACCTCAAGGACGCGCCGGGCTCCCTGGTGCGGGGGAACGTCGTGCGCGGGAAGCCGTTCCCGCTCGCCCGCCGCGGAGACGGCATCCGGCTGTGGTACAGCTCGGGGACCCGCATCGTGGGCAACGACGTGTCCGGGGCGCGGGACGTGGTCGTGTTCTTCTCCGACCATCTCCGCATCGAGGACAACCACGTCACGGGCGGGCGCTACGGGCTCCACTACATGTACAGCAACCACAACCACATCGAGGGAAACCGCCTGGAGGGGAACGAGGTGGGCGCCTTCATGATGTACTCGAAGGACATCACGCTCCGGCGGAACGTGTTCGGCCGCTCCCACGGCTCGAGCGGCTTCGGGATCGGGCTCAAGGACTCCGACAGCCTCCGGGTCCGCGACAACCTGTTCGCGGCCAACCGGGTGGGCGTCTACCTGGACAACTCGCCCCACAGCATCGGGGTCGAGAACGTCCTCGAGGGGAACGTCTTCCTCTACAACGAGGCCGCCGTGCGGCTCCTTCCCTCGGTCCACTCCGACCGCTTCACCGGGAACAGCTTCGTCGGCAACGGACGGCCGGCGGACATTCCGGGCGGGGCCGTGAGGGGAGGGGCCGGCCAGAACGACTGGACCGGGAACTACTGGAGCGGCTACGCCGGGTTCGACGCCGACCACGACGGGATGGGGGACACCCCCTACAGCTACGCCCGCCTCACCGACGACCTGGTGAGCCGGGTGCCGGAGCTGCGCATCTTCGACCGGAGCCCGGCCTTCCCGGTCCTGGATGCGCTGAGCCGCTTCTTCCCGCTCCTCCGTCCCGAGCCCGTGGTCGTGGACAGCGCCCCCCGGCTGGAAGCGGCCGCCCTGGAGCGGTGGCACACCGACCCACCGGTCGCCGCCGACATCTCCGAGCGCGGCCGCGGCGCGCGGGCCGTGCCCGCGCTCCTGTGGGTCGCGGCCGGGGTGGCCGGAGTGGCGGGAGCGGCCGTAGCCCGACCGGGGAGGGCCCGGTGATCCGGGCGAGGGGCCTGCACAAGGCCTACGGCGACCAGGTGGTCGTGGCGGGCATCGACGTCGAGGTCCCGAGAGGCCAGCGGGTGGCGCTGCTCGGCCTGAACGGCGCCGGCAAGACCACGCTCTTCCGCTGCCTCCTGGGCCTGACGCCCTTCCGGGGGAGCCTCACGGTGGACGGCCTCGAGGCCGGGCCGCGGGCCCGGGAGGTCCGGCGCCGCGTGGGCTACGTCCCGCAGCGGCCGCCCCTCTTCGACCTCTCCCTCTCGGAGTTCGTGGCGCTCGTCTCGGGGATCCGCGGGATCGAGCCCGCCGGTCCGCTCGAGCGCCTGGCGGCATTCGGCCTCTCCCCGGACGAGGCGGGCGGCCGTCCCCTCCGGGAGCTGTCGGGCGGGATGCTGCAGAAGGCCTTCCTCGCCCTCGCGCTCGGGGAGGAGGTCTCGGTCCTCCTCCTGGACGAGCCCACGGCCAGCCTGGACCCCGAGGCCCGCCGCGACGTGCTCAGGGCGGTCGACGACGCCGGTCCCGACACCACGGTCGTCCTGGCCACGCACCGGCTGGAGGACGTGCGGGCGCTGGCCGAGAGGGTCCTGGTCCTGGGCGGGGGGAGGTTCGTCTTCGATGGCCCGGTCTCCGAGCTCGAGGCCGTGGCGGCCGACGAGCGCCTCGTGTGGATCGACATCCCCGCAGCGGACCGTGCCGGGGCCGCCCGCTCGCTGGCGGGGCACGGCGGGGTGCGGGACGCGCACGTCAACGGAAAGGGCATCGAGCTCTCCGTGGCCGCGGGAGCCACGCTCGCCGTGCTCTCGGCGCTGGAGACCTCCGGCTTCCCGGTCACCGACTTCCACAGCCGGCCGCCCGAGCTGGAGGCGATCATGGCCCGGCTGGTGGGCCCGTCGGCCGAGCCGGCGGGCCCGACCGGAGCGGGCGGGACCGCGGCCGCCTGCCGAGAACCGACGGACGCCCGGTCCGGAGGCGGACGATGACCGCGCGTCTCCTGGCCCGGCGCGAGGTGCGCGACTCGCTGCGCGGTTACTGGTTCCTGCTCAACGCCGGGCTGTTCGTCGTGGGAGGCCTGGTCCTCATCCTGTTCGGGCAGGGCGACGCGCAGGTCCTGGGCTACCGCGGCTATGCACGCGCGCTCGCCGGGCTCATGCAGCTCGGCCTGTTCTTCGTCCCGCTCATGGCCCTGTTCCCGTCCACCGCGGCGCTGGCCGGGGAGCGGGAGGCCGGGACCCTGGAGTATCTCCTGGCCCAGCCGCTGACCCCCGGGGAGGTGTTCGCGGGGAAGTGGGGCGGGGTGGTCGCGGCGGTCCTCCTCTCGCTCCTGGTCGGCTTCGGCGCCATCGGCTCGGTGGCGGTCCTGCGCGGGGTGCCCGCCGGGCTGGTGGCGCTCCTCCTCGGATTCACGCTTCTCCTGGGCGCCGCGTTCACCTCGATCGGGCTGTGGGTGTCGGCCGGCGCCCCGACCAGGGCCCGCGCCACCAGCCTGGGCCTCACCGCGTGGCTCTTCCTCCTGGCCCTGGGGAGCCTCGGCGTCATGGGCGTGTTCGTCCGCTGGGGCCTGCCGGCTCGGGTCCTGCAGGGATGGTCCTTGCTGAACCCGGTCGAGGCGTTCCGCCTTGCCATGATCACGGTGCTCGACCCCGATCCGGGCCTCCTGGGGCCCGTCGGCGCCGCGCTGGTGGGAAGCCTCGGCCGCGTCGGCCTCGTGGGGGCCTCGGCGGCCTCCCTCCTCCTCTGGTCGGCCGGCGCGGGCTGGATGGGCCTTCGCCGCCTGACGTCGCATCGTGAACCCGGGAGCTGACCATGCTCGACATACGGCACGTTCTGTATCCGACGGACTTCTCCGAGGCCTCGGCCGCCGCTCTTCCCCTGGCCGTCCGGATCGCCCGCGAGCACGGGGCCGACCTCCACGCGCTCCACGCCCTGGTCCTGCACGCCGCCGACGAGGCCCAGGCGGATCGGCTCTTCCCGACCCTGGAGGAGAGCTATCGGGAGCTCGAGAGCTGGGCCGGCGAGCGCATGAGCGCCCACCTGGAGGCGCACCAGGCCCCGGAGGTGACCCTGCACGAGGCGAAGGCGCGGGGGTTCGCGGCCCCGGCCGTCATCCTGGAGTACGCCGAGGAGCACGACATCGACCTGATCGTGATGGGGACGCACGGACGGCGCGGCCTCCGGCACCTGCTCCTGGGGAGCGTGGCCGAAGAGGTCGTCCGGCGCGCGCCGTGCCCCGTGATCACGGTCCGGCGGGCCCCCGGCCTGGACGGCCGCCGGTGGCCGTCCAGGATCGTGGTGCCGCTGGACTTCTCCGAGAACTCGGAGCTGGCCCTCGCCTATGCTGCCGAGCTGGCGGGACGGACGGGCGCCGCGATCGACATCGTGCACGTGGTCGAGCCGGCGGCCGTCCCCGACCCGTACGTGATGGGAGGGCCCGGGCTCGCGTTCGACCTCCAGGCCACGCGCGAGCGGGTCACGGAGACGCTCGAGGAGCGCGCCGGGGAGCTCCTGGGCGAGTCGGCCTCGTTCGAGGTCCACGTGGAGGTCGGACGCTCGGCTCCCGGCATCGCCGAGTTCGCCTCGGCCCGGGACGCGGACCTGATCGTGATGACGAGCCACGGGCACTCGGGGCTGGACCGGGTGCTGCTGGGGAGCGTGGCGGAGGGCGTGGTGCGTCGCGCGTCGGTGCCGCTGATGATCGTCAAGCCCTTCGGAGAGAACCTGTTGGTGGAAGACGACTCGCGCGATACCTGAGGTGTCCGAAGCTCCGGCCGGGGGGGCGGCTCGCCTCCGCCGCCTCAGTCGCCGCGGAGGGCCGCCCGGCGGGCGTCCAGCTCGCGTTCGAGGCTGTCGCACACCAGGTCGCACAGGTCGAAGACGGCGGGCTCGGCGATCGAGTAGTAGCTGCGCACCCCCTCCTTCCTGCGCGTCACCAGGTGGTGGCGGCGGAGAACGGCCAGGTGCTTGGAGACGTTGGCCTGGCCCGTGTCGAGCTCCTCGACCAGCCCGCTCACCGTCCTGGGGCCCTCGCGCAGGGCGTCCAGAATCCGGAGGCGGGTCGGCTCGGCGAGGACCTTGAAGCGGCTCGCCACCATCTCGAGCGTCTCGTCGGTGAAGGATCGGACCATGCTCGCCTCCGGCGCCGGTCGGGGGTTGACACGCCCCCTGTGATCACTAAATTACCATACAGTAATATAATGACCGTGGGCCGATGCGCCAGCCCCCTCGAGGCGTCCCGTGCGGAGAGAAGAGAGCGAGGGTTCGAACGTGCCCATTAGATCACTACATAAGCATACTTCGATGACGCGCGGCCTCGCGGCCTCCGTGGCGGCCCTGGCGGCGCTGTGGCTCGTGGCGGTCCCCGGCTCCCTGGCGGCACAGTCGGACGTCCGGACCACCGCCGACTCCGGCGCCGCGCTCCGTCCGCTCGGCCTCGAGGAGGCCGTGCTCGAGGCGAGGCGGGGGAATCCCGACCTCCGCCTGGCCGAGCTCGACCACGAGAGCGCGCGGGCGGCGGCGCGGATGGCGGCGGCCCCGCTGTTCCCGGGCCTCGAGGTGGACGTCGGCTTCCAGCGGTCGAACGACCCCGTGTTCGCGTTCGGGACCAGGCTCCGCCAGGAGCGGTTCGGCGCGGCCGACCTGGCGCTGGACGCTCTCAACCACCCCGATCCGATCACCAGCTGGTCGAGCGGGGCGGGCGTGCGCTGGGACGTCCTCGATCCGGGCGCCTGGGCCCGGCGCGCGGAGGCCCGGCACGGCGCGGATGCGGCCGGCTGGCGGGCCCGGCGGGCGGGGGAGGGAGCCGAGCTGCAGGCCCGGATCCTCTACTGGCGCGCCGTAGGGGCCGACGCCTCCGTCCGGGCGGCCCGGAGCGCCGAGGAGGCCGCCCGCGCCACCGTGGAGCGCTTCCGGAAGCGCGCGGACGAGGGGCTCCTCACCCGGGCGGACGTGCTCCGCGCCGAGGCCGGGCTCGCCTCGGCCCGCGCCGACCGCAACCAGGCCGAGCGGTCGCGCGACGACATCCGGGCGCAGCTCGGGCTGGCCCTCGGCTGGAGCCCGGATACGGTCCCCGTGCCGACGGACACCCTGACGGCCCCGGAGTCGGAGGCCGCCCCCGCCGCCCCCGCCTTCGAGCCCACCGAGCGCGCCGACATCCGAGCGCTCGGCGCGCTGGTCGACATGCGCGGAGCGAAGGAGGACGAGGCGCTTACATCGTTCGCTCCCCGCGTCGAGGCTTTCGCCGGCTATCAGCGCTACGCGGACGCCCTCCTCGGGAAGGACGGCGATGCCTGGAGCGTGGGCGTCATGCTCCGCTGGACGGTGTTCGCGGGCCTGAGCCGGCCGGCGGCCCTGAGCCGCGCCCGGGCGGAACGGACCTCGGCGGAGCTCCGCTTCGCCCGCTCGGTGCGGGAGGCCCGCGCCGAGGTGCGGAGCGCCCGGCGCGGGGTGGAGGCGTCCCTGCGGGCCGTCTCGGCCACCCGGGCGGCGGAGGACGCAGCCCTCCAGGCCCGCGACCTCATGCGGCGCCGGTTCGAGGAGGGCCTGGCCGGCGCCACGGACCTCCTGTCGGCCGAGGCCGGAGCGTCGGCGGCGCGGAGCCGCGCGGTCGGCGCGCTGGCCGGATACCACGAAGCCCTGGCCCGCTGGCGCTTCGCGCTCGGACGGGATGCGGCCGGGGATCTCCCAGGATCGGAGGGGCAGCGATGACCCATAGAACCGTTCGGACCGGAATCCTGGCCCTCGCGCTCGCGTGGAGCGCGGGGTCGGTGGCCTGCGACCGCGGCGAGCCCGGCCGGGTGCCGGAGCCGGAGGGACCTGCGGCGGTGACCGTGTCGGAGGCCGCCCGCGCGCCCGCCGTACGCTCCTATCCCGCCACCGTGGCATCGACGGACGACGCCCTGTTGGCCACGCGCACGAGCGGCACGGTGCGCCGGGTCCTCGTGGACGTCGGGACCCCGGTGCGGGCCGGGGACACGCTCGTCCTCCTGGACGCGACGGACGTGGAGGCCCGCATCCACGGCGCCCGGGCCGGAGCGGAGCAGGCCAGGAAGTACTTTCACCGCATCGAGAACCTGGAGGCCGACGGCGCGGCCACGCCGCAGGAGCTGGACGACGCCCGGGCCCGCCTGGCCATGGCCGAGTCGCAGATCCGGGAGGCCGAGGCGCAGCGCGAGTACGTCGTGCTGCGGGCGCCGTTCGCCGGCGTCGTCGCCTCCCGCGACATCGACCCCGGGGACCTGGCCGTCCCCGGGCATCCGGTCCTTCGGCTCGTCCGGCCGGGCTCGCTCGAGGTCGAGGCGGACCTGCCGGGCGAGGCCCGAACGGAGGTCCGGCCCGGCATGGCCGTCACGCTCGTCGACCCGGCCACGGGTGCGCGCGTGCCGGGACACGTCACGAGGGTCTCCCCGGCCCTGGAGCCGGGCAGCCGGCGGGTCAGGGCGGAGGCCCGTCCCGAGTCGGGATCCGGGGGCGCAGCGGCCCTGCCGGCGCCCGGATCGTTCGTGCGCCTGGAGGTCGAGGCGCCGGGACGGACCACCGTGTGGGTGCCCGCCGACGCGATCGTGCGTCGCGGCGACCTGCAGGGGGTGTTCGTGGTCGAATCCGACACGCTGAGGCTCCGCTGGCTGCGGACGGGCCAGGCCCGGGACTCGGCCGTGGAGGTCCTGGCGGGGCTCGAGGCGGGCCAGGCCGTGGTCCGGGCCCCGGGGGTCCGGCTGGAGGACGGACAGCCCGTGGTCGGCTCGACCCGGAAGAGCTGGCTCCCATGAACCGCGGGCTCGCGGGCCGGATCGCCGACGCGTTCCTCACCTCCAAGCTGACGCCGCTCCTCCTGGCGGCGGCGCTCGGCCTGGGGCTGTACTCGGTGTTCACCATCCCCAGCGAGGAGGAGCCGCAGATCGTGGTGCCCCTGGCCGACGTGTACGTCGGAATGCCGGGGGCGAGCCCCGAGGAGGTCGACCAGCGCCTCCTGGTGCCGCTCCAGGGCGTCCTCTCGGGGATCGAGGGCGTGGAGTACGTCTACACTCACGCCCGGGAGGGCGCGGGGCTGGCCACCGTGCGCTTCGAGGTCGGCCGGGACATGGAGCGGAGCATCGTCCGCCTGTTCTCGGAGCTCGAGCGGCACGCGGACATGATGCCCTCGGGCTCGGGCCCGCCCCTGGTCAGGACGGTCACGATCGACGACGTGCCGTTCTTCACCCTCACCCTCACGGGGAAGGGGCACGGGCCCTACGAGCTCCGGCGGCTGGCGGCGGAGCTCCGCCCGCGCCTCCAGACCGTTCCGGACGTCCGGGACGTGACGATCGACGGCGGCCAGGCCCGCGAGGTCCGGGTCGAGCTGGATCCGGCCCGGCTCGCGGCCCACGGGCTCGACCCCTCGGCCGTCGTCGACCGCATCCGTGCGGCCAACGCCCAGGTCGACGCGGGCGAGTTCTCCTCGGGAGACCGCACCGTGCGGGTGCAGGCGGGGCCGTTCCTCTCCTCCGCCCGGGACGTGGAGGACGTGGTCCTGGACGTCCGGGACGGGCACCTGGTGCAGGTGGGGGACGTGGCCCGGGTCGTGGACGGCCCCGGGGAGGTCGACACCTACGCGTTCGATGCCGAGCGCGGCCGGCCGCCCCGACCGCTGGTCACCCTGGCCGTCTCCAAGCGGCCGGGGGCGGACGCCACGGCGGTCGGGAGGGCCCTCGAGCACAGGGTCGACGAGCTCCGCGGACGGCTCGTCCCCGACGGCGTCGAGGCGCGGGTCACCCGCAACTACGGGGAGACGGCGCGCGACAAGGTGACGACCCTGAAGCTCCACCTCCTCCTGGCAATCCTGGCCGTGGGGCTGGTGGTGTTCTTCTCGATGGGGTGGAGGAGCGCGCTGGTCGTGATGACCGCCGTGCCGGTCACCTTCGCGCTCACCCTGCTCGTCTACAAGCTCTTCGGCTACACCCTGAACCGGGTGACGCTGTTCGCGCTCATCTTCGTGACGGGCATCGTGGTCGACGATTCGATCATCGTCGTCGAGAACATGCACCGGCACTTCGCCATGCGGGACCGTCCCCTCCGGGCCGCGGCGCGCGCGGCGGTGGACGAGGTCGGGAACCCCACGATCCTGGCCACGCTGACCGTGATCGCGGCGGTCCTCCCGATGCTCTTCGTCTCCGGGCTCATGGGGCCCTACATGAGCCCGATGCCGATCGGCGCCTCCCTGGCCATGATCTTCTCGCTCCTCGTGGCCCTGATCGGGGCGCCGTGGCTGGCCTTCCGGCTCCTGGGCGCACACGGCGGGGAAGGGGAGGACGGTGGGACCGGAGAGGAGAGCGGCCCCGCCTACGTGCTCGAGGACACGCTCATGTACCGCCTGTACCGGCGGATCATGGAGCCCCTCCTCGCCTCCACCCGGCGGATCGTGCTCCTCCTGGTCGGAGTCGTCGTCCTCCTGGTGGGGGCGGCCGGGCTCTTCCTGGTGCGCGCCGTGTCGGTGAAGATGCTCCCGTTCGACGACAAGAACGAGATGCAGGTCATCGTGGACATGCCCGAGGGCACCACCCTCGAGAGCACGGCCGCGCTCGCGGGGCGGCTCCAGCGGGTGGCCATGACGCTGCCCGAGGTGTCCGACGTCCAGCTCTACGCCGGCACGGCGGCGCCCTTCAACTTCAACGGGCTCGTCCGGCACTACTACCTGAGGCGCGGGCCCACGGTGGCCGACCTCCAGGTGAACCTGGTGGACAAGTCGGAGCGGAGCGCGCAGAGCCACGACGTGGCCCTCCGCCTCCGGCCCCGGGTCGACAGCGTCGCGCGCGCCTCCGGCACGGGCGCCAGCGTGAAGGTGGTGGAGGTGCCGCCCGGCCCGCCGGTGCTCTCGACCCTCGTGGCCGAGGTGTACGGGGAGGACGCCGCGCAGCGCGACTTGGTGGCCCGGCAGGTCCGCAGGCTGTTCGAGGAGCACCCGTCCGTGGTCGACGTGGACTGGTCTCTCCGGGCCCCGCAGCAGGAGGTCCGGCTGGACGTGGACGCCGAGAAGGCGGCGCTGAGCGGGGTGGCCCGGGGGCAGGTCGTCCGCGACCTGCGCATTTCGCTCTCGGGCGCGCAGGCCACGCGCCTGTCGGTGCCGGACGCTCGCGAGCCCGTGCCCGTCCGCGTCCGGGTCGAGGAGTCGGCCCGCTCGGGCGTCGACCGCCTGGGGGGCGTGCACGTGGTCTCCCGGCGTGGCCAGTCCGTGCCGATCGGCGAGCTGGTGAGGAGCCGGCGGACGACCACCCCCCAGGTCATCGACCGCAAGAACGGACACCGGGTGGTGTACGTCACCGCGGACGTGGCCGGGGCGGAGGAGAGCCCGGTCTACGCGATCCTCGACCTCAAGAAGGAGCTGGCCAGGATCGAGCTGCCCTCGGGGACCGAGCTGGGGCAGCTCTACACGCGCGGCCCGCGGAGCGTGGAGCAGCCCGTCGTGAAGTGGGACGGCGAGTGGCAGATCACCTACGAGGTGTTCCGCGACCTGGGCATCGCGTTCGCCGGGGCGCTGGCGCTCATCTACCTGCTCATCGTGGCCTGGTTCGGGTCCTTCACGACGCCGCTGGTCATGATGGCGGCGATCCCCCTCACTCTCATCGGGATCGCGCCGGGCCACGTGATCTTCGGGGCCTTCTTCACCGCCACGTCCATGATCGGCATGATCGCCCTCGCGGGCATCATGGTGCGGAACGGCATCCTCCTCATCGACTACCTGGAGGCCCGGACCGCGGCCGGCGTCCCGCTCCGGCAGGCCATCATCGAGGCCGGAGCCGTGCGGACGCGCCCGATCGTGCTCACCGCGGGCACGGTCGTGATCGGCGCGATCGTGATCCTGTTCGACCCGATCTTCCAGGGGCTGGCCGTGGCCCTGATCGCGGGAGCCGTGGCCTCGACCGTGCTCACGCTCCTGGTCGTGCCGGGGATCTACTACCTCATGCGCCGCCCGGCGGAGGGCGGGGGAGAGGAAGCGTGAAGCTGCTCATCCTCCTGTACCTGGAAGACGACGACGCGTGCGTGACCCGCATGCTCTCCGAACAGGGCGTGCCGGTCTTCAGCCGGATGTCGGTCGAGGGGATCGGCCCCGGGGCGCCGGGCTGGTACGGCGAGGCGGCGCCCTACGCGTCCAGGATGATCCTGGCGCTCGTCGAGCCCGAGCTGGCCGAGGCGGTGCTCCACGCGGTGCACCACGGCTCGGGCCTGAAGGACTCCCGTCATCCCATCCACGCCGTGAAGTTGGACGTGGAGAAGGCGACGGCCTGTGGACTCCCGGAATAGCCGCCGCGCGCGGCAGGAGGCATCGATGACGCTCGAGAGGAAGATCCGCATGATCGCGGGAACGTTCGTCCTGGCCAGCCTGGCGCTGGGCTGGTGGGTGAGCCCGTACTGGTTCCTGTTCACCGCCTTCGTGGGGGTGAACCTGCTGCAGTCGTCCCTTACCGGGTGGTGCCTGATGGAGGACATCCTCCGGTGGACGGGGATCCACGAGGAGACGGCGGCGGGAGCGGGCGGCTGACCGGTGTCGGTGCGGACGCTCTACCTCCTCAACGTCTCGGTGCACGTCCTGGCCGCCATGCTGTGGCTGGGCGGCATGTTCTTCCTGGCCGTGGTCGGGGGGCCGGCCCTCCGTGGGATCGAGGACCCGGCCCTCCGCGGCCGCCTGTACTCGGCGATAGGGAGGGGCTTCCGGCGCGCGGGCTGGTGGTCGATCGCGATCCTGGTGGCCACCGGGATCGGGAATTTGGCCTTCCGGGGACTCCTCCGCTGGCAGGTCCTGGGCTCGGGCCACTTCTGGGCGACCCGCTACGGGCACACCCTGGCCGGAAAGCTGGTGGCGGTGACGGCCATGATCG
This sequence comes from Gemmatimonadota bacterium, assembly GCA_035267645.1. Lineage (GTDB taxonomy): Bacteria > Gemmatimonadota > Gemmatimonadetes > Palauibacterales > Palauibacteraceae > Humimonas. The sequence goes on along the minus strand of DATFLN010000004.1, from coordinate 10,564 downwards.
CCGTCAGCGCGGTCCACGACTTCGTCCTCGGGCCGGCCGCGAGCCGGGCCGCCCGCCGCGGCGACCCGGAGGCACGCACCCTGCGCTCCCGGGCGGCGTGGCTGGCCCGGATCAACGCGGGCCTCGGGGTGGTGGTCGTGCTCCTGGCCGTGCGCCTGGCCCGGGGCGGCTGACCGGTCCGGGCCGGCGCCCCCCGCGGGGACGGCCCGGCGGGATTCGAGGGGTGATCCGAGGGGCCGCGGACCCCTATTTTCAGGACGTGCACGAGGAACGAAAGACCGGACGATCGGAGACGTCATGAGCGATACACGGACAAGCGCGGCGGGCCCGGCCTCCTCCCTCGACTCCTTCGGGGCGCGCAGCGTCCTGGAGACGGACGCGGGGCAGGTCGGCTACTACGACCTCGGGGCGCTCGAGCGGGCCGGGCTCGGCCGGCTCGACCGGCTCCCCTACGCGATCCGCATCCTCCTCGAGAACCTCGTCCGGCACGAGGACGGGGAGACGGTCACGGCCGAGGACATCCGCTTCCTGGCCTCGTGGCCCGACCACCGGGGCGAGGAGCGCGAGATCTCGTTCCGTCCCTCGCGCGTCCTCCTCCAGGACTTCACGGGCGTGCCGGCGGTCGTCGACCTGGCCGCCATGCGGGACGCCATGGAGGAGCTGGGCGGCGAGGCGGGCTCGATCAACCCGCTCCTCCCGGCCGAGCTCGTGATCGACCACTCCGTGCAGGTGGACTCCTTCGGCCGTGCGGCCTCCTTCCAGATCAACGCCGAGAAGGAGTTCGAGCGGAACCGTGAGCGCTACGCCTTCCTGCGCTGGGGCCAGCGCGCCTTCGAGGACTTCCGCGTGGTCCCGCCCGACACCGGGATCGTCCACCAGGTGAACCTCGAGTACCTGGCCCGGGTGGTGTTCGGCCCCGAGGACGGCTCCGGGGAGCTGGCCTACCCGGACACGCTCGTGGGGACCGACAGTCACACGACGATGATCAACGGCCTGGGCGTCCTGGGCTGGGGCGTGGGCGGGATCGAGGCGGAGGCCGGCATGCTCGGCCAGCCGATCAGCCTCCTCGTCCCGGACGTGGTGGGCTTCCGCCTCACCGGCCGCCTGTCCGAGGGGGCGACGGCCACCGACCTGGTGCTCCGCGTCACCGAGATGCTGCGCGAGCACGGCGTGGTCGGGAAGTTCGTGGAGTTCTTCGGGGACGGCCTGCCGGGCCTGTCGCTGGCCGACCGGGCCACGCTCGGGAACATGTCGCCCGAGTACGGCGCCACCTGCGCGATCTCCCCGATCGACCGCGAGACGCTGGACTACCTGCGCTTCACCGGGCGCCCGGAGGAGCGGGTGGCCCTGGTCGAGGCGTACGCCCGCGCCCAGGGGCTCTTCCACGAGCCCGGCGGGCCCGAGGCCGAGTACTCCTCGACCCTCGAGCTCGACCTGTCGACGGTCGAGCCGAGCCTGGCCGGACCCAAGCTCCCCCAGGAGCGGATCGCGCTCTCCGGCGCGGCGGAGGCGTTCGACCGGGCCTACGAGGAGCTCGTACCCCTTCCCGCGGACGACGAGGACGGGGCCGACGCTCCCGAGCAGCTCTCGCGCTGGAAGGGCGAGGGCGGTGACGGCGGCGGCGGCGGAGGGCTGGCCACGAGGCGGGCCGCCCGCAAGAGCGCCGAGGTGACCCTGCCGGCCGGCACCGACGGGGACCACGGCGAGCAGACGATCGAGCTCTCCGACGGCTCGGTCGTGATCGCCGCCATCACGAGCTGCACGAACACCTCGAATCCGTCCGTGATGGTGGCCGCCGGCCTGCTCGCGCGGAACGCCGCTCGCCGCGGGATGACCCGCAAGCCCTGGGTGAAGACCAGCCTCGCCCCCGGCTCGCAGGTCGTCACCGAGTACCTCGAGGAGGCCGACCTCATGGACGACCTCGAGGCGCTCGGCTTCAACCTGGTCGGCTACGGCTGCACGACCTGCATCGGAAACAGCGGACCGCTGCCCGAGCCGATCAGCCGCGCGATCCGGGAGAACGGGCTCGTGGCGTGCTCGGTCCTCTCGGGGAATCGGAACTTCGAGGGCCGCATCAATCCGGACACGCGGGCCAACTACCTGGCCTCTCCTCCCCTGGTCGTGGCCTACGCGCTGGCCGGGCGGATGGACATCGACCTCACCACCGACCCGCTGGGCGAGGACGAGGACGGCGAGCCGGTCTACCTGCGCGACATCTGGCCGTCGCAGGAGGAGATCCGGGAGACGATCCGCCGGGCCGTGAAGACCGAGATGTTCCGGAAGACCTACGCCGACGTGTTCTCGGGGACGGAGAAGTGGACGGAGCTGGACGTGCCCGACGGCGAGCGCTTCGCCTGGGACCCGGACTCCACCTACGTCCGCCAGCCGCCCTTCTTCCAGGGCCTCCCCCCGCGCCCGCCCGAGCCGGCCGACGTGCACGGGGCGCGGGCGCTGGCCGTGGTCGGGGACTCGGTCACGACCGACCACATCTCCCCGGCGGGCTCGATCGCCAAGGACTCGCCCGCCGCCGACTACCTCCGGGCGCACGGGGTGAGCCTGGCCGAGTTCAACTCGTACGGCGCGCGCCGCGGGAACCACGAAGTCATGATGCGCGGCACCTTCGCCAACATCCGCCTGCGGAACCGCATGGTGCCGGGCATCGAGGGCGGCTACACCGTCCACCTGCCCGACGGCCAGCAGACGACGATCTTCGAGGCCGCCGAGCGCTACCGAGAGGAGGGCGTCCCGCTCCTCGTCCTGGCGGGCGAGCAGTACGGGACCGGGTCGAGCCGCGACTGGGCGGCCAAGGGCCCCGCGCTCCTGGGCGTGAAGGTGGTGATCGCCGAGAGCTACGAGCGAATCCACCGCAGCAACCTCATCGGAATGGGCGTCCTCCCGCTCCAGTTCCTCTCGGGCGAAGGGGCCGGGGAGCTGGGGCTCGACGGGACGGAGGTGTACGACGTGGAGGGGATCGCCGCCGGCCTCGAGCCCGGCGCGCAGGTCACGGTGCGGGCTACGCCCGCCGACGGCGATCCGATCGAGTTCGGGGCGCGCGTGCGCCTGGACACCCGGGTCGAGGTCGACTACTGGAGGAACGGCGGCATCCTGCAGATGGTGCTCCGCCGCATGGCGCCCGGCGCCTCGCCGGAGGCCTGAGCCGGGGGTCCGGTCGGCCCCTCCCGCATCCTGCGCGGGGCCTCGCGGATCGCGCCTGCGCGGCCCGGGGATCCCGGGCGCCGATGTGACGCGCGGTGCCCCTGGAGCGTGTTGAGAGAGAAGGAGTTGCGGGCCCGGGTCCGGGCCCGGCACGCGGCCTGCCCGGAACGGTGGTGCGACGTCTCCGCGACCCTCCAGCGCACGGAAGGCACACCATGGCCTCTCACGACCTCTCCCTCCGCGCCGTGCCTCTCCTGGCCCTTCTCCTGGCGGCCTGCAGCGGGGCGATGGCGTCCAGCGATCCCTCGCCCAGCGTGGTCGTGAACTCCGGCTCGCGCGGCGAGGCCACGGCGCACACGCTGGGCATCCCGCCGGGGCATCTGCCGCCGCCGGGCTCGTGCCGGGTGTGGATGCCCGGGGAGCCGCCGGGCCACCAGCCGCCGTCGGGCGACTGCTCGCGGCTCGCCTCGCGCGTCCCGCCGGGAGCCTGGCTCCTCTATCGTCCGGCCACGGCCGGGCGGGGCAGGGGACACGCGAAGAAGGACAAGCGGGTGGTGCGGGTGACGGTGTACGGCGACGCCGGCCCGACGATCCTTCGCGTGTTCGACGTGGCGACGGGGCGCCTCCTCAGCGAGGAGAGCACCCGCTAGCTCCGCGGGGATCCGCGGCCCGGCCGGGATCGGCCGGGCCGTCTCCTCCGGCCGGGGCGGCTACCCTTCGCGGCCGGGCTCCTCGAGGAGGTGGTGGAGGCCCTCCCGGTCCAGCCGCCGGCCCACGAAGAAGGGGCCGAAGTCGGCGTAGACCGCGCTCACCTCGTCGAAGCGCATCTCGGTGACCAGCTTCTTGAACTCCAGCGGGTCCCGGGCGAAGAGCGTCACGCCCCACTCCCAGTCGTCGAAGCCGATCGAGCCGGAGATCACCTGCGAGACGCGGCCGGCGTACAGCCGGCCCGTGCCGCCGTGGTCGACCATCATGTCGTTCCGGTCCTCCAGGTCCTGCGCGTACCAGTTCTGGCCCGGCGCCCGGCGCTTGTCCATCGGGTAGAAGCACAGCCACGGCATCTGGTCCGGCTGGCGGGGATAGAGCCGGCTCCGCACGTAGCCCTTGTCCCGCTGCTCCCGGACCGCGTGCTCGAGGCGCTCCCGCCCCTCCTGGCCGGCCGGGTCCACCCCCTCCTCTCGCAGCGTCCCGACCGTCTCGGCCGTGAGCCGGTAGAAGCCCAGCTCGACCGCGGACAGGAAGTCGTAGACGGGATCCAGGTAGTCCGCGAGCCCCGTCCACGCCATCTCCCTCTCGATCTCGGCGAGCGCCTCCAGGTCGGGACGGAAATGGAGGAAGTGGAGGTCGGCGCCCCCGCCCACGATCCGGTAGGCCCCCGACCACCCGTCCTCGCCCAGGTCCGACCACGCCTCCATGCGGCCGGCCATCCCGGACGCCAGGTCGGCCCGCTCGGACGGGGAGAGGGTCTTGAGGGCGGGCCAGGCGATGCGGTGGAAGGAGTGGAGGACGTACCAGCCCTCGAGGGTGAGGGGGGCGAGCTTGGACTCGGACATGTGCTCCTCGGTCTCTGTACGCGGATCGGGTGCGGCTCGGCACGGACGAAGGTGGGGGAGGGACGGGGTCCCGGCAACGGAGCCGGGGCGGGGGACGCCCGGCGGACGGAGGGGCGAGGCGCCGGCGGCGGAGGTCCGCGCCCGGCGGCCGGGAGCGGTTCCGAGCGCCCGGTCTCCTACGTGGCGGGGATCTCCAGGAAGCGGTAGATGACCACGCCCGACTCCGGCGCGTTGTCCACGTCCACGTAGCCCGACGCCACCATGCCGCGCAGGACCTCCTCGACCTCCGCGAACGACAGGCCCGTCGCCTCGACGCCCTCGGTCACCGTGAGGCGGCCGCCGTGCTCCCGCGCTGCCTTCAGGAGCGTCCGCAGGAGGTCCGACTGCGCGGGCTCGATCGGGACGGAGCGGGCGGCGGGCCGGCCCCGGTCCGTCGTGGCCGGCACGGCCGAGCCCTGGCCGTTCAGGAGGTGGGCGAACCGCGGGTGGGGCAGGTAGCCCTCGCGCACGTTGCTCTCCTCGACCAGGCGCTTCATGCGGAAGAGGTCGATGAACTGGCCGACCCCGAAGAGGCCGAACGTGAGGAGCCACAGGACGCCGGTGCCGTACTTCCCCATGTAGATGCGGTGCAGTCCGGCCAGGCCGACGAAGAACAGGCACCAGAGGGCGTAAGCGGGTCCCTCCCTGTACATCGAGGACTCCTGTGGTCCGGGTCTCGTCCGCCCGGAGCTGTCGCCCCGGGCTCTCTCACACCTCCGTACGTCGCGCGCGAGCCTCGGGTTTCGCGGCGCGGCGTGCGTGCGGCCGGCCCGGTGGGGAGCGGGCTCCGCGCCGACGTCCGCCGCGGGCCGCGTCCGACGGAGCCGGGTCCTACACGTTCGCGCGGAAGAGGATGATGTCGCCGTCGCGCACCGTGTACTCCTTGCCCTCCGATCGCACCAGGCCGCGGTCCCGCGCCGTCTTCATCGAGCCGGCCTCCACGAAGGTCCCGAAGTCGATCGTCTCGGCCCGGATGAAGCCCCGCTCGAAGTCCGAGTGGACCCGGCCCGCCGCCTCGGGCGCCCGGGCCCCGGAGCGGACCGTCCACGCCCGAACCTCCTTCTCGCCGACCGTGAAGAAGGTCTGCAGCCCCAGGAGCTCGTACCCCGCGCGGATGAGCCGATCGAGGCCGCTGGCCGCGAGTCCGAGCGCCTCGAGATACTCGTCGCGCTCCCCGTCGGGGAGCTGGGCGATCTCCGCCTCGAGGCGGGCGCAGAGGACGATCACGTCCGCGTCGGGCTCCCGGGTCTCCACGTGCTCCCGCAGCTGGCGGACGGGCTCGGGCTCCTCCCCGCCCAGGTCCTCCTCGCCGACGTTGGCGACGAACAGGGTGGGCTTCAGCGTGAGGAGCCCGTAGCCCCGGAGGGTGGCCCGCTCGTCCCTCGTGAGGGGCTCCCGGCGGACCGGCTCCCCATCGGCCAGGCGGGCCTCGACCCTGCGCAGGAGCTCCAGCTCCTCGGCCGCCTCCTTCTCCCCCGAGCGGGCCTTCTTCTCGAGCTTCTCCATCCTGCGGCCGAGCGCCTCGAGGTCGGCCAGGGCGAGCTCGGTCTCGATGACCTCCAGGTCGTGCACCGGATGCGTGGTCTCGCCCACCCGCGCCACCGACTCGTCCTCGAAGCAGCGGACCACGTGGGCGATCGCGTCCACCTCCCGGATGTGCTGGAGGAACCGGTTGCCGAGACCCTCTCCCCGCGAGGCGCCCTCCACGAGGCCCGCGATGTCGACGAACTCGACCACGGCCGGGGTCACCTTCCGGGGCCGCACCAGCCGCGCCAGCTCGTCCAGGCGGGGGTCGGGGACCTCCACCACGCCGACGTTCGGGTCGATCGTGCAGAACGGGTAGTTCTCGGCCGGGACCGCCACGGCGGTCAGGGCCCGGAACAGGGTCGACTTGCCCACGTTGGGCAGGCCCACGATGCCTATGGAGAGCTTGGACATGGGACTCCGATCGAAGACGCGGCTCGCTGGCGGCGGACCCGGACGCGCCGGATCCGGGTACGTTCACCCCGAGGCGAGGGCGCGTGTTCCGTCGGGACCCGCCGGATGCGACCCCGGCCGCCGCCCGGACGCGTCCCGCCGGACGCTTTGCGGCGGAGGGCCGGGCCCGTACATTCTCGCCTCGTGGCACGTGGTGAGCGTAGCTCAGCCGGTCAGAGCGCCAGGTTGTGGCCCTGGAGGCCGCGGGTTCGAATCCCGTCGCTCACCCTCCCATCCGTCCCCCCTCCCGGGAGCCTCTTGGAGCCGACGATGACAGGCGCTGCCGACGCCGGCCGCCCGCGCCGGGCGCTCTCTTCGCGGTGAGCGGAGAGGGGGACTTCTCCCGCCTCGGGGACCGTCTCCGCGACTTCGTGGACCTGGCGGGGCGCGTCGAGTCGGCGTGCGAGTCGATGGCGGATCGCGCCGGGGGCGGGCGGGCGGAGCGCTGCCGGGACGTGGCCCGGCGCGCCCGGCAGCTGGGCGAGGAGAGCCGCGAGCTCGCGGAGCGGCTGGAGGGGCTCGAGGGGCGCTCGAAGCTCCGCGTCCTGATCGGGCTCGTCCTGAGCCGGGGCCGGCAGCGAAAGGTCGCCGACCTGGCCCGCGAGGTGGCCGGCGCCTTCCACGAGGTGAGCCGGGAGGCGGAAGGCCGGCACGAGTCTCCGACCGACGAGGCGGCCGGGGGCACCGGACCGCCGGCCGGGAGGACGACGACGGGAGGAAGCGGATGAGCCGGATGATCGACATCCTGGGCATGACGGTGGGAGGCTGGGTGGGCTGGGCGATCGGGGACACTCTGTCCCTCTTCGTCGGGATCATGCTCTCCATCGTCGGGACGGGCGTGGGCCTCTACCTGGGCCGACGCTGGCTGGGCGACCACCTCTGAGGCTGCCGGGGCCGTCACGGCCACCCGCCGCAGCGTGCGAAGCGCCCCGGTTGGCGCGCGATCCGGCGCGGGGCTGAGCGGTGCGGGTCACGTTCCTGGGAGCCGCCGGGACGGTCACCGGCTCGAAGCACCTGGTCGAGTCGGGGGACACCCGGGTGCTCGTGGACTGCGGTCTCTTCCAGGGCGTGAAGGCGCTCCGGGTCCGGAACCGCGCGGAGCTCCCCTTCGCCCCCTCCTCCCTGGACGCCGTCCTCCTCACCCACGCGCACATCGACCACTCGGGGTACCTGCCCGTCCTGGTGCGCGAGGGCTTCGAAGGTCCGATCTACGCCTCCTCGGCCACGGCCGACCTGTGCGGGATCCTCCTCCCGGACGCCGGGCACCTCCAGGAGGAGGACGCCGCGTACGCCAACCGAAAGGGCTTCAGCCGCCACCACCCGGCGCTCCCCCTCTACACGGCGGAGGACGCGCGCCGGGTTCTCCCGCTCTTCCGGCCCTTCGGGCCCGACGGATCGGTCACCGTCGGCGGGCTCCGCGCGTCGGCCACCTCGGCCGGACACATTCTGGGCGCCGAGAGCCTCCTCCTCGAGGGGGAAGGGGGCAACGCGCTGTTCTCGGGCGACCTCGGCGCCGACGACGACCCGATCATCCCCGCTCCCGATCCACCGCCCGCCGCGAACGCTTTCGTGATGGAGTCGACGTACGGGGACCGGCTGCACGAGGACGGGGACCGGGTCGCCGCAGTGGGCCGGGTCATCCGGCGGACGGTGGAGCGCGGGGGCAGGGTCCTCATTCCATCCTTCGCGGTGGGGCGCGCCCAGCTCGTCGTCTTCTGCATCGAGCGGGCGTTCGCGCGCGGGCTGGCCCCGCGCGTCCCGGTGTTCCTCGACAGCCCGATGGCCACCGACGTCTCCGAGCTCTACATCGAGCACGCCGACGCGCACCGGCTGAGCCGGGAGGAGTGCGAGGAGATGTTCCGTCACGTGCGGTTCGTCCGGAGCGTGGAGGACTCGAAGGCGCTGGTCCGGCGCGAGGATCCCGTGGTCGTGATCTCGGCGAGCGGGATGCTGACGGGCGGGCGCGTGCTCCACCACCTGAGGGCGATCGCGCCCGACCCGGCCAGCACGGTCGTCCTCGTGGGCTACCAGGCGCCCGGCACCCGCGGCGCCGCGCTCCGGGACGGGGCCGACCGGATCAAGGTGCACGGCGCGTACGTTCCCGTGCGGTGCGAGGTGACCTCGCTCGACCTGTTCTCGGCGCACGCCGACCGGGAGGGGCTCCTGGCCTGGGCCGGGAGCGCGGCGGCCCGCCCCGAGCAGGTGTACCTCGTCCACGGCGAGCCCGTGGCGTCCGACCTCCTGCGGAGGACGATGGAGGAGCGGCTCGGGTGGTCGGTGCGGGCGGTCTCCGACGGCGAGGCCGTCACCGTCGGCGCCCCCGCCGCTCCGGGCTCCCCGGCGGCCTGACCTCCGGCCTCCCGGCCGGTTCGCGGAGGCGACGGGGAGGGCCGCCGAGGCACGGGCGGAACACGCGGAGGACGGGGCGTGTATCCATCGCGCACGAAGGGAGAGGGCCGTCCTCGAAACCCGATGCGATCCGACCGCTTGACACAGGGATCGAAGGTGTTATGATAGGCGACTCTCGTGGCGGCCGGACCGGCCGGTTCGGCGGCCCGGGGAGGCCGGCACGGTGCTTGACACCACGGCCTCGAAAGGATACAATCAGTGTTCCTCGCGCGGTGGGTCATTCCGTCGCGCGAGCGTTGTTTGAAAAGAAGACGTGAGTGGCGTGTGGGGTCCCAACGAGGTGCGAGCACCACTTCTCGTGCCTCATGGGAAACCAAAGTGGATGTATTCCGAACGCGAACCGGATCCATCGAGATTCGGACCACAGCGTTCACCAGGATGAAGCGTCTCGTGTCGGTCCTGCCGATGCGGTCGCTCCAGACTTTTTCATAATTGGAGAGTTTGATCCTGGCTCAGGACGAACGCTGGCGGCGTGCCTAACACATGCAAGTCGCGCGAGAAAGCCCCTTCGGGGGCGAGTACAGCGGCGGACGGGTGAGTAACACGTGAGCGATCTGCCTGGAGGCGGGGGACAACCCAGGGAAACCTGGGCTAATACCGCATACGGCGGCGGGCCTGGGCGCCCGTCGTGAAAGCTGGCCTCTCTCTGAAGCTAGCGCCTCCGGATGAGCTCGCGGCCTATCAGCTGGTTGGTGGGGTAACGGCCTACCAAGGCGGTGACGGGTAGCTGGCGTGAGAGCGCGACCAGCCACACTGGGACTGAGACACGGCCCAGACTCCTACGGGAGGCAGCAGTGGGGAATCTTGCGCAATGGGCGAAAGCCTGACGCAGCGACGCCGCGTGGGGGAGGAAGGCCCTAGGGTTGTAAACCCCTGTCAGGTGGGACGAACCGTGGACGGGCAAATAGCCCGTTCGCCTGACGGTACCACCAGAGGAAGCTCCGGCTAACTCCGTGCCAGCAGCCGCGGTAAAACGGAGGGAGCGAGCGTTGTTCGGAATTACTGGGCGTAAAGGGCGCGTAGGCGGCCGCATAAGTCGCGTGTGAAAGGCCGGGGCTCAACCCCGCGTAGTGCACGCGATACTGTGTGGCTAGAGACAGGTAGGGGCGAGCGGAATTCCCGGTGTAGCGGTGGAATGCGTAGATATCGGGAAGAACACCCGTGGCGAAGGCGGCTCGCTGGGCCTGTTCTGACGCTGAAGCGCGAAAGCGTGGGGAGCAAACAGGATTAGATACCCTGGTAGTCCACGCCGTAAACGCTGGGCACTAGATGTCGGGGGGCATGGCCCCCTCGGTGTCGCAGCTAACGCATTAAGTGCCCCGCCTGGGGAGTACGGCCGCAAGGCTGAAACTCAAAGGAATTGACGGGGGCCCGCACAAGCGGTGGAGCATGTGGTTTAATTCGAAGCAACGCGAAGAACCTTACCTGGG
>DATFLN010000003.1:0-33787 GCA_035267645.1 Gemmatimonadota bacterium | reverse complement strand
CGCGTGGTCTCCGAGGCGCAGCTCAAGAATCGGATCGACGCCTTCTTCGAGGGCCTCGAGTCGCGGAAGAGGAGGTCGGCATGACGTACGCGGCGGGGGTGGACGTCGGCTCCACCCAGACCAAGGCGGTGGTCATCGACGAGGGCGGCGAGATCCTCGGACGGAGCCTCATCGGGACGGGCGCCGACGTGGTCGCCGCGGCCGAGGAGGCCTACGGCCTCGCCCTCGGTGAAGGGGGCGTGGCGGCCGACGACGTGGGCTTCGTGATCGGGACCGGCTACGGGCGCTACAAGGTGGAGTTCGGCGACGCCCAGGTCACCGAGATCGTGTGCCACGCCCGGGGTGCGGCCCGGATGTTCCCGGACACCCGCACCGTGCTGGACATGGGCGGTCAGGACACCAAGGCCATCCGCGTCCAGCAGGGCGGCGAGGTGCTGGACTTCTGCATGAACGACAAGTGCGCGGCCGGGACCGGGCGCTTCCTGCAGTCGGCCGCGGCCGCGCTCGAGCTCGGCCTCGACCAGCTCGGGCCCACCGCCCTCCGCGGCCAGCGGCCCGTGGACATGACGACCACCTGCACCGTGTTCGCGGAGTCGGAGGTCCTCTCGTGGCTGGCCCGCGGGCGGAAGGTCGAGGACATCCTGGCCGGCGTCCACCGCTCCATCGCCTCGCGCTCCTTCGGCCTCCTGAAGCGCGTGGGCGTCGAGGACGAGGTGACCTTCACCGGGGGCGTCACCCGGAACGAGGCCATGGTCGCGGTGCTCGAGGAGGTCCTCGGCACCCGGCTCAACGTGAGCGGGGACTCGCACTACGTGGGCGCGCTCGGCGCCGCGCTCTTCGCCCTCGAGCGGGCGCAGGGCCGGCCGGCGCCGGTGACGCCGGGAGGAGGTGCCGCATGAGCGTCGCGGCGGGCGTGGACGTGGGCTCGACCCACACCAAGGCGGTGGTCCTGGTCGACGGCGAGCTGGCCGGGAAGGGCATGGTCCGCACGGGCTTCCGGCTGACGGGCGCGGCGGCCCGGGCGCTGGAGGAGGCGTGCCGGGCGGCCGGCGCGACGCCGGAGGCGGTGGACTACCTGACCACCACGGGCTACGGCCGGAGCCGGGTGGCCGAGCGCGACCTCCAGGTCACCGACCTCACGGCGCAGGCGTGGGGGACGCGCCGCTACTTTCCCGGGACGATGACCGTCCTGGACGTGGGCGGACAGACCATGAAGGCCCTCCGCCTGGATGGACCGGGGCGGGTCGTCTCCTTCCGCCTCAACGACAAGTGCGCCGCGGGGACGGGCGCCTTCCTCGAGAAGACCGCCCGCTACCTGGGCCACCCGGTCGAGGAGATCGGCGGGCTGGTCGAGGGGGCGGAGTCGGGCGTCCCGATCTCGGGCGTGTGCGCCGTGTTCGCCGAGTCCGAGGTCATCAACCACGTGAGCCAGGGGCGGAAGGCGCCCGAGATCCTGCGGGGCGCCATGGAATCCCTCATCGAGAAGTCCGTCCGCCTCATGAAGCGGGTCGGCATGGAGCCCGAGTTCACGCTCGCGGGCGGGATCATGCGCTTCCCCACCATGGTGGAGCTCATGCGCGAGAACCTGGCCGAGGGCGTGAACGTGCCGCCCGAGGACATGGTGCAGTTCAGCGGCGCCCTGGGCGCGGCGGTCCTCTCGGCCCGGCGCCTGGAGCAGGGGGCGAGGGGCGGGGTCCGGGCGGAGGCGCGGAGCGCGTGAGCTCGCCGCCGGCGATCTGGGTCAAGCGCTTCGTGGCCGCGCCCGACCGGGCGGGCGAGGCCGCCGACCTGTACCGCAGCCTGGGCCACGAGGTGCGCCTGGAGCCGGCCGCGGAGGAGGACCTCCCGAGCGGCTGCGGCGACTGCGCGCTGGCCCTCGGGCTTTACAGGACCCTGTATACACGGAGGAGAGGATGAGAGCCGCCGTCTTCCACGGGCCCGACCGACCCCTGACCGTCGAGGAGGTCGCCGCGCCCGAGCCCCGGGAGGGCGAGGCGCTCGTCCGGGTGGCCGCCTGCGGCGTGTGCCACACCGACCTCCACTACATCGACCACGGCACGCCCACCTTCAAGGAGCCGCCCCTCATCCTGGGGCACGAGGTGGCCGGGACCGTGGAGGCGGTGGGCGAGGGCGTCGAAGGGCTCGAGCCCGGGGCGCGGGTCCTCCTCCCGGCGGTCCTCCCGTGCGGGAGCTGCCGCATGTGCCGGACGGGCCGCGAGAACGTGTGCGAGCGCGGGCTGATGCTCGGGAACCACGTGGACGGGGGCTACGCCGAGTACATCCGGGTCCCCGCCCGCGACGTCTTCCTCCTTCCCGAGGAGATCCCGCTCGTCGAGGGCGCGATCATCGCCGACGCGATCACCACCCCCTACCACGCCGTGGTGAACCGCGGCCGGGTGAAGCCGGCGGACGTGGTGGTCGTGGTGGGCTGCGGCGGGATCGGCCTCAACGTCGTGCAGATGGCCGCCGCCGTCGGGGGGCGGGTGGTCGCGGTGGACGTGAATCCCGCCAAGCTGGAGTGGGCCAGGCGCATGGGAGCGGCGGAGACCCTGGACTCGGGCTCGCTCGACCGTCCCGACCGCGCCCTCCGGGAGCTCACCGGCGGCGGGGCGGACGTGGCGTTCGAGGCCGTGGGCCGCCCGGCGGCCCAGGAGCTGGCGCTCTCCAGCCTGCGGACGGGCGGGAGGCTCGTCCTCGTGGGCTACAGCCCCGACGTCCTCCCTCTCAACGCCGGCCGCGTCATGTTCCGGGAGCTCGAGGTGGTGGGCTCGCTCGGCTGCCGGCCCGTGGACTACCCCCGCGCCATCGAGCTCGCCCGCCAGGGGAAGGTCGAGGTGGTCGGGCTCGTCACCCACCGCTTCCCCCTCGAGGAGATCGACCGCGCCTTCGACGTCCTGCGCTCCGGCGAGGCGATCCGCGCGGTGGTCGTCCCGAACGGGAAGGGGGCCGCGGCGTGAGCGGCCCCGGCCGCGGCCCCGAGGGGGCCGTCACCGTCACCGACCTCCTCCGGGGCGAGCACGGCGCGCTGTACGCGCTGTTCGACGCCATCGGCCAGCTCCTGGATGCCGGGGACGACCCGGCCCGCGCCCGGGTCGCTGGCGAGCTCCTGCGCCCGGTTCTCGCCTCGCACGCCGGGCTCGAGGACGGGCTCCTCCTCGAGGCCCTGGAGGGCGCCGACCCCGGTCCGCTGGCCGCCATGCAGGAGGAGCACCGCGGGATCGAGCGCCTCCTCGAGGAGATCGGCCGCGAGGAGGACGACGTCCGGGTCCGGGAGCTGCTCGAGGAGCTCCTGGCCACCGCGCGCGACCACTTCGAGCGGGAGGAGTGGGCGGCGTTCCCCTACGCCGAGTCCCGGATCGAGGAGGCGTCCCTCCGCCGCCTGGGCGTCGTCTGGGCCGAGCGCCGCGGCGTCCACTTCGACTGACCGCGGGCCGCCGCCCCCGCCGCCCCGCACGCCGGGTTCCGCGGAACCGTAGGCGCGCCGCCGGCGCCCGGACGCGCCGGCCCCCGCTGGCCCCGCTTCCCCCCGGCCTCTAGCTTTTCTTCCCGTTCCAGCAGGCTGCCCTGGCGACCGGACCGACCCGACGGTCCGGCCACCGCTCACCCCGAAGCGAGGGTGCCATGAGGCCGACGGACGTGTCGGACCCGCAGTACTATCACCGGGTCGTCGACTGCCAGTGGGCATGTCCGGCCCACACCGACGTCCCCCAGTACATCCGCCTCATCGCCGCCGGGCGCTACACGGAAAGCTACATGCTGAACCGGAAGTCCAACGTCTTCCCGGGGATCCTGGGCAGGACGTGCGACCGGCCCTGCGAGCCGGCCTGCCGCCGGACCCGCGTGGACGGGGAGCCGGTCGCGATCTGCCGCCTGAAGCGCGTGGCCTCCGACCTCCGGGGCGAGGTGGAGGACCTCCTGCCCGCGGTCCCCGAGGCCAAGAACGGCCGCCGGATCGCCTGCGTCGGCGCCGGCCCCGCCTCCCTCACCGTCGCCAACGACCTCCTCCCGCTCGGCTACGAGGTCACGATCTTCGAGAAGCTCGAGAAGCCGGGCGGGCTCATGTGGACCAACATCCCCGAGTTCCGCCTCCCGGCGAGCGTCCTGTGGGAGGAGATCGACTACATCCTGGACATGGGCGTGGAGCTGAAGCTGGCCACGCCGGTCGAGAGCATGGCGGCCCTCCTCGCGGGCGAGATGGGCGGGCCGTTCGACGCCGTGTTCATCGGCTCGGGCGCGCCGAAGGGGAGGGAGCTGGAGCTCCCGGGCCGGCACGAGACCGACCGCATCCACATCGGGATCGAGTGGCTCGAGGCCGTTCGCTTCGGGCACGTGGACTCGATCGGGGACCGCGTGCTGGTGATCGGCGTGGGGAACACGGCCATGGACTGCTGCCGGACCGCCATGCGGCTCGGGGCCGGCGACGTGAAGGTCATGGCCCGCAAGGGACGCGAGCACTTCAAGGCCTCGCCCTGGGAGCTCGAGGACGCGGAGGGGGAGGGGATCGAGGTCGTCGAGAACCACGCCCCCTCCCGCTACCTGGTCGAGGACGGGGAGCTGGTCGGCATGGAGTTCGAGCTGGCCACCTGGCACGAGGGCGCCGACGGCCGCCTCCACAAGCGGGTGGAGGGCCGCACCTCCATCCCGTGCGACGAGGTCATCCTGGCCATCGGGCAGGACACGGCCTTCCCGTGGATCGAGCGGGACATCGGGATCGAGTTCGGGGAGTGGGACATGCCGGTCGTGGACCGGACCACCTTCCAGACCACCCGGCCGGGCGTGTTCGCCGGCGGTGACGCGGCCTGGGGCCCCGAGAACATCATCTGGGCGGTCGAGCACGGTCACCAGGCGGCCATCTCCATCCACCTCCACTGCGAGGGGGAGCCCCTCCAGGAGCGCCCGCCCTACGGGCAGAACCTCGTGAGCCGGAAGATGGGGCTCCACGAGTGGAGCTACTCGAACGACTACGACGAGGCGCGGCGCGCGGAGATGCGCTACGCGGACCTCGAGCGCCGCCGCCAGCGGCTGGACGTCGAGGCCGAGCTCGGCTTCGACCTCGAGCAGACGCTCCACGAGGTCGAGCGCTGCCTGAACTGCGACGTCCAGACCCACTTCACGGGCGAGCTGTGCATCGAGTGCGATGCGTGCGTGGACGTGTGCCCGATGTCGTGCCTCACGATCACGCCGGACGGGCCCGAGGCCGACGTGAGGGCCCGCCTCACGGCGCCCGCCCTGAACGCGGACCAGCCCCTGTTCGCCTCGGAGGGTCTCCCGCAGACCGGACGCCTGATGCTCAAGGACGAGGACCTCTGCATCCACTGCGGCCTGTGCGCCGAGCGCTGCCCGACGGCCGCGTGGGACATGCGCCGCTCCGAGCTCCTCATCCCCTACGCCGGCCTCGAGGCCGGCGCGTCCTGGCCGGATCGCGCCGCCGCGGGGGTCGCGTGAGCGCGGCCGACGCCGCCGCGGACCGGGAGGGTCCCTCGCCGGGCGCCGCCCGGGGAGGGGCCGCCGTGCCCGCGCGCTCGGGGGTCAACGACTTCGCCCTCAAGATCGCCACCGTGAACGGCACGGGCTCGGCCAGCGCCAACAACCTCCTCATGAAGGCCATCTTCCGCATGGGGATCCCGGTGACGGGGAAGAACGTCTTCCCCTCGAACATCCAGGGGCTCCCGACCTGGTACGAGATCCGGGTGAGCGGCGAGGGATGGACGGCGCGGAGCCCCGAGTACGACCTGATCGTGGCCATGAACCCGGCCACCTACGAGCGGGACATCGCCGAGGTGCAGCCGGGCGGCTGGGTCCTGCACGACGCCTCCTGGCCCCTGCCGCGCGAGCTCCGGCGCGAGGACGTGACCTTCCTGGGCGTGCCGCTGGCCGAGATGGGGGCCGAGCGCTTCCACGGCTCGCGCACCCGGATCCTCATGAAGAACGTGGGCTACGTGGGCGCGCTGGCCGCGCTCCTGGACCTGGACCGGGAGGTCGTGCGCAGCCTCCTCGAGGAGACCTTCGGGACGAAGAAGAGGGCGCTCCTGGACGCCAACTTCGAGGCCTTCGACCTGGGCTGGACGTGGGCGCGCGAGCACTGGGAGACGCCCCTCCCGATCCGGCTCTCGCCGCTCGACGCCACCAGGGACTCGATCCTCATCGACGGGAACACCGCCGCGGCCATCGGCTGCCTGTACGCGGGGGCGACCGTGGCCTCGTGGTACCCGATCACGCCGTCGACGTCGCTCGTGCAGGCGTTCGAGGCCTACGCCGGCGAGTACCGGGAGGACCCGGAGACCGGGAAGCTGAAGGTGGCCGTGATCCAGGCCGAGGACGAGCTGGCCGCGGCCGGCATGGCGATCGGGGCGGGGTGGATGGGGGCGCGCTCGTTCACCTCGACGAGCGGGGCCGGGATCTCGCTCATGTCCGAGTTCATCGGACTCGCCTACTACACCGAGATCCCGGTCGTCTTCTTCGACATCGAGCGGGTGGGGCCGTCCACCGGGATGCCGACCCGCACCCAGCAGGGAGACCTCCTCACCGTGGCCTACGCCTCGCACGGGGACACCAGGCACATCGCGCTCTTCCCGGCCGACCCGGGCGAGTGCTTCGAGCTGGCGGTGGCGGCCTTCGACCTGGCCGAGCGCTTCCAGACGCCGGTGTTCGTGGTCTCCGACCTGGACATCGGCATGAACGACTGGGTCGTCCCGCGCTTCGAGTGGGACGACGGCTACCGGCCCGACCGGGGCAAGGTGCTCGGCGCCGAGGAGCTGGAGGCGGGGGCCGAGTTCCTGCGCTACGCCGACGTGGACGGGGACGGGATCCCGTGGCGGACCCTGCCCGGCGTCCACCCGCGCGGGGCGTACTTCACGCGCGGGTCCGGGCACGACTACCGGGCCCGCTACACGGAGGACGCGGGGCCCTACACCGAGGTCGTCGACCGTCTCCTCAGGAAGCACCGGAACGCCCGCGAGCACGTCCCGGCCCCCGTCGTCGAGCGCAGGCCGGGCGCGCGCCTCGGGCTCGTCACCGTGGGGGGCTGCGACTGCGCCTGCCGCGAGGCCGTCCAGCGCCTGGCCGAGGAGGGCGTGGAGCTGGACTACCTTCGCGTCCGCGCCTTCCCGTTCTCCGACCAGGTCGAGGCGTTCCTCCTCGAGCACGAGACGAGCTTCGTGGTGGAGCAGAACCGGGACGCCCAGCTCCTCCATCTCCTCGTCGCCGAGACCGAGGTCACCAGGGACCGGCTGGTCTCGGTGCGCCGCTACGGCGGGCTTCCGCTGAGCGCCGTGCACGTGGTCGAGGACGTGATGGCGAAGCTGGACGCGAGGACCGGGGCGGAGGTCGGCGCATGAGCTGGATCGAGAAGCCGCAGGTCCGCCACCCGTCTCTCGAGGAGAACGAGCTCGGCCTCACGCGCCGTGACTACGAGGGCCGCATGTCCACCCTGTGCGCGGGGTGCGGTCACGACTCCGTCACCGCGGCGGTCATCGAGGCGTTCTGGAAGCTGTCGGTGCCGCCCCACCGCGTGGCCAAGCTGAGCGGGATCGGGTGCTCGGCCAAGACGCCCACCTACTTTATCGAGGAGGCGCACGGCTTCAACGCGGTGCACGGCCGCATGCCGTCCATCGCGACCGGGGCCAACGCCGCCAACCGCGACCTGGTCTACATCGGGATCAGCGGCGACGGCGACTCCCTCTCCATCGGACTGGGCCAGCTGTGTCACGCCATCCGCCGCAACGTGGACATGCTCTACGTCCTCGAGAACAACGGCGTGTACGGCCTCACCAAGGGGCAGTTCTCGGCCTCGGCCGACGTTGGCTCGGTGGCCAAGACGGGGGAGGTGAACCGCCAGCAGCCCATCGACCCGGTGCTCGTGGCCCTGTCGCTGGGCGCGAGCTTCGTGGCCCGGAGCTTCTCGGGGGACAAGGGCCAGCTCGTCCCGATCCTGGAGGCGGGGCTCGAGCACCGGGGGCTCGCCCTGGTCGACGTGATCTCCCCGTGCGTCACCTTCAACGACCACGAGGGCTCGACCAAGAGCTACCGCTACACGCGCGAGCACGAGGTCGAGGCGGTGGCGGCCGACTTCGTGCCGCTCCGCGCCGAGATCACCGCGGAGTACGGGGCCGGCGCCGCCCGCGAGGTCCGCATGCACGACGGGAGCACCGTCCTCTTCCGGAAGGTGCCGGAGGACTACGACCCGACCGACCGCGACGCCGCCTATGCCTATGTCCGCGAGCGCCAGGAGGCGGGCGAGATTCCCACGGGCCTCCTCCACATCGACCCCGAGGCCGAGGAGATGCACGAGGTCCTCGGGACGCTCGGGACGCCGCTGGTGGAGCTGCCCTACGAGTCGCTGTGTCCCGGGCGGGAGAAGCTGGCCGAGATCACGGCTGCGTTCCGGTAGGGGGGCGGCGCGCGCGGCGGGCGGCTCCCCTCCGGGACCCTCTTGAACTCGAGTTCAAGAGGGCCTTCCGAGGGGGGCGCCTTCCCGGTCAGCCCCCTTCCGCCACCCTCCGCACGATCTCGTACATCATCGCCGCCCCGCGCCGGACGTTCTCGACCGAGATCCGCTCGTTGTTCCCGTGCACGCCGTGCTCGTCGGCCTCGGGGATCAGGAAGGGCGCGAAGCCGTAGCTGGCCACGCCCCGGTCCCGGAAGAAGTGGCTGTCCGTGAAGCCGGTGGACACGGCCGGGACGATCGTGGCGTCCGGGAATCGCTCCTTCACCACCTGCGTGATGGTCCGGTAGAGAGCGTTGTCCACCGGGGAGACCGCGGGCGTGAAGCCCATGATCTCGTGGACCTCGATCGCGGGATCGTCGATGATCGTCCGGAGCTGCTCGACGAACGCATCCCGGTCCTGGTCGGGAAGGAGCCGGCAGTCCAGCTCCGCCATGGCCCTGGGGGGCACCACGTTGATCTTGTCGCTGCCCTCGAGCGTCGTGATCGAGCAGGTGTTCCGGGTGAGCGCCGCCATGGACGGGTGGTCGATCTGCAGCTTGAGCAGGGTGTCCCGGTTGGCCACCGCCTTCGCGATGTGGCCGTAGGCGTCCTTCCACGCCTCGTCCGCGCTGGGCGCCAGCCCTTCGAAGTAGCGCTCGACCGGGGGGACGATCCTCGGCTCGAAGTGGTAGGCCTGGATGGCGTAGAGCGCGTCGACGAGCCGGTTCACGGCCGAGGCCACGGGCGGCGTGGAGCCGTGACCGGGCCGGCCGGTGGAGGTCAGGCGGAGCCACAGCGGCACCTTCTGGGTCACCTCGATCCCGAACTGCTTCCTCCCGTCCGAGAGGATGCCCTCGCCGCCCTCGTTGAGCAGCAGGCCGGCGCCCTCGAACGCCTCCGGGTGGTTCTCCACCACCCAGCCCGCGCCGTGGGAGCCCCCCGCCTCCTCGTCGGCCGTGGCCATGAAGATGACGTCCCTCTTCAGCGGCACGCCCTGCCGGTGCAGGGTGAGGAACGCCTCCAGCTCCACGATCCCCAGCGTCTTCGTGTCCAGGGCCCCGCGGGCGTAGATGGTGTCGTTCACCACCTTCGCGGCGAAGGGCGGCTGGTCCCAGTAGGCCGTGTCGGCGGGGACCACGTCCATGTGGGAGAGGAGGACCAACGCCGGCGCGTCGGTCGAGCCCTCGAGCCGGGCCCAGATGTTCCCGCGGCCGGGCGCCGAGACGGCGGTGTCGAACGGGATGCCCTCCTTCGCCAGGATCCCGGCCAGGAAGCGCATGGTCGCCACCTCGTTCCCGGGCGGGTTCGTGGTGTTGATCCGCAGGTAGTCCCGGGTCAGGCGGACGGCCTCGTCGCCCATGGCGGCCGTGTCGGGGACCTGGGCCGAGGTGCGGGCGGGCCGGGCGGCGAGGGGAACGAGGACGGCGGCGAGGGCGAGGACGGGCAGGGCGCTGCGGCGCATGGGCGACCTCCGCGGATCATGGGGCTGACGGACGGGCGCGGTTTCCGGCGACGGTCGAACGGTAGCGAAGCCGGCCGGACCCGTCCAGTTTGGCTCCCGGCCGACGCGGGAGCGCCGGTCCGAGGTCGACCGGAGCAGGACGGGAGGAGCGCATGCCCACAGCCACGGTGTCCGGACAGCCCATCGCCTTCGACGACTCGGGCGGGGACGGCCCCGTCGTCCTGTTCGCGCACGGCTTCCTGATGGACCGGACGATGTTCGGGCCGCAGGTCGAGGAGCTGACGCCCGACTTCCGCTGCGTCACGTTCGACGAGCGGGGCTTCGGGGGGACGCCCGTGACCGGCCGCTTCGACTACTGGGACCTGGCCGACGACGCTGTGGGGCTCCTGGACCACCTGGGCGTCGAGCGGGCGGTGATCGCCGGCATGTCGCAGGGAGGCTTCGTGGCCCTGCGGGCGGCCCTCCGCCACCCGGACCGGGTGGCGGGGCTCGTCCTCATCGACACCGACGCGGGGGTGGACGACGAGGAGACCCGCGAGGGCTACCGCCAGATGTTCGGGACGTGGCGTGAGCAGGGCCCGATCGCGCCGATCGTGGAGACGCTGGCCGACCTCATCCTCGGCCCCGACCCCGAGCTCCGCCGAGCGTGGATCGAGCGCTGGCGAGAGATCGACCCGGCCGCGATCGAGATCCCGGTGGCCTGCCTCCTGGACCGCGGGGACGTCTCGGACCGCCTGGACGAGATCCGGTGCCCCGTCCTCATCGTCCACGGCGAGGACGACGAGTCCATCCCCATCGAGCGGGCCGAGCGGGTGGCGGCGGGGCTGCCCGACTGCCGCGGCCTGGTCCGCGTGCCGGGCGCGATGCACGCTCCCGTCCTCAGCCATCCCGAGGTGGTGAATCCGCCCCTCCGGGCGTTCCTCGAGGAGGTGACCGTCCGGACCTGAGCGCTCCCTCCGCGGGACCCGGGCGGGTCGCGGTCCCCGGCTCCTCCCCTTGCCCTCCCCGGCGCCGCCCCTCATTATCTCAGTACAAAAATAATAAGTGAACAAGTATATTCGCTAAGGTGCGCGAGAGAGACCATCGGAGGGAAGGCGGGCGCGACCATGGCGGACGACACGTCGACCGACGGCGGGGCGGGCCCGACGCTGGAGCCCCGCAGCGGGTTCGAGCGGGAGGCTCTGCCGGAGCTGGATTCGCTCCACGCCCGGGCGCTCCGGCTCACCGGCGGCGATCGGATGCGGGCCGAGGACCTGGTGCAGGAGACCATGCTCCGGGCGCTGCGCGCCTGGGACGGCTACGAGAACGGCACCAACGCCGGTGCCTGGCTCATGACCATCCTCCGGAACACGTTCGTGGGCGACTACCGGCGCAGGAAGCGGGAGCCCGTAGCCCTGCCGGTGGACGAGAGGTCCGAGGCCTCGGTCTTCTTCGACGTCGCGCACGCCGATCCGGAGGGGACGTTCTTCGACCACCTCGTCGACCGGGAAGTCGTGGAGGCGATCGAAGCCCTGCCCGAGCCCTTCCGGGTCCCGCTCGTGATGGCGGATCTCGAGGAGCTGAGCTACGGTGAGATCGGCGAGCTGCTGGACCTTCCGGTGGGGACGGTGAAGAGCCGGCTGCACCGCGCGCGCCGCCGGCTGCAGCATCGGCTGTACGACTACGCCGTGGAGATGGGCTACGTGAGCGGGTCCTCGGGCGCCCGGTCCGCCCGGGCCGGATGGCGGTGAGCGACCGGTCGCTGGCCCTCCCGCTGTGGATCGCGCTCTCGCGTGCCCACGCCGTGGTCGAGGAGGCGGCCCGCCGGCATGCGGCGGATCACGACCTGACCCTGGCCGAGTTCGGCGTCCTCGAGGCGCTCCACCACGGCGGGCCCATGTACCTGGGCGAGCTCGGCCGAAAGATCCTCGTGTCGAGCGGGGGGATCACCTACCTGGTCGACCAGCTCGAGGAGCGGGGCCTCGTCCGGAGGAAGCCCTGTCCGGAGGACCGGCGCGCCGTGCGGGCCCTCCTCACGCCCGAGGGCGAGGAGCTCATCTCGTCCATCTTCCCCGAGCACGCCCGGGTCATCCGCCGCGCACTCTCGTGCCTGGACCGTCCGACGGCGAAGGCCACGCTCCGGTCCCTTCGCAGGGTGGTGCGGGCCGCGGAGCAAGCGGACCGGGACGCCGGAGCTCCCTGACCCCGCGCAGTTCCCCGGCGCCGGCCGTCCGCTACCCTCCCTCCTCCCGACCCGTTACATGTGCGTTACCGGCCGGTGGCCGCATCGTGGCCCGACCTCGCCAACATTCGGCCGTTCAGAGGATCGGCGCCCGGGCTCGGGGTCGGATCCGGACGCACCGTGGCGATGACTCCAGAAGAAGGTACCTCATGAGAATCATGCGATGGTTCGCGGCGGCGCTGGCGCTCCTCGTGGCGGCCGTGTGCGTGCCGCGCTCCGCGAGCGCTCAGGGCGTGAGCACGGGCGGTGTCGTGTACGGACAGTGGCTCTACCAGCTCGACCCGGGCGCCGACAGCACGCACTTCAACGAGTTCTCCGTCACCCGAGCGTACGTGAACATCCGGGGCAAGTTCGAGGGCGGCGTCTCGGGACGGGTCACCGGGGACATCTACCGTGACGCCAACGGCTCGTACGACTACCGGCTGAAGTACGCCTACGTGGGCTGGACCCCCGAGAACAGCCCGATCACGTTCCTGTTCGGCCAGGTGCAGACCCCGTGGCTCGACTGGAACGAGGGCATGTGGGGCTACCGGATGCAGGGGACGATGGCGCTGGACCGGAACGGCTACCTCTCCTCGTCCGACATCGGCCTCGTGCTGGAGGGGTCGTTCCAGGACCACCTCTTCAACTTCTACGCCGGCGTCTACAACGGCGAGGGCTACCACGCGGCCGAGGGAGACAGGCACAAGGACGTCATGGCCCGCGCCTCCGTGCGCCTGCTCGAGAGCGACGACATGAGCGCCCGCGGCGGCCTGCGGCTGACGCTCGAAGGCCAGCTGGGCGCGCCCACGGGCGGCGGCCGGCGCAACCGCGCGATCGGCCAGCTGTCCTACAGGTCCAGGCTGTTCACGCTGGCCACCGAGATCGCCGCGACGGCCGACAGCTCCGCGACGTCGGCCACGCCCCAGCTCGACGGCGTCGTCTCCAGCACCTTCGGCGTCCTCGACGTCCCGAACAGCGAGGTGTCGCTGATCGGCAGGGTCGACCTCGTGAACCCGAACAAGGACGTCTCCGGCGACAGGAGGACCGAGTACATCTTCGGCGTCGCCTACCGGGTCGGCCCGAACCTGAGGATCCTGGGCGACTGGGACTACATCCACCACGAGACGCCTCCCGCCGACTTCACCGCGGCCTCGGCGGCGGCCTCGAAGGCGCTCTTCCAGGTCGAGTACTCCTTCTAGGCCTTCCGCCCCCGCCTCACCGGGGCGGGACGGTGGCGGTCGCGGGCGGCCGGCGCGCGGGGACCCTCCTCGCGGCCGGCCGCTTCGCGCTCCCCGGGGATCCAGGCTCGTGGCCTCGGACTCGCATCGCTGATAGGATGGAGCCGCGCGGCCCGAGGGACGGACCGCGCGCGAGTCGCACCCTGGCAGAGTCTTCGGCACCGGGATCGGGGCGGAGCCCCGGAACGCGGATCCATGGGAACCTCCATTCGACAGCGTGAGCGCTCGGAACGGGCCGCGGGCCCGCCGGCGCGCGTGCGCCTTCCGGCGGAGGGCGTGTCGCCCCTGGACTTCCTGGCGGCCGGCGGGGAGATGAGGCCTCGCGGCTACTGGCGGCGCGGCGGCGAGTGGTCCGCCTGGTGGGGGAGCGCGTGGCGGATCGAGGTCGCCCGCGGGTCGGGCGAGGAGCGGTTCGCGGCGGTGCGGGAGGCCGCGGCGCGGCTTGGTGGGACGGCGGAGGAGCCGCGCGAGGCGCACGCGCCCCGCGCCGAGCCGGTCCCGGCGGCGGAGGGCGCCGCGCCCGCGCCGCGCCTGCTGGGCGGCTTCGCCTTCCACCCCGGCCACCGCCCGCAGGCCGAGTGGGCGGGATTCCCGTCGGCCCGCTTCGACCTCCCCGCCTTCGAGCTCCGCGGCGGAGCGGAGGGGGAGCCGGTCCTCCTGGCCGCGGCCGCGGCCGGGGACGGGGGGCGCGACCGGGCGGAGCGCGAAGGCCGGCGGCTCCTGGAGCGGCTGCGCCGCGGCGGCGGGGCGAGGCCCGGAGCCGCTGCCGACCGGAACGGCCGCCTCCCCACCGTCCTCGGGGTCGGCCATCCGGTCTCGCGGGAGGACTGGTGCCGGGGGGTCGAGGCGGCGCTGCGGGCCATTCGGGCCGGGACGCTGCGCAAGGTGGTGCTGGCGCGTCCCGCCGACGTCCGGCTGGCCGCGGCCCCCGATCCCCTCCTGGTCCTCGCCCGGCTGGCCGAGCGGGACGAGGGCGGTTTCCCCTTCCTGTTCGAGCCGGGGCCGGGCGCCGTGTTCCTGGGGATCTCGCCCGAGCTGGTGGCGGTGCGGGAGGGCGGCCGCTTCCACGCCTCGGCCGTGGCCGGAACGGCGCCCCGCTCGGACGACCCGTCCGAGGACGAGCGGCTGGGGCGGGAGCTCCTGGAGAGCGCCAAGGACCGGACCGAGCACGCCATCGGCGTGCAGGACATGCGGGAGCGGCTCGCGGCGCTCGGAGAGGATCCGGACGTGGACGAGAGCCCGCACCTCCTGCGGCTCCGCGGGATCCAGCACCTCCGCACCGACTTCTCGGTCCGCGTGGGCGGCGACCGGCACGTCCTCGAGCTCCTGGCGGGCATGCACCCCACGGCCGCCGTCTCCGGCTACCCGAGGGGTCCGGCCGCGGCCTTCCTGGCCGAGACCGAGAGCTTCGAGCGCGGCTGGTACGCCGGTCCGGTGGGCTGGTTCGACCCCTCCGGGGACGGGACCTTCGCGCCGGCTCTCCGCTGCGCGGTCCTGCGTGGCGACCGGGCCCGGCTGTTCGCGGGCGCGGGCATCGTGGAGGGCTCGGATCCCGGCCGCGAGTGGGACGAGACGGCCATGAAGCTCCGGCCCGTCCTGGAGGCGCTGGGCGGAGCTCCGGAGGCGTGAGGGAGGAGAACCGGAACGCGGCCTGGGCCTCCGTCTTCGTGGACGAGCTGGCCCGAGCGGGCGTGACCCACGCCTGCATCGCCCCGGGCTCGCGCTCGACCCCCCTGGTCCTGGCGCTCACGGAGGAGGCGGGGATCCGTACGCACGTCCACCTGGACGAGCGGAGCGCGGCCTTCTTCGCGCTCGGGATCGGGAAGGCCACCGGGCGGCCCGCCGCCGTGGTGACCACCTCGGGCACGGCCGCGGCCAACCTCCTCCCGGCGGCGGTCGAGGCCGACCGCTCGGACGCGCCGCTCCTCCTCCTCACGGCGGACCGTCCGGCCCGCCTCCGGGGGACGGACGCCAACCAGACGATCGACCAGGTCGGCATGTTCGGCTCCAGGGTCCGCCTCTACCACGAGGTGGCCGCGCCCGAGGCGGCCGATCGGCCGCTCCGCTACCTGCGGTCCCTGGCCGGGCGGGCGCTGGGCGCCGCCGTGGGGCCGCCGGCCGGGCCGGTGCACCTGAACTTCCCGTTCGAGAAGCCGCTCGAGCCGACCCCCGTTCCGGACGACGTGCCCGCCGATCTGGCCCGGCGCGCGCCCCTGGCCGCCGGGGGGCGCCCGGGCGGCGCGCCCTTCACGCGGGTCCCGGGCGCCCGGATCGAGCCGGACCCGGACGCCCTGGAGGGGCTGGCCGGCCGCGTGGCCCGGGCGGAGCGGCCGCTCCTCGTGTGCGGACCGGCGCCCACCGCCCCGGACGCCCGCCGCCTGGCGCGCGCGGCGCTCGACCTGGCCTCCGCCCTGGGCGCGCCGCTCGTGGCCGACCCCCTGTCGGGGGCGCGCTTCGCGGAGGGAGCCGGTGACGGGGCCCTCGGAGCGTACGACCTCTTCCTGCGCTCGGCCGCGGTCCGCGAGCGGCTCACGCCCGACCTCGTGCTGCGGCTGGGGCCCGCTCCCACCTCCGCGGCCCTGTGCGCCTACCTGGAGGAGCACGCCGGACGCGAGCAGGCCGTCGCGGACGCGGGACGGGCGTGGCCGGACCACGCGGCGGCGGCCTCCCTGGTCCTGGGCGCCGATCCCGCGCGCGTCGCCGCCGCGCTCGCGGAGCGCGCCGGGAAGGCGGGGGCCCCGCCGAAGGCGCGCCGCGCCTGGAGGGAAGCGTGGCGAGCGGCGGAGGAGGCGGCCCGGGAGGCCGCGGAAGCCGCGGCGGCCGACCCGTCGGGCGGGCCGTTCGAGGGAGCCGTGCTCGCCGCGATCGCCCGGTCGCTCCCGCCCGGGGGCACGCTGTTCGCCGGGAGCAGCATGCCGGTCCGGGACCTGGACGCGTTCGGCCGCCCGAGGGACGCGGCGGTCGCCGTGCTCGGGAACCGCGGCGCGAGCGGGATCGACGGCTCGGTGAGCACCGCGCTCGGCGCCGCCGCGGCGGCCGCCCGGGCCCGGGACGCCGACGCCGCGGCCGCCGGGGCCGCCGCGGCCGGGGCCGCCGGGGCGCCCGTGGTGGCGGTCCTCGGGGACCTGGCGCT
Organism: Gemmatimonadota bacterium; assembly: GCA_035267645.1. Lineage (GTDB taxonomy): Bacteria > Gemmatimonadota > Gemmatimonadetes > Palauibacterales > Palauibacteraceae > Humimonas. The sequence continues at coordinate 17,326 of DATFLN010000003.1, read as the reverse complement.
CTACCACGACATGAACGGCCTGCTGGCGGCCGGCCGCGAGGGCCTGGACGTGGTCCTGGTCGTGATCCACAACGACGGGGGCGGCATCTTCCACATGCTCCCCGTGCGCGAGCACGAGCCGGCGTTCACGCCCTTCTTCGCCACGCCGCACGGGCTGGACTTCCGGCACGCGGCTGAGATGTACGGCCTGGCCTACCGCGAGCTGGAGGCCGCGGACGCGGCGCCTGCGGAGGGAGTGGAGCGGAGCGCCCTGGAGGCCGCCGTGGCCCGGGCGATCGACGAGGGCGGAGCGCACCTGCTGGTGGTCCGCTCGGAGCGGGAGGCCAACCGCCGCCGCCACGCGGAGGTGGAGGAGGCGGTGACGCGGGCCGTCGAGGAGAGACTGGAAACGCCAAGCGAGGAGTGAAGATGTCGGAGCTGTACTGGGAGTCCGAGGCGGAGTGGGAAGAGGTGGCGACCTACCAGGACATCACCTACCACAAGTGGGAGGGGATCGCGCGGATCGCGTTCGACCGGCCGGAGGTGCGCAACGCGTTCCGGCCCGACACCCTGTTCGAGCTGCAGGAGGCGTTCGAGGACGCCCACCAGGACCCGTCCATCGGGGTGATCCTGTTCACCGGGAACGGTCCCGCCGAGGACGGCGGCTGGGCCTTCTGCAGCGGCGGCGACCAGAAGGTGCGGGGCGACTCGGGCTACGTGGGGAGCGACGGCGTCCCGCGGCTCAACGTGCTCGGGCTGCAGCGGTACATCCGCACCATGCCCAAGCCCGTCATCTGCCTGGCGCCGGGCTACGCGATCGGCGGCGGGCACGTGCTCCACGTCATCTGCGACCTCACGATCGCCTCGGACAGGGCCGTCTTCGGCCAGACGGGGCCCAAGGTGGGGAGCTTCGATGCGGGCTACGGCTCGGCCTTCCTGGCCCGGATCGTGGGGCAGAAGAAGGCGCGCGAGATCTGGTACCTGTGCCGCCAGTACTCGGCCGAGGAGGCGCTGGACATGGGCCTCGTGAACGCGGTCGTCCCCCACGACGAGCTCGAGGCCGCGGGCGTGCGCTGGGCGAAGGAGATCCTGGCCAAGAGCCCGATCGCGATCCGCTTCATCAAGGCCGCGATGAACGCCGACGTGGACGGGCAGACCGGGCTCCAGGTGCTGGCCGGGGACGCCACCATGCTCTTCTACATGACCGAGGAGGGCCAGGAGGGCCGGAACGCCTTCGTCGAGAAGCGCGATCCGGACTTCGGGAAGTACCCCTGGAGGCCGTGACGCCGGGGGCATCGGGCGCGGGCGGCGGTCCGGCCGGCGGGAGCCCGGCCGGCGCCGGCGAGCGGGGGAGCGGCCCCGCCGGCCCCGGCGGGTCCGCTCCGGGCGAGGGGATCCGCCGCCCCGTCCTCCGCGCCTGGCTGATCGGGGCCAGGCTCCACACCCTTCCCGCGGCGGCCGCTCCCGTCCTCGTGGGCGGGGGGCTGGCCGGCTGGAGGGACGGCTTCGCGCTCTGGCCCTTCCTGGCCGCCCTGGCGGGCGCGCTCCTCATCCAGATCGCCACCAACTTCGCCAACGACCTCCACGACTTCGAGCGCGGGGCCGACACGGACGAGAGGCACGGCTTCGTGCGCGTCACGCAGGCGGGGCTCGTCCCGCCCGGACGGGTGCGGCGGTGGATGTGGGCGGCCTTCGCGCTGGCGTTCGTGCCGGGCGCCTACCTGGCCCGGGTGGCCGGCTGGCCCGTCGTCGCGGTGGGGCTGGCCTCCGTCGCGGCGGGCCTGGCCTACACGGGCGGGCCGTTCCCCCTGGCCTACCACGGCCTCGGCGAGCCCTTCGTCTTCCTGTTCTTCGGCCTGGTGGCGGTGGTCGTGACCGCGTACGTGCAGACCCTGGCCTTCGACTCCTCCTCGATCCTGGCCGGGGCCGGCGTGGGCGCGTTCACGACCGCGATCCTGGTCGTCAACAACCTGCGGGACATCCCCACCGACGAGCGGGCGGGGAAGAGGACCCTGGCGGTGCGGCTGGGCGAGGACGGGAGCCGGACCGAGTACGTCCTCCTCCTGGCCGCCGCCGCCGCCGTCCCGCCGGTGGGGGTGGCCGCCGCCGGCTGGCCGCCCGCCGCCCTCCTGGCCCTGGCCGGCGTGCTGGCGGCGGCCCCCGCCGTCAGCAAGGTGCTGAGGTTCGAGGAGCGGGGAGAGCTGAACGCGGCCCTGTCCGAGACCGGCCGGGCCGTCGGGCTCTACGGCCTCCTCCTGGCCGTGGGCCTGGCCCTGTGAGGGACCCGCGGCCCGGAGCGTCGTGACCGGAGATCGGGCGGGCGCGGGCGGCGACGCTCCGCCGGGCGGCCCGGCCACGGCCGCCGATCCCCTGGAGCGGGCGGCGCGGCGCTGGCCCCGCCGGACGGCCCTGGACGGGCCGGGGGGGCGCCGGACCTGGGAGGCGCTGGACGGGGCGGCGTCCGGCCTGGCCGCGCTCCTGCGCGCGGCCGGAGCGGGGCCCGGCGGCCGGGTGGCCTTCCTCCTCCCCAGGGGGGAGGGGGCCGTGGCCCTCCTCCACGCCGTCCCCCGCACCGGCGCCGCCGCGGCGCCCCTCCACGCCGGGTGGACCGGGCCGGAGCTGGCCGACTACCTGGCCCGCCTCTCCCCCTCCCACCTCGTGTGCTCCGGGGGCACGCTCGGCGCGGCCGAGGCGGCGCTCCCGGACGGGACGGCGCTCGTACGGGTCGGCCCGGGCTGGCCGCCGGCGGAGGGAGCGGAGGTCGTGCGGCCGGAGGAGCCCGGCGCGGGACGGGTCGCGGGCGGGCGGCCCGCGGACGGCGGAGGGCCGGCGGAGGGCAGGGCGCCGGCGCGGGCCCGGCGGCCGGCACAGAGGGGTGCGCCGGCGGAGGCACCTCCGCTCCACACCATCCTCTCCACCTCCGGAACCTCGGGCCGGCCCAAGGCCGTGGGCCTCACCCTGGCCGCGCACGTGGCCTGCGCCCGGGCCACCGAGCGGCGCATGCTCCTGGGGCCCGCCGACCGCTGGCTCGCCTCGCTCTCGCCCGCCCACGTGGGCGGCGTGGCCCTCGTGATCCGCTCGGCCTGGACGGGCGCGGCCCTCGTCCTCCGGGAGCGCTTCGACGCCGGGGACCTGGCCGCGCTCGCGGCGGCCGGCCGGGTCACGCACGCGTCGCTGGTCCCCACCATGCTCCGCCGGCTGCGGGAGGTCCGGGGCCGGCGTCGGGCGCCCCTCCCCCTGCGCGGCATCCTCCTGGGAGGCGACGCGGCCGACCCGCGCGAGATCCTCGCGGCGCTCGAGCTCGACTACCCGCTGTTCCCGACGTACGGGCTCAGCGAGGCCGCGTCGCAGGTGGCCACGGCCCGGCCCGAGGAGGCACGCCTGGCGCCGGAGTCGGTGGGGAGGCCGCTGGCCGGCACCGAGGTCCGGATCGGGGAGGGGGACGAGATCCTGGTGCGGGGACCGACCCTGATGGCGGGGTACGTCCTGGGCCCGGGGGCCCACCGGGAGCCCGGCCCCGAGGCCGGCGGCGTCCTCCGGGGAGCCGGCGCGCCGGGCACGGGGGGCCGCGAGCCCGGCCTCGACGCCGAGGGCTGGCTCCACACGGGGGACGCCGGCCGGCTGGACGGGGAGGGGAGGCTGTTCGTGACCGGGAGGCTGTCCAGGCGCCTCGTCTCGGGCGGCGTCACGGTCGACCCGGCGCGGGTGGAGAGGGTCCTCGCGGCCCACCCGGCCGTGCGGGAGGCGGCGGTGGTCGGCCTCCCCGATCCGGAGTGGGGGGAGAGGGTGACCGCGGCGGTCGTCCCTTCCGGGCCGGGGCGGCCGGCCGGCGAGGCGGCCGACCGCCTCCGCCGGGAGCTCGAGGCCCACTGCCGCGGACGGCTGGCCGCGCCAGCCCTCCCCAGGGCGTGGATCCTCGTCGCGGATCTCCCCCGCAATCCCAACGGAAAAGTGGACATGGAGGCGCTTCGTCGCCTCGTCGCGGAACCTCGCACGTGACGTCGTGCGAATTTTGCAAAGAGTTGGTGGACCGGCGGCCGGCGCTCCGGAGCGGCGTGCGGAGCGCGGCGGCCCGCACGCACTCCAACATCAATGCAACGAGGAGGTTTCGATGAGGTCCAGTGATCGTGGGAGCAGCTGGTCGAAGTGGATGGGGGCGCTCGTGGCGCTGGCGCTCGTGGCGGCGCCGGCGGGGCTGTCCGCCCAGATGGGGGGGATGAGCCGGGACGCCCGCCTCTCGGTGAACCCGAGGGTGGGCGTGACGGTGCCCGGCAGCAACCTGTCCGACCTGTACAAGGTCGCGCCATCGGCCGGCGTGGGGCTCGGCTACTGGATGACGCCCCGCTTCGGGGTCGTGGTGAACGCGGACGTGGACTTCCTGAACGGGAAGAACACCGCGGACGCGGGGATCAACGGAGGCGTTCCGGACATGCGTCTGTGGGAGTTCACCGGCGGTCTGGCCGCGCGCCTGACGCCTCCGGCCACGTCGCGCTGGGACGTGACGGCCCAGGTGGGCGCCGGATTCACCCAGATGGACACGGACTCGAGCCCCTTCTTCCTGCTCAACCAGTCCAGCGACTCGTTCTCGCAGGGCTACTTCTCGGCGCAGGGAGGCCTTCAGGTCGGGTACGACATCCAGCCCGGCGTGGACCTCTGGGTCGGGGGCAGGGCCAACCTGATCCTCACCAAGGAGGAAGACACCATGGCGTTCGCGCCGCTGAGCGACAACGTGGCAGCGGCCGGATTCGACAAGGCCTGGACCTTCCCGGTCCGGCTGGGCCTGCGCGTGCGCTTCTGACCCGAAGCGCCTGACGCGAGGCCGGCGGAGCGGGGGGCGTCCGCGAGGGCGCCCCCGTTCTGCATCGGGCCGGTCCGAAGCGCCTCAGCCGCCCCCGCCGCGCCCCTTCATCATCGCGATCTGGAGCCGGTTGAGGATCTCCTGCTCCAGCCTCCCCGTCGAGTCGCAGTCGGTCGACGACGAGCTGAGTCCGTGCTGGCGCGCCGTTCCGTCGACGAGCGTCACCACCTGGCTGGTCAGGCCGGAGAGGTCGGCGTCCCGGACCTGGGTGACCACGGTCATCATGATCTGCGAGTTGTCGGCCAGGGATCCCGTGATCGAGGACCCGCACCGCAGGTAGAGCGAGAGGCGGTGGTCCCCGAGCTTCCGGGTGACCTGGAAGTTCGTGACCCCCAGCAGGCCGGCCTCGGGATTCCGGATCTCGACCGGGATCGACAGCTCCTCGTACACGCCGGCCAGGTGCGGCCACAGGTTCGCGGCCGCCGTCTGGACCGTGTCGACCTGGACGGACCCGGACGCGGACTTCCGGAAGTTGAAGGAGGCTCCCGCGGTGTTCAGCTCGGCCACCGAGTTCCCCTCCGCCACGATCCCGGAGGGTTGGCTCTGCGCCCGGTTCGAGGAGGCGCAGGCCGCGGCCCCGAGGGCGAGGGCCAGCGAGGCGACCAGGGCGGACGAAGAGGCGGGGCGCGGCGCACGAAGATGTCGAATCATGGTGACCACCTGCGGAAGGAACGGCCGGTCGCTCCGGCGCCGAGGCGTGCCGGAGCCCCACCCCCACGATGATCGTACGGAGGGGCAGGGGGGGGCGCAACGCGGCGGCGGGGACCTCGGCTCCGCTCCGCCGGTAGATTCCTTGCAGCACATCCGTGCGGGTGACGCGAGAGGCGCGCGGCGCGACCGCCGGCGCCGGACACAGCCATCGGGGAGCACGTGAGCGACGAGAAGGGCAGCGGCCGCACCGGGACCCGGGCGGACGGATACAACGCGGGCTACGCGGAGCAGCTCGTCGAGCGTCGGCTTCGCGAGCGGGGCATCATCCCGCCCTCGCTGGTCGAGCTGGCCGAGGACGGCGGACCCCCCCCGCCGGCCGGAGCGGCGGGCGTGCGCGCCCCGGCCCCGGGCGCGGCGCCGGCGGAGGGCGGGATCGAGAGCCTGCGCACGGCGGCCCGCGCCGCCGCGCTGGTGGAGGCCTACCGCGAGCTCGGGCACTTCGCCGCCCACCTTGATCCGCTCGGCTCGGAGCCGGGCGGGCACCCCATGCTCGAGCCGGGCTTCCACGGCCTCTCGGAGGGGGACCTCGAGACCGTGCCCGCGGCCGCGCTCGGGCTCGAGCGCTACGGCCGGACCGCGGCGGACGTCGTGGATGCCCTGGAGGACATCTACTGCGGTCCGATCGGCTACGAGTTCGGGCACGTGGAGAACCCGGCCGAGCGCGACTGGCTGGTGGACTACGTCGAGTCCGGCCGCCACCGCGAGCCCCTGTCGGACGAGGAGGCCACGCGCCTCCTCGATCGCCTCACCGAGGTCGAGGGGCTCGAGCGCTTCCTGCAGCGCGCCTACCTGGGCAAGAAGCGCTTCTCGATCGAGGGCCTGGACATCATGGTCCCCATGCTGGACGAGGTCCTCGAGCGCGCCGCGGGGACCGGGACGCGCGAGGTCATCCTCGGCATGTCCCACCGCGGCCGGCTCAACGTCCTGGCCCACATCGTCGGCCGCCCCTACGAGGCGATCCTGGCCGAGTTCGAGGGGGAGGCGGGCGAGGGCGTGGCGCCGATGATCCCGTCCGACGGGACCGGGGACGTGAAGTACCACCTGGGCGCGGCGGGCGTGGCCCGGACCGGCGCCGGGGACCTGGACGTCTACCTGGCCCCCAACCCCAGCCACCTGGAGCACGTCGACCCGGTGGTGGAGGGGATGTCGCGCGCCGCGCGGGACCTGCGCCGCCGCGGCGAGCGGGGCGAGGAGGACGAGCCGGCCGGCCCGGACGCCCAGCCGGTCCTCCCGGTCCTGGTGCACGGCGACGCGGCCTTCATGGGGGAGGGCGTGGCCGCCGAGACGCTGAACCTCTGCCGCCTGCCGGGCTACGAGACCGGCGGCACGCTCCACGTCATCGCCGACAACCAGCTCGGCTTCACCACCGATCCCGACGACGGCCGCTCGACCCGCTACGCCAGCGACATCGCGATCGGCTTCCGCATCCCGGTCGTCCACGTGGACGCGGACGACCCGGAGGCGTGCCTGGCCGCGGCCCGGCTGGCCTTCGAGTACCGGCGCGAGTTCGGCCAGGACATCATGATCGACCTGGTGGGCTATCGCCGGCACGGCCACAACGAGGGCGACGAGCCGGGCTACACCCAGCCCGCCATGTACCGCGAGATCGAGGACCACCCCACCGTGCGCACCCGGTGGGCGGAGCGGCTGGCCTCGGACGGCGTGGTGGACGAGGACGAGGCGAAGGCGATGGAGGACCGGGTCGCCGACCGGCTGCAGGAGGCCCGCGAGACCGTCCAGGCCGGGGAGACGCCCGACCCGACGGCCTCCCGCGAGCGCGCGCTCCGCGCCGGCCTCACCGAGCCCGACGAGGAGGCCTCGGTCGAGACGGCCGTGCCCGAGGACCGGGTCCGGAGCCTGGACGAGGGGCTCCACACCTGGCCCGACGACTTCGAGCTCTTCGCCAAGCTGGGCCGCCAGATGGACAAGCGCCGGGAGGCGCTCTCCGAGGGCGAGCCGCTGGATTGGGCGCACGCGGAGGCGCTGGCGCTGGCCAGCCTCGTGACCGGGGGCGTGGCCGTCCGGATGTCGGGCGAGGACACCGAGCGCGGCACCTTCAGCCAGCGCCACCTGGTCCTGCACGCCGCGGACGGATCGCGGACCTACACCCCGCTCGAGCACCTGGCGGACGACCAGGCGCCGTTCGAGGTGTGGAACAGCCCGCTCTCGGAGGTGGCCGCCCTGGCCTTCGAGTACGGCTACAGCACGATCGCGACCTCGGCGCTCACGCTGTGGGAGGCCCAGTTCGGGGACTTCGCGAACGTGGGGCAGGCCATCATCGACCAGTTCATCGCGGCCGGGCGCTCCAAGTGGGGCCAGGAGTCGAGGCTGGGCCTCCTCCTCCCGCACGGGTACGAGGGGCAGGGCCCCGAGCACTCCAGCGCCCGGCTCGAGCGCTTCCTGCAGCTCGGCGCCCGACAGAACTGGCGGGTCACCTACCCGACCACGCCCGCCCAGTATTTCCACCTGCTCCGGCTCCAGGCCCTGCGCCCCGCGCGCCGGCCCCTGGTCGTCATGACGCCCAAGAGCCTTCTCCGCCATCCGCGGGCCCGCTCGGGCCTGTCCGAGCTGACCGGCGGCCGCTTCCGGGCGCTCCTCCGGGAGACGCCGGGCGAGGCCGGCTCCCCGGAGGCCGGCGGTGGGAACGGGGGCGAGGAGAGCGCGTCCGGTGGCGGGACCGGCGCCCGCCTCGTCCTGTGCTCCGGGAAGGTCTACTACGACCTCTCGGAGTCCGACGCCCGGGAGGAGGCCCGCGAGCGGGACGGCGCCCGCACCCCGGTCCTGCGGCTCGAGCGGCTGTATCCGTTCCCGGAGGAGGAGGTGGCGGAAGCGCTCTCCGGCCACGACGGCCTCGAGGAGGTCGTGTGGGTCCAGGAAGAGCCCGAGAACATGGGGGCCTGGCGCTTCGTGCGGCCGCGGCTCGCAGCGCTCCTCCCCGAGGGGTCCTCGCTCCGGTACGCGGGCCGGCCCGAGATGGCGAGCCCGGCCGAGGGCTACCACGCCGAGCACGTCCGGGAGCAGGACCGCCTCATCCGGGACGCCTTCGGCCTGGAGGACTAGGGCGGCCGTGGGCGGGGTGTCCGCCGCGGGCCGGGCGGCGCTCGCCGCGGCCGGCCGGGCTCCCGGCGGGCGGGCCCGGCCGCTCCGGCGTGGCCGGGCCGCCGTGCGCTGGCGGGACCGGAGCCGGGGCCTTCCGTCGGCGCTCGCCGCCGTGCGCCCGGTCCGCCGCCCCGCGGCGATCGGTGCGGCCGTCGCGGCCGCCCTCCTCGCCGCGCTCCTCTTCCCCCGGTCCGCCGCCGCGCAGCTCCGCCGCGACCCCGTCGTCCGCGAGGCGGCGGGCGCCCGGGCCGGGGAGCTCCTCCTGGGCCTCGGGGCCGGCTGGGAGCCCGGGTCGCGCTTCCCGCTCTCGGGGCTCCGGGGGGACCTCCTGCGGCTGGGGACCCTGACGGCCGCCTACGCTGTCGCCGACGGCGTGGTTCTCGAGGTCCGGGGCGACGCCCTGAGGGTCCTCGAGATCGACGGGCGCGGGCCCTCCCACGTCCCGCTCGAGCCCGGCGTCGAGGACGGAAGGACCGCGGACGCCGGTGACTTCCGCATCGCCACCGTGGCCCGTCTCCTGGGCGGAGCGCGAGGACCGTCGGCCGGCGTGGACGTGGCCGTAAAGCTCCCCAACTCCAGGGAGTCCCGCGGCATCGGCCTCAACACGACCGACTTCGAGGGGAGCGTGTTCGGGAGCTGGGGCTCGCCGAGGCTGCGGGCCACCGCCGAGCTCGGGATCGGGATCCTGGCCGCGCCGCTCCGCACCTTCGTGCAGGACGACGTCCTCCTGTACGGGGCCGAGGTGGTGTGGTCGTCGGGGGGAGTTGCTGGGTCCGGGGCCTGGTCCGGAGGCGGCTCGGGAGCCTCGGCCCGCGACCGTGGCCCGGATCGGGCCGGGCGGAGCGGCGGCTCCCTCCGTGTCTCCCTGGGCGCCTCGGGCCGTCTCAACACCCGGAGCGTCGTCCCCGTCGGGCTCGAGGACAGGGGGCGGGTGCGCGCGGGCCTCGAATGGGGCCGGGGCAGCTGGGCGCTCGACGGCTCGGTGGCCGCGGGCTACGGGCCGCTCGGGCCCGACCTCGCGCTGGGTCTGGGCCTCGCGCGGCGGTTCGGACCGTAGGGGCCTCCTCTCCCGCCTCCACGTCCGCCGCGGTACGCGTGGCCGGGCCCGCCCCGGCCGCCGCCCGTGCGCCTCGGCGGACGGCGCCCTAGACTGGCCCCGGACAGCCTCGCTCGTCGCTCCTCCATCCGGGAAGATGGCATGAAGCTCCGACACCGCGGCCGCCCGTCCCTCGTCCGGCTCGCCCGCGCGGCGGCCCTCGTGCTCCTCGCCTCCGGGCTGGCACTCCCGCGCGCCCTCGCGGCGCAGGTCCGCGCGCCGGCCCCGAAGGACGTCTTCGGCTTCGAGCCCGGGGCGGACTACCACCTGGCCACCTACGAGCAGGTGTCGGACTACTTCTCCCGGCTGGCCGCGGCCAGCGACAGGGTGGCGCTCGACACGATCGGAAGGAGCGTCGACGGCCGCCCGCTCCTCCTCGCCTTCATCTCGAGCGCGGAGAACCTGGGCGACCTGGAGCGCTACCGGTCGATCTCGGAGCACCTGGCCCGTGGCGACGTGCCCGATTCGACGGCGCGGCGGATGGCCGCCGAGGGGAAGGCGGTGGTGTGGATCGACGGGGGGCTGCACGCGACCGAGGTGGCGCACGGGCAGGAGACGCCGCTGCTGGCCTACCGGGTGGCGACCGACACCACGAGCGAGATGCGGCGCATCCGTCGGGACGTGATCACGCTCGTCATGCCGAACCTGAACCCGGACGGGCTGGACATCGTGGCGAGCTGGTACGAGCGGAACCTGCACACGCCGTTCGAGACCGCGCCGCTGCCGTGGCTCTACCACCGCTACGTCGGGCACGACAACAACCGCGACTGGTTCACGATGTTCATGCCGGAGACCCGGGCGGTGGCGCGGGTCCTGTACGAGGAATGGTACCCGCAGATCGTCTACAACCAGCACCAGCCGGCTCCCTTCCCGGCGCGGATCTTCACCCCCCCCTTCGCCGATCCGGTGAACCCGGACATCCCGCCGCTCGTCGTGCGGGGGGTGAACGCGGTGGGGGACGCCATGAACCGCCGCTTCCAGCAGGAGGGGAAGTCGGGCGTCGTGTCGCGGGTCGGCTTCGACATGTGGTGGAACGGGGGGATGCGGACGGCGCCCTACTTCCACAACATGGTCGGGCTCCTGACCGAGACGGCCCTCTTCCGGTACGCCACGCCCCACTACTATCCGCCCGACTCGCTGCCGAAGTCCTTCGGCCGCCAGAGCAACCTCTCGGCGGTCGACCCCTCCGTCTTCTATCCAGACCCGTGGCAGGGCGGCTGGTGGCGGCTGCGCGACGCGATGAACTACGAGATGACGAGCGACCTGGCCACGCTCGACATCGGCTCCAGGCGGCGCGGCGAGTGGCTCTACGACGCCTACCGCATGGCCCGGGACGCCATCGAGACGGGCCAATCGGGCCACCCGTTCGCCTGGGTGATCGGACCCGACCAGAGGAACCCGCGGGAGGCGGTCGAGCTGGTCAACATCCTCCGGCGCGGCGGCGTGGACGTGCGCCGGTCCGAAGCGGCCTTCACGGCGGGCGATCACCACTACCCGGCCGGCTCCTACGTGGTGTACGCGGGGCAGGCCTTCCGTCCGTACGTCGTGGACCTCCTCGAGAAGCAGGTCTACCCCGACCGCCGCCTCTACCCCGGCGGCCCGCCGGACCGGCCCTACGACATCACCGGCTGGACGCTCCCCATGCAGATGGACGTGGACGTCGAGCGGGTGGACGACCCGTTCCAGGCGCGCACGGCGGCCGTGGACAGTGCCTCCGTCCGGCCGGGGAAGGCCGACGGCGGCGCCGGCTGGGGCTGGCTTCTCTCCCACGGGGCCAACGCCTCGGCCATCGCGACCAACCGGCTCCTCGCGGCGGGCGACGAGGTGAGCTGGACCGCGGCGCCGGTCCGCGCGGGCGGGACCACGTGGCCGGCCGGCACGATCACGGTCCGCTCGGGCGACGGCACGCCCGGCCGGGTCGCCTCGCTGGCCCGGGAGCTCGGCCTCGACTTCACGGGGATCGGCGGCGCGCCCGAGGCCGCCCTGACGCCCCTCCGCCGGCCCAGGGTGGCCCTCTACAAGCCGTGGACGGCGAACATCGACGAGGGCTGGACCCGCTGGATCCTGGAGCGCTACGGCTTCGCCTTCGACACCCTGCACGACGCCGACATCCGGGGCGGCGCGCTGGACCGCTACGACGCGCTCATCCTCCCCGACCAGGACCCGGAGGACATCCTCTCCGGGCACGCCCCCGGGACGATGCCCGAGAAGTACGTCGGCGGGCTCGGCACGGAGGGGGCGGCGGCCATCGACCGCTTCGTCCGGGGCGGGGGGACGCTGATCGCGCTCGACGAGTCCTCCGACTTCGCCATCGCGCAGCTCGGCCTCCCCGTCCGGGATGCCACGCGGGGGTGGGGCGGCGACTCGTTCTTCATCCCGGGATCGCTCATCAGGGTGAGCGCCGACTCCACGCTTCCGACCGCCTACGGCATGCCGGCGAGCACGGCCGCCTTCTTCTCCACGAGCCGGGCCTTCCGGATCATCCCGCCGGCCTCGGCGGGGAAGGAGGAAGCCGCGAGACCGCCCGTGTCCGTGCCCGTCCGGTACGCTCGCGACGACCTCCTCATGAGCGGATGGGCGCTGGGTGAGAGCCGGTTGGCCGGCCTCCCCGCCGTCGTTCGCGTGAGGCACGGGAAGGGGGAGGTGGTCCTGGTGGGATTCCGCGCCCAGTTCCGCGCCCAGCCGCGCGGCACCTTCAAGCTGCTGTTCAACGCCATCCAGGGAGCCGGAAGGAGCAGCCGATGAGAGACACTGCACGTCACGCGCTCGCGCTCGTCCTCCTCGTCCTGGCGGCCGCCACGCCCCTTCGGGCGCAGCAGGCCGTGCCCACGCCCGACGACTACGTGGGCTTCAAGATCGGGTCGGACCGCCACCTGGCCGACTGGTCGCAGGTCACCGGCTACATGGAGGCCCTGGCCGAGGCCAGCCCGCGGGTTCAGCTCGACACCCTGGGTCCGACCACGCTGGGACGACCCTTCGTGATGCTGACCATAGCCTCCCGGTCGACTCTGGCCGACCTGGACCACTTCCACGCCATCCAGATGAAGCTCGCGGACCCGCGGACGATCTCGTCGCCCGAAGAGGCCGACAGCCTCATCCACGAGGGGAAGGCCGTGGTCCTGATCACCTCCTCGATCCATTCCACGGAGGTGGGAGGCACGCAGGCCCCGATGAAGATCGCCTACAGGCTGGCCACCTCCGAGAAGCCGCTCGCCCGGAAGATTCGGGACAACACCATCGTCCTGCTCGTCCCGTCCCTGAATCCGGACGGGCTGGACATGGTCGTCCACTGGTACCGGAGCACGGTGGGGAAGCCGTGGGAGGCGGCCAGCCCTCCCTTTCTCTACCACCATTACGCGGGCCACGACAACAACCGCGACTGGTACTACTTCGCCCTCCAGGAGACCAACCTCACCGTCCGGGATGCGCAGAACGCGTGGCACCCGCAGATCGTCCACGACATTCACCAGCAGGGGCAGCGAGGCTCGCGATTCTTCATCCCGCCGTGGATCGATCCCTACGAGCCCAACGTGGATCCCCTCCTGACCGAGTCGATCAACGACATCGGGACGCACATGGCCTGGCGCATGGGGACCCAGGGCCACGAGGGCGTCGTGGTCGACGCGATCTACGACGCGTGGACGCCGGCCCGCGCCTACCAGCACTATCACGCGGGCGCCCGGATCCTGACGGAGACCGCCTCGGCCGACATGGCCACGCCCATCACGGTCCCGGCCGACTCACTCCGTCCGGGGCGGAACTTCGACGCCCGCAAGCGGAGCTGGAACTTCCCGGAGCCGTGGCCGGGCGGGGAGTGGCACCTGTCCGACATCATCGGCTACATGGAGGACGGCGCGTTCGCGCTCCTCGAGCACGCGGCCGACAACCGTGAGAGGTGGCTGCGGAGCTTCCTCGAGATCGGCCGGAAGGCCGTGGCGAAGTGGGAACGGTGGCCCGATGCGTGGGTCATCCCCGCCGGACAGGCGAACCGGACGGGCCTCCAGGAGCTGATCCGTGTGATGGTCACGGCCGACGTGGAGGTCCGGCGCGCCGGGGCCGACTTCCAGGCCGGCGGACACCGGTTCTCGGCCGGCGACTACGTGATCCCGATGCACCAGCCCTACGCGTCGTTCGCGCAGGCGATGCTCGAGCGACAGGAGTACCCGGATCTGAGGCAGTATCCGGGAGGACCTCCCAGGCGGCCCTACGACGTAACGGCCCAGACGCTCCCGCTCCTCCTCGGCGTCGACGCCGTACCGGTGGACGACCTCCCGGCGGGCTCCGTCCCCCTCTCCGACCCCATGGCCAGCGCCCCGGAACCCCGGCGGACGGCGCCCGGCCTGAGCGGCGAACAGGCGGGGAAGGGCGCCCCGCGCATCGCCCTCTACCAGAGCTGGTCGGCCGACATCGACGAGGGATGGACGCGCTGGGTCTTCGACCGCTACCACATTCCCTATACCACGGTCCACAATGCGGACCTGAAGGCCGGGGACCTCTCGAGCCGCTTCGACGTCGTGGTGTTCGCGTCGGAGTCGCCCCGGACGATCTACTTCGGGCGTCCGAAGGCGAGCGTGCCCGACTCCCTGGCGGGCGGCGTGGGGGCCCGGGGCGTCGCGGCCCTGGAGGACTTCGTCGAGGACGGCGGCACCGTCGTGACGCTCCAGGAGGCCAGCCGCTTCGCGATCGATTACCTGGGGGCGCCCGTGCGGGACGTCACCGCCGGGCTGCGGCCGGAGGAGTTCTACATCCCGGGCTCGATCCTGCGGCTCGACCTGGACACCTCGAGCCCCCTTGCCAGGGGCATGCCCGACTCGACCGCCGCCTGGTACGGCCGGAGCAGCATGGCGTTCGTGCCCACCGACTCCGGCGTGCGGGTGGTGGGACGCTACGGCGAGAAGGACCCGCTCCTGAGCGGCTGGGCCCTGGGCTCGAAGCACGTGGCGGGCCGGCCGGCGCTGGTCGAGGTGCCTCGTGGCCGCGGCCGGATCGTCCTGTTCGGGTTCCGGCCCCAGTACCGTGTGCAGTCGGTAGCCACGTTCCCGCTCCTGTTCGACGCCCTGCGGCGATAAGGGTGGGCGAGCGGTAGACGCGGAGCGGAAGCGGGAAGCGCGGCGGCAGGGCGAGGGCCGTCCCGGGAGGGCTCCGGGGGCGGGTCGGGAGGGTTCCGGGCGCCGCCGATCCCGGCAGCGGCGCCCGGGGCGGAGCCGGCTCCGTGGAGGTGCCGGCTCCGGGGAGCTTCAGCGCGTCAGTGGATGCGGCGCTTGATCGTGCGGACCATGCTCTGGAGGTCCGAGACGATCTGGGAGTGCAGCTCCTCGATCTCCTCGCGGGGCCCGCCGGAGCTCTTCAGCTCCTTGAGCTTCTTCTCGGACGCCCGGTACTTCTTCTCGAGCCGCTCCACCATGGCCTTCATCTGCACCTTGGTGGCGGCCCGTGCGTCGCTGATCTCCGAGCGGAGCTGCTCCGCCCGGTCCTTGAACTTGGCCAGGCTGGCCTCGGTCCTCTCGATGAGCTGGTCGATCTGGGAGCTTGTCGTGGAGCTCATGTGCTGGTTCCTCTCTGCGAACCCAGTGAGTCGTCCCTGCGAGCGCGGAGTGCCGGGTCGCACCGCGTGGCGCCGCCCGACGGCGTGTCGGACGCCGCGTGCCTACAACATGTGGACGGTATACCCTCGTGGGGAAGGGGCGGTCCGCGCCGCCCCGGCCGGGCTCAGGGCCCGGTGCCGGCCTTCCCGGGCAGCGTCTCGCGGATCGGGAGCTTGGGGAAAGTGCTGGAGAAGAAGGAATAGCACAGCCCGAACAGCCCGAGGAAGCCGACCGTGATCGACGCTTCCGGCCACCCGAGCGGGATCCCCTCCCCGTGCCACGTGGACGGCGCCACGAGCAGGAAGCGCTCGAGCCAGAAGCCGAGCATCGTGATGCAGCCGACGAACGCCAGCCAGCCGGGCCGCATCTTGATGCGGCGCCCGAGGAGGAGGAGGAAGGGCAGGGCGAAGATCAGGATCATCTGGACGGCGTAGAGCCCGTACCAGTGTCCGGCCACCCGCTGCTCGAAGAAGATCGTCTCCCGCGGCAGGTTTCCGTACCAGATCACCAGGAACTGGGACCACCAGAAGTAGGTCCAGAAGATCGTGAAGGCGAACAGCAGCTTGCCCAGGTCGTGGAACTCCCAGTCCCCCCACGCCTCGGCCAGGTCGTAGCGCCGGTAGTAGCGGTTGGCCAGGAAGGCCGTCATCGCCAGCATGGAGAGCCAGCCGCCCACGAAGAAGTAGGCGCCCCAGATGATGCTGATGTAGCCCGGGACCAGCGACATGATGAGGTCGATGGCCATGAGCGTGAAGATGACCGCCCACAGGAGGATGAGGGCCGGGCCCGAGCGCGCCAGCCACGTGCGGGCGTGGTCGATCTCGGCCTCCTCGCCCCGCCACTCGCGGCCGATCCACCCGACCAGGCCCCTGCGCCAGCCGGTGAGCCGCTCGGCCACGAGCGGGGCGTCCGGCCGGAGCGAGATCTTCAGGAACCAGAAGCTGGCGGCGTAGAGGACCAGCGCCAGGATCGTGTTCCGCCAGAAGACGCCGCCCGGGGTCAGCCAGGAGTGGTTCACGTGCCCCGGATGCGGGGCCATCTTCCCGATCCACGGGAAGATGTGGGAGCTCCCGAACAGGAGCATGAGGACCAGGACCAGGAGCGACGCGGGGAGGAAGGCGCCCATGCCCTCGGCCACGCGCCGAAAGCGCTTGCCCCAGTGCCCCTTGGCCGTGTGGAGCACGGCGCCGAAGATGATCCCCGCCTCGGCCATCGAGGTCCAGAACAGGAAGTTGGACCAGGTCACCTGCCACGCGCGCGTGGGGTGGCCGCTCACGGTCCAGAAGAAGCCCACGAGGCCGATGGCGATGGCGATCCAGCAGGCCAGGAGCGTGCGGCCGGAAATGCTCCCCGGCACGGTCGCCAGAGCCTTCTCGGGCGCCACCTTACGCGTCTCGGAACTCAAGATCTTCCGCTCGTCTCTGCTGGGTTCGAGGTGTGTGCGCTCACCGGTCCGTCCCGCTCGAGCTCTGTCCGCTCGAGCCGGAGCTCCGCCCGCCCGAGCTCGAGGCCGAGTCGGCCGCCACCTTCTGCAGGTGGCGCACGTACTCGACCACGTACCAGCGCTGGTCCGGCGCAATGCGGTCGTAGGAGGGCATGAGGCCCCGCCCGTTGGCCATCATCCCCCAGATGTAGCCGTCCGAGCGGCCGGTGGCCGGCCCGGTGGCCAGGTTCACGGCGGGGATGAAGGGGATGCGCCGCGGGTTCTCACCGCTCTTGTTGATCACGGGCCCGCTGCCCGTCCCGTCCACGCCGTGGCAGGGCAGGCAGAAGCTCTGGTAGATCTCCTTGCCGCG
Source organism: Gemmatimonadota bacterium (assembly GCA_035267645.1). Taxonomy (GTDB): domain Bacteria; phylum Gemmatimonadota; class Gemmatimonadetes; order Palauibacterales; family Palauibacteraceae; genus Humimonas. Next base: position 202 of record DATFLN010000003.1, on the reverse strand, counting down.
GGCCACCTCGGCGGGCGTGCCGCCGAGCGGGTTGTGCAGCGCCGTGTCGGCCACGAGGAGCGGGTAGTGCCGCGTGCCGTTCACGGGCACGGCCCCGTCCGGCGGCGCCATGGGCTGCTGCTCGTAGGTCTCGACCGAGGGCTGCCGGGTCATGGTGGCGAAGTACGGGATCACCTTGACCAGGTTGTCGCAGCCGGCGGCC
>DATFLN010000002.1:0-27106 GCA_035267645.1 Gemmatimonadota bacterium | reverse complement strand
AGAGAGGTGAGATCGATGCCGCTGATGGGAGGCTTCAGCCTCGGGCGCTGGTTCGGCTTCGAGGTGCGGATCGACTACTCGTGGTTCCTCATCTTCGCGCTCGTGGTGTGGACCCTGAGCGCCGACGTCTTCCCGCACGAGATGCGGGGCTACGGGCGGACGATGTACTGGGTGATGGGGACCGCGGCCGCGCTCCTCCTCTTCCTCTCGGTCCTCCTCCACGAGCTGTCCCACTCGGCGGTGGCCCGGACCCGGGGCATCGACGTGCAGGGGATCACGCTCTTCATCTTCGGCGGCGTGGCGCAGACGAGCATGGAGGCGCAGCGCCCGGTCGACGAGTTCCTCCTCACGGCCGCAGGGCCGCTGGCCAGCGTCGCGCTGGCGGGCCTGTTCTGGGCGGCGGGCGTCGGAGCCGACTTCCTGGGCTGGTCGGGCCCCGTGACCGTGGTGGCCGGCTACCTGGCCTTCCTGAACCTGGTCCTGGCGATCTTCAACCTCCTGCCCGGCTTCCCGCTGGACGGGGGGCGGCTGTTCCGCTCGGCGGCCTGGCACTTCTCCGGGAGCCTGCGGAAGGCCACCCGCTGGGCCACGATGGCCGGCCGGGGCTTCGGCTTCCTCATGATGGGCGTGGGACTCCTCTTCCTGTGGCAGGGCGCGGTCCTGAACGGCCTGTGGCTGGCGTTCATCGGCTGGTTCCTCTCCGGCGCCGCGGCCAACAGCTGGCAGCAGTTCGTGGCCCGGCGGGTCCTCTCGGGCGTGCCGGTCGAGCGGGCCGTGCAGCCCGTGCCCCCGGCCGTCGACGCCGACGGCTCCCTCTCCGAGGTGGTCGACGAGCCCTTCCTGCGCTCGGGCGTGGGCGCGGTCCCGGTGGTCCGCGCCGGGAGCCTGGTCGGGGTCCTCTCGGTCGAGGACGTGGCCGAGGTGCCGCCGGGCGAGCGAGCGGGCACCCGGGTGGCCGACGTCATGACCCCGCTCGACGAGGTCCGCAAGGTGCCGCGCGACACGACCCTGGACGAGGTCCTCGGGCACCTGAAGCAGGGAGATCACGCCCGGCTCCTGGTCGTGGACGGGGACGAGCTGGTCGGGATCCTCACGCCCCACGACGTGGCCGGCTGGCTGGAGCGCGCCCGGCGGCTGGGGCTCGATCAGGAGGACGACGAGGAGCGGGGAAGCGGCGCGTCGAGCGCCACCGGCCAGGGCCGCGTCGCGGGCGGCGAGGACGGCCCCGGGCGCCAGGTGCCGGCGGCCGCCGACGAGACGCGAGACGCGAGGCCGGACGAGGGGTGGACGTGAGCGCGGCGAGGAAGAAGGGATCGAAGGCGAAGAAGGCGGCCGACGAGGGCGAGGAGGCGAAGCGGGAGCGGACGGCCGAGATCGCGCTCCGCCTGGCCGACGAGTACCCCGAGACCGAGATCTCGCTCGACTGGTCGAACCCGCTCGAGCTCATGGTCTCCACGATCCTCTCCGCGCAGTGCACCGACGAGCGGGTGCGGAAGGTGACGAAGGACCTCTTCGAGGAGTACACCTCCGCGGAGGACTACGCGGACGCCGACCGCGAGGAGCTCGAGGAGGCCGTCCGCTCGACCGGCTTCTACCGGAACAAGGCGAAGTACATCCAGGACGCCGCCCGCAAGATCCTGGACGAGTACGGGGGCGAGGTGCCGGACACGATGGACGAGCTCCTCACCCTCCCCGGCGTGGCGCGGAAGACCGCCAACGTCATCCTCTCGAACGCGTTCGGGAAGAACGAGGGCGTGGTCGTGGACACGCACGTCAAGCGCGTGAGCCGCCGCCTGGGCCTCGCCTCCTCGTCCAACCCGGAGAAGATCGAGCACTCGCTCATGGGGATCCTGCCGAAGAACCAGTGGAGGACCTTCGCGTGGCGGCTCATCCTCCACGGCCGGGCCGTGTGCCACGGCCGCAAGGACCCCGAGTGCGGCCGCTGCGTCCTCGCCGACCTGTGTCCGAGCGCATTCGGCTTCGGGTGATCCCGTGCCTCCCGCCGACGCCGCCGGCCGGCTGAAGGCGCGCGCCCGAGGCCTCGGGTTCGACGCGGTCGGGATCGCCCCGGCCGACCCGCCCGCCCACGCCGCCTGGTACCGGGAGTGGCTGGAGCGCGGCTGGCACGGCGAGATGGCGTGGATGGCCCGCGAGGACGCCGTCCGCCGGCGGGTCTCCCTCGAGGAGGCGCTCCCCGGCTGCCACAGCGTGGTGGTCGTGGCGCTGAGCTATGCGGAGGGGATCGCCCCGGGCGGCGCGGGCCCCGGGGAGTCGGGAGCGCGCGGCGCCGGGACGTCCGGTGAGAGCCCCGCCGCCGCCCCGCCCGACGCGGCCGCGCCCCCCGAGGCCATCGACCCCCTGGCCCCGGTGATCGCCCGCTACGCCCGTGGGCCCGACTACCACGGCGTGTTCGAGGAGAGGCTGGCGGAGCTGGCGGCGGAGGTCGAGGCGATCGACCCCGACGCGCGCGCCCTCCCCTACGTGGACTACGGCCCGGTCCTGGAGCGCGACCACGCCCAGCGCGCGGGGCTCGGGTGGATCGGAAAGAACACCGTCCTCATCGACCCCGAGCTCGGCTCCTGGCTCCTCCTGGGCGAGCTCCTCACCACCCTGGAGCTGGAGCCCGACGAGCCGTTCACGGCGGACCGCTGCGGCACCTGCGCCCGCTGCATCGAGGCGTGTCCCACCGACGCGATCCGCGGCCCGCGCGAGCTGGACGCCCGTCGCTGCATCTCCTATCTGACCATCGAGCTGCGGGGCTCGATCCCCGAGGAGCTCCGCCCGCTCATCGGGAACCGGGTGTTCGGCTGCGACATCTGCCAGGAGGTGTGCCCCTGGAACCGGGAGGTGCCGGGGGGCTCGTTTCCGGGCGAGGGCGGCGGCGGCCCGAGCGCGGCGGACGGCGGGACGGGTCCGGGCGCCGGGGCCGATCCGGACGCGTGGGCCGCGCCGACGCCCGGCCGTCCCGTGCCCTTCGCCTCCATGGTCGCGTGGGCCGAGGAGCTGCTCGAGCTGGACGAGGCGGGCTTCCGCGAGCGCTACCGGGACACGGCGCTCTTCCGCGCCCGCCGGGAGGGGCTCCTCCGCAACCTGTGCGTGGGGCTCGGAAACAGCGGCCGGCGGGAAGCGGTGCCGGTCCTCGAGCGCTGCCGCGAGGAGGGCGGCGAGCTGGTGGCCGAGCACGCGGCGTGGTCGCTCGAGCGGCTGGGGACGCAGTAGGGAGGTTCGGCCGGGCTCCGGGACGCGGTCGAGGCGGCCTCAGGGACCCGGATCGAAGATCGTCCGCAGCCTCCCGAAGGCCCGCTGCACCCGGGGCCCGTAGTCGGGGCCGATCGCGTTGGACAGGAGCACGACCACGACTCCCGTGTCCAGGTCCGCGGCGGTGAAGGCCGCGGCGCCCTCTCCCCATCCCGAGATCTCGAGGATCTGCCGGCCCAGCGAATCGGGCTCCGCGCCACGGAGGACCATGGAGCGGAGGGTGTGAGGAGCCAGGAGGTCGCCGCCGAGCAGGGCTCGGTACACGGCCACGAGGTCCCGCGCCGTGGACAGGTAGGCGCCCGCGCCCCACTTGCAGGTGTTGTCGACCTCGGGCGTGGGCTCGGGCCCGCCGCCGGTGGGCACCGAGTAGAACGTGGCCCGTCCGGGAATCCGGGCGTCCGGGTCGTCGATCACGGTCAGGGCGGCCCCCGAGGGCTCGAGGATCCGGCGTCGCACCAGCTCGCGGAACGGCTCGTCCGCGGCCGCCTCGAGCACGCGGCTGAGGAGGACGTAGCCCCACGACGAATAGGTACGGGCCGCTCCCGGGGGGTGGACGAGGGGATCGTCCTCGAAGATGGGGACGGCGTCCGCGACCACGTCGCAGTGCCGGCGGGAGGAGGCCTCGACGGCGTTGCTGTAGTGGCGGATCCCGGAGGTGTGGGCGAGGAGCTCCGCGGGCGTGATCGGGGCTCCCTTGTCCGGGAAGCCCGGCAGGTAGCTGCGGACGGGCGCTCCGAGGTCCAGGCGGCCGTCCTCGACCAGGGAGGCGGCCGCCAGGGTCGTGAGCCCCTTGCTCACGCTGTACACCCGGAACCGGGTGGTGCGGGGGTCGACCGGGCGGCGGGCCTCGAGGTCCGCATAGCCCAGCCCCTCCAGCCACACCACCCGCCCTCCGACCGAGACGCCGACGGCCAGCCCCGCCCCGCCGTGCGCGAGCTCTCGGAGCAGGCGGCGGGCGGAGTCCACCTCGGCGGCGTGGTCCGTCGCCCGGGCCGCCGCGACCGAGGGGAGCGAGTCTGCGGCGGGCTCGCGGCTCCGGGCCCCGGAGACGCCGCAGCCGATGGACGCTCCCGCGGCCAGCGCTGCGCCCACGGCCGCCGTGCGACGGGCGGCCGGCGCCCTCACCGGAACAGCAGGACGGCGCCGGCCGCCGCGAGCACGAGCCCCGCCCCGGCCAGGACGCGCCCGTGCCGCGCCCGGACGGGGCACGGGAGGGGGGCCAGCGCCTCGCGGACCCTCCCGCCCCAGCGGGCCGAGGCGCCTCCCACGACCGCCCACCACACCCCGGTCACGGCGGCGACCGTGCCCCCCACCCGGATCCAGTAGTCGGTCGAGCGCGTGCCGGGAAGCGGCGGGCCGCCAGGATTCCAGGCGGCGTCCAGGACGCCGCCGATCTGGGCCTGACCCCAGACCAGCGCGCCCGGCGCCAGGAGGAGGACGACGGTGCCCGCGGCGAGGACGGCCGCCACGGTCAGGCGCACGAGGGCGCCCCGGACGCCCTCGCGGTCCGCGGCCCCGGGCATCCCCCCGGCAGAGGCCGCATGGCCGGTCCGGACCTCGCCGGCCAGGCCATCGGGCGGCCCGAGCCGCTCCAGCACGGCGTCCATCTCGGCGGCCGTCACGGGCTCCCCCGTGCCGGGGCGACCGCCGAGCTCGGCGTCCACGTGCTCGCGCAGCCCCCGGAGGACCTCCTGCCCGTCCAGGTCCGGGTGGCCGCGCAGCGTCCGGCGAGCCTCCGACAGGTAGCGCTCCAGCCGCCGGCGGGCATGGTCAGTCATCTCGATCATGGTCCTCGCTCCGGATCGCCTGGATTCCGCGGCCGATCGCGTCCCAACGCTCGTTCATGACGGTCAGCGCCGCCGTGCCCCGCTGCGTGAGCCGGTAGTACTTGCGGGCCGGTCCTTCCGGGGACGGCTCCAGCGAGGCCGTGGTCAGTCCCTCGCGCTCGAGCCTCCCGAGGATGGGATAGATCGTCCCCTCGCTGATGACGAGGCCCGGGACGGCCTTCAGCAGCTTCACGATCTCGTAGCCGTAGCGCCGGCGCTCCCGGATGGCGTTCAGGACGCCGAGCTCCAGGAGCCCCTTCCTCGTCTGGGTCGTCCAGTTCTCCACGAAGTCATCGCTCACGTGGTCCACAATATCGTTATACAAGGTAGCTGTCAATGCATTGCTCCACGCAGGGCGGGACCGGGCGGGGGATCGCCGACTCCCTGGCCGCCGAGGGGTGCCACGTGGCGGTGTGCGCGCGGCTGGGGCCGGGTCGTGAACATCTCCTCGGAGGACGGCGAGCAGCCCTACCGGACATGATCCACTACGACGCCTCGAAGGGGGCGCTGGACAACTTCTCCACGGCGCTCGCGAAGGCGTGGCCGCGGACGGGGGTCCCCCGAGCGTCCCTTTCCGGAGCGTAGACACTCTTGCCGGCCGGGCCGTGGAGCAGCAGGGCCTTTCGCCGGGGCCGAGAACGATTATCTTTGGTGGCTCACAAAGTCGATGGGCCTCCGCGCTTCCGCGCGGCCCGAACCACCCCCTCGGACCCCGAGAGGCATGAGCACTTTCCGAGCCCCTCTGTACGCCGCTCTCGCATGTGTCGCCCTCGCGGCCGGCGCGTGCGGCGCCGCCCGCTCCGGGACGGACACGTCCTCCGCCCCCTCCGCGCGCCCGACCGACGACTCGAAGGCCGGGATCGAGGCGCTCTACCGGGCCCGCATGGACAGCGCCCGCATGCGGTACACGGACGCGGACGTCCGCTTCATGATCGGCATGATCGGACACCACGCCCAGGCCCTGGTGATGTGCAGGCTGGCGCCCGAGAACGACGCCGGCCCGCGGGTCGCCACGCTCTGCTCCAGGATCCTCAACTCGCAGGGCGACGAGATCGTCCTCATGCAGCGCTGGCTTCGCCAGCGGGGCGAGTTCGTGCCGCAGGTCACGATCGACGGGATCCATCTCGAGGTGACCGGCCCCGAGTACGTCATGCACATGCCCGGCATGCTCTCGGACGAGCAGCTGCGGGAGCTGGCCGCGGCGAGGGGCCCGGACTTCGACAGGCTCTTCCTCGAGGGGATGATCCACCACCACCAGGGCGCCGTGGGCATGGTGGACAAGCTGTTCGCACAGGACGGGGCCGCGCAGGACGAGGCCGCGTTCAAGCTGGCCAACGACATCCAGGTCGACCAGAAGACCGAGATCGCCCGCATGAAGCGGATGCTCTCGGAGCTCACTTCCGCCAACCGGGGGAACCGCTGATGGAACGCTCCACCTCGCACCGCCGCACCCTCGCCCGCCGGCTCCTGGGCCGGACGGGCGCGCTGCTCCTCTCCGCCGGCCTCGTGGGCGCGGCGGGCTGCGCCTCGGCCTCGGGCGGCCCCGCCGCCACCGACGAGGCCGTAGCGCCCGCGGCGCGGACCGCGCCGACCGGGGACCCACGCGTCGGCCTCGAGGCCGGCCTCCTCGACGCCGGAGAGGCGACGTGGAACCTGAACGTCGTGTCGGAGACCCCGCCCCCCGAGGACTTCGTGGGGAAGACGAACTCCGACCTGGCGTTCAAGGACCACTACGCGATCCAGGGCAACTACAACGGCTTCCAGATCTGGGACATCTCGGACCCGAGCGAGCCCTCCCTGGTGGTGGGCTACGTGTGCCCCGCGTCGCAGAGCGACGTCTCGGTGTACGGGAACCTCCTGTTCGTCTCGGCCGAGGGGCTCGGGAGCCGGCTCGACTGCGGCACCCAGGGGGTGAAGGAGCAGGTGAGCGCCGACCGGATCCGCGGGATCCGGATCTTCGACATCAGCGACATCGAGCATCCGAAGTACGTCTCCAACGTCCAGACCTGCCGCGGGTCGCACACGCACTCGGTGCTGGTCGACCCGGACGACCCGGAGAACGTCTACGTCTACATCTCGGGCCAGGCGCCCGTGAGGCCCGCCGAGGAGCTGGCCGGGTGCTCGGGCGCCTCGCCGAGCGAGGACCCGAACACGGCCCTCTTCCGGATCGAGGTCATCCGCGTCCCGCTGGCGAACCCCGAGAAGGCGGCCATCGTGAGCTCGCCGAGAATCTTCGAGAACCTGGTGGCGCCGCCCCAGCACGGCCTGGCGCCCGAGGACAAGGCGGAGCTCGAGCGGGCGCGCGCCCGCGGGGCGTTCGTGTTCGACATGGGCGGCCGGTCCATCATCCTGCCGGACCGGTACGCGGACCAGATGCTGGACAGCATCGTGAGGGAGCGGGGCGGCGAGGGCGCGCCGACCGGCGCGGACAGCGCCGCGCTCCGCGCCCGGTTCGAGAAGATGATCGCCGAGAGGATGGGCGAGCAGGGTGACGGGCCCCAGCCCGGGCCCAACCAGTGCCACGACATCACGCTGTACCCGGCCATCCAGCGGGCCGGCGGAGCTTGCGCCGGCTACGGCCTTCTCCTCGACATCCGTGACCCGATCCACCCGCGCCGGCTGGCGGCCGTGTCGGACTCGAACTTCTCGTACTGGCACTCGGCCACGTTCAGCAACGACGGGAGCAAGATCCTGTTCACCGACGAGTGGGGCGGGGGCGGCCAGCCCAAGTGCCGCGCCAGCGATCCGAAGGAGTGGGGCGCCGACGCCATCTTCACCGTCGAGAACGGGAAGATGCGCTTCCGCAGCTACTACAAGCTGCCGGCGGCCCAGACCTCCGAGGAGAACTGCGTGGCCCACAACGGGTCGCTCATTCCGGTCCCGGGTCGCGACATCATGGTCCAGGCCTGGTACCAGGGCGGCGTGTCGGTCTTCGACTGGACCGACCCCGACCACCCGAAGGAGATCGCCTTCTTCGACCGCGGTCCGGTGAACGCGGAGACGATGGAGATGGGCGGCTCGTGGTCGGCCTACTGGTACAACGGGGTGATCGTGAGCTCGGAGATAGCCCGGGGGCTGGACATCCTGGAGCTGGCGCCGAGCGAGTACCTGACGGCGAACGAGATCGCGGCGGCGCGCTCCGCGAAGCTCGACTACCTGAACGTCCAGGGCCAGCCGCGCTACACCTGGCCGGCCACCTACTCGCTGGCCCGGTCCTACCTGGACCAGCTGGAGCGCTCGGGCGGGCTGCCCGCGGCCGAGATCGCGGCGTCCCGGCGCGAGCTGGCGCGGGCGGAGGTGGCCTCCGAGCCGGTGCGGGCGGAGACGCTGGCGGCGCTGGCCGAGCGGCTGGAAGGCCGCGCGTCCGGCCACGCGGCCCCGAAGGTGGAGCGCCTGGCCGAAGCGGTGCGCGAGCTGTCGAACGCGGGCGCGCCCCGGACGGCGGCCTCGCGGTAGCTCCGGCGGAGTCGGCCCCGTCCGGCGCGCCCCACGGCGCCGCCGGGCGGGGTCAGCCTCCCGCTTCCTCCAGGATCCGGTCCACCTCCTCCATCTCCTCCTCCGACAGCGTCCAGCCCGCGGCGGCCGCGTTGGCGCGGACCTGCCGGGGCTTCGTCGCGCCCGCGATCACCGAGGCCACCGGACCGTGCGCCAGGAGCCACGAGAAGGCGAGCTCGAGGATCGTGTGCCCGCGCGCCTCCGCGAAGGCGATGAGGCGCTCGACGCGCCTCAGGCTCTCGTCGGAGAGGAGGTCCGCGAAGCGATCGCTTCCGCTGATCCGCGCGCCCTCGGGCGGGGGCTCGCCCCTGCGGTACTTTCCCGTGAGGAGCCCGCTCTTCAGGGGGAAGTAGGGGAGGAGGGCCAGCCCTCGGCGCGCGCACGCCTCCAGCACGTCCCCCTCGGGCTCCCGGTGGAGGAGGCTGTACTCGTTCTGGACGGAGACGAAGCGGGCCGCGCCGGGTCCGGCGGCCTCCTCCGCCTCACGGATCCGGTCGGCAGAGAAGTTCGAGCACCCGATCTCGAGCACCTTCCCCTCCCGCACCAGCTGGTCCAGGGCCCCGAGCGTCTCGCCGATCGGGACGTCCGGGTCGGGCTTGTGGATCTGGTAGAGGTCGATGTGGTCGGTCCCGAGCCGCCGGAGGCTCGCCTCCACCGCCTGGCGCACGTACGCGGGGCTCGCGCCCCCGCCCTCGCCGGCCACCTCGTAGCCGAACTTGGTCGCGATGCGGACGTCCGCTCGCTTCGGCCCCAGGGCGCGGCCCAGGAACTCCTCGCTCTTCCCCGCCCCGTACACGTCGGCCGTGTCGAAGAAGTCGATCCCGGCATCGAGGGCGGCGGCTACCACCTCCTCCGTGGCCTCCGCGTCGATGCGCCGGCCGAAGTTGTTGCAGCCAAGTCCGACGGCCGAGACGTCGAACGAGCCGATCTCCCTGCGCTCCACGGATCCTCCCTGGTCTGGATGCTCGCCGCTCTCGAACCGAGCAAATCGCGCTCCGTCCCCCGGCGTTGACGCCCCGGTGACGCCCGCGCGGACCCTCTCCCCACAGGTGTCCGCATCGGTATCGCCCGAGCAAGGAGGAGGACGATGGGACGGTGGACGAAGCTCCGGCGGAAGGGGCTGGCGAGCGTGCTGGCCATGAGCATGGGGATGGGCAGCTTCCTGATTCTGCCCGCGCCGAGGCCGGCCGAGGCCGATCTGTGCGGCGCGAACGACGGGAAGCAGTGCGCGCACGCGTCGGTGTGTGTCGGCTTCTGGATCTTCAAGTCGTGCACCGAGACGTGGAAGTACTACCTGAGCGAGAAGGCCGTCTGGGTGTGAGGCCGGATGGAGCAGTGGGGGGACGGCTCCGGCCGTCCCCCCGCGGCCTTCCGTGGCGCCGCGCGGCAGCCCTGACGGGCCTGCTGCTGACGCTTGCCGCGGGGGTGCGCGCGGTGGGGATCGAGGCCGCACGGCCGGTGGCGGTGCTCCCGGCGGCCGCGGCCGGGACGTCGAACGAGGGAGGACGCCCCGTGCTCCTCTACCTCTTTCAGGGGGCCGACTGCGCCCGGCACCGGGAGCTGCAGCGGCGGTGGTCGGAGCTCGGTCGCTCCGGCCTCGTGGAGGTGGTCGGGGTCCCGCTCGATCCTCTGCTGCCCGAAAGCCAGGGGCCGGACGGAGCGCCGGCGGACGCGCTGCCCGGCGGACGGTCCGACCCGGGCTTCCCCGTCCGCCCCGACCTGCGCCGGACCGCGGGCCGGCTGATGGCGCGGCTGGGCTACCGGACCACGCCGGTGAGCATCCTCCTGGACGGGCGAGGACGGGCCAGGCTGGTCGTTCCGCCGCCGCCGAAGGATCGCGCCGCCGCCGCGGAGGCGGCCGTGCGGGCGTCACTGGAGGCCATGTGATGACGGCGTCTCGGCTCGCGGCCGCAGCCGCCGCCCTCCTCCTCGCCTGCCGGGGCGGCGACGGCGCCGGGAGGGAAGCCGCCGGGGCGCCGGCCCGACCCGCCGGCCGCGTCGTGGTGGCGCACGCGTGGGAGGAGGCGTTCCGCGTGGGAGGGAGCCTGGAGGACACGCTCCTCCAGGGACCGGCCAGGCTGGCGGCCGACGCGCGCGGCGTGTGGGTCGCCGATCCGATGGCGGGGCGCATCCTCCGGTTCGACCATGAGGGGCGCCTCGTGCGCGCGGTCGGCCGCAGGGGCGGGGGGCCCGGGGAGTTCCGCTCCATGCGGGACCTGGAGGCGGACCCCGACGGCAGGGCGTGGGTCCTGGACCGCGCCGACGCCCGGGTCACGATCCTGGATCCGGCGGGCGGGCCGGGGCGACGGATTCCGCTGGGGGAGGAGGCCCGCTCGGCCGACCAGCTCGTCCCGCTGGCTCCCGATCGCGGCGCGGTCCTGGTGGTCTACGACCGGGAGCGGCCCTTCGTGCGGGTCGGGCCCGACGGACGCATCGAGGACCGCTTCGGGACGCCCTGGAGCGGGTTCGCCGACCTCGACCCCCTGGCCGCCCAGCTCGTCACCGCGGCGGGGAGCGGCGGGCGATGGGCCGCCCTGTTCGGCATGGGGGACGGCTTCTTCGTGCGCGGCCCCGGGGGCTGGTCGGGCGGCCGGAAGCCCTACGTGGAGGAGGTGGCCTTCCCGCGCGTCGAGACCCGCGGCGGCCTCTCCCCGGACGGGACGGGCCGGGTCGAGGAGCGCATCGCGGGGGACCGGCCCGTGTTCGCCGCGCTGTCGGCGAGCGCGGCCGGGGGCCGGCTGGCGGTGCTGTTCGGCGGACGGAGCCCGGAGCGGGGACGCTGGCTCGACGTCTACGACCTCGCGGACGGGAGCTACCGGGGATCGCTGCTCCTGCCCGGGCCCTTCGAGCAGGTGGCCCTGGGAGGCGGGCTCCTGTACGGCCTCGCGGCCCGTCCGGCGCCCGTGCTGGTGGCCTACCGGCTTCCGACGGAGGGCCTGCCCTGAGACGACCCGAGCGCGGCGGGAGCCGGAGGCCGGCCGGCCGCCGCAGTGGAGGACCCATGCTGGATTCGATCGCGCTGGCCCTGTCCGGACTCGCGGTGGCCGTGCTCCTGGCGTTCGCGACCGACTGTATGCGCCGCGAGCCCGATCATCTCCCCCTGGCGGGACGGGTTCCCCGGGCCCTGGCGGGCCGGCCGCTCCGCTGGCTGTGGATCGCCGCCCTCGCCGCCTCGTTCGTCGGCGGGCTCTACGGAATCCCCCTCCGCGAGCGGCGGGACGTGCGGGAGGGCGAGGCCGAGGCGGCCGGACCTCCGGGCAGGGAGACGCGGCGCACGCTCCGCCTTCCCTTCTACGTGCACGTGGAGACGGTGACGACCGCGACGGACGGCTCGTTCCTCGGGTCGACGCGCTCCACCCGGACCCAGATCCCGTGGGCGTTCCTGGCCGTGGCGGGGATCTACGCGGCCGGGGTCGCCGGTGGGGGCGGAGCCACCGGCGACCGCGCGCCCCTCACCCCTCCCAGCGCCGGAACAGGAGCGCGGCGTTGATCCCGCCGAAGCCGAAGGAGTTCGAGAGAACGTAGCCGGCCTGGTAGTCCCGGCCGCTCCCGTCGACCAGCTCGAGGTCCGCGCAGGCGTCGTCGGCCGAGGCCAGGTTGAGGGTCGGCGGGAGCCAGTCGTGCCGGAGGGCCAGGGAGACGATGGCGGCCTCGATCGCGCCGGAGGCGCCGAGCGCGTGGCCGTAGTAGCCCTTGGTCCCGCTGATCGGGATGCGGTGGGCCCGCTCACCGTGCACGTGGCGGATGGCGCCGGCCTCGGTCGGATCGTTGAGCTGGGTGGACGAGCCGTGGGCGTTGATGTGGTCCACGGCCGAGGGGCCGACCCCCGCGTCCTCGAGCGCCAGGCGCATGGCCCTGGCGGCCTGGGCACCGTCGGGCCGCGGCCGCGTCATGTGGTAGGCGTCGTTGGTGGTGCCGAATCCGCACACCTCGGCGTAGATGGGCGCGTCGCGGCGGAGGGCGTGGCCGAGCTCCTCGAGGACCAGGATCGAGGCCCCCTCGCCCATCACGAACCCGTCCCGGTCCCGGTCGAAGGGCCGGGAGGCGGAGGCCGGGTCGTCGTTGCGGGTGGACATGGCCCGGAGGATCGCGAACGCGCCGAAGGAGAGCGGGGACAGGGGCGCCTCGGCGCCGCCGGCCAGGGCCACGTCGGCCTCGCCGCTCCTCACCAGCCGGAAGCCGCGGCCGACGCCGATGGCGCCCGAGGCGCAGCTCATGGCGTTGGTGGCGTTGGGGCCCGTGAAGCCGAACTCGATGGCCACGTTGCAGCTCGCCGCGCCGCCGAACACGGTGAGGGCCAGCATCGGGTCCACGCCCCGGACGCCCTCGGCCAGGTAGGCCTCGTGCTGGGCCTCGGCGAACTCGACGCCGCCGAGCGCGCTCCCGAGCTGGACGGCGGTCCGGTCGGCGACCATCGAGCCCGGATCGAGCCTCCCGTCCTCGAGCGCCATGCTGGCCGCGGCCACGGCCAGGGCGCTGTAGCGGTCCAGCCGCCGGAGGCGCCGGGCCTCGATCCAGTCGGCCGGGTCGAAGCCGTCGATCTCGGCGGCGATCCGGGTGCGGAACGGGCTCGCGTCGAAGCGCGTGATCCCACGCACGGCCGAGCGGCCCCGGTGGAGCCCCTCCCACAGCCCCTCCCGGCCGGTCCCGATGGGCGTCACGCAGCCGATCCCCGTGACCACGACCCGGGTCCGCCCGTTCTCAGGCAAGGGCGCCTCCGCGGGCCGCGGGTCCCGGTCCGGCCGCGCGGCCGGACCCGGCCGGGTCTCCGGAGGCGGACCCGCCCCCCTCCGCCGCGCGCCGGATGCCGTCCAGGGTGCGGTCGGCGACGACCCGGATGAAGTGGGGCCCGATCACGCTTCGCGCCGCGAGGCCGCCGACGAGCGGCCAGGCCGGACCCTCCCACTCGTGCACGATGACGATCCGCGTCCCGGCGCCGGCGGGGTCGAGGCGCCACTCCACGTCCATGCCGCGAGTGATCCCGTCCACGTGCCGGTAGCGGACGCGCGCGGCGTCGAAGTCGGTATGCATCTCCGAGGCCCACCACACGGGATACGGCACGGGGCCGAAGGCGCGGACGGCCGCCATCTCGACGAGGCCGCTCCCCGGGCCGTCGCGCCGGCGGAAGGTCACCCGGCGATAGTGCTCGAGGAGGGACGGCCACGCCTCGATGTCGGCCGCCAGCCCCAGGCACTCTCCGACCGGCGCCCGGACGAGGATCTCGTTGTGGGTGTGCACGCGGCCTCCCTGCCTTCGACCTCTCCGGGCTCCGGTCTCTCCGGCTCCCGGATGTCCTCCGTGATGCGACCGTCGTGCCGGGCGGCGGCGCCGCGCGCATGATCGGTCGCGCGGCCGGCGCCGGTCAGCGCGGCGGCCAGGCGGACCGGGTGGAGCAGCGCGCCGGCCGGCTCCAGGTCCCCCGTGACGCGCAGGAGGAGCTCGGCCAGGCCGGGCGCGGCGTCCAGGAGCCGGGCGGCCGGCTCCAGCAGCCGCGGCCGCCGGAGGACGTGGTCGACCACCCGCTGGACCCGCCGCGAGGGGCCGATCGCGCCGCCCAGCTCGCGCTCGTAGCGGAGGAGCGCCGCCTCCTCGGCCCGCACCCCCCCGGCCCCGAGCGCCTCGAGGGCGCAGGCGGCCGCGATGCGGGCGCCGGCCAGGGCGCCGTGGATGCCCTGCCCCGTGAACGGGTCGAAATAGCCCGCCGCGTCGCCGACGAGGAGAGCCCCCGGGGCGGCGACCCGGTGGGGGGCGACCTCGAAAGGACCGGTGACCTGGAGGGGGCCGGCGCGCCGCGCTCCCTCCAGGCGGCCGGCCACTCCGTAGGCCGCCAGCCGGTCCCCGAAGAAGGCCTCGCGGTCGGTCGCCACCGCGCGGGCCATCGACCGCGGGACCACGACGGTGACGTTCCAGCGTCCCCCGCCCACGGGAGCCATGCCGAGACACCCCTCGTCCGACACGCGCATCTCGCCGACGGGCGGTCCGTCGGGCTCGGGGCCGTCCTCGAAGCGCGCGACGAGCGCCAGGCGGGCGCTGGGGCCGAGGTCGACCCCGCCCATGCGGCGGGCCACGGTGGAGCGGAGCCCGTCCGCACCGACCACCATCCCGGCCCGGAGCGGCACCTCGCGGCCGACCCCGTCCCGCGCCAGGACGCCGCGGATCCTCCCCCCGCTCCGCAGGAGGTCCACGACCCTCGTCCCCTCCCGGACCCGCGCTCCCGCCCGCGCCGCGGCCTCGAGGAGCGCGGCGTCGAGGTCCCGGCGGGGGAGGGCCGGGCCGGCGATCGGCGTCCCGTCGGCGGCGCTCCCGAAGCCCCCGCCGAACCACCGCCCGGCCGGAGTGCGGATCCGCCAGCCCTCGAGCCGGCCGGCGCCGCGCCGGTCCAGCTCTTCGAGCACGCCGAGCTCGGCCAGGAGCGGCAGCGCGCCCGGGCTCACGCAGTCCCCGCACGGCTTGGAGCGGGGGAAGGTGCGCTCGTCCAGGAGGAGGACCCCGGCCCCGGCGTCCGCCAGCCGGGCCGCGAGCGAGCTCCCGGCCGGGCCCGCGCCCACCACCAGGACGTCCGCTGCGCGGCTCACGGCCCGCCCCGGCTCACGCCGATCCCCCGGCCGCCGCGGGCCGCCCTGCCGCTGCCGGCCGGCCGCGCTCCTCCCGCGAGCCTCCCGCGGACGCCCTTTCACCGCCGGCTCCCGAGCCTCCCGCCGCCAGAGGGCCGCCCGCCGCCAGGAAGCGCACGGGTCCCGTGCCGAGGACGCTCCCCCCCACGCCCGCCTCCGACATGAGGCCGTCCATCTCCGGGGGCGTGAAGGCGCGGCGCACGGAGACGGGCCCGTCCCGCCGCGGAAAGGGCTCGCGCCGCCACAGCGTGGCGGCAAGCAGGCGGACCAGCCCCAGGGCGAGCCTCGAGCGCCTGAGGTCGGAGACGACCCAGCCCCGGGCCGCGACCCGGCCGGCCTCGCTCAGGAGGCGCGCGGCCCCGCTCCGCTCCAGGTGGTGGAGGGTGTTCGCGCACAGGACGAGGTCGAAGGAGTCGTCGACGAAGGGGAGGGAGGGCCCGTCCAGCCGTACGAGCCGGAAGCGGCCCGCGTCCCGGCGGCGCTCGCGGATCCGCTCGCGGGCGATGTGGAGGGTGGTGGCGTGGAGGTCGGCGAGCACGAAGCGCGGAGACCAGCCCTCCGCCCGGAGCCTCCGGTCGAGGAGGAGGGGGATGTCGGCGGCGCCGGTCCCGACGTCGAGGATCCGGAGCGGCCCGGGCTCGGCGCCGCGCAGGGCGCGGCGGACGCCGCGCCACACCAGCCGGTGCCCGCCGAACAGGAGGTTGCTGCGGGCCAGGGCGGCCAGGGCGCCGCGGAGCCGCTCGGCGTCGCATCCGGGCTCGTCCATGAGCTCGGGGAGGTCGGCCGGCGAGGCTCGCTCCAGCGGCTCGAGCACCGGACTACCGCCCGCTCAAGAGCCGCCCCGGCTATCTCCGTCGAAGGTCCCGGCCAGCCAGCCCGCCACCCGCCGGATCTCCCGCTCGTCCTCGGGTCCGAAGGCGGAGGGCCGGTCGCTGTCCATGTCGATCTGACCGTGGATGGGGCCGTCCTCGCCGTCCCGGATGAGGACGACCAGCTCGGAGCGCGTCTCGAGGCTGCACGCCAGGTAGTTGTCGATGGCCTGGACGTCCGGGACGTTCACGTCCCGACGCTCGGCCACGGCCGTCCCGCACACGCCCTGGCCGACGGGGATCCGGTCGTGGTCGGTGGGCTTCCCGATGTAGTCGTGGAGGACCAGGGTCGAGTCGTCCAGGAGGTAGATGCCGACCCAATCGTAGCGGTCCTCGGCCGCCTCGATCTCGTGGACCGCCAGGCGCAGGAGCTCGTCCCGGGAGGCTCCCCCGCGGCGCGCCGCATCGAGCGTCTCGACCACCTTTCCTCCGTCCATCAAGCCTCCGACTGCCCCGGCGCGCTCACCGGCCCTCCGGTGCTGCGGCCGTCCACCGCCGCCGCCCCCGGACCGGCCAGCATGAGGGCGAGGAGGGCGGCGATCAGGACCGTGTTGTACTCCGCTCCGGCCGAGCCCCCCCCGACCACGTACCAGCCGTTCGGGGCGTGCACGAGCAGGATGCCGACGATCATCTCGATCATGAACAGGAAGGCCACGGGCCCGACCAGGAAGCCGGCGACCAGCGACAGGCCCCCGAACGTCTCGAGCAGGGTCACGACCCAGGCGAAGAGGCCGGGGAGCGGGATCCCCAGGTGGCCAAGCGCCTCCGCGGTGCCGGGGACGCCGCCCAGGAGCTTCGGGATCCCGTGGGTGATGTACACGACGCCGACCACGACCCGGAGGATCGCCAGGCCGAGGCCGGGGTTGGGGCCGCTCTTGGTCACGCCGCTCTCTCCTCGATTTCGGTCCGCCGCGGTCCGCTCACATCTCGATAACGCGGCCGCCGGTCCGCTTGTGCCCGGGCCGGTCGGAGCGGCCGCCGGCCCCGTCCCGGTCGCCGCCGTCCGCCGCGTCGTCGTCTCCGTCCGCGCCGCCGGTCTCCACGCCCGCCCCGAACGCGCCGAAGCCCGCGCCGGTTCCCGAGGAGGAGGTGAACACCCGGACCGCCCCCGTCCGCACCCCCGCCTCGAGCCGCCGCCGCAGCGCCCGGACGGCCAGGCGCCGCGTCGGGCGGAGGAGGAGCAGGAGGCCGGTCACGTCGGTGAGGACGCCCGGCGTGACGAGGAGGAGCCCGGCGGCCAGGACGAGGAGCGCGTGCAGGAGCTCCTGGCCGGGGACGCGCCCCTCCGCCAGCTCCGAGCGGACCGCGGTCCAGCAGCGCGTGCCCTCGCGGCGCGCGAGCCACGCGCCCGCCATGCCGGTGCCCACGACCAGCGCCAGCGTCGGGAGGAGGCCCATCCACGCGCCGATCCTCAGGAGGAGCCACAGCTCCACCAGGGGGACGGCCGTGAACAGGAGGAAGAGACGACCGAGCACGGGGGAGCCTCAGTAGCCCAGGGCCGCGCGGACCTTGGGGTCGATGCGGTCGGGGGTCCAGAAGGGCTTCCACACCAGGTTCACGGTGGCGCCGTCCACGCCCTCCACCGAGCCAGCCTTCTCCTGCGCGCCCGAGAGGATCTGGCCTCCGGCCGGGCAGCCGGGGCTGGTCAGCGTCATGGTGACGCGCGCCGAGCCGTCCTCGATCTCGACGTCGTAGACGAGCCCGAGGTCCACGATGTTGAGCCCGAGTTCGGGATCCTTCACCTCGCGGAGCGCCTCGAGGATCTTCCCCGCCAGATCGTCCCCGACCTTCGGCGCTCCCTGCTGGACCGAGCGCTCGCGCCCGTCCTCCGCGCCCGTCTCCTTCCTGCCGCTCTCGTCCGTCATGCCGCCTCGCCGTGTGGGATGCGTCGCTCCGCCGGGCCGCGATGTGCGACCCGCTGCGCGTGGATGGCCTACCCCGGTGGCCGTCGGGGGGTCGCGCTCAGCCCGCGATCCCCGCCAGGTCCGTCTCGGGGTCGGTCAGCCGGCCCTCGATCTCCTCGAGGGGCGGACGCCGCCGCACCAGGTCCCGGCACTCGTCCATCGCCTCGGTGTCGTTGACGAGGATGGCCGCGCACAGGCGCCCCTCCCGGCCCCCGAACACGACGCTCCCCTCGGCGCCCAGCTCGCCGCGGAGCAGGACGCGGTCGGCGGCGGCCGGCCGGCCGTAGACGTTGAAGGACAGGTCGAAGGCGTCGGAGAAGAAGTACGAGAGGTGGTCGAACGGCTCCTCCGCGCCGGCCATGTTGCGGCCCACGCACCTGCCGTGGGCCCTGGCGTGGTCCCAGTGCTCGACGCGCGTCGAGTCGCCGAAGACGGGGTCGGGGAAGCGGGCCACGTCCCCCGCCGCGTAGATGTAGGCGTGGGTCGTCTCCCCGAAGCGGTCCACCTCGATCCCGTCGTGGACCGAGAGGCCGGCCTCGGCGGCCAGCTCCACGTTGGGGAGGATCCCGACGCCGACCACGACCAGGTCGCACTCGATCTCGCTCCCGTCGTCGAGAGCCACCGACCCGACCTCGTCCCCGCCGCGGAAGCCGACCACGCGCCGTCCGAGCCGGAAGGAGACGCCCCGCTCCTCGAAGTAGACCCGGACGAACTCGGAGAGGACGGGCGGGAGCATGCGGGGCCACGGGCGCTCGTCCACCTCGACCACGGTCGGGGCCACGCCGTGGGTCCGGAGGGAGGCGGCCAGCTCCATCCCGATGAAGCCCGCCCCGACCAGCACGGCCGACTCGGCCTCGGCGGCCGCCTCGCGGATCGCCTCGGAGTCGTCCACCTGGCGGAGGGTGTGGACCCCGTCCAGGTCGGCGCCCTCGACGTCCAGCGTCCGCGGCCTGCCTCCCGTGGCCAGGAGGATGCGCCCGGCCTCCCAGGTCTCGCCCTCCGAGTCGTGGATGAGCAGATCGCGCGGCTCGATCCCCGTGGCGCGCGTGCCGAGCACGAGATCCACGGACGCCTCCTGGTACCACTCCTCCGGCTTCACGTGGACGAGGTCGCGGGAGGCGCCGGCCGTCTGCAGGAACTCCTTGGAGAGCGGCGGCCGGTGGTAAGGGGGCCCGTCCTCCGCGCACAGGATGACGATGCCGCCGTCGGGATCCACCTGGCGGATCCCCTCGGCCGCCGAGACGGCCGCGAGGCCGCCGCCCACGATGAGATAGTCGCATGCAGGCATGGTCGTCCTCGGTCTCCCCTTCGCGGACTGGAGGGTCGTCGGTGTCGCCGCCCCCCATCAACGGAGCAGGAGCCGTGCCGGGCGGCGGCCGCCCGCGGCCGGATCGGCGCGCCGGCGCGACCCGGCCGGCCGTCGTCGGCGCACGGGTCGCGAGGCGGCCTACGGGTTCACGGGACGGATCTCGACCTCGCTCACGGTGGCGCGGTCGGAGACCCGGACGCTCTCCACGATCATGCGGGCCACGTCGTCGGAGGCCACGATCTTCTCCCGGTCCGGCTCGAACCGGTCCTGCCCGTCGAAGAAGCGCGTGTCGACCGAGCCCGGACATATGGCCAGGACGCGGACCCCGCGCGGCCGGAGGTCCAGCATCATGCACTTCGACATCGCCAGCACGGCGTGCTTGGAGCCGGAGTAGACCGCCCCGCCCTGGAACGTGTTCTTCCCCGCGAGCGAGGCGACGTTGACGACCACCCCGTCGCCTCGCTCGAGCATCTCGGGGAGGAACGCTCGCGTGCAGAGGAAGAGGCCGCGCACGTTGGTCCCGAACACGGCGTCGAAGTCCTCGAGGCTGGCCTCGTCGATCCGGTCGAAGCGGCCGATCCCCGCGTTGTTCACCAGGACGTCGGCGCCCCCCATCTCCTCGCGGACCGTCTCCGCGAACGCCTCGACCGAGTCGGGGTCGGAGACGTCGGCCGGCATGGCCAGGACCTCCGAGCCCCCTCCGGCCAGCTCCTGCGCGGCGGCCTCGAGGCGCTCGCGACCGCGGGCGCAGACGGCCAGCCGGCAGCCGGCCCGCCCGAGCGCCGCCGCGGTGGCCAGCCCGATGCCGCTGCTCCCGCCCGTCACGACCGCGACCCTGTCCGTGAGATCCATCCGTGCCTCCGTGCTCAATTCCCGCGAAGCGCCTGCAGCGCGCCCGTCACCCGGTCCGCCAGGCCCGCGCCGTGGCGCAGGTGGAGCCAGGCCTTCACCCACCGGGCCCGGTCCGCCGGCGGGAACCACCAGGGCTGGCGCGGCAGCCGCAGCCTGGGCTCCGCCTCGGCCACCGGGTAGGCGAAGGACCTGAGGCCCTCCTCGCCGTGGATGCGGCCGAGCCCGCTCTCCTTCACCCCGCCGAACGGGAGGTCGGCCAGGCCGTAGTTGGTGACGCAGTCGTTCACCATGACCGAGCCCGCCCGCAACCTCCTTCCGAGCGCCCAGCCGCGGGCCCGATCCTCCGTCCACACGTACGCGTCCAGCCCGTAGGGCGTGGCGTTCGCGAGCCGCACCGCCTCGTCCTCGTCGTCGAACGCGGCCACGGGGAGGACGGGCCCGAAGGTCTCCTCCCGCATGATCCGCATGTCGGGGGTCACGTCCGAGAGCACGGTGGGCGGATAGAAGCGGCCCCCCTCGTCCGACGGCTCCCCGCCGAGGAGGACCCGGGCGCCGCGCTCGCGGGCGTCGCGGACGTGCGCCTCGATGAGCTCCAGCTGCTCGGGGCGGGTGAGCGCCCCGATCGGGGCGCCCGAATCCCGCCGGCCCACGCGGAGCCTCGAGGTCTCCTCCAGGACCAGGCGCACGAGCTCGTCGTGGCGGGAGCGGTGGACGAAGACGCGCTCGACCGACTGGCACACCTGGCCGGCGTGGAAGAAGGCGCCCCACACGGCGGCGCGGGCGGCCGACGCGAGGTCGGCGTCCTCGAGGACGATCATGGCGTCCTTCCCGCCGAGCTCGAGGATGGGCGGCGTCAGGTGGCGGGCCGCCCCCTCCATGACCGTCCGCCCCGTGGCCACGCTCCCGGTGAAGGAGAGGACGTCGACCGGGGCGTCGACGAGAGCCCTCCCGGTGCGGCCGTCCCCGGTGGCCACCAGCACGAGGTCCGGGTCGGGAAGAGCCTCGGCCGCCAGATCGGCCAGGAGCCGGGCGGGGCCGGGGGTGAGCTCGGAGGGCTTGAGCACGACGGCGTTCCCCGCGGCCAGGGCCGAGGCCGCGGCGGTGGCCGGGATCACGAAGGGGAAGTTCCACGGGGTGATGATCCCGGCCACGCCGTACGGCTCCCACCGCACCCGCCGCCGGTGGGTGCCGAGGAGCGGCGGCCCGCGCCGCCGGTAGGCGAGGACGCGGGGCGCGGCCCGCGCCGTCCACCCCAGGTGGTCGCAGGTGACGAGGATCTCCTGGACGTAGACGTCGATCGGGGGCTTCCCGGTCTCGCGGGACACCGTCTCGGCGATCTCGTCGGCGCGCTCGACCACGAGCTGCCGGAGCCGCTTCAGGTGCGCGGCGCGGGTCCGGAACGGGAGGTCCGACCACGGGCCGCCCGCTGCCCGCGCCCGCCCGACCATGCCCCGGACCTCCTCCTCGCCCAGCACCGGGACCCGGTCGACGAGGAGGCCGGTGTCGGGCTCGCGGACCTCGATCGCGTCGGCCGGCGGCCCGCTCAAGAGTCCGGAGGCCGGAACGTGGAGCTGTGGTCGTGGATGATCCTCCACCGGCCCTCCATCCGCCGGAGGACGAGCGTGAACGGTCCGCTCGCGCTCACCGAGTCGCCCCGGAAGAGGACCCAGCGGGCCGTGGCCAGCGCGTAGTCGGTCCCCAGCCGCCGCGCGCGCACGTCCTCGAACCGGAGGCTGTCGCGCCCGGCCCCCGGCCGGAAGCGGGGGGCGTAGTGCCGGCGGATGGCGTCGTAGCCCTGCAGGAGGTCCGCCGCGCCCCAGTAGGTGGTCGTCGGCGAGTCCAGGTACGCCTCCATGAAGGCGCCGAGGTCGCCCCGGTTCCACCCGGCCGCCGAGGCGGAAAGGACTTCCGTGACCTGCCGGACGAGGTCGGTGGTCGCGATCTCGCGGCCCGTGGGATGGTCGGTGTGCTCGACGCGGCATCCCTGTCCCGCCCCGAGGACGCAGGCGAGGAGCAGGGCGGCGGGCCGGCCTCCGATCCGGCGTGCCCTCACGGGGCGGCCGCGGGGAGGGCCCGCCGCAGGAAGTCCCCCGAGCGCTCGACGACCCGCTCGAGCATGTCGTTGGTGCCGCCGAAGGGGTGCCCCGCGCCGAAGGTGTGTCCCGCCCCCTCGAGCGCCACGAGCGAGGCGTGCTCCCCGCCGGCCTCGGCCAGCTCCTCGGCCTCGGCGAACGGGACGCTCTCGTCCTCGGTCCCGTGCACGACGAGCCACGGGATCTGGAGCGAGCGGGCCGCGAGGAGGAGGTCCCGCCGGTCCCGGTGCGCCCGAAGGTCGTCCAGCACGTTCCGGCGGAGGGGCATCTCCCGGCCCGTCCGCGCGTTGACGATCGTGACCACCTCGCCCGCCTCCCACGTCGGCGCGTGCCGCTCCTCGTAGCGCTCGAGCGAGGCGATGGCCGACCAGGTGACGAGCGCCTCGACCCGGGAGAGGGCGGCCGCCGTGAGGAGGCAGGTCGCGCCCCCGCGGCTGTGGCCCAGGAGCCCGAAGCGGCCGGCGGGCGGGACCCGGACGTCCCCGACCCGTCCGGCCGAGAGCCGGTCGAGGACGACCTGGAGGTCCTCCATCTCCCGGCCGATCGTGTTGGTCGCGAACGCCTCCATCTCGGTGAAGCGCTCGAGCTCGTCGCCGATCCCCGAGCCGGTGAAGTTGAAGCTGGCCGTCACGTATCCGGTGCGGCGCGCGAGCTCCTGGGAGACGTAGGGGAAGAAGCCCCAGTCCTTGAACCCCTTGAAGCCGTGGCAGACCACGATCGCGGTGCCCCCGGCCGGCTCCCCCGGCCGCCAGATGTCGCCGCAGAGCACCTCGCCGCTCCGGACGTCGATCTCGAACGGGGCACGGTCGACGGTGCGCGTCACGAGGCCTCCTCCGCCCCGGCGCCGTCGCCGGACGCCTCCGGGCCCGTCCCGCCGCGGCGGCGCGGCGTCCACTCGGCCTCCGGCGTCCCGGCCCGGGCGTTCACCGCGCGCGCGAGCGTGAACAGGAGGTCGGAGAGGCGGTTCACGTAGGGGATGACCCGCTCGACCACGCGGCCGCCGATCTCGGGGCGCTCGCGGGCCAGGAGGACGGCCGTCCGCTCCGCCCGGCGGCACACCGTGCGGGCCACGTGGAGCTGCGCGCCGGCCGGGCAGCCGCCCGGGAGGATGAAGGCGTCGAGCCCGGGGAGCTCCCCGTCCAGCCGGTCGATCCACGTCTCGAGGTCCCCCACCCGGCCCTCGGGGAGGCGGGGGACCGTGCCGCGCTCCTCCTCCCGCTCGGGCCGCGCGGCGGCCAGGCCGGCGCCGATCGTGAACAGGTCGGACTGCACGCGGCGGAGCCGGTCGGCGTCGGAGGGCTCGCCGGTCCCGGCGGCGCCTTCTCCGCCGGCGGGCTCGCCGCCGCCCGCCGCGCCCCCTTCGCCCGACTCGGGACCCAGGTGCCCCTCCCGGTCGAGCGCGAGCGCGAGGCCGATGGCGGCGTTCAGCTCGTCGATCGTGCCGTACGCCTCGACGCGCGGGTCGGCCTTGGAGACCCGGCTCCCGCCCAGGAGCCCGGTCTCCCCCTCGTCGCCACGTCTCGTGTAGATCTTCATCGGCCTCCGGAGGGTGGGCGGCGCGCGCTAAAGCTCCCGGCCGGCAATATAGGAGCGCTCCGGAGGGCCGGACAGCGAGCGCGGACGCACGATCGGGCCGCTTCGCGGCTCATCCGCCGACCTCCGCCTCGAGGAGCTCGCGCAGGCGCCCGGGGGCGTCCCGGAGCTCTGCCGCGCGGGCGGAAAGGTGGTCGCGACGTCGGTACCTGGCCATGCGCTGCCTCCCCCCGGGGACGGCGGCCCTCGGGTCGCAAGGAGCGTGCAGGAACTCCCCGGCCTCGAGGCCGTACATCATCCACGCAAGCCGGCCCGCGCGGCCCCACGCCTCGCGCCGGCGCCCGGCCCCGAAATCGGGTTGACACCCTCGGGGCGGCCGGGTATGCTTCTATGCTCGCTGCGGGGTGGAGCAGTCTGGTAGCTCGTCGGGCTCATAACCCGAAGGTCGCGGGTTCAAATCCCGCCCCCGCTATTGTACCGAGGGCGCTCGAACATGAAGGACGCGCGGACATGAGATACCGCCTCGCCAGAGAATTTCGGAACCCGGACCGCACCCGGCGCGCCTGGCGCGGCGGGTCCGGCGCTCGCGAGCGGGACGACTAGGCCGAGACTTCGCGTTCGAACCTCTCGGGGCCCCGCTCGCGGCACTGCCGGGCGGGGCCTTTGGTTTCTTGACAATTCGGTGGGTGACGCGTGCAGGAGGAAGGTCGACCGGCCGCCGGTCGCGGCCCCCTGGTGGGGGCACCGGTCCGGTGCGGTCCGGGACCCGGCATTCCGGGGTAGCTCAGCGGCAGAGCGGGTGGCTGTTAACCACTAGGTCGGGGGTTCGAATCCCCCCCCCGGAGCTCGAACGGGCGTCGACCGCCCCCGATGACGGATGCGGCTGGGTAGCTCAGTTGGTAGAGCACCGCACTGAAAATGCGGGTGTCGGCGGTTCGACTCCGTCCCCAGCCATGCCGGACCGGCCCAGGGGCGTAGCTCAACTGGCAGAGCACCGGTCTCCAAAACCGGCGGTTGGGGGTTCGAGTCCCTCCGCCCCTGCTCACGGGCCGCCGGGACGCGGGACGCGGAACGGCCGGCCGACGTGCTCGCGTAGCTCAGTGGTAGAGCGCGTCCTTGGTAAGGACGAGGTCACGGGTTCAACCCCCGTCGCGAGCTCTGGAGTGGGCCCTCCCGGCCGCGGGCGGGAGGGTAGGGAAGACGTACGGAGCCCGGCCGGGCGCCCGTAGCTCAGCTGGAAGAGCGTCGGCCTTCTAAGCCGATGGTCGCAGGTTCGAGTCCTGCCGGGCGCGTCGGCGTGACAGGCGGCGTCGCGGATGGCGTCGCTGGCGGCGCTGCAAGCGCCGCGGGAACCGGGCCCGCACGGACCGGTACCCCAGAGGCCGGGCCCCCATCGTCTAACGGCCAGGACGCCACTCTTTCAAGGTGGAGATAGGGGTTCGATTCCCCTTGGGGGCGTCGCCGTGAGGCGGCGAGGGCCGGCGGGCGCGAGGAACGCAGGGACGGCGCGGTCGGGCCGCTGCGCGACACGACAGACACACCCATGGGGCCGTAGCTCAGTTGGGAGAGCGCGTGAATGGCATTCACGAGGTCAGGGGTTCGACTCCCCTCGGCTCCACTCGACGCTTCCGGGCGCCGCTAGCTCAATTGGCAGAGCAACGGACTCTTAATCCGTAGGTTCCAGGTTCGACTCCTGGGCGGCGCATATCGGTTCCCCCGACCCTCCCCTCCGGGGACTCGGGGCGAGCGCGGCGAGGCCCGGCTCCGTGCCGGCCGCCGCGCGAGCGGGATGCACGGGTGCCCGTAGCTCAGTCTGGATAGAGCGTCGGCCTCCGGAGCCGAAGGCCGCAGGTTCGAATCCTGCCGGGCACATGAGACGTGAGGTTCGCTCGGGTGGCGGAATTGGCAGACGCGCAGGGTTCAGGACCCTGTGGGACTAAACTCCCGTGGGGGTTCGACTCCCCCCCCGAGCACTACGGTTCCGGACGAGGCGCGGCGCGAGCCGCCGCCGAGCTCCGGGATCGAGGCCTGCCCAGGTGGCGGAACTGGCAGACGCGCCAGCTTGAGGGGCTGGTGCCCGTCTTAGGGCGTGGAGGTTCGAATCCTCTCCTGGGCATGACAGGCGGCGGGCCAGCGTGATGTCGCGAACCCGCACTGGAGGGGTCGATTCCCGACGGTTCCGCGGCACCGCGGGGGGGCGGCTCTCAACGGAGCGTCAACGCCGGACGTTCCAGCTGAAACGTCCCGGCCGGGCCAGGACCCCGCTCCAGCGTCACCCGCCGATGCGCGCCCGTAGCTCAACTGGACAGAGCGCCTGACTACGGATCAGGAGGCTGGGAGTTCGAATCTTCCCGGGCGCACTTCTGATAACGGTAGGCCACACCAACAGATAGAGAGCACGACTCGCGTTGCGCCGCCGGCCGCCACGGCCGTGGGGTATGCGGCGCGGGGTATGTGGCGCCCCCGGCGCCCTCCGCTTCGGCGGGCGGGCGGCGGGGGCGTTCGCACATCCGGGCCGGGCGCGGGAGGGGCCGGGCGAGCCGGGGGCGGCTCAATCGAGCCAGGCCGCTTCGCCGCCCTTCCAGTCTGTCTCCACCTTGGCCGCCCAGGCAGCCAGGTCGTCGGCCAGGGCGGCCACGTCGGCCAGGTCGCGATCGCTTCCGACGAACAGCACGAGCGGCCGGTCCCGGCCCTCTCCTCCCCGAACGTTCGCGGCTTCGCCTACGCCCGCGTAGTCGCCCGTCACCAGGACCCGGTCCTCGCTCTTGGCCGCGGCGAGGCGCTCATGCGGCGAGCGCGGCCGGGGCTCGAGGTCTCCCACGTGGACCGCGTTCACGCCTCGCTGCTCGAGCTCGTCCCTCGCGCGCGCGGGCACGCGCCAGTCCAGAAGGAGGTCGAGGGCCACGGTCTACTCCAGGAGCCAGCGCAGCACGGAGGCCCGGCTCCGGTCGCGGGCCAGGTCGACTTCGACGAGCCGCTCGGACGTCCCGTACACGTCGAGGGCTTCCTCCAGCGCTTCGGGAGCGACCAGGCCGGCGAAATGCTCAAAGAGTGGAGTTGACCCGCTCTCGTGGACACCTCAAGACTTGGGTTTCGATCCACGGAGGAGTCCACGATGCCCCGAACACGACCACCCTACCCGCCGGAGTTCAGGAAGCAGATGATCGAGCTGGTGCGGATCGGCCGCACCCCGGCGGAGCTGGCCCGAGAGCTCGAGCCCTCGGAGACGACGATCCGCAACTGGCTCCGCCAAGCGGAGCGGGATGAGGGGGTCCGGAACGACGGTCCCACCACCGAGGAGAAGGAAGAACTCCGGCGGCTACGCCGCGAGAACCGCCAGCTCCGGATGGAAC
>DATFLN010000001.1:0-15059 GCA_035267645.1 Gemmatimonadota bacterium | reverse complement strand
GCGCGAGCGCTCCCAATCCGCCAGGAACTCGCTCACGGCCGGGAAGAGCCCGAGCTCGGGCGACCAGGGCTTGACCAGATGATAGTCGATCCGGCCCAGCATCATGGCGGGGACGATGGGGTTGGAGGCCGTGTAGTCGCGCTCGATCAGGAGGATGCGCTTGGCCGCCGGGTGAATGGCGTGCGCCCGCCCCAGGAACTCGACTCCGGACATCTCGCGCATCCGGTGGTCCGCGATGAGCAGGGCGAGGGGCTCCTGGCTCTTCCCGAGAGCGGCGAGCGCCGTCAGGCCCGCCGAGGCCGAGTCCGCCCGGACGATCCGGCCATCGTTCCCGAAATGTCGACACAGGTCGGTCTCCAACGTCTCCAGGACCGCGAGATCGTCGGCGACCAGGAACAGGATCGGAGTGTCCATGGCCACTCGGGGGGGCGCGATCGGCTCGATCGCCCCCGGGAAGATCGGTGTCGCCGCCCGGAGCCGGCGGCGGGAATCCAACCTCATAATAGCCGGGTCCGCGCGATCCGCACAGGTCGCGGGAGGCCACCGGCCCGAGCGGCGGCCGACGACGATTCCGGCAGGACGCTCTACCCGGGCGGGCGCTCCGGGGTGGGCACGCTCCGTAGACACGGGCCCGTTGCGATCTGGAACTACCTACACACCAACGTGTTAGTATTTCAGCCCGAGAGGGTTTCCGAGGGGCCGGATCCCCCGGCCCGAATCCTGCTGAAACCATTCGCTCTCGTCCTCCGTAGGGTTCACCACAGGCGGGAAGACAGCCGCCGACGGCAGGGCCCTCGGATCCGGTGCGGCGCGCAGCCAGCCGGGGCTCCGCTGGAGCGACGAGCAGAGCGAGCACAGTGACCCGAAACGATATTCGAAGGGGGCTTCATGCTGTACCGTAAGTGGATTCATCGCCGGTCGAAGATGATCAACACGAGCCGGCGCGCCTGAGAAGGCGCCCGGCCACAGACCGGAAGCGGGGGCGAGCCGAGAGGCCGCCCCCGCTTTTTTGTGCCCGGTCGGGATCCGGGCCTCGGGTCCGGGCTTCGCAGCCTGGCGTCAGCGGAGCTCGATCGGCTCGGTGAGCTCGAGCTTGATCTTCGAGTCGCGCTCGAGCACCGCCTCCTGGTCCCGGGTCCCCAGGGCCACGGCCGTTCCGGCGGCCGCTCCCACGGCGGCGCCGATCGCCGCCGACTTCACGTCCTCGCCGATGATCCCGCCGATCACGGCGCCCGCGGCGGTCCCGGCCGCCACCTTGGCCAGGTCCTCTCCGGTGTCGGTCTTCGGGTGCGCCTCGGTGAGGTCCGCCGACAGGGGATAGGACTGCCCCCGGATGTCGATCCGATAGAAGTTCAGCTTGAGGACGTTGGGGTCGTCGTCTCCGGTCGACTGGTGCACGGCGCTGACCCGCCCGTGGATGAGCGCGCCCGCCGGCACCACGGTCTCGCCGTCGTGGACGATCGGCTCGTCCACCGTCGCGTGGAACTCTTCGCCCTCCCGGCTGTCCCTGACGCCGAGCCGGTCCTCGAGCCGGGCCACGAACTCCGTCCCCGCGGGGACGCGCGTGGCCTCGTACGAGGGGCCCGACTCGACCTTCATGCCCCGGCCGGAAGCGCAGCTCGTGAGGGCCGCGGCGGCCAGCACGGTCAGCGAGGTCGCCAGGAGCCCGCGTGTCGCTCTGCTCTCGAGCATGTCGCCACCTCCGTCTCGCTCTTCACCCACACGGCGGCGCGGGCCGCCGGATGCGAGTCACTCGCTCGCTTCTGTCGACAAAGACGAGACGGGCGAGGCGTCCGTAACGCGGGGCGGGCGAGCTCGCTGAAACCCGGCCCGCCGCGCCTCCGTAGGGTGGGGTGAGCGAGAGAGAGGACGAGGACCCGAAACCATACAGAGGAGGCGACATGCTCTACAGGACCTGGACCCGTCGGCGCTCGAAGATGATCTCGGTCGGGCCGAACGCCTGAACCGGACCCCACGGAGCGAGGTGAGCGGGGGCGCGCCCGAGGGCGCGCCCCCGCTTTCTGTTCGGGCCCGGTCCCCTCACCGGGCCTGGTGCGGGCGCCGGAGGAACGGGGCCGGGGCCGCCCGATGCCGCCCGGGCCCGAACGCCGGCCCCGCTTGACGCCGGCGGTGCCCGGCGGAACCTTCGGGCATGCCCATCGATCCGGCCGACGTCGCGATCTGCGTGGAGGGGGCGCTCCCGGGCGCCGCGCCCGGTGAGCCCGGCCGCCCGGCCGCCGGTCCCTCCCCCATGTCCCCCCCCATCGTCCAGACATCGCTCTTCTCCTTCCCCGCCTTCGACGATCTCCTGGAGGGCCTGGCGGACGAGGAGCGACGGCCGGTCTACACGAGGGGCTCGAACCCCACCGCGGAGGCGGTCGAGCGGAAGATCGCCGCCCTGGAGCGGGGCGAGGCGTGCAGGACCTTCGGCTCGGGCATGGCCGCCATCTCCGCCGTGCTCCTGAGCTTCCTGGAGGCCGGCGACCACGTGCTCTTCCTGAACCAGGTCTACGGGCCCACGCTCCAGCTCGCCCGCCACCTGGAGCGCTTCGACGTCTCCCACGACGTCCTCCCGGGCGCCTCCCCGGCCGCCGTCGCGGAGGCCCTGCGCGCCGAGACCCGGCTCGTGTGGCTCGAGAGCCCGGGGACGATGACGTTCCGGGTCCTGGACGTTCCGGTCCTCGCCTCCCTGTGCCGGGAGCGCGGCGTCATGACCTGCATGGACAACAGCTGGTCGACGCCGCTCTTCCAGAAGCCGCTCACGTGCGGCGTCGACATCGTGGTCCACAGCGCCACCAAGTACCTGGCCGGGCACAGCGACCTGGTGGCGGGCGCGGCCATCTGCTCCCGCGAGCTCATGGAGCGGCTCTTCGCCCGGGGCTACATGCTGGGGGGCGGGATCCTGGCGCCCTTCGACGCCTGGCTCCTCCACCGCGGCCTCCTCACCCTCCCGGTGCGCCTCCGGCAGCACCAGGCGGACGCCGTCGAGGTCGCCTCGTTCCTGGCCGAGCACCCGGCCGTCCGGCGCGTGCACCACCCCGCCCTCGCCCGGGGCGAGGAGGCCGACCTGGTGACCCGGCAGCTGGCCGGGACGTCGGGGCTGTTCAGCTTCGAGCTCGCGCGAGGGGAGTTCGGGGCGGTCCGCGAGGTCCTCGACGCGCTCGAGGTCTTCCGGCTGGGAGTGAGCTGGGGCGGGGTCGAGAGCCTGGCCATCTCGCCCGAGAACGGGCGGAACGGGGACGAGCTCGAGACGAAGGGGCTCCCGCGCGGCCTCATCCGGATCTCGGTGGGCCTCGAGGGGGCGGGACGGCTCATCGACGACCTGGGACGCGCGCTCGACCGGGTGGCGTGACGCCGGTCGGAGCGGGGAGCGAGGGCCGGGACGCCGGCCGCGTCAAGGGCGGCGGCTCCGTGGCCTCGCGCGGCGCGGATCCGGATCCCGGGGGCTCGCCCTCCCCCCTCTCCCTCGCCGGGGCGCTCCTCCCGCTCGGCGTCATGCTCGCGCTCCTGGCGGCCGGGGCGGTCGCCGGCCGCCTCGACACGGAGTACCTGGTCGTCGTCCTCCTCGTCTCGGCGGCCTCGGCGGGGATGGTGGCCTCCCGCCACGGGCACGGCTGGGAGGCGATCCAGCGCTCGACCGGGGAGAAGCTGGCCGGCGTCCTGCCGGCCATCCTCATCCTGCTCGCGATCGGGATGCTGATCGCGACCTGGGTCCTGTCCGGGACGATCCCGTTCCTGGTCTACTGGGGCGTCCGCCTCATCCGGCCCCGATACCTGGTCGTCACGGCGTTCCTGGCCACGGCCCTCATGTCGACGTGCACGGGGACCTCGTGGGGCTCGGCGGGCACGATCGGGGTGGCCCTCATGGGGACGGCCGCCGCGCTCGGCGCCCCGCTGGCGGCCACCGCGGGCGCGGTGGTGTCGGGGGCTTATCTGGGCGACAAGATGTCGCCCCTCTCCGACTCGACGAACATCTCGGCGATCGGGGCCGGCGCCGACCTCTACGCCCACATCCGGCACATGATGTACACGGCCGCGCCGTCAACGCTCGTGTGCCTGGTCGTGTACGCGTCCCTGGCCGGCCTCCTCCCGGTCCCGGCCGCGGGGGCTCGAGGGGCGGGGGACGGAGCGTCCGCGCTCCTCTCCGACCTGCGGTCCGTGTTCTCGCTGAGCCCGCTCGTCCTCCTCCCGCCGGCCGTCGTCGTGTGGAGCATCCTCCGGAAGACGCCGGCGGCCCTCGCCATGACGATCTCCTCGCTCCTGGCCGTGGCGCTCGGAGTCCTCCTGCAGGGGTTCGGGCTCCACGACGCGCTCGTGGCCGCGGTGTCGGGCTTCCGGGTCGACATGGTGGCCTCGGCGGGCGCCGACCCCGCGGCGCTCGGCCCGGCGTTCCGGACGCTGGTCGAGCGCGGCGGCCTGTACAGCATGGCCACCACCCTCGTCCTCATCATCGCGGCCTTCCTCCTGGCCGGGGCGATGGACGTCTCGGGGGCGCTCGACCTCCTCATCGGCCGCATGCTGGCCAGGGTGCGGTCGGTCTTCGGCCTCATCGCCTCGACCATGGCCTCGGGCGCGACGATGATCGCGATGACGAGCCACGGCGGCGTCACCGCCCTCGTGGTGGGGGAGCTGTTCCAGAAGGCGTACGACGAGCGGGGGCTGGCCCGGGTGAACCTCTCGCGCTCGCTGGAGGACTCGGTCACGATCACGGAGCCGCTCATGCCGTGGACGGTCTCGGCCGTGTTCATGGCGACCACGCTCGGGGTGCCCACCTGGCGCTACGCGCCGTGGGCGTGCTTCTGCTACGGCGGTCCGATCTTCTCGCTCCTCATCGCGGCCGCCTGGCGGAGGACGGGCTTCGGCATCCGGACGGCGGCGGCGGACGGCCCGGCCGCCCCGGCGGGAGCGCCGTCCTCCGGGGGCGCGGCCGGCGGCCCGGGCGGGCCCGCTGCCGCGAAGCCCGCCGGCCGGTAGACGGGGCGCGATGCCCTGCCGAGCTCCTCCGTCCGGTCCGGGCGCCCGCCGCGCGCTGGGGGCCGCGAGCCTCCTCCTGGCGCTGGCCGCGGGCGCGTGCGGCGGAGGCGGCGGATCGGCGGCCGCCGCCGGGCGGGAGACCGCCGAGGCCGGGGGGCGCGAGAGCGCCGGACGCGCGTCCGCCCTCCCCGCCGTGCCCGACGCGGCCCGGATCGACGGCGTCACGCTCTCGGCCCCGGTCCGGGAAGCCGACGCCTCGGTCCTCGAGCCCATCGTACGGCTCGGCGCCGGGTGGATCGCCGTGGTGCCGTTCGCGTTCGGCCGGCCCGGCTCCCCGGAGCTCCGCTTCGACCTCGACGGCCAGTACTGGGGCGAGCGGACCGAGGGGGTGGCCGCCACCATCCGCATGGCCCGCGCGGCCGGCCTGCGGGTGATGGTGAAGCCGCAGGTGTGGGTGCGGCGCGGGTGGACCGGCGACTTCGACCCGGGCGGCGACGACGCGTGGAGCCGGTGGGAGGCCTCCTACACCGACTTCGTCCTGGCCTTCGCCCGGGTGGCCGAGCGCGAGGGGGCCGGGATCTTCTGCCTGGGGACCGAGCTGGGTCGCTCGGTCCGCGAGCGGCCGGCGTTCTGGCGGCGGCTGGCCGACACGGTGCGCGCCGTGTACGGCGGGAAGCTGACCTACGCCGCCAACTGGGACGAGGCTCCGGAGGTCCCGTTCTGGAGCGCGCTCGACTACGTGGGGATCGATGCCTACTATCCGCTCTCCACCGCCCCGACGCCCACGGTGGCCGACCTGGCCCGGGCCTGGCGGGCGCGCCTCTCCGGGCTGGAGGCCCTGGCGGCGCGCGCCGGACGGCCCATCCTGTTCACGGAGTTCGGCTACCGGAGCGCGGACCGGGCGGCGGGGGAGCAGTGGCGGATCCCCGGGCGCGGCGCCGCCCCGAACCCGGACGCTCAGGCCGCCGCGTACGAGGCGCTCTTCCGGGCCGTGTGGGAGCGCCCCTGGTTCGCGGGCGGCTTCGTGTGGAAATGGCGGGCGTCGCCGCCCCGGGGGCGGCGGGAGGGCGCGCGGCGGCGTGCGGCCGACTACACGATCCGCGGCAAGCCGGCCGAGGAGGTCGTGCGGCGCTGGTACGGCCGCAGCGGAGCGACACGACAGGGAGGACGCGATGATCGGTGAGCTGACCGACAGGGAGATGGAGGCGGTCCTCCGCTCGGAGATCGTGGCCCGGCTGGGCTGCCACGCGGAGGGACGCACGTACGTGGTGCCGATCACCTACGCCTTCGACGGGACGTCGCTCATCGGCCACTCCAGGCTCGGCCTCAAGGTCGACATGATGCGGCAGAACCCGGTCGTGTGCGTCGAGGTCGACCAGATCGAGGACCCGGGCCACTGGCGGAGCGTGATCGCCCGGGGACGCTACGACGAGCTGGAGGGGGAGGCGGCCATCGACGCCATGGAGCGCCTGGTGGCCCGGTTCGAGTCGCTGGACCTCAGCGAGACCAGCCGGCCCTCGCACGGCATGGTCGAGGCGCTCCAGGCGGGCGAGGGCTACCCGGACGCGGTGGTCTACCGCATCCACGTGGAGGAGATGAGCGGCCGCTACGAGCGCCGGTGAGGCGTCGGCGCACGGCTCCGGCCGGCGCGTCCGGGGCCTCCGGAGCCGCCACCGCGCCGCGCTCCGGGCGGCCCTACCGGTTCAGGGCCCAGATCGAGGCGTTGAGGACCCCCGCGTAGGTCACCCACCCCAGGTACGGGACCATCAGCCATCCCGCCACGGCCGAAGCCCTGAAGAAGAGCGCCGTGCAGACGGCGAGCGCCGCCCACAGGGCCGCGATGTCCACCAGGCCCGCCAGCGGCGACCGGAGCCCGAAGAAGAGGAGGCTCCACAGGCCGTTCAGCGCCAGCTGCACGAGGAACGCCGCGAGCGCGACCGGCACCCCCGGCGCGCCGAGCCCCCGGCGCCAGACGAGCCACGCGGCCACGCCCATGGTCACGTAGAGGAACGTCCACACGGGGGCGAACACCCAGGAGGGCGGCGTGAAGCCGGGCCGCTCGAGCCCCGGATACCAGCTCACGACGGCGGGCGCGGTGACCCGGCCCGCCAGGAAGCCCACCGCCAGCGGTAGGGCCACGGCCACCGCCAGGCGGCCCACGTCCCTGCCGGTCACGGCCGCTACTCCACCCGGACCGGCGCGTAGCGGTAGCCCAGCCAGCAACCGACGATCGCGGCCACGCCCTGGACCAGGAGCGCCAGGGCCGCGATCCGCACGCTGAGGGCCTCCCACGCCGAAGTGCCGGTCGTGATCCCGCCGAACACGAGGTTCAGGACGAACCAGGCCATGAAGGTGAACAGGGCCATGGCCGCGCCGTGGAGGATGGGGGCGGCGGCCACCTTGAACCCGGTGATGAAGCCGCCCACCACCCAGCCGATGGCCACCGAGGCCGCCATGCCCGCGGCGTCGACCGCCGTGCTCCGGTCCAGAATCCCGAGGGCGGCCAGCATGAGGACGAGGCTGCTCGCCACCGCGAACCCCACGAACCACCCGAAGGCGATCCACGAGAACCGGACGTTGCGGAGATGCTCGGAGTGCATGGCCCTATCCCTCCAGGGGGAGCTCGACCTGCTGCACCGGCGCCCAGGTGCGCCGGTGGTGGGGCGTGGGACCGTGACGGGCCAGCGCCCGCATGTGCTCGGGGGTGCCGTACCCGTGGTTCGTGGCCCAGCCGTAGTCGGGGTAGCGCGGGTGAAGTCGATGCATGAGCCGGTCCCGGAACACCTTGGCAAGGATCGACGCGCACGCGATCGAGTGCGAGCGCAGGTCCCCGTGGACGATGGCCCGCTGATCGCCCAGGCCCGGCATGCCGCGCCCGTCGACCAGGAGGAGCTCCGGCCCCCGGCCCAGGTGGGCAAGGGCCCGGCGCATGGCCAGGCCGGCCGCGCGCAGGACGTTCAGCCGCTCGATCTCGCGGCAGGAGGCGGCGCCCAGTCCCCACGCCCTCGCGTCCGCCAGGATCCTCTCGGCCAGCGCCTCGCGGGCGGCGGCGTCCAGGAGCTTGCTGTCGGTCGCGCCCTCGAACGACTGGTCCGGGTGGAGGACGACCGCGGCGGCCAGCACGGGACCCGCCAGCGGCCCGCGGCCCGCCTCGTCCACCCCGGCCACCCACTCGAGGCCGCGCTCCCACCCCTCGCGCTCGAAGGTGAGCGGGGCGGTGGAGGGCGCCGGAGTCACGAAGCGGCCCGCCGCCTCAGGCGGTCTCGGCCGTCTCTCCCGCGTCGACCTCGGCCGACGTACCCTCGGCCGCGGCGCCCTCCCCGACGCGCTCCTCCTCGGCCGGCGCCTCGTCCTCGGTCTCGCCGCCCTCCGCGGCCACCGCTGCGGCCGCCGGCGGCGCGGCCTCCCGCTGCTGCTCGAGCCACCAGCTCTTCTCGCGCACTCGGGCCTTCTTGCCCCGACGGGCGCGCAGGTAGTAGAGCTTGGCGCGTCGGACGTGCCCGCGGCGGACCACCTCGATGCCGGCCAGCGCCGGGGAGTGGAGCGGGAAGATCCGCTCGACGCCGACGCCGCCCGAGACCTTGCGGACCGTGAACGTCTCGCTGATGCCCCCGCCCTTCCGCGCGATGCAGATTCCCTCGAAGGCCTGGATCCGCTCCTTGTCGCCCTCGGTGACCCTGACCCTCACCCGGATCGTGTCCCCGGATTCGAAGGCCGGGAGGTCGGTGCGCCTGTATTCCTTCTCGATGTCCGCGATTCTCGGGTCCATCTGGTCCTCCTTTGCGGGAAGCCGCCCCCGCCCGAGCCACAGGGCCCGGGGCCGGGTCCCCTGGGTGTCCCGAATCTATCCGTCCTCCCCGGCCCGCTCCAGCAGGTCGGGGCGCCTCTCCTTCGTCAGCTCCATCGCCCTCTCGCGGCGCCACGCCTCGATCCTGGCGTGGTCCCCCGAGAGCAGCACGTCCGGCACCTTCATGCCGCGGTACTCGGCCGGCCGCGTGTACACCGGTGCGCTCAGCGTGCCCTCGTAGAACGAGTCGGTCGAGGCCGACTCGTGGTCCCCGAGCGCGCCCGGCAGCAGCCGGACCACCGCGTCGACCACCACGAGCGCCGCCGGCTCGCCTCCGCTCAGCACGAAGTCGCCGACCGACAGCTCCTCGGTCGCCAGGCCCCGCGCCACGCGCTCGTCCACGCCCTTGTAGCGGCCGCAGAGGAGCGTGAGCTCGTCCTGCACCGCGTAGCGCACCGCCGTCCGGTGGTCGAAGCGCGCTCCCCGGGGCGTGAACAGCACCACCGGCCCCGACGGGTCGAGCGTCTCGACCGCCTCGAAGAACGGCCCGGGCTTCATGACCATGCCCGCGCCGCCCCCGTACGGCTCGTCGTCCACCGTGCGGTGCCGGTCGTGCGTGTGGTCCCTCAGGTCCACCACTCGGTACTCCACCAGCCCCGCCTCGGCCGCGCGGCCCGGGATGCTCGTCCCGAGCGGCGCGTCGAACCAGTCCGGGAAGATCGTGACGATGTTGACCCTCACGGTCCCTCTCCGTCCCGGTCCTCCGCGCCGGACGCCCCGTGGCGCCCGGCTCCTACAGCTCCAGCAGCCCCTCGGGCGGCCGGATCGTGATTACCCCGGCCTCGAGGTCCACCCCCCGCACGAACGGGTCGACGAAGGGGACGAGCACCTCGCCCCCCGTCCGCTCCACGCCCAGCACGGGCGAGCCCGCCGCCTCGTACACGATCGTCACGGGCCCCACCGGGTCGCCGTCCTCGAGCCGGACCTCCATGCCCTCGAGGTCGTGGAGGAAGTACTCCCCCTCGCCCGGCTCGACCAGCTCGGAGCGCGCGAGCCACAGCTCGAGCCCCCGGAAGCGCTCGGCCAGCGTCCGGTCGGCGATTTCCCGGAACTCCAGGATCCAGTCGGCCCTGTGGGCCCGCGCACACGTGAGCGTGAGCCGGTCCGGGAGGCCGTAGGCTCCCCGACCCCGGACGCCCAGCACCCTGCCCTCGACGAACACCTCCTCGGGGAAGTCCGTCTCCAGGGCGATGAGGAGCTCGCCGCGGATCCCGTGCGGGCGGCGTACGAGACCGACCACGACCTCCTGTGCGGGATCCGCCGTCGTCATCTCCACGTGCTTCCCGGCCGCGGGCCCCCGGCGCGCGCCCGGGCCCGACCTCGCGGGGTCGCGGCGCGCGCGGTCCGCTCAGCCCTCGTCCTTCTCCTCGTCCTCGTCGCCGGCCTCTTCCTCGTCGTCCTCGGCGGAAGCCTCGGGCTCTTCGGCCTCGTCCTCCGCCTCTTCGGCCTCTTCCTCGGTTACTTCCTCGGCCTCGGCGGCTTCGGCCTCCGGCTCCTCGGCGGGCTCGCTCTCCTCGGCGGGCTCGGCCCCGCTCTCGGCTCCGGCCTCCTCGGCCTCCGCCGCCGCTTCCGCGGCCTCCTCGGCGGCCTTCGCCTCCGCGGCCGCCTCCTCGGCCTCCTGCGCGGCGCGGACCTTCGCGGCGGCGGCCGCGGGCGCCCGGCCCGACGTCTGCCGCCGGTCGGCGGTGGGCCCGACCAGGATCGTCGCCTGCTCGAGCTCCTCGGGCGTCACGCCGGCGTGGAACTTCTCCCACAGGCCGGCCCGCTGCAGGAGCGAGCGCACGGTGTCGGTCGGCTTGGCGCCCGCCCGCAGCCAGTGCAGGGTCCGGGGGGCGTCGAGCTCGATGACGGAGGGGTCGGTGCGCGGCTGGTAGATCCCGAGCTTCTCGATGGACGGTCCCTCGACCGCCGTGCTCGAGTCCGCGACCACGATGCGGAAGGCCGACTGCTTCTTGCGGCCCACCCTCTTCAGACGAATCGTCGCTGGCATGCTGGCTCCATCTCCTGTGTGATCAGCCCGGGAACATCCCCGGGGGCAACGCTCCGGGGAAGCCGCCGCCCTTCCGGGCCATGGCGCCGAGCCTCCCCATCTGCTTCATCATCTTCTGCATCTGGCGGAACTGCTTGAGGAGCCGGTTCACCTCGTGGACCGGCCGACCCGAGCCCGCCGCGATCCGCGCCCGCCGCGATCCGTTCAGGATACGGGGCCGGCGTCTCTCCTCCGGGGTCATGGAGCGCACGATGGCCTCCATGTGCCGGATCCTGCGGGGGTCGACGTCCACCCCCTCCAGCATCTTCGACTTCACCCCTGGGATCATCTTGAGGAGGCCCTCGAGCGGTCCCATCCGCTGGATCTGCGCCAGCGACTGGAGGAAGTCCTCCAGGTCGAACCGGCCCTCGCCGAGGACCTTCTCCTCGAGCCGCTTCGCCGCCTCCTCGTCCACGGCCTGCTGGGCGCGCTCGACCAGGCCGACCACGTCCCCCATCTGCAGGATCCGTCCCGCCATGCGCTCCGGGTCGAAGACCGTGAGGTCCTCGAGCTTCTCGCCGGTCCCCACGAACTTCACCGGGACGCCCAGGACGGCGTAGATCGAGAGGGCCGCGCCGCCGCGGGCGTCCCCGTCCATCTTGGTGAGGACGACGCCCGTGAGGCCGACCGTCTCGTGGAAGCCCCCGGCGATCCGCACGGCCTCCTGGCCGGTCATGGCGTCCGCCACGAACAGGACCTCCTCGGGGTCCACCGCCTCGCGGACCCTCCGGAGCTCGTCCATGAGGCCCCGGTCCTCCTGCAGCCGCCCGGCCATGTCCAGGAGGACGTGCGTGGCGCCCTCGCGGCGCGCGCGCTCGACCGCGCCCCCGGCCAGCTCCACCAGCGCCTCGCCGCCGGCCGCGGCGCCCGAGGCCTCCTCCTCCGCGCCGACCACCGGCACGCCGATCTCGCGCGCCAGGGTGGCCAGCTGCTCGCGGGCCGCCGGACGGTACGGGTCGCCGGCCACCAGCCAGGGGCGCGCGCCATCCTTCTTCAGGCGGAGCGCCAGCTTCCCGGCCGTGGTCGTCTTCCCCGAGCCCTGCAGCCCCACCAGCATGATCCGGGTGGGGGGGACCGCCGCCTCCTCGAGCGAGGGGGTCCCCGCGCCCAGGAGGTCGGCCAGCTCGTCGTGGACGATCTTGACGACCTGCTCGCCCGGGCTCACCGACCCGAGGACGTCCTCGCCCTGCGCCCGCTCCTCGACCCGGGAGAGGAAGTCGCGGGCCACCTCGAAGTTCACGTCCGCCTCGAGCAGCGCGCGGCGCACCTCCCGGAGCCCCTCCTGGAGCATCTCCGGGGTGAGCACGCCCCGCTGGCGGAAGCGTCCGAAGACGCCGTCCAGTCTGTCGCCCAGCCGCTCGAACATCGGTCTCCCGCTGGCCTCGATCGTCGCGTTCTCCGCGGGCGCCGCGCTCCGCCGCGAAGCCCGCCCTGCCGCGCCTTCGTACGCGAGCGTCCCCGGTCCGGTCCGCCCGTGCGCGCCGGACCCGAGAAAGAAAGGACGCGGCGCCCTCTTCGGTGCGCACGCGTCCCGAGGCGTCCCCGGCGAACGGGGCCCGCCGAAGCGCGGCAATAGCCCTTTAGGATATGGGGGATCGCGGAGGATGGCAACCTGCGGCGGAGGTGGCCTGGAAGGGGCGGAGGCGGCCGCGGCGTTCTCGCGGACGGGCCGGGAGGCCGGTGTCGACGCTCGAGCGAAGCGTTCCAGCTGAAACGCGTCGGCGGGAGGGCCCCCGGCGTGCCGGCCGGAGCGCGCCCGAGGGGCCCGACCGGCCGGCTACGGCCCGGGACCGAGCTCCGCCGCCATGATCCGGGGAGGAGAGGCGCTGTTGTCCACCCACGCGATCCGGTCACCGTCGATGTCCGGGAACTGCTGGTCGCCGGAGGCGCCGGTGACGCGGCTCTCGCGGCCCGTGCGGATGTCGTACGCGAAGATGTCCATTCCGGTGATGCCGCGGGCCTCCTCCCACACGATCCGCGAGCCCGAGACCCGGGGACCGAACGCGACGCGGCCCAGGTTCCGCGTCACGTTCACGAACCGTCCCGTCGCCAGGTCCACGTACACCACGTCGGACGTGCCGTCGGTGTTCTCGGCCCATGCGACGATGTCTCCGGACACGTCCGGACCGCCCTGGTTCCTCCCCTCGTGGGGGTTGAGCTTCCGGAGCTCTCCGCTCCCGAGGTCGAGGAGCATGATGTCCGTTCGCCGCCCGGACGCCGTCGCGGCATCGCGGAGCCGGTCGAACTCCACCCGATCCCCGTCGATGGCCGGATTCAGGTCGCGGCACGTTCCGTCCGTGAGGGCGCTCACCTCCCCTGTCGACGCGTCGTACAGGTAGATGGCGCTGTTGCCGGAGTCCAGGAGGCGCGCCCACACGATCCGGTCCCCGGAGACGTCGGGGCGACGATCCCCCCGCACCGTCCGAGGATCGGTCGCCAGCTCGCGGGGGCCGCCGCCGAGGTCGCCCGCCTCGACGATCCGCGGAAGCCGGTCACCGGCGGCGTCCGACCGGGCCATCACCCAGGCCACCCGTGAGCCATCGATCGCGCCGCTCGGCGCCTGCCCGGAATCGCCGACGGGCACGAGAACCCTCCGCTCCCCCGTCCGGAGGTCGGCCGCCTCAGGCCCGAGATCCAGGCCGCGCCACACGACCCGGTCCCCCGACACGGACGGCCGCTCCACCTGGGCCGCGCCCACCACCACCGGGCGCACATCGGCCAGCGGAGCCTCGGGATTCTCGAAGCAGGCGGAGGCCGCTCCTGCGGCGAGGGCCGCGGCGACGGCGAGGAGGACGGGGCCCCGGAATCTGCGGAGCGGCATGGCGGGCTCCGGGTTCGGGTGCGGACACGGGTCGGCCACGGCCGGACCGGGCTCACGGCTACGGGCCCGGGCCTCACAAGCCGTCCCCTCAGACGGCCCCCGCCCCGACCTCCTCGCCCACCTCGACGATCTCCCGGCGGGCCGACCCCACCGAGACGTAGCGGATGGGCGCGCCGGCCAGCTGTTCGAGCCGGCGGAGGTAGGCGCGGGCCCTGGCGGGGAGGTCCTCCCAGCGGCGGGCGCCGCTCGTGTCGGCCTTCCACCCGGGCAGGCTCTCGTAGATGGGCCGCACGCGCTCCAGCTCGCCGGCCGAGTCGGGGAAGCGGGCCAGCGGCTCCTCCTCGAGCGTGTAGCCCACCGAGACCTTGAGCTCGGGGAAGCTGTCCAGCACGTCGAGCTTGGTCACGGCCAGCCCGGTGAGGCCGTTCACGCCGGCGGCGAAGTGCACGGCCACCCCGTCGAACCACCCGGGCCGGCGGGGCCGCCCCGTCGTCGCCCCGAACTCGTCGCCCAGCGTTCGGAGGTGCTCGGCCTCCTCGCCCGCCAGCTCGGTCGGGAACGGGCCGTTGCCCACCCGGGTCGTGTACGCCTTCACGACCCCGATGACCTCCTCGATCGTGGTGGGGCCGATGCCGACGCCGGCCGCCGCGCCCCCGGCGGTCGTGGTCGAGGAGGTGACGAACGGGTAGGTGCCGTGGTCGATGTCGAGGAGGGAGCCCTGCGCGCCCTCGAGGAGCACGCGGCGTCCCTCGCCCAGCCCCTCGCGGATCTCCTCACCCACGTCGGTGGCCAGCTCGAGGATCCGGGGGCGGATCTCCTCGAGCGCCTGCATGACCTCGTCCGCGTCCACCCGATCGGCGAAGCCGAGCCCCTCGAGCGTCCCCGACGCCGAGCGGCACGCGGCCTCCACCACCTCGCGGGTGCGGCCGGGGTCCCGGAGGTCCCCGACCCGTAGGCCCGTGCGGTTCACCTTGTCGCGGTAGGCGGGCCCGATCCCCCGGCCGGTCGTCCCGATGCGGTCCACGCCGCGGCTGGCCTCGAGCGCCCGGTCGAGGGTCCGGTGGTAGGGGAGGACCAGGTGGGCGCGGCTGCTCACGCCCAGCCGGCGGTCGAGGTCGATCCCGCGCCCGGCCAGGCCCTCCATCTCCTCGAGGAGGGTCCAGGGGTCGACCACGGTCCCGTTCCCCATGAGGCAGCGCACGCCGGGGTAGAGTATCCCCGAGGGGATGAGGTGGAGGACGAACTCTTCGCCCTCCACGTGCACGGTGTGGCCGGCGTTGGCGCCGCCCTGGTAGCGGGCCACGATGTCGGCCCGCTCGGCCAGGACGTCCACGATCTTGCCCTTGCCCTCGTCGCCCCACTGGGCGCCCACCACGGCGACGCAATTC